>NZ_JBPWBC010000073.1:0-258 GCF_051776965.1 Bacillus cereus group sp. BceL220 | reverse complement strand
GGGGTGAAGTCGTAACAAGGTAGCCGTATCGGAAGGTGCGGCTGGATCACCTCCTTTCTATGGAGAATTGATGAACGCTGTTCATCAATATAAGTTTCCGTGTTTCGTTTTGTTCAGTTTTGAGAGAACTATCTCTCATATATAAATGTATGTTCTTTGAAAACTAGATAACAGTGTAGCTCATATTTTTTAATTTTTAGTTTGGTTAAGTTAGAAAGGGCGCACGGTGGATGCCTTGACACTAGGAGTCGATGAAGG
>NZ_JBPWBC010000072.1:0-264 GCF_051776965.1 Bacillus cereus group sp. BceL220 | reverse complement strand
GGATAGGTCGCAAAGCTAAGAGTCTAAGGTAATGAAAATTACTATGATAGTCTGGTTGCAGTTTGGATTTTCACACATGTTGTGATGTATGAAAATCGAAAAGGCAACCAGATTTTTTATTGTCTCAAAAAGAAAAAATAAATGGGCACACTGTTCGAAAGGATAGGTCGCAAAGCTAAGAGTCTAAGGTAATGAAAATTACTATGATAGTCTGGTTGCAGTTTGGATTTTCACACATGTTGTGATGTATGAAAATCGAAAAGG
>NZ_JBPWBC010000071.1:0-266 GCF_051776965.1 Bacillus cereus group sp. BceL220 | reverse complement strand
ACATGTCTTGCGGAAGTAGTTCAGTGGTAGAATACAACCTTGCCAAGGTTGGGGTCGCGGGTTCGAATCCCGTCTTCCGCTCCAATTTTCAATATGACATGCCGGGGTGGCGGAACAGGCAGACGCACAGGACTTAAAATCCTGCGGTGGGTGACCACCGTGCGGGTTCGACCCCCGCCCTCGGCACCATATGCGCCCGTAGCTCAATTGGATAGAGCGTTTGACTACGGATCAAGAGGTTAGGGGTTCGACTCCTCTCGGGCGCG
>NZ_JBPWBC010000070.1:0-277 GCF_051776965.1 Bacillus cereus group sp. BceL220 | reverse complement strand
AGCAGTCGAAATTAAACGCATCTTAAAAAACGTATTTTTAACACAATGTAAGTTAGTGCCTGTAGCATTCGTACCAGTACCAGGTACACCTTACCGACGAGTTACAAGAGCGAAATTATTTGTACAAGGCTATATTCGTAAAAATATTGAATATGCAAATGACGAGTGTAATGGAGTTCTATATGATCGTATTGCAAATGTTCCATTTTCTGGTTTTGCAGATCTGACAGAAGGTGATTTTCTATCATTAGCTTTAGTAGCTTCTTCTTCGGACACT
>NZ_JBPWBC010000069.1:0-290 GCF_051776965.1 Bacillus cereus group sp. BceL220 | reverse complement strand
AACGTCCTACTCTCACAGGGACAAGGTCCCAACTACCATCGGCGCTAGAGAGCTTAACTTCCGTGTTCGGTATGGGAACGGGTGTGACCTCTCTGCCATCATTACCAGACTGTATTCATTTAAGACAAGAATTATTGTAACTCATTTAACTTCTAAAGTCAACAAGTTTTTTATATTCTTTCAAAACTAGATAACATTGCTTCATATTATATGGTTAAGTCCTCGATCTATTAGTATTCGTCAGCTCCACATGTCACCATGCTTCCACCTCGAACCTATCAACCTGATCA
>NZ_JBPWBC010000068.1:0-291 GCF_051776965.1 Bacillus cereus group sp. BceL220 | reverse complement strand
CAACGTCCTACTCTCACAGGGACAAGGTCCCAACTACCATCGGCGCTAGAGAGCTTAACTTCCGTGTTCGGTATGGGAACGGGTGTGACCTCTCTGCCATCATTACCAGACATTATTCTTTTGAGACAATCATTATTATAACTTGTTTACTTTAAAAGTCAACAAGTTTTTTATATTCTCTCAAAACTAGATAACATTTGCTACATATTATATGGTTAAGTCCTCGATCTATTAGTATTCGTCAGCTCCACATGTCACCATGCTTCCACCTCGAACCTATCAACCTGATCA
>NZ_JBPWBC010000067.1:0-304 GCF_051776965.1 Bacillus cereus group sp. BceL220 | reverse complement strand
CAAATACTAGCGAAGAAAAGTTAGAGAAAATAATTCTCTAACTTTTCTTGTATACATAACTTTATTTTAAGAAAGTAAAAAACTTATCTCTCAATTATATGAGATTATAATCTAAACGATTAAAAGTAGTGAAATAGATCTTTTTAATTACATACTTAATTTACTTTTTAATGTCCAGTATTTTTCTCCATTCGCTTCAAAAGAGAATTCTACCCATCCATTTGGATCTTCACGATAAATAAAGATGGTTGTTCCAGGAGTTACTGTACCAACTTTATTCTCCTCGACAGCTACATCTGGTCTA
>NZ_JBPWBC010000066.1:0-324 GCF_051776965.1 Bacillus cereus group sp. BceL220 | reverse complement strand
CATGTTTGAGATATTTTATTAAAAGTGCGGGTGAAGGGAGTCGAACCCCCACGCCAAAGGCGCTAGATCCTAAGTCTAGTGCGTCTGCCAATTCCGCCACACCCGCATATTAATATTTTAAGAAAAAATGGGGCGACTGATGGGAATCGAACCCACGAATGCCGGAGCCACAATCCGGTGCGTTAACCACTTCGCCACAACCGCCATGATTTTCTGGTGCCGACTAGAGGACTTGAACCCCCAACCTACTGATTACAAGTCAGTTGCTCTACCAATTGAGCTAAGTCGGCTAAATGGTGGAGGATGACGGGATCGAACCGCCGA
>NZ_JBPWBC010000065.1:0-352 GCF_051776965.1 Bacillus cereus group sp. BceL220 | reverse complement strand
AACAAACATTAGACAGACGGCACGAACAAGCCGTAAAAACGAAAAAAATCTACACACTTGGTCATTCCATCGTTTAGCACAATTCATCGAGTACAAAGCGACATTAGTTGGCATAAAGGTCGAATATGTGAACCCTTCTTATACAAGTCAAACATGTCCGAAATGTTCTGAAAAGAACAAGGCGCAAGACAGAAAATACAAGTGCCAATGTGGGTTTGAGAAACATCGTGATATCGTTGGGGCGATGAATATTCGCTACGCAACTGTGGTTGGCGGTAATAGTCAATCAGCCTAAGAGCCTATATGGTCTGTCTTAGGAGGGGTGATGGCACACCCTCATCTTGAAGGCTGT
>NZ_JBPWBC010000064.1:0-353 GCF_051776965.1 Bacillus cereus group sp. BceL220 | reverse complement strand
GCTCTTGTAACTCGTCGGTAAGGTGTACCTGGTACTGGTACGAATGCTACAGGCACTAACTTACATTGTGTTAAAAATACGTTTTTTAAGATGCGTTTAATTTCGACTGCTGGAGGCTCTAATGAAATATCGGACTCTACAACAATTTGAAGCGTTCTTTCAGCTAATACCACTGGAATCTTTACAATAGGTGCTCCTGGAGTAACAATTGGTGTTGCAGTCTCATCACTTAATGGTGTTTGGGTTTGTCCCGCTACCTGACATGGTACATTAATTGGACATTGTTCGCTCATGTTTTATGCTCCTCTTTTTATAAGATTTTAGAGTTTATGAAATTTTCAAACTCATAATAC
>NZ_JBPWBC010000063.1:0-361 GCF_051776965.1 Bacillus cereus group sp. BceL220 | reverse complement strand
GGTCGGCTACGCATCGTTGCCTTGGTGAGCCGTTACCTCACCAACTAGCTAATGCGACGCGGGTCCATCCATAAGTGACAGCCGAAGCCGCCTTTCAATTTCGAACCATGCAGTTCAAAATATTATCCGGTATTAGCCCCGGTTTCCCGGAGTTATCCCAGTCTTATGGGCAGGTTACCCACGTGTTACTCACCCGTCCGCCGCTAACTTCTTGAGAGCAAGCTCTCAATCCATTCGCTCGACTTGCATGTATTAGGCACGCCGCCAGCGTTCATCCTGAGCCAGGATCAAACTCTCCAATAAAGTTAGTTTGTCTAGCATCTAAAAATAAAAATTGACGTTTCACGTTGTTTGTTTCGTT
>NZ_JBPWBC010000062.1:0-388 GCF_051776965.1 Bacillus cereus group sp. BceL220 | reverse complement strand
AAAAAGAAAATAAAAAAATGAAAATCATTCAATCTGCCACAATACTGTTCTCTACGCGTGGTGTCCGTAACACAACGGTTGATGAAATTGCAAAGACAGCTAAAGTTGGTAAAGGTACTATTTATTATTACTATACAGATAAAACTGAAATATTATGCGACTGCTATATGCGTCATATTCAGCTTAAGCGCTCACAATTATTTAATTTATATAAAGAAGAAAAAGATGTTTTACTTCGAATACAAAAAATTCTTCATTATATCAGCCTAGAATATCATCAAGATCCATTTGTTTCTACACTCTTTCAAGAATATAAAGAGTACCATTCACCTGAAATTACAACTTGTTTTAAACAATCTGAAGAAGAAGCAATTAACATGATAAGTAA
>NZ_JBPWBC010000061.1:0-389 GCF_051776965.1 Bacillus cereus group sp. BceL220 | reverse complement strand
CACCGTGCGGGTTCGACCCCCGCCCTCGGCACCATATGCGCCCGTAGCTCAATTGGATAGAGCGTTTGACTACGGATCAAGAGGTTAGGGGTTCGACTCCTCTCGGGCGCGTTTTCTTTCGGGAAGTGGCTCAGCTTGGTAGAGCACCTGGTTTGGGACCAGGGGGTCGCAGGTTCAAATCCTGTCTTCCCGATACTTGTTTGGGGCCTTAGCTCAGCTGGGAGAGCGCCTGCCTTGCACGCAGGAGGTCAGCGGTTCGATCCCGCTAGGCTCCACCATTAGTTCTTTGAAAACTGAACGAAACAAACAACGTGAAACGTCAATTTTTATTTTTAGATGCTAGACAAACTAACTTTATTGGAGAGTTTGATCCTGGCTCAGGATGAACG
>NZ_JBPWBC010000060.1:0-416 GCF_051776965.1 Bacillus cereus group sp. BceL220 | reverse complement strand
ATGAAGATTCAATTGACACAATCTTATTATCAAACTTCGTGATAGATAGAGAGTCCATTTTTGGATTGATCCATTTTTTCATGTATTTCACCTCCCTTTAAGGGTTTTTTTCGGGTTATATTTCTTAACCAAGAACTAGGGTCTTGTAAGCTCTCCACGGTGACCACTGCTTGCATATAATGAAGATTCAATTGACATAATCTTATTATCAAACTTCGTGATAGATAGAGAGTCCATTTTTGGATTGATCCATTTTTTCATGTATTTCACCTCCCTTTAAGGGTTTTTTTCGGGTTATATTTCTTACCAAGAACTAGGGTCTTGTAAGCTCTCCACGGTGACCACTGCTTGCATATAATGAAGATTCAATTGACATAATCTTATTATCAAACTTCGTGATAGATAGAGAGTCCATT
>NZ_JBPWBC010000059.1:0-422 GCF_051776965.1 Bacillus cereus group sp. BceL220 | reverse complement strand
GCTGTTTTAAAATGAAAAATAATTCTATTATGCGTTTTTGGAAAGATCCATTGTATCGTATGGACCTCTCTTCTGATGAAAGAGGAAATATGCCAGGTAGTCCAGTTGGAGATAGTTTAGAAGAAATCCAAGGAAATGAATTACTTAACGCAGTTGGAGCTGGGGATGTTCAAGCTAATACTAACACAATAGTGGTTACTCAATTAACAGCAAAATCTCCTTATATCAGCAATACTTTAGGGAATAAAGGCCATGCATGTACCATTACTAAAGAATGTCAAAATATGTGCAATTAAATTTTATTATTTTACTTAATCAAAAAATTTTTAACATGAAATTAAGTTAATTCAAAGGGGCTGTTTTAAAATGAAAAATAATTCTATTATGCGTTTTTGGAAAGATCCATTGTATCGTATGGACCT
>NZ_JBPWBC010000058.1:0-443 GCF_051776965.1 Bacillus cereus group sp. BceL220 | reverse complement strand
GACACAGTCTAACAATTGGAGGTGCAGTTTTTCTATGGCTAAATTTACAGCTGATGAAAAAATACAAATCGTTCTACGTTATTTGAACGGAAATGAAAGTTATCGAGAAATGGGTAGATCGCTCGGTATAAGTGACACAATCATTTTGAATTGGGTAAACCAATATAAACAGAATGGTCTGGAAGCTTTTCTAAAACGATGTACAAATTACACACAACAATTTAAACTAGACGTACTAAACTTTATGATTGAAAACGGTATGTCCTTATTTGAGACGGCAGCTATCTTTAATATTCCTGCCCCTTCAACGATTTCTGTTTGGAAAAAACAGCTCGAAACACAAGGAATTGATGCCCTTCAATCTAAGAAAAAGGGGCGTCCATCCATGAAAAAAGATTCAAATAAACAATTAAAACAACCTTTAGCTGAAGGGTCAGTCGAAG
>NZ_JBPWBC010000057.1:0-457 GCF_051776965.1 Bacillus cereus group sp. BceL220 | reverse complement strand
AATGCGCTGAACCTTCTTGTGGTTCACTTTCTGGCCACGATTCGTTAATTCATCACGAATGCGACGGTAACCATAACGACCTTCATTTTCCTCATAAATCGCTTTAATCTCCGCTTTCAAATCGGCATCTAGATCTGGACGATTCATTTTCTTTACTAAATCATAATATGTGCTTCGAGGAATAGTAGCTAGCTCCACGAGTGCCTTCACCGAATATTTATGCCTTAATTCATAGACTACTTGCGCTTTGTCTTGTTTTGTAATTTTTCCTTGTTTTGAACTAAGGCATTTAACTTTTTTAAGTACTCATTTTCCATCTCAAGCTGTTTAATGCGTGCTTCAAGTGCTTCGACTGACCCTTCAGCTAAAGGTTGTTTTAATTGTTTATTTGAATCTTTTTTCATGGATGGACGCCCCTTTTTCTTAGATTGAAGGGCATCAATTCCTTGTGTTTCGA
>NZ_JBPWBC010000056.1:0-478 GCF_051776965.1 Bacillus cereus group sp. BceL220 | reverse complement strand
CATGTTTGAGATATTTTATTAAAAGTGCGGGTGAAGGGAGTCGAACCCCCACGCCAAAGGCGCTAGATCCTAAGTCTAGTGCGTCTGCCAATTCCGCCACACCCGCATATTTCATTAAAATGGTGAGCCATGAAGGATTCGAACCTTCGACCCTCTGATTAAAAGTCAGATGCTCTACCAACTGAGCTAATGGCTCTCAAAATTAAAACTGGTGCCGACTAGAGGACTTGAACCCCCAACCTACTGATTACAAGTCAGTTGCTCTACCAATTGAGCTAAGTCGGCTAAATGGTGGAGGATGACGGGATCGAACCGCCGACCCCCTGCTTGTAAGGCAGGTGCTCTCCCAGCTGAGCTAATCCTCCGTTTGCCTGGCAACGTCCTACTCTCACAGGGACAAGGTCCCAACTACCATCGGCGCTAGAGAGCTTAACTTCCGTGTTCGGTATGGGAACGGGTGTGACCTCTCTGCCATCAT
>NZ_JBPWBC010000055.1:0-530 GCF_051776965.1 Bacillus cereus group sp. BceL220 | reverse complement strand
GGGGTGAAGTCGTAACAAGGTAGCCGTATCGGAAGGTGCGGCTGGATCACCTCCTTTCTATGGAGAATTGATGAACGCTGTTCATCAATATAAGTTTCCGTGTTTCGTTTTCGTTTAGTTTTGAGAGTTCAATTCAACATTGACTCTTAAATGAGGATATGATATAAATAAATCCTGCAATTTGTATGGGCCTATAGCTCAGCTGGTTAGAGCGCACGCCTGATAAGCGTGAGGTCGATGGTTCGAGTCCATTTAGGCCCACCATACATTTTGGGGCCTTAGCTCAGCTGGGAGAGCGCCTGCCTTGCACGCAGGAGGTCAGCGGTTCGATCCCGCTAGGCTCCACCAAAAAGCTATTTTAAATAGCAAATGGTATGTTCTTTGAAAACTAGATAACAGTGTAGCTCATATTTTTTAATTTTTAGTTTGGTTAAGTTAGAAAGGGCGCACGGTGGATGCCTTGACACTAGGAGTCGATGAAGGACGGGACTAACGCCGATATGCTTCGGGGAGCTGTAAGTAAGCTTTGA
>NZ_JBPWBC010000054.1:0-549 GCF_051776965.1 Bacillus cereus group sp. BceL220 | reverse complement strand
TGAAAAATCAAGCAATTAAAGATGCGAAAAGTGTGTTTTCTACAAAGGTGAAAAAGAGTAAATACAAAATCGTTCCGATTCTAAAAAGACCTGTTTGTGTATGGAATAACCAAAACTATTCATTTGACTTCACACACATTTCAATTCCGTTTATGGTAAACGGAAAGTCAACTCGTTTAAAGGTTCGCGCTTTATTAATCGACAAATATAATCGCAATTTCGAATTGTTGAAGCACAAGTTAGGTACACTTCGTATCACGAAGAAATCTGCTAAATGGATTGCTCAAATATCTGTCACGATTCCTACAAACGAAAAAACGGGAACAAAGATTTTAGGAGTAGACTTAGGTCTCAAAGTTCCTGCGGTAGCCATCACAGATGATGATAAAGTTCGTTTCTTCGGGAACGGTAGGCAAAACAAATTTATGAAACGTAAGTTTCGCAGTGTTCGCAAGAAATTAGGAGAAGCTAAGAAACTGAATGCCCTTCGTCAACTTGATGATAAAGAACAAAGATGGATGCAAGACCAAGACCACAAAGTAAGTCGTG
>NZ_JBPWBC010000053.1:0-572 GCF_051776965.1 Bacillus cereus group sp. BceL220 | reverse complement strand
GCTTCAAAAGAGAATTCTACCCATCCATTTGGATCTTCACGATAAATAAAGATGGTTGTTCCAGGAGTTACTGTACCAACTTTATTCTCCTCGACAGCTACATCTGGTCTACTTTTAATTTTTAAATTAAATGGATAAGGTACCTGGTAGTAAGCAGCTGATGATACAACATTTGACCTTGAACCGTCTGCATACATTTTATATGGAATTTCATTAGATAACGCGTCGACATCTAATGTTTCAGGATTCTTTGGTAATTTTTTTGCATATGTATAGTCTTCTACACGAAACGGTTTAATACGTTCCATAATACCCGCAATTTTTGTAGCCCAGCCTTTATCTGATGCATATTTCACGTTCATGCCAGTTAATGTTGGCCCGTTATAATACATTCCACTTTCTTCTAAATATCTTTCTCGTACATAATTAGCATTATAAGCAATGCTATCGCCGTAGCTTGGTAAATATTTCGCATATTTAAACGGATCTCCATCATATGCACGTAGACCGAATAGATTATGTTTTTGATATGCGATTTCTGATTTTCCGTATCCAGATTCTAAAATCGCATG
>NZ_JBPWBC010000052.1:0-654 GCF_051776965.1 Bacillus cereus group sp. BceL220 | reverse complement strand
TTTTAGTTTGGTTAAGTTAGAAAGGGCGCACGGTGGATGCCTTGACACTAGGAGTCGATGAAGGACGGGACTAACGCCGATATGCTTCGGGGAGCTGTAAGTAAGCTTTGATCCGAAGATTTCCGAATGGGGAAACCCACTATACGTAATGGTATGGTATCCTTACCTGAATACATAGGGTATGGAAGACAGACCCAGGGAACTGAAACATCTAAGTACCTGGAGGAAGAGAAAGCAAATGCGATTTCCTGAGTAGCGGCGAGCGAAACGGAACATAGCCCAAACCAAGAGGCTTGCCTCTTGGGGTTGTAGGACATTCTATACGGAGTTACAAAGGAACGAGGTAGACGAAGCGACCTGGAAAGGTCCGTCGTAGAGGGTAACAACCCCGTAGTCGAAACTTCGTTCTCTCTTGAATGTATCCTGAGTACGGCGGAACACGTGAAATTCCGTCGGAATCTGGGAGGACCATCTCCCAAGGCTAAATACTCCCTAGTGATCGATAGTGAACCAGTACCGTGAGGGAAAGGTGAAAAGCACCCCGGAAGGGGAGTGAAAGAGATCCTGAAACCGTGTGCCTACAAATAGTCAGAGCCCGTTAATGGGTGATGGCGTGCCTTTTGTAGAATGAACCGGCGAGTTACGATCCCGTGC
>NZ_JBPWBC010000051.1:0-674 GCF_051776965.1 Bacillus cereus group sp. BceL220 | reverse complement strand
GCCACCCCGGCATGTCATATTGAAAATTGGAGCGGAAGACGGGATTCGAACCCGCGACCCCAACCTTGGCAAGGTTGTATTCTACCACTGAACTACTTCCGCAAGACATGTATGAGTTATTTTATTAAAAGTGCGGGTGAAGGGAGTCGAACCCCCACGCCAAAGGCGCTAGATCCTAAGTCTAGTGCGTCTGCCAATTCCGCCACACCCGCATGTTTTATTAAAAATGGTGAGCCATGAAGGATTCGAACCTTCGACCCTCTGATTAAAAGTCAGATGCTCTACCAACTGAGCTAATGGCTCTTAATGGCTGGGCTAGCTGGATTCGAACCAGCGCATGACGGAGTCAAAGTCCGTTGCCTTACCGCTTGGCTATAGCCCATTAATTAAGAATGGTGGAGGGGGGCAGATTCGAACTGCCGAACCCGAAGGAGCGGATTTACAGTCCGCCGCGTTTAGCCACTTCGCTACCCCTCCGACATATATGGTGGAGGATGACGGGATCGAACCGCCGACCCCCTGCTTGTAAGGCAGGTGCTCTCCCAGCTGAGCTAATCCTCCATTTTGCCTGGCAACGTCCTACTCTCACAGGGACAAGGTCCCAACTACCATCGGCGCTAGAGAGCTTAACTTCCGTGTTCGGTATGGGAACGGGTGTGACCTCTCTGCCATCA
>NZ_JBPWBC010000049.1:0-1057 GCF_051776965.1 Bacillus cereus group sp. BceL220 | reverse complement strand
ACCATTTAGATCTAAATTAGTTAAAGTATATATTCTTTGTTGGGCAGATGAAGCTGAATAATATGCTTTCTTTTCTATAGGTCTAATAACGCAATCAACATTCACATTAAGTTGTTCCATATATACAGATAGCTGGCGTATACTTGAATGCATAAATAGTTCTTTTAAACCAAGTTTTATTTTTAACTCTTTTTGTATTTTAGCTAAAAGCACCATCGCTTTTAATGAATGTCCTCCTAATAAGAAGAAATCATCATGTACACTGATTTTTTCTATTTGTAAAACTTCTTGCCAAATTCGAACCAAGTGTTGTTCCAATTCATTATCAGCTTCTTCATAAATTGTATCTATTCCTATACGTTTCTCATCAGGTTCAGGAAGAGCCCTTCGATCTACTTTCCCATTTGTATTTAAAGGTAGATTATCCAGCTGCATAAAGAATGTTGGAATCATATACTCAGGTATTTGCTTCATAAGTTCAGATTTCACTTTTTGAATGTCTAATTCAGATTCTTGAATAATATAAGCTACTAAGTATTTCTCTCCTGTTACAGCTCCTTTAACTACTACAGCTACATCCTGTATTTCTTCCACATTCAATAGACAAGATTCGATTTCAGCTAATTCTATCCGATATCCTCGAACTTTAGCTTGATGATCATTTCTTCCTAAAAACTCAATACTTCCATCTGGTAGCCATCTTGCCATGTCACCTGTTCGATACATTATTTCGCCTTGCTGATATGGATTTGCAATAAATCTTTCTTTAGTTAAATCTTCCTTCTGCCAATAACCTCGTGCTATTCCAACACCAGAAATACATAGTTCTCCAATAACACCAATAGGTTGCAGCTGCTTTTGCTCATCTAAAATATATACTTTAGTGTTAGCTATTGGTTTTCCAATTGGTATATTAGTTTCTACTTTACTTATTTCTCCAGTTGTTGTAACAACCGTATTCTCTGTAGGACCATAGTTATTAAATAATCTATATCCATTCTTTTTATATTTCCTTAGCTGATCACCACCTGTTAGTAACACACGAAGTGAATTATTC
>NZ_JBPWBC010000048.1:0-1061 GCF_051776965.1 Bacillus cereus group sp. BceL220 | reverse complement strand
ATTTCCCCTATTACCCCTATCGGATTTAATTGGAGTTGGTGATTTAAAATATAAATCTCCGTATTAGATAACGGTTTCCCAATTGGAATTTCATTTACTTTTCCAACAAATGCATTCGCTTCAGCTGCAGTTGCAAATACAGTACTTTCTGTCGGACCATACCCATTAATAATTTTTGTTCCATACACATCAACTACTTGTTTTACATGCTTTTGTGATAATTTGTCTCCACCAACTATAACTGTATGCATTCCTCTAAAACAGTCTACTCTTATATCTACAATTGTGTGGAAAAGTCCCGTAGGAACAAACATCATAGTAATAGATTCTTTCTGTATTACTTCAGAGAGCTTTTCAATATCTCCTATTACCTCTTTATCTACTAATACTAGTTTTGCTCCATTTAATAAAGCACCATAAATATCAAATGTAGATCCATCAAAAGCATAATTGGCTATTTGTAACAATTGATCGTCTGCTTTTATGTTCACATAATTTGTATCCTTCACAACACGAGATACATTGTAATGCATAGTTAAATTTCCTTTTGGGGTTCCTGTAGAACCAGAAGTATACATAACGTATGCTAATGATGATGAATCTTTAGAAATGCCAGGGTTCTTCTTCTCTTCTAATACCTCTTCTTTTATAATTTCGTCTAAATAAATCGTCTTCCCTTGTAAACCACAACTAGCAAATAAAGAATCGGCCAATTCATTTTCTAGATTCGATGTCGTTAACAAAATTTCAGTTTTAGAATCTTCTAGAATATTCATGATTCTCTCTTGTGGATACTGAGGATCAATTGGTAAATATGCCCCCCCAGCTTTTAAAATCCCTAAAATTCCTACAATCATTTCCACGGAACGTTCTACGACTAAACCAATAATCTGATTTTTAGTAACCCCTTGTTCTAACAACATATAAGCAAGTTCATTCGCTCTTGCGTTTAGCTCTCGATAAGTTAAACATTGGTCTTTATATACTACGGCAATATTCTCTGGTGTCTTCTTCACTTGTTCTTCAAACAATTGCGTTAATGTCTTTTCTTTTGGATATTC
>NZ_JBPWBC010000047.1:0-1371 GCF_051776965.1 Bacillus cereus group sp. BceL220 | reverse complement strand
CATATTATATGGTTAAGTCCTCGATCTATTAGTATTCGTCAGCTCCACATGTCACCATGCTTCCACCTCGAACCTATCAACCTGATCATCTTTCAGGGATCTTACTAGCTTACGCTATGGGAAATCTCATCTTGAGGGGGGCTTCATGCTTAGATGCTTTCAGCACTTATCCCTTCCGCACATAGCTACCCAGCTATGCCCTTGGCAGAACAACTGGTACACCAGCGGTGCGTCCATCCCGGTCCTCTCGTACTAAGGACAGCTCCTCTCAAATTTCCTACGCCCACGACGGATAGGGACCGAACTGTCTCACGACGTTCTGAACCCAGCTCGCGTACCGCTTTAATGGGCGAACAGCCCAACCCTTGGGACCGACTACAGCCCCAGGATGCGATGAGCCGACATCGAGGTGCCAAACCTCCCCGTCGATGTGGACTCTTGGGGGAGATAAGCCTGTTATCCCCGGGGTAGCTTTTATCCGTTGAGCGATGGCCCTTCCATGCGGAACCACCGGATCACTAAGCCCGACTTTCGTCCCTGCTCGACTTGTAGGTCTCGCAGTCAAGCTCCCTTATGCCTTTGCACTCTACGAATGATTTCCAACCATTCTGAGGGAACCTTTGGGCGCCTCCGTTACACTTTAGGAGGCGACCGCCCCAGTCAAACTGCCCACCTGACACTGTCTCCCGGGTCGATAAGACCCGTAGGTTAGAATTTCAATACAGTCAGGGCGGTATCCCACCAGCGCCTCCACCGAAGCTAGCGCTCCGGTTTCAATGGCTCCCGCCTATCCTGTACAAACTGTACCAAAATTCAATATCAGGCTACAGTAAAGCTCCACGGGGTCTTTCCGTCCTGTCGCGGGTAACCTGCATCTTCACAGGTACTATAATTTCACCGAGTCTCTGGTTGAGACAGTGCCCAAATCGTTACACCTTTCGTGCGGGTCGGAACTTACCCGACAAGGAATTTCGCTACCTTAGGACCGTTATAGTTACGGCCGCCGTTTACTGGGGCTTCAGTTCAGAGCTTCGCTTACGCTAACCCCTCTCCTTAACCTTCCAGCACCGGGCAGGTGTCACCCCCTATACTTCGCCTTACGGCTTCGCAGAGAGCTGTGTTTTTGCTAAACAGTCGCTTGGGCCTATTCACTGCGGCTTTCCGTTAAGAAAGCACCCCTTCTCCCGAAGTTACGGGGTCATTTTGCCGAGTTCCTTAACCAGAGTTCTCTCGCACACCTTAGGATTCTCTCCTCGCCTACCTGTGTCGGTTTGCGGTACAGGCACCTTTTATCTCGCTAGAAGCTTTTCTTGGCAGCGGGGAATCAAAGACTTCGCTCCATAAGGAGCTTCCCCATCACAGCTCAGCCTT
>NZ_JBPWBC010000045.1:0-1687 GCF_051776965.1 Bacillus cereus group sp. BceL220 | reverse complement strand
GGTTATTCCATACACAAACAGGTCTTTTTAGAATCGGAACGATTTTGTATTTACTCTTTTTCACCTTTGTAGAAAACACACTTTTCGCATCTTTAATTGCTTGATTTTTCACCGCACTTGGGATATTGGCCTCAATATCCTTTGTACTTTTCTTCGTGCTTTTCTTTGCTTCAACCATTTCAGATACAAGGGCATTAATGACTTTTATATACTCGTGGCTACTTTGTTCCAATAGCATGATTTGTTCTTTTGTTGGAAGTAATTTAACTTTAACCGTGATGGTTTGTGGCACAAGTTTCACCCCCTCGTTTTTTGATTTTCAACATAATGTTTTATTGTCTCACTTGATACACTTCCAGCAGTAGAAACAAAATAAGAACGCGTCCATAGGCTCGGCAAGTGTTGAAGATGTGGAAATTCTTCTCTCAAACGTTTTGATGTCACTCCTTTAATTTTTGCCATTGTATCAGCAGGACTAAGTGTTGGTGGTGTATTTAAGAACAAGTGAACGTGGTCTTTGTCGCATTCCATTGCAACAATAGAAATATCCAATTCTCCGCATATTTCTTGAACCAACTCCTTAAAACGTTCTTCTACTTTTGTGTTAAGAAAAATCTTTCTTCTGTATCGCGGGCAAAACACAAAATGATAGTTAATTAATGACACGGTTGTTTTGGTTCTTCTATAATCATTCATCATGTTCGCATTGTATCAGTTGGATAACAAAGCTGCAACATGAAAGATGAAAAAATAAAAGATACCAACATTTTGGATACTTAGAGTGCCACAAACCTTGCGGTTTTTAGTGCACTCCTTATCCAACCTCACTTTCATCCCATGCCTAAAGGCGAGGGGCTTTCTCGTTCGGGAAGGGCTGTAAACAAGACATAATGAAAATAAAAAAATGGAAAATTTGTTAACGACAATGATATGCTTACATATGTATATTTGTTACATAAATACATTAATTTTATTAAATGAGAGGTGATGAGTTGCATCTCAATATTAAATCATTACATTATTATAATTCGTAAGCAAAATCTAGTATCTTAGATAAGGAGGTTCTTAAATGAACTGGAGAAAAATTTTTGGTTATCGCTCTAAAACCGCATGGAAAATGTTTATTGCTTCCATTGTTTATATCTTTATTTTATTTTTAATACTTCAAGCAATTATTCCAAATTCTATCCGCCCTGCCCTTGTTAATATTGGTTTTTTGGGATTTTCGTTAAGCTTACTTGCTTTAATTATTGGATTAATTAAGCCACAATTTGTGTTACCCAAAATACAAATTAAAACCAGAAAGAAAGTAGTATATTCATATTTATATCTAGCACTAGCTTTCTTTTTAATGAGTATTGTATTTATTGATGGAAAATCACCTTCCAATCAAACTGTAAAAAAGGCAGACACCAAAGTTGCCACTTCACAAGATACTAAAAAAGATACAGCAGACACAAAGAGTAAGGAAGAAGCTGACCGTAAAGCTAAAGAAGAAACTGACCGTAAGGCTCAGGAAGAGGCTCAACGTAAAGCTCAGGAAGAAGCTAACCGTAAAGCTCAGGAAGAAGCTAACCGTAAAGCTCAGGAAGAAGCTAACCGTAAAGCTCAGGAAGAAGCTAACCGTAAAGCTCAGGAAGAAGCTAACCGTAAAGCTCAGGAAGAAGCTAACCGTAAAGCTCAAGAA
>NZ_JBPWBC010000044.1:0-1779 GCF_051776965.1 Bacillus cereus group sp. BceL220 | reverse complement strand
GAAAGAATTGATGGAACTCTATTATGAGAATGAATTACCAGCATTAAAGTTACAATATAAAGATTACGCTGAATGGCAACAAGAATTTATACAAAGTGAAGCAATTCAGATGCAAAAAGAATATTGGACGAATCGTTTTAAAGATGGTGTGCCGGTAGTGGAATTACCAACTGACTATGCGCGCCCTGCAGTTCAAACATTTGATGGTGATCGGGTTTCATTTACTTTAAATCAGAAATTGACAAGGAAATTAAAAGAAATTTGTCAAGAAACTGGTGTCACAATGTATATGTTATTAATGAGTGCTTATCAAGTATGGTTATCCAAACATACGGGGCAAGAAGATATTGTTGTTGGTACAGTTTCGGCCGGCAGATCTCATGTAGACTTACAACAAATGATCGGAATGTTTGTGAATACACTTGTAATACGAGCAGATGTAAATGCAGAGAAAACATTTAGAAAATTTCTTGAGGAAATGAAGGAAGAGCTATTAGAGGCGTTTGAAAATCAAGATTATCAATTCGAAGAATTGGTAGAAGCTCTATCTTTACCAAGAGAAACGAGTAGAAATCCTCTATTTGATACGATGTTTGTTTTAGAAAATATAGATGTACCAACAATTCCAAATAAAGGATTACAAATGAGAAATTATGAATGGAATCATGGTATTTCTAAATTTGATATGACGATTGTTGGACAGGAACGAGGAAATCAACTGCATTTTCAATGGGAATATGCAACTAAGTTGTATAAAGAAGAAACGATTAATATATTTAAAGAACGTTTTATTAGAATTTTAGAAACGATTGTACAAAATATTGATCAGTCAATTGGAGAACTTGAAATCATTACAGAGAAAGAAAAGCATCAACTTTTGTATCAATTTAATAATACAAAAACAGAATTTCCAAAAGAGAAGACACTGTCTCAATTGTTTGAAGAGCAAGTGAAGAAAACGCCAAATAATATTGCTGTAGCATATAAAGATCAATCATTAACTTATCGTGAGCTAAATGAAAGAGCAAACCAACTTGCTCATACGTTAAGAAGTAAGGGAATTGTAAGAGAAGAAATTGTAGGAATTATGCTTGAGCGTTCGGTAGAAATGTTAGTGGGAATTTTAGGAGTTTTAAAAGCTGGAGGGGCATATTTGCCAATTGATCCTGAATATCCAGAAGAGCGAATTACCTATATGCTTGAAGATAGCCAAGTGCAATTAGTATTGATTCAGACGCATTTAGTAAAAAAATTAAATACTAAAAGAATGATATTAAATTTAGAAGATACAGCTTGTTATAGCTCAAACTGTTCGAATCCTGAAAGGATAAATCAATCAAATGATATGGCTTATATTATTTATACTTCAGGTTCTACAGGTAAACCAAAGGGTGTAGTAGTTGAGCATCAATCAGTAATAAACCTTTGTTTCTGGCATCAAGAATATTTCCAGGTTACAGAACAAGATAATAGTACTCAATATGCAGGATTTGGTTTTGACGCATCTTCGTGGGAAATACTACCGTATATCTTAAAGGGTGCAACATTGCATATTATCCCACACGAGATTCGTTTAGATATGCAACGCTTGAATGCTTATTATGAGCAAAACGAGATTAGTATTAGTTTCTTACCAACACCGGTTTGTGAACAATTTATTGAATTGGAGAATAATTCACTTCGTGTGTTACTAACAGGTGGTGATCAGCTAAGGAAATATAAAAAGAATGGATATAGATTATTTAATAACTATGGTCCTACAGAGAATACGGTTGTTAC
>NZ_JBPWBC010000043.1:0-2296 GCF_051776965.1 Bacillus cereus group sp. BceL220 | reverse complement strand
ATTTGTTGGAAAAGTAAATGAAATTCCAATTGGGAAACCGTTATCTAATACGGAGATTTATATTTTAAATCACCAACTCCAATTAAATCCGATAGGGGTAATAGGGGAAATTTGTATAGCTGGGGATGGTCTAGTACAAGGATATTTAAATCGTCCAGAATTAACAAAAGAAAAATTTATTTATCATAATAGCATGAAGAAAAGGTTATACCGCACGGGTGACTTAGGGAGATGGTTGCCAGATGGAAATATTGAATATTGTGGACGAATGGATCAACAAGTAAAAATTCGAGGATACCGAGTAGAATTAGGAGAAATCGAAGCTCGTCTATTGAATGTGGAAGAAATACAGGATGTAGCTGTAGTAATTAAAGAAGCTGTAACAGGAGAGAAATACTTAGTAGCTTATATTATTCAAGAATCTGAATTAGACATTCAAAAAGTGAAATCTGAACTTATGAAGCAAATACCTGAGTATATGATTCCGACATTCTTTATGCAGCTGGATAATCTACCTTTAAATACAAATGGGAAAGTAGATCGAAGAGCTCTTCCTGAACCTGATGAGAAACGTATAGGAATAGATACAATTTATGAAGAAACTGATAATGAATTGGAACAACATTTAGTTCGAATTTGGCAAGAAGTTTTACAAATAGAAAAAATCAGTGTACATGATGATTTCTTCTTATTAGGAGGACATTCGTTAAAAGCGATGGTGCTTCTAGCTAAAATACAAAAAGAGTTAAAAATAAAACTTGGTTTAAAAGAACTATTTATGCATTCAAGTATACGTCAACTATCTGTATATATGGAACAGCTTAATGTGAATGTTGATTGCGTTATTAGACCTATAGAAAAGAAAGCATATTATTCAGCTTCATCTGCCCAACAAAGAATATATACTTTAACTAATTTAGATCTAAATGGTATCACATATAACATACCAAGTATCATGGAAATCAAAGGCGATTTAAACATTGTCAAATTGGAAAGAGCTTTACAAGGGTTAATTTATCGTCATGAAGTTCTTCGAACATCATTTGTTACTAAGGATGGAGAGATTTTACAGAAAGTTCATGATGAAGTTCCGTTTAATATAGAAATAATTCCTAAGGACATAGATAATCAATATGAAAAAACAGACTTTATACGTCCTTTTGATTTAAGTGAAGCTCCACTTATGCGTGTAGGATTAACGGAATTAGAACAAAATCGATATGTATTCATGCTTGATATTCATCACATTATTGCGGATGGTGTATCCATTGGTATCTTTATGAAAGAATTGATGGAACTCTATTATGAGAATGAATTACCAGCATTAAAGTTACAATATAAAGATTACGCTGAATGGCAACAAGAATTTATACAAAGTGAAGCAATTCAGATACAAAAAGAATATTGGATGAATCGCTTTAAAGATGGTGTGCCGGTAGTAGAATTACCAACTGATTATATGCGTCCTTCTATACAAAGTTTTGAAGGAGATAGTGTGTTCTTTGAAATTGATGTGTCATTGACAAAGAGATTAAAACAAATCTGTCAGGATAATGGTGTAACGCTGTATATGGCATTGATGAGTATTTATCAAATATGGTTATCGAAGCATACAGGACAAGAGGATGTTATGGTTGGTACAGTTACTGCTGGGAGACATAACACTGATTTATATCAAGTCATGGGAATGTTTGTGAATACACTTGCACTTAGAGGAAATCCAAAGGGTGGTAAAACATTCGGACAATTCTTACAAGAGACAAAAGAAAACACTGTAGAAGCATTTGAAAACCAAGATTATCAATTCGAAGAATTAATAGAAGAACTGGAAATGCCTAGAGAGACAAGTAGAAATCCTTTATTTGATACAATGTTTGTTTTAGAAAACATAGATATTTCAGAGTTTAATACTGGTAATTTAACAATTATGCCTCATAAAACTAATTATGCATTTGCAAAATTTGATATGACTTTGTTGGCAGAGGAAAATATCAATCAAATATCTTTTCGTTGGGAATATGCCACTAAGTTATATAAAAGAGAGACAATAGAAAGGTATAAGGAGCACTTTATTCAAATTTCAAAAGAAATTCTAAACAATCCAGACCAGAAAATTGCAGATATCAAAATGATTACAGAGATAGAGCACCATAAAATTTTGAATGATTTCAATAATACTAAAACAGAATATCCAAAAGAAAAGACATTAACGCAATTGTTTGAAGAACAAGTGAAGAAGACACCAGAGAATATTGCCGTAGTATATAAAGACCAATGTTTAACTTATCGAGAGCTA
>NZ_JBPWBC010000042.1:0-2401 GCF_051776965.1 Bacillus cereus group sp. BceL220 | reverse complement strand
TAAGCTCTCTAGCGCCGATGGTAGTTGGGACCTTGTCCCTGTGAGAGTAGGACGTCGCCAAGCAAAAACCTAAGTCGTTTCGACTTAGGTTTTTTTGTGTTTATTTTTATTACTTAAAATATAAAGGTAAGAATTACCTTTTATAAGGGTATAGTCGAGATATAAAAGAATGTTTGTGATCTTATATAAAAAGGTTATGTAAAAAGTAGCAATCTAGCTCTTTTTGCATAACCTTTTGTGTTTTTAAAGGATTTTACATAAGAAAAAATCTATAATTAAGGTAGTTAACATATATTTTTGATGGGTGTGGGGGATTATGAAAGAAATATGCATGTTATTAGTGGCTGTTATATTATGGGGGACAGCTATTGCGCCAACAAAATGGGCGTTAGAATCTATTCAGCCGTTTACTTTGTTGTTAATTCGTCTTTTCTTTGCAAGTGGAATTTGTATGCTATTTTCATTTAAGCAACTACAAAAATCAGTTGTACATAAAAAAGTTCCATGGAAAAGAATGAGTTTGTTAGCTTTTACCGGTGTAGCTGGGTATTTTATGTTCACATCGTATGGTATTTCTTTAACAAGTGGATTACATGTTAGTATCATAGATGCTGCATTACCATTAGTTACAATTCTTTTTTCAGCATTCTTCTTGAAAGAGAAAATTCGATTGAATTATTGGATAGGAATTATATTGGGTGCTATAGGAGTACTCTTTATTACGATTCCATCTAAAAGTGCTGATCAAGAAGTGTCTTTAATAGGAGATATACTGATATTATTAAGTACTTTTCTATTTGCTTTCTACACGGTTTTGCTAAAACGACCAAAACAAGAACAGTATTTATCAAACGAGGTTTTTACAACATTAACTTTAATTATCGGAGCTGTTATTCTATTACCATTTGCACTGGTAGAAATTCTTTATTACGGTTTACCGAAGATTGAAACTTGGAAAACGGGACTTAGTGTAATATACCTTGTTATTGGAGCAACAATTTTAGCGTATTGGTTTTGGAATAAAGCGCTAGAGAGAGTTTCAGCATCAGTAAGCGGATTATATTTAAATGCATTACCGTTAATAAGTATTGTTACTTCAATTATTCTATTAAATGAATCTCTGACATGGAGAGTAATAATGGGAGCGAGTTTAGTTTTAATTGGAGTAGGATGGGCGGATAAGCAAAAGTTATGTAATCTATTAAAAGGTAATACGGTGAAGAATAGAGACTGTTAAACAGTATGATTTATATAATTGACATGTAAAAAAGATACCTTATATATGAGGTATCTTTTTTATTTAGCAAAGATAATAGACTAAAATTAGTATGGATATTCTTTACTGTATTTATATGTGTCGAAATCATTTTGAAATATTGTTTGAACAAGTTGTATACATTCAGTATCATAAAAGCTTTCAAAAGTTGGATGACGGGGAAATAAAGGATCAGTAATATCGCCTTCGCTAAAATTCCCTTTATAAATCATGGCGGGAGTTTGATGATGCCATGATGTTGAGAACTCATTTATTGGTGCGTTTTTTAATTCGAAACGCTTTTCTAATTCTTTCATTTCCTGATCAAAGTTTTCTAAGTATATATAATTGGTGACATATTCTTCTTCACCAGCTATATATTGTTGTGTGAAATGTGGGTTAATATCACTTGCGTGAGCCCCTTTCATAAATAGATAGTATAGAAATTGTTTAAATGAGATCCCTTTGGGGGAATTTTCATCTTGATATAAAAACTTTCGGATGGGTTTCCATTCGGGATTTTCCATATAAGGAGGTCCAATTAAGGATACGAAAGAACTGACTGCTCTCCTATAAGGGTTACGAACAAGTTTAAACGTTTCTTTTTGTTTTTCTCGCAACGCTACTCCTAGTCGTACACTATAAGCAGGTGTACTTTTGTATATATCATATTCATAATTATGAATGAAAGGACTATAACTTAGAGCTGTTTGCAATAAATCAATCTGGTAAAAGAACCAATTGGCAAGAGAAGTGCAACCGCTTTTTTGACTCCAAAATAGAATGATGGGAAACTTCCTATGATAGTGTGGGCTTCTTGAATGGGCGCTTATGGTGTTTAATAAAGAAGGGTTGAACAAGTTCTACACTCCTTTCAGTTATTTTACTGATATGTATGAGGAATAAAGAGGGGGTATGAGAGTCTTTTTCATCTTTTTTAAAAAAATGAAAGATTAATATTGACTATTATTATATAGAGGTGTAATATAGGACAAGTCGCCGATGACATTAACATCGAAAGCGACAAACGAGATAAAAAACTTAGTTGACATTAACTAACGAAGATGTTAACATAAGGAAGTCGCAAATGAGCGACCAAGTAGTTCTTTGAAAACTGAACGAAACAAACAACGTGAAACGTCAATT
>NZ_JBPWBC010000041.1:0-2606 GCF_051776965.1 Bacillus cereus group sp. BceL220 | reverse complement strand
GGAAGTTAAGCTCTCTAGCGCCGATGGTAGTTGGGACCTTGTCCCTGTGAGAGTAGGACGTCGCCAAGCAACTTTAAGACGAGTCAGAATGACTCGTCTTTTTTGTGTTTTGTAACTTCTTTTCAAAGCTAATTACATATTTATATAAGTTTCATTAGATTTCTTTCGTGATTTTTGATATGTAATTTAAGATTTTCTATTTTATTTCTTAAAGATAAGATTCACTGGTGTGTTAAAATAGTACAGTTGTTTTTTTGATGTACTTTAATATAAGAAGATTTAAGTTAGAAAAGGAGATAATATGAAAAGGATAGGTATAATTACTATAGTAGTCTTAGTCCTTCTATTAATCGTGTATATGTTAGTTGGGAATTATTTTTATAACTATGCATTGAATGCGAAACAAGAAAAAGAATTTTTGCAAGATAATCCTCATTTAGTAGAAACGGTAAATGCATCGGGAGATGTATTGGCTACAAATGAAGAAAAGAATGCGAACTTCGTATCGAAGTATAAACCTAACACATTAACTATACGTTCTTTCGATAAATTGAATTTAAAAGGCTATGAATATATGAATGAATCATCTAGTCATAAATGGGCAATTGTGGTTCATGGATACAATGGTAGAGCATCAGAAATGACGAAATATATTCGTAACTTTTATGAACAAGGCTATAATGTCATAGCACCAGACCTTCGTGGGCACGGAAATAGTGAAGGGGATTATGTTGGTATGGGCTGGAATGATCGTAAAGATGTTTTGATTTGGATTCAACAAATCTTAAAGAAAGATCCTAATGCTGAAATAGCTCTATTTGGTGTTTCAATGGGCGGGGCAACTGTAATGATGACTTCAGGAGAGGATTTACCTTCTAATGTTAAAGTTATTATTGAAGATTGTGGATACTCAACCGTTATTGATGAATTTACTTATCAGCTAAAAGATTTATTCCACTTGCCGAAGTTTCCTGTTATGAATGCGGCAAATACAGTTACAAAATTAAGAGCTGGATATGATTTAGAAGAAGCTTCAGCTGTAAAACAAGTGGCGAAAAGTAAAACACCTATGCTATTCATTCATGGGGATGCTGATACATTCGTTCCTTTTGAAATGTTAGATGAAGTATATAATGCTGCAAAAGTAGAAAAAGAGAAATTAATTGTTCCAGGTGCTGGGCATGGAGAAGCGGAGAAAGTAGATTCGAATAAATATTGGAATACCGTATGGAAGTTCGTAGGGAAGTATATTCCGGCATAATTAAAGTTGTTGCATTTATATAGACGATAATCGGAGGGATAATAGTTAATCCTTTTGATTATCGTTGTTTTTGTTAATTAGGTAGTCTGCTATAAGTGTATTTTTGTATGTACTATATGAAGGAGATAGAGCAAAAACTTTTGAATTCCTTAATCTCAGTGCTACAATGATTGAAAACTAAATGTTAATGAGGTGTTTATATGAAAATTGAGGTTTGGTCGGATTTTGTATGCCCATTTTGCCATATTGGGAAACGTAGATTAGAGATGGCTTTAGAGCAATTTCCACATAAGAAGGATGTTGAAGTTGAGTTTAAAAGTTTTGAGTTGGATCCGAATACTCCCGTTTACTCTGGAACAAGTATTAATGAAGTGCTTGCATCAAAGTATGGGATTAGTATTGAAGAAGCTAAGCGTAATAACGTACAGCTAGGAAATCATGCAGCTAGTATGGGTTTAAGTTTTAATTTTGATGAGATGAAGCCGACGAATACGTTTGATGCGCATCGTCTTGCGAAGTTTGCAAAGAATCATGGAAAAGAAAAGGAGATTACGGAGAATCTACTTTTTGCATATTTCACTGAATCGAAAAATTTAAGTGATGTGGATACACTTGCTATTATCGCTGCAGCCTCAGGTTTAGATAAGCAAGAAGCTTTAAATGTTATTAATGATAAAAATGCGTACGCAAATGATGTTAGAATTGATGAAGCGATTGCTCAGCAATATCAAATTTCGGGAGTGCCTTATTTTATTATTAATCAAAAGTATGCTATTTCAGGTGCACAACCACTTGAAACTTTTGTTGGTGCACTTCAGCAAGTTTGGGAAGAAGAGAATCCTGCACCGAAGTTACAGGAACTTTCAGCAGATGGTGGAAGCGATCTTTCTTGTGCTGATGGAAGTTGTTCGGTGCCATCAAAAGAACAATAGCTTTTATGATGGAATAGCACCCTATAGATAGTTCTGTGGGGTGCTTGTATATAACTATAGAAGAAATGCGTAAATAGATAATTTGATTACGTATATGTATTCTATAAAATATAAAGTTTTTAAAAAAACATATTGACGATTATACAAATGAAGTGTAATATAGGACAAGTCGCCGATGACATTAACGTCGCAAGCGACAAACGAAATGAAAAACTTAGTTGACATTAACTAACGAAGATGTTAACATAAGGAAGTCGCAAATGAGCGATCAAGTAGTTCTTTGAAAACTGAACGAAACAAATAACGTGAAACGTCAATTTTTATTTTTAGATGCTAGACAAACTAACTTTATTGGAGAGTTTGATCCTGGCTCAGGATGAACGCTGGCGGCGTGCCTAATACATGCAAGTCGA
>NZ_JBPWBC010000040.1:0-2937 GCF_051776965.1 Bacillus cereus group sp. BceL220 | reverse complement strand
TCAAGATCCATTTGTTTCTACACTCTTTCAAGAATATAAAGAGTACCATTCACCTGAAATTACAACTTGTTTTAAACAATCTGAAGAAGAAGCAATTAACATGATAAGTAAATTACTCGAAAAAGGTTATCAGCAAGGGGCTTTGCATAAGGTCCCATTACCGCTTACAGCTTTTATGTTAGTACGAATGATTTTTAACTACGAACAGGATTATATAAAAGATGATAAAAGTGATACAGAATTTCTGCAGTTGCTAAAACATATGCTTCTTAAAAACTAGTTTTAACCACATACAAAAAATAAGTGCGGTGCAATTATATGAAGAAGAACGTGAATAATGGCGGTTTTTTATGAGTTCTTTTCACTCTAGACAAACATACGAAATATCCAACGCTTATGTAAAAATGAATGAAAAAATCATATAAATTTTTCTGAAATTAGAAAGCCTATACTTAAATCTACAATAAAATAGTTCAGTAAAAAGAGCGTGTTTTCATCTATCTAAACACGCTCTTACAAATATTTAAACCCTATATGAATTGCTTATTCCATTCTGATTTTCTTTTAACTAATATATCTCTTTATATACGATTATCATGCCAGAAGTTTATTGGAAAATGATTGTTCTCATCATAAGCTTCAAATTCATACCCTTTTTCTCTTAATCCTTTTATAATTGCTGGAACTGCCGCAACAGATTGTGGATGAATATCGTGCATTAAAACAATTTCCTTTGAAGACGTCGCACCTGCTAAGACATTTTGAACAATTTTTGCGGCCGCTACATCCACAGGTAATTTATTGTATTTCCAATCTAGAGAATCAATTGTCCAATCCCATACTTTTAAATTATTTCCGACCACTTCATTTCGAAGTGATTCATTTAATCCAGGCATTGACCCATATGGTGGGCGTGTTAAATTCGGGGAGTTTCCAATAACATTTCTAATTAAAGATTGATCCTCTTTCATTTCCTTCACATATTTCTGATTGGTGTATAACTTTTTAAAATCATGTGTCATACTATGCATGCCCACATAATGGTTTTCTACATGCTCTCGTTTCACTAAATCTGGGAACCTTTTCACATTATCGCCAATTAAAAAGAACGTTGCTTTCACATCATTTTTCTTTAATACATCTAATAGGTTAGCTGTATATTTTCCTGGTCCATCATCAAAAGTTAAATATGCAACTTTTCTTTCTTTACCATCAAAACGATTAGGTATTGGTTTTTTTAATTCATTTTTAGGTAGACTGCTCACTTGTTGAACACTGTTTCCCTCTTCCGCATTTACCAGCTTAGGATTTGTAATAGATTGAAACATGTAATACCCTATTGCTACTAATGTAATAGCCAACAATACACTTATAATTCTTTTTTTCTTAAGCTTAATTTTCATATTATAATCTTCTTTCTATCAAATCATTCCACTTTATGTCGTTTAGTTTTACTATCCTATTAGCTTATTAAGTTTTTTAACTTAACCAATCTCAATTTTGGACTAATCATTTTAATAATCTATATAGGTGAAAATTAGTGCCCTGCACTAACGTTCATGGCATTTCCTATAATAGTTAGAACTACTGGAAATAATACTGGTCCTAAGGTAAGGACAATGTTTAAAAGTATAATAAAACTATATAGTAAGCTGTAATTTTTACTATTACCGTTTTCGAATACTAGGATGACTAATGTTATTACAGTAATTAAATGTAGTAATAAAATTATCAACCAATAATACATCATTATAGTAAGATTCCACTTTCCTAATAGTTGGTATGTTACCCCTATTATTATCCCTAATATAGTAACATTAAAGGAAATAAACAAAGTTCTTTTTAGTATTTTAGGAAATGTTTTGTGATCCACAGTTTTATTATATAAACCGATTAAAATGCCCAAAGATAGATATGCTAGTAATAGCCCTACCCAATTCCAGATCCAATCTTGATCCCCCATTAAATTAAACAAAAGCGAAAGGATCCCTCCTACTGCAAAAATCGAGGAGATCATAATACTATTTAAAGCTGATTTCATACTTTTTTCACTTCCTTAAAAATTTTACAATACAGCATTGAAGTCTACTCTTAAGTTGTCCTTTACTTATTAGAATCCTTTTCATTAAAAATCTTGTATGGGAATCCCATCATATAATCCGGTCATCATACCTATTAGCATATACGAAGAATGGGTAGCCCAGCAAAAATTACATGTACATGATCCCATACCATAATTTTTAAACTAAACGAAGCTCCACCAAATCCTACTCCACATGGTAGATATACAAATAGAGGATGCGATCCATCAACTTTTATTTGTATATCAATTATTCAGACGAGTAGCAACTACTGCATTACCTTAAAATACATGCTTTGATTTTTCATCGTTAATAAAATAGCACATTTGATTCTTATTAACTTATGTTCCTCCTTCTTCTACTGCTTTACTATAACCAGCTGTATATTCAAAAATAGTAGCCCCTTTGTTTCTAAGTAAATCTTTTTCCCACTTTTTCGCAGCTGCTGCCATATGTACATACAATATTTTAAAATTAATCATAATTTATTATAATTAAGTATATATTAACAACATATTAAGTATAAGTAAATTAAATTAATAATAATTTAATTTACTTATTTAAAGGGGATTACATATATGAACGATATTAATGTTGGTCACAAAATTATGACATTTAGAAAAGGTGCCGGATTAACCAGTAAGCTTTTAGCGGAGTTAGCTGATATAACACCTTCCATGTTAAGTCAGATTGAAAAAGGAATTACAAACCCTTCATTACAAACACTAAAATTAATTTCTGTAGGATTAAATATTCCATTGTTTAATTTTTTCTTAGAGGATACCAATACAGAAGAATTAGTTGTACGAGCTAACCAAAGGAAAAAAATAACTTTTCCTGAAAGCGGCAATGTTTC
>NZ_JBPWBC010000039.1:0-3992 GCF_051776965.1 Bacillus cereus group sp. BceL220 | reverse complement strand
GATGGCAGAGAGGTCACACCCGTTCCCATACCGAACACGGAAGTTAAGCTCTCTAGCGCCGATGGTAGTTGGGACCTTGTCCCTGTGAGAGTAGGACGTCGCCAAGCAACTTTAAGACGAGTCAGAATGACTCGTCTTTTTTGTGTTTTATAAAATAAACTTGTAATTAATGTAGGTTCTATGAGTACGTTTATCTAGCAAGAAACAACTTTATTAGAATTTCAAATTTAAGTAGCATACCTTCAGAAAAATATGTCAGAGCTTTAAAGTCTATTTGTTAACAAGAATATATACGAAGTATTGCCCTCTGGAGCCTACTCACACCCTCTTTTATTTCTTCAGTTGTTAAATGTCCATACCCTATAATAATTCGATTGTGATGTTTTCCTTTTTCAATGGCGTGATCTTCTACAGGATATACTTTCACTCCGAGTTGTTGGATTTTCTCAAGTAATTCTTTTGTGAATTGAACTTGATTGAATTCAACAATCAGATGTAATCCTGTAGAATAACCGAAAATATTGATTGTATTTGAGAATGCTGATTTTAATTGCTGGATAAGGAAGTCTCTTCGATTTTTATAGATTTTTTTCATCTTCATAATATGTCTTTCCAAATAACCTTCGGCAATAAATTTAGCAAGGATAAGCTGATTTAAAGAAGGTGTATGTAAATCTGAAAACCATTTTACCCTGCGACATTTTTCAACAAGGTGTGAGGGAAGAACTAAGTATCCCATCCTAAGGGCCGGTGATAAAATTTTACTAAATGAACCTATGTATATAACACGTTCGGGATCCAACCCCTGTAATGAACTTACAGGTGAGCCTTCATATCGAAACTCACTATCATAATCATCTTCAATGAGGTAACAATTTGTTTTTCTTGAGTAGTTAACCAATTGAACACGTCGTTGAATTGGCAACGTTCCACCTAAAGGGAACTGATGAGAAGGAGTAATGAAGATGAATTTTGGATTTTTATTTGCAGGTAACAAAGATGTATTCATCCCATTATCATCAACTGGTATAGGGGAAAGAAAGGCTCCTGAATTTTTAAAAATTGTTTGAATGTCATTGGTGATGGGATCTTCTATTAGTACTTCGTCACCTGATGACAAAAGTAACTTAGACACAAGTGTTAAAGCTTGTGTTGCACCGGAAGTAATCACCAATTGTTCTGGATGACAAAAAACTCCTCTTGTTTTTAGTAAATAGCGTGATAAAACCTTTCTTAATTCGGGACGTCCTTGGGGGATATCATATCCAAACGTAGAAGGAGGTGTTTCATTCCATATAGTGTGAGACAACTTTGCCCATCCTTTACGTGGAAATAAGTCTAATGCTGGTATTCCTGAACGAAAATTAATGATGTTACTGTCTTTGTTTGTTTCTTCGCACCAATATAAAGAATCAATTAGAGTTGATTTTTTACGTTGTTCTAAATAAGTCCCTTCGGCAATGAATGTCCCGGCTCCTTGCCGAGTGACCAAAAAGCCTTCGGAAAATAATTGATCATAAGCTTCTAAAATTACATTCCTAGACACACCTAACTCAGAAGATAATTCCCGTGTTGCTGGTAGTTTTTCACCGGATTGTAGCTCTCCGTTTAATATTCGTTCACGTATTTGGTGATAAACTTGTCGAATTAAACTTATATCTAAAGATCGATCAATAGGTATCCAAAGCATATAAATGCTCCCTTCATCAAAATTGGTACCATAAAAGTTTGGATGAAATGGTACTAATACAAACCATTTTAGCATGCTATAGTAGGGTCAAATAGTTCTAAAGGAGATGAAAATGTGATGACTAAACCAGAATTACAAGTAGCTCAGGCATTTAAATCGATTGCACGAAATGAACATATAAAAGCATATGTACAACAATCCACTGAACTCTATGCGTTATTATTACAAGCTGCGAAACGCTTTGTCACCGGAGAAACGAGACATGAGGGAATTGGGACGGCAAAAGAACTAATTACAAAAGGTTATCATACTTCACTAGAATACATAGGGGAAAATACTTTAGATATAGAGGAATGTTATAAAGCAAAAAATGAGTTTTTGAATCTTATTGGGGACATGGGTGCTCTATCTATGAAACAAACAGTATCACTCGATTTATCGCATATTGGATTATCCATAGATCCAGAAATATCTTATATTCATTTAATGGAGTTGGCAGAGAAGGCGAAAGTACATGGAACTACCCTTATGATAAGTATGGAAGAATCATCTAAAGCAGCGGACATTCTTTCCATTTATAAAAAGGTAACTGAGCAATATCATAATGTAGGAATAACAATACAGGCACATTTATATCGCTCAAACAATGATATTCAAGAACTCCTTCATTATCCAGGGAAAATAAGAGTTGTAAAAGGTGCCTATCAAGAAGTTCCGGATATTGCTATGCCTAGGTCAAGTGATTTAAATCAACAGTATCTTCAAATTGTAGAACAACTAGTTGAAAACAATCACCCTGTATCTATAGCTACACATGATGAAATTCTTATTAAAGAGATGGAGCAACGTCAATATTTTAGTCATCCTAATGTAGAAATAGAAATGCTATATGGAATTCGTCCGGATATATTAAGTAATTTGAAAAACAAAGGACATAACGCTAGAGTATATTTGACTTATGGGAAAGAGTGGTATTTGTATTTATGTCATCGGATAGCCGAACATCCAGAAAATCTATATTATGCAGTGACAGATATGATACATTCACCTTTACCAGAGCAGAGTAGAGAATATTGAATAGACATTTAATACTGAATGTAAAAATGATTTTGGTTGTTGCCTAAAAATAAGAGCCGGATTTTTCTTAGAGTAGAAATTCCGGCCCGTTTTATATTGAAAATTTTTTAGTATATATTTGCGTTAAAGGCGGACAGCACCCCTGTAGGTATTGAGGGGATTATGATTTATAATTGTGCAGCCGTCGTATACCTTGTTGTAGAATTGTTTTTGTATGGTTGTGTATTCTTAGGGGGAGATAGAAACAAAGGAAATTATGATTCTATATGTATTTCAAAAGGGGGATATATACTAGAAATGAAACTAAATGCTTGGTTAGTGAAAATGATTCGCTCTTTTAGCGGTAAAACGTAAATATAGGTATGGGATAAATATCTATTAATGTTATATAAAAAGTGAAGTAATAAAAGGAACAAGCGTTCTGTATATATGTGTTCGGTACACTTGATAAATTGAGGTACGTATTTTTAATCCAGTATATGTGTTTAAAAAGGAAATACTATTAATCAATTCGAACCTTGAGCATATCTTAAATGTTTATTAAGAGAATATAGCTGTATGGAAATAGATGATACTAAAGATGAAAGAGATATAAGGCTGATATTTCAGTGAAACAGGGATAGTTAATAAATATATTAGTGTGGTTCTATATATTTACGAGTAAACAGATAAGCAACCATTACTTCATATAAGGAGAACTTGGGACGAGTAGTATATGAGTTTATTATGGATTTCTGTATCGTTGTCTGTTATAAGAATACGTATATCTTCAATCGTTTCTAATAGAGGGCGTGATAAACAAAGAGGTATTAATATTTATTAAAATAAGATTGTTAGTTTCGCTGGGGAAAAACTTCTGTACAAATTAAGTCTAAGGTTTAAAGTAACTTTAATATATTTGGGGAAAATATATTAAAGAGAAGCAGGAGGTAGCTCTTTGGTAATGAATCCTTGGAGAGACGTATCTAGCTAAAAAAGCATAAAAATATTAAATTGAATTTCTTTATAAAAAGGTGTTGACGATTATACTTTAGAGGTGTAATATAGAACAAGTCGCCGATGACATTAACGTCGCAAGCGACAAACGAAATGAAAAACTTAGTTGACATTAACTAACGAAGATGTTAACATAAGGAAGTCGCAAATGAGCGACCAAGTAGTTCTTTGAAAACTGAACGAAACAAACAACGTGAAACGTCAATTTTTATTTTTAGATGCTAGACAA
>NZ_JBPWBC010000038.1:0-5704 GCF_051776965.1 Bacillus cereus group sp. BceL220 | reverse complement strand
TAAGCTCTCTAGCGCCGATGGTAGTTGGGACCTTGTCCCTGTGAGAGTAGGACGTCGCCAAGCAACTTTAAGACGAGTCAGAATGACTCGTCTTTTTTGTGTTTTATAAAAATAAGAATGGTTGGTAAATCTCAGTTTATTATAATTTCACTTTATTGTTCACATCAACAAGTTCAAAACGCTTACAGACGAGTAACATATCTTCAGAGAAATTAAGACCAAGCTCATTTAGTTCCTTTGTAAAAAAATGAACATGGGTGTCTCTCCAGTAATTATAAGTACGATCTCCTTCGCCTTTAGCGATAGCGAATTCTGCGCTTACTTCATTCATTGGTGTTACAGTTACTTCTATTGTCTTAATAATAGCTACAGGTGCATCATTACTATTAAGTATAATACTATAATCGTTAGTGGTCGGTAGCGGTTCATTTTCTAATTCATAAAAATGTGACCGGAGCATGTAGCAGTTTTAATACCGTCAATTACTAGTTGTGCAAGATAATTAGAGGAATCCCCAAATTGCCAAGCTATAACAGATTCTGTTTTTTTTTGTTGTTTGCCTAATAAGTATTCCAATATGTCTGTGCTAATTGATTCATTTTATCGTCATCTCACTCTAATTAATATTTAGTCGCTTTATAATTCCTAGGGAATTTATTTACTTATTCTGTCTTTGTACTCATTTGAAATTTGTATCAGTATGTTGCGAATTAAAAAGATACTATGTGGAATGAATATGGTTTGTAAATATGTCCTGTACATATATGGGATCTTTAATTTTCCAATTGCATTTTATGATAAAGGATATAGTTACTTAAAGAACGTTCAGACTATTAATGGTAGTTTATTATCACTATGCGATATTGAAGTGAGTAGTACTAGAGTTGAAATAGATAAAAAACCGATATTCTAAATTGAATATCAGTTTAATGATATGTGACTTATATGAATCTATAGCAATACGAAAAGCGTAAATAAGATAGCCAACAAAATACGATAGTATGCAAAAGGTTTTAAACCTATCTTCTCTAAAAGCTTTAAAAAAGTTACTACCGCTAGCATGGCTACTATAAAAGAGGTAATGAATCCTACCGCAAACATAGGGATGTCATCGACACTTAAATAGTTCCAACTTTTTAGTAAGTCTAAGCCTGTAGCCCCAACCATTACAGGAAGAGCTATTAGAAAAGAGAATTCAGATGCAGTTTTATAATTTACTTTTGCTAATAGACCTCCAGAGATAGTAGAGCCAGCTCTAGAGAAGCCAGGGTATACTGCTAAGCACTGAAATAATCCGATTGTTAAAGCTTGACGGTATGTTAAATCGTCCAGTGAATAGGTGGCTGCCTCTTTCTTTTTTACTTCTGCAAAGATCATAAGAATTGCCCCTGCTACGAGTCCAATCACAACAGTGTATGGCTGAAATAAGTATGTTTTAATAATATCATGTAGTAGCAAACCAGCCACTACTGCCGGAAATACGCCAAGAAATACATGAAACGCGTTGAATTTTTTCTCTTTCCGTAGAAGAGGCTTAATATTACATAAAGAAACGAGACGTTTATGATATAAAATTGCAATAGCTAAAATTGCGCCTAGCTGAATAACAATTTCAAACGTTTTTGCTCTTTCTCCTTCAAAGTCTAATAAATGCCCGACTAATATAAGGTGGCCAGTAGAAGATATAGGTAAAAATTCAGCTAATCCTTCTACAATACCGAGTATGAAGGCAATAATGATATCGCTCATAGTTTCACTCCTATAAATTAATGAATGTCTACTTTTTTAAAATAGAATAGTGTTGCAATAAATCCGGAAATTGTTGTTACTGCAATGATGATATAAGAATACTCTGGTGGATATGTCGGTTGTAATTCGTTATTTGCGATATCTAGAGTAGTGGTCCACGGAAATAAATCTTTATGCTTGGAGTTTACGAGCATAAGATTAGTCATTGTAATAATGACTGTTAATATAATGGGCGGTACATAGCTCTTCATTACAAGAGTTAGTAGCGCAATAGGTGAAGACAATAGAAAGAGAAGTCCACCACATATTAAAAATTTTAGGAAGGAACCTAAAAGTAAAGCAATGTTAAAACCAGGGAAATTCCCCAATAGCCCTAATATTAAAGTAAGTGCCCAAGCGACTAAAGTTAGCATCATGATCCAAAGAAAGAGAATGATGAATTTACTTATAATAAAGCTAATGCGCGACACGGGGATAGTTAGTAAATTTTTTAGTGTATCTTCTGCATATTCGCGGGTAAGCAAATATGCAACCACTACTCCATATAAGGGGAATCCTATAACTAAAGTAGTATATAAGTTAACATCAGTGAATAATTGATGGAACCAAATAGTCGGAGTTGGCTGTTTTGTTTTTATATGTATATAAGAGGCTACTACAACTAAGAAAGGTGCGACACCAGCACCAATAATGCTAATTAAAAACATATTGGAGCGTTTTAGTTTTAAGAGTTCTGTATAGAGTAGATTAACCAATTGTTCCACCTCCAACTATTTTGGTGAAGTAATCTTCTAGTCTATCTTCGCTTATCATCATTTTTAATACTTCAATATCATTTAGAACAAATGTTCTGTTTATGTATCCTTGTTGTCCAAAATGAGAGTAAATCCGAATATTTCCTTCATCATGTACTTCATAATCAAAAATTTGAAGATGATTTTCTAATAACATCACAGCTTTATTGTCATTATTCACTTGAAACTCTATGTACTTACGGTTTGCTTTGCGCAGCGTATCAAGAGAAACTTCTTCTAGTAACTTTCCTTCATGAATAATTCCGATACGATCGACTAACTGTTCTACCTCGGCTAATATGTGACTAGAAATGAGTATTGTTATATTTCTTTCTTGAGCTAAAGAATGAATAAGTTTTCGCATTTCTTTAATACCAATAGGGTCTAGTCCGTTAGTTGGTTCATCTAATATGAGTAGCTCGGGATAATGGAGAAGAGCGCGTGCGATTCCTAAGCGTTGCTTCATTCCCAAAGAATACTTTCCTACTAACTTTTTTGTCTCATGCTGCAAGCCTACTATTTCTAATGCTTCTTCGATAGCATTCTTTTTGTGAACCCCAATTATCTTTGCATTAATTAATAGGTTTTCTTTTGCAGTTAAGTTTTCATAAAATCCTGGGACTTCAACTATAGAACCAATTCTGCTTAAAATATCTTTTTGATTTTGGAATAAGTTCTCTCCAAATATTTCAATCGTCCCACTTGTAGGCTTTATAAGACTAAGCAGCATACGAATGGTTGTTGTTTTACCAGCACCGTTGCGGCCTATGAATCCATAAATCTCCCCTTGCTGAACATTAATATTTAAATTATCTACTGATTTTTGATTGCCATATACTTTAGTAAGGTTAGTCGTTTTTATAATTGTATTTATAGGAGACACCTGCTTTCTATAAGTTCTTACTTACATCATAAAAAGGAAGGCTTAACTGCATATTAATCATTTCTTAACTATTTCTTAAAAGTATTGTGTTTTGGAATAGAAAAGCCAAAAGTAGTTCGTTTCCATGGAGTACTTTCAACCCATATATGTCCACCGTTTTTCTCAACGAGCGCTTTGGAAATGGAAAGCCCGAGACCGCTGCCACCAAAAGAGGAGTTTCTTGATTGTTCGCTTCGGTACATTCGCTCGAATACGTTTTGTAAATCATGTTTTGGGATACCAGGGCCCTTGTCCCAAATAAGAAGCTCATATTCTGTATCAGTTTCTAATAGTTCGATTCCTACTGTTTTCCCATCTTTTCCATAATAAATGGCATTTTTTATTAAATTACCTATAATCCGTATAAGGCTAAGTTGGTCTGCGATGATAGGACAAATAGATTCTGGTAGGAAAACTTGTAGTTCAATATTATGTTTTGAGAGCTCAGGTAAAAATTCGATTAAAACTTCTCTAGTAACTTCAGAAAAATCGAGTTCTTCTTCTTTTAATGGAAATTCATTGGCGTCTAGCTTTGCCATGTTGAATATTTCATCAACTAGATGTTTTAAGTTATTTGATTTCATATAAAGTATTTTAAGATATTCTTGTTTTTCTATTTCAGAAACAGCAACTCCGTCTTTCAAAGCGTCTATATATCCGATTATGGAGGTGAGAGGTGTTCGTATATCGTGGGAGATACTAGACAAAAGTTGTTTTCTGGATTCCTCGGATCTTTTGGCTTCAATCTGAACCTGCTCTAATTTAGCTATTAGCTCGTTTATTGAAAAAACGATATTATGTAATGAATGGTCATTGCTTGTGAATAATCTCGCTTGTAAGTTTCCTTTTAGTACACGACTTAATTTAGTATCCATTGCTTTGCGATGTTGAATGAATTGTATTCTTGAAAAGAAGAGATAAATTGTAATTAAGATAAGGATAATAAATAAAGACATTTTTACTCTTGGGTTCATTTGTATGTTTAAAATCCCAAAAATGATAAGTTGTAATGAAATAAGGAAGAGGGTTTTATCAGTCTTCAAGCTTTTCACCTACAAACTTATAACCAATTCCCCATATAGTCTGAATGAATTTTGGATTGGAAGGGTCAATTTCTATTTTCTTTCTAAGTTTTCGAATATGTACCATAACGGTATTGTCATCTTCTATATAATTATCGTTCCACACATTTCGGAAGAGCTGTGTTTTTGTAAATACTTGCCCTGGGTTTGAAGTAAAGAATTTTAATAGTTCTAGTTCTTTTCCGGTTAAGTTAATTTCTTCTTTATTTGTATGAACTGTGTATGTATTTAGATTGAAAGTTAGTCCTTTAAAAGATAAAGTTGTTTTTTCTTGAGCAGTATTGTTACTTCCAAGAACTAAAAAACGCCGCATAAGAGCTTTTATTCGTGCAATTACTTCGTGAATGCTGAAAGGTTTTGTAATGTAATCATCAGCACCAATGCTTAAGCCTAAAATTTTATCAACTTCGTGATTTTTAGCGGTGAGCATTAATATAGGTACGTTAGTTTTATCTCTAAGCTTTTTACATACCTCGATTCCATCTATTTTGGGCATCATAAGATCTAATATAACGAGGTTGTAGTTATTTTGATTAAATAAATGCAAGGCTTCTTCGCCGTTGATTGCAGTGTCTACCATATATAATTCTCGTTCTAAATATATTTTTAATAAATTTCGGATTTCTTTATCGTCGTCTGCTATAAGGATATGTATATCTTTCATATTTTCACCTGCTTTTAATAGAGTTTTATTGATAGTACAACAACTCTCTAATTATATACTAGTATTTGTTAAAATAAGGTTGCTAGTTTTGTTGGAGGGAAATGTCCGCACAAGTTAAGTCTAGAGCTCAAATTAACTCGAATATGTTTGGAAGAATAAATTAAAGAGAAGCAGAAAGTATGCTCCGATAATGAAATCCTATAGAGACGTATCTAGCTAAAAGACCATAAAAATATTAACTTGAATATCTTTATAAAAAGGTATTGACGATTATGCTTTAGAGGTGTAGTATAGAACAAGTCGCCGATGACATTAACGTCGCAAGCGACAAACGAAATGAAAAACTTAGTTGACATTAACTAACGAAGATGTTAACATAAGAAAGTCGCAAATGAGCGACCAAGTAGTTCTTTGAAAACTGAACGAAACAAACAACGTGAAACGTCAATTTTTATTTTTAGATGCTAGACAAACTAACTTTATTGGAGAGTTT
>NZ_JBPWBC010000037.1:0-6148 GCF_051776965.1 Bacillus cereus group sp. BceL220 | reverse complement strand
TAGACCAGATGTAGCTGTCGAGGAGAATAAAGTTGGTACAGTAACTCCTGGAACAACCATCTTTATTTATCGTGAAGATCCAAATGGATGGGTAGAATTCTCTTTTGAAGCTAATGGAGAAAAATACTGGACATTAAAAAGTAAATTAAGTATGTAATTAAAAAGATCTATTTCATTACTTTTAATCGTTTAAATTATAATCTCATATAATTGAGAGATAAGTTTTTTACTTTCTTAAAATAAAGTTATGTATACAAGAAAAGTTAGAGAATTATTTTCTCTAACTTTTCTTCGCTAGTATTTGAAATTAAAAAGATGGTGGAGTTACTCCAAATATAACAGTGACTTTGTTTAAAGAGTTGTTTTCCCATTTATGCTTTGCATAAGGTGGGATTTTAACACTATCACCTGTATTGAGAAGTAAAACCGCATCATTTAGATATAGTTTCACTTGTCCTTCCATAATAAATGCTATTTCTTCCCCTTTATGTGCCACAGGCTCCATAGATGAAGCAGTTTGAGGTAACAGATTCATTAAAGCCAATTCTAGTGCTCCATCTAAATTAGGAGATAATAGCTCATACGAAACATTGCCGCTTTCAGGAAAAGTTATTTTTTTCCTTTGGTTAGCTCGTACAACTAATTCTTCTGTATTGGTATCCTCTAAGAAAAAATTAAACAATGGAATATTTAATGCTACAGAAATTAATTTTAGTGTTTGTAATGAAGGATTTGTGATTCCTTTTTCAATCTGACTTAACATGGAAGGTGTTATATCAGCTAACTCAGCTAAACGCTTACTGGTTAATCCGGCACCTTTTCTAAATGCCCTAATTCTGTGACCAACATTAATATCGTTCATATATGTAATCCCCTTTAAATAAGTAAATAAAATTAAATTGTTATTAATTTTATTTACTTATACTTAATATATTGTTAATATATACTTAATTATAATAAATTATGATTAATTTTAAAACATCATATGTACATATGGCAGCAGCTGCGAAAAAGATTTACTTAGAAACAAAGGGGCTACTATTTTTGAATATACAGCGGGCTATAGTAAAGCAGTAGAAGAAGGAAGAATACAAGTTAATAAGTATCAAATGTGCTATTTGATTGACGATGAAAAATCAAAGCATTTATTTTAAGGTTATGCAGTAGCTGCTACTCGTCTGAATAATTGATATACAAATAAAAGTTGATGAATCGCATCCTCTATTTGTATATCTACCGTGTGGAGTAGGATTTGGTGGTGTTTCGTTCGGTTTAAAAATTATGGTACGGGATCATGGACATGTAATTTTTGCTGGGCCTACCATTTTCCGTATATGCTAATAGGTATGATGACCGTATTATATGATGGGATTTCCATACAAGATTTTTAATGAAAAGGATTCTAATAAGTAAAGGACAACTTAAGAGTAGACTTCAATGCTGTATTGTAAAATTTTTAAGGAAGTGAAAATAGTATGAAATCAGCTTTAAATAGTATTATGATCTCCTCGATTCTTGCAGTAGGAGGGATCCTTTCGCTTTTGTTTAATTTAATGGGGGATCAAGATTGGATCTGGAATTGGGTAGGGTTATTACTGGCATATCTATCTTTGGGCATTTTAATAGGTTTATATAATAAAACTGTGGATCACAAAACATTTCCTAAAATACTAAAAAGAACTTTGTTTATTTCCTTTAATGCTACTATATTAGGGATAATAATAGGGGTAACATACCAACTATTAGGAAAGTGGAATCTTACTATAATGATGTATTATTGGTTGATAATTTTATTATTACATTTAATTACTATAATAACATTAGTCATCCTAGTATTCGAAAACCGTAATAGTAAAAATTACAGCTTACTATATAGTTTTATTATACTTTTAAACATTGTCCTTACCTTAGGACCAGTATTATTTCCAGTAGTTCTAACTATTATAGGAAATGCCATGAACGCTAGTGCAGGGCACTAATTTTCACCTATATAGATTATTAAAATGATTAGTCCAAAATTGTGATTGGTTAAGTTAAAAAACTTAATAAGCTAATAGGATAATAAAACTAAACGAAATAAAGTGGAATGATTTGATAGAAAGAAGATTATAATATGAAAATTAAGCTTAAGAAAAAGAGAATTATAAGTGTATTGTTGGCTATTACATTAGTAGCAATAGGGTATTACATGTTTCAATCTATTACGAATCCTAAGCTGGTAAATGCGGAAGAGGCAAATAGTGTTCAACAAGTGAGCAGTCTACCTAAAAATGAATTGAAAAAATCGATACCTAATCGTTTTGATGGTAAAGAAAGAAAAGTTGTATATTTAACTTTTGATGATGGACCAGGAAAATATACAGCTAATCTATTAGATGTATTAAAGAAAAATGATGTGAAAGCAACATTCTTTTTAATTGGCGATAACGTGAAAAGGTTCCCAGATTTAGTGAAACGAGAGCATGTAGAAAGCCATTATGTGGGCATGCATAGTATGACACATGATTTTAAAAAGCTGTACACCAATCAGGAATATGTTAAGGAAATGAAAGAAGATCAATCTTTAATTAGAAATGTTATTGGAAACACACCGAAATTAACACGTCCACCATATGGATCAATGCCTGGCTTAAATGAATCACTTCGAAATGAAGTGGTCGGAAATGATTTGAAAGTATGGGATTGGACAATTGATTCTTTAGATTGGAAATACAATAAATTACCTGTGGATGTAGCGGCCGCAAAAATTGTTCAAAATGTCTTAGCAGGTGCGACGTCTTCAAAGGAAATTGTTTTAATGCACGATATTCATCCACAATCTGTCGCAGCAGTTCCAGCAATAATAAAAGGATTAAAAGAAAAAGGGTATGAATTTGAAGCTTATGATGAGAATAATCATTTTCCAATAAACTTCTGGCATGATAATCGTATATAAAGAGATGTATTAGTTAAAAGAAAATCAGAATGGAATAAGCAAATCATATAGGGTTTAAATATTTGTAAGAGCGTGTTTAGATAGATGAAACACGCTCTTTTTACTGGGCTATTTTTTATTTATATTAGGAGGAATGAAAAACTATATTTAAACGACTATTAGTATTACTTATTGGCGCTCTATTATTATTCGGTTTAGCTGCTTGTGAAAGTGTTAAATCCGTGACAAGTAATGTCACAGTTGGTAAGGTAATTGAAGAATTTAAAGCTGCAGGATTAGAAGCCGAAAATCCTAGTGATCTACTAGAAAAAGAATTTGGAAATACTAGAAAAGAAGCAAAGCGCATTCTTGCTCCGGCATTAGGTGAAGATAGCGGCGGTAGAATATTTGAGTTTAAAAACAAAGAAGATTTTGAAAAAGCTAAGAAATACTATGACGATTTAGGTAATGGTAGTCAAATGCTACTCTCTCATACTTACGCAAAAGGTAATTTTCTTATACAAATGAATGGTGAAATGGAAGATGCCCAATTTAATAAATATAAAGAAGTTATGGATAAAGTAATTAAGTAAATTAAAGAATCCGCTTTCATTTCTCTGAAACCATGTTAGAATTATCTTTGGATGGGAGTCCAATACATATTATTAAAATTAAAGTGGTTATTAAGTCGGAGAAAGGCACCTTAAGGTGCCTTTTCTCTTTGTTAACGTTTGTAAACACCAGTCCAAGTACCATATCCATCTTGATTCGGATAAGCTTCTTTTAAATAATATGTTTTGTTACATTTAATCATTGTCGCAGGCATTGAACCTTTTGTTTTGAAATTCATTTGCCATGCTGTTGGTGGAGTTTTGCTGCAATCAACCTGGCTTGCATCAGTGTAGGCAAAAGCGCTTCCTGTTCCACCTAATACAATACCTGCTGCTAAAGCTCCAACTACTAATTTCTTAAACATAAAAATTCCCCCTCAAATATTTTTTGTAACTTTCACAATAACCTTAACACGTTTTACAAATAATGTTAGTTCTTTAAACTTGATAAAATAATATTAGAATATTAAGAAATTAAAACATTGAATAACTTTATTTGTAACGCGTTCTAAAATCAGAACGTGATTATGCTTATTAACAATGATATTATTTCGTTATTCACCACAATCATGTAGCTTAATTAAAAAAATGAAACCTGTTAGAGTTTATTTAGTATGCAGTTTGTTAGAAAGCTGATATCAACTCTTTTAGAAAACAGAAAAAATCTAGTTGACGGACTCTTACTGAATCTTAGCCTGATAGCGATGGGGTGCCACCCTATGCCCATCAAGCTAACATTTTGAAGTACGCCCTAAACAAAATTTTTATCATTTTAGCCAAGAAGACTCCTTCCTCAAGGAGCGTGAAGGGTCACAGCCCAGTGAGTAGGTGGGAGATGAATTGGCTTCGAACAAGGGATGGCAGGAAGCCATCTTAATTGTTCGACATACAGAAAGTGTTACTCGACTACCTATCGAATGTACGTTTGGTGTATAATAGTCATATACCGAAATGGAGGTGAATCAAATAATGATGAATAAAGCCTATAAGTTTCGTATCTATCCAAATCAGGCACAAGCAATTCTAATCAACAAAACGATTGGATGTTCTCGCTTTGTATTCAATTATTTCCTATCCTTATGGGATCAAGCATACAAAGAGACAGGAAAAGGCTTGACCTATGGTACATGCTCTGCCAAACTACCTGCCATAAAGAAAGAGCTTGTTTGGCTAAAAGAAGTGGATAGTATTGCGATTCAGTCGTCTGTTCGCAACCTTGCGGATGCTTATACACGCTTTTTCAAAAAACAAAACAGCGCACCGCGCTTTAAATCTAAGAAGAACAACGTACAATCTTATACTACAAAACAAACAAATGAAAACATTGCCGTTGTAGGGAACAAAATAAAGTTGCCGAAACTAGGTCTTGTTCGATTTGCCAAAAGTCGCGAAGTAGAGGGGCGTATTGTAAATGCTACGGTTAGACGGAACCCTTCTGGTAGATATTTTGTGTCACTATTAGTTGAAACAGAAGTACAAGAGCTTCCGAAAACAAGTTCTTACATTGGAATAGATGTAGGACTAAAAGATTTCGCTATTTTGTCAGATGGAACACACTATGAAAATCCGAAGTTTTTCCGATCATTAGAAGATAAGTTGGCGAAAGCACAGCGTATGCTTTCTAGAAGAATGAAAGGATCTTCTCGCTGGAATAAACAACGAGTAAAGGTAGCTAGAATTCATGAATACATATCCAATGCTAGAAAAGATTACTTGGACAAAATTTCAACTGAAATCATCAAAAACCACGATGTTATCGGTATAGAGGATTTGCAAGTATCGAATATGTTAAAGAATCATAAGTTAGCAAAAGCAATTAGTGAGGTATCTTGGTCGCAATTTCGATCCATGTTAGAATACAAAGCAAAATGGTATGGCAAACAAGTCATTGTCGTATCGAAAACATTTGCTTCCAGCCAATTATGTTCTTGTTGTGGGTATCAAAATAAAGATGTTAAAAATCTAAACCTACGTAAATGGTTTTGCCCTTCATGTCAAACACATCATGATAGAGATATTAACGCAAGTATCAATCTAAAGAATGAAGCGATAAGGCTTCTAACCGCAAGGACTGCGGGGTTAGCCTAATCAATTAGAGTTCGATAGAACTCTTTACTTAGGAATCCCTCACTTCTAAACGAAGTGAAAGTGGGGGTAGTTCAATTCATTCTTTTTTTCCTTATAATTCGATCTTGTAATCGCTGTTGTTCTTTTATCAGTCATTCCTACATAAGCGTTGGATATATTGCAGGTTTGTCCAGACTGAAAAGAGCTTATTAAACCATCCATTATTCGCATTCCTCTTCATATATTTGTACCACAATTATTTTTTTGTTGTTAAAACTAGTTTTTAAGAAGCATATGCTTTAGCAACTGCAGAAATTCTGTATCACTTCTATCATCTTTTATATAATCCTGTTCGTAGTTAAAAATCATTCGTACTAACATGAAAGCTGTTAGCGGTAAAGGTACCTTATGCAAAGCTCCTTGCTGATAACCTTTTTCGAGCAAATTACTTATCATGTTAATTGCTTCTTCTTCAGATTGTTTAAAACAAGTTGTAATTTCAGGTGAATGGTACTCTTTATATTCTTGAAAGAGTGTAGAAACAAATGGATCTTGA
>NZ_JBPWBC010000036.1:0-9067 GCF_051776965.1 Bacillus cereus group sp. BceL220 | reverse complement strand
ATTTGTTGGAAAAGTAAATGAAATTCCAATTGGGAAACCGTTATCTAATACGGAGATTTATATTTTAAATCACCAACTCCAATTAAATCCGATAGGGGTAATAGGGGAAATCTGTATAGCTGGGGATGGCTTGGTACAAGGGTACTTAAATCGTCCAGAATTAACAAAGGAAAAATTTATTTATCATAATAATCTGCAGAAAAGATTATATCGTACAGGTGATTTGGGTAGATGGTTGCCAGATGGAAATATTGAATATTGTGGACGAATGGATCAACAAGTAAAAATTCGAGGGTATCGAGTAGAATTAGGAGAAATCGAAGCTCGTCTATTGAATGTGGAAGAAATACAGGATGTAGCTGTAGTAGTTGAAGAATTAAATGAGGGAGATAAAAATTTAATTGCCTATACGGTAGCTGATACAGTTTTAAATATTTTTGAGTTACGTAATAAATTAATGCAAAGTCTTCCCGTTTATATGATGCCATCACAAATAATTCAAATAAAAGCTATCCCCCTAAACTCTAATGGGAAAGTTGATAAGGTAGCTTTATTGAATCACGAAATAAGGGATAAAGAAGAAAGTTTTAATATAGAGCTTCCTCAAAATTCAATGGAAGAAATGTTATTAGGTATTTTTAAAAAAGTATTAAATATTGATCAACTTGGAGTAAATGAATTGTTTTTTCATATTGGTGGAGACTCTATAAAAGCTATTCAAGTGTCATCTAGATTAAATCAACTTGGTTATTATTTGGACGTAAAACATTTGTTATCTAATTTAAATATTCGTCAATTGAGTGCGTATGTTACTCAAAAAAAACAAAAATACAATAATGAGATTATTTCTGGTTCAGTACCATGTACACCGATTCAAAAATGGTTTTTTGAAAAAAGATTTGAAGAGGTCGAACATTTTAATCAATCATATATATTGCATGCGCCAGAGGGATTTGAAGTCAATATAATTAATGAGATATTCTCCAAAATTGTAGCACATCATGATGCATTAAGGATTATTTTAAAGGATGGAAATCTTTATAATCGTGGAATGGAAAACCCATTATTTGAGCTTGAGGTTTTACAAATAGCAGATGGTGTGAATAGGCAAGAAAAAATTGAGAATGAGTGTAATCGAATACAAAGAAATATATCACTTGAAGATGGTCCGCTTTTAAAGCTAGGTTTATTTCAAACAGGAGAAGGAGATTATCTTTTAATTGTGGTACATCATCTTGTAGTAGATGGTGTATCTTGGAGAATTCTGTTTGAAGACTTTTCAACTCTTTATAGTCAAGCAATCAATGGAGAAAAAATGCAGCTTCCCAATAAAACGGATTCTTATCAAACTTGGGCAAAACAGCTGGAAGAATATGCACAAAGTGATGAAATAGGAAGAGAAATATCGTATTGGGAAGAATTATCAAAGGTGGATGTGCCTGCTCTCATAAATAAGAAAGCTCTTTCAGGTGAGTATTTTATGAAAGATTATGATAAGACTAGTCTTTATTTTACAGCGGAAGAAACAATAAATCTCATTAAATATGCAAATAGAACATATAACACAAGTATAAACGATTTGCTTATTTCAGCACTCGGTTTAACTATACATGAATGGAATTCAAATGAAACTATCTGTATAGGTGTAGAAGGTCACGGAAGAGAAAATATTCTTGATGATATTGATATAACGAGAACAGTTGGTTGGTTTACTACTATATATCCACTTGTTCTACAAATGAAGAATGTAAATGAGATTGGTGATTATATAAAAAAAGTGAAGGAAACCATACGCAAAGTTCCAAATAAGGGAATAGGGTATTTTCTTTTAAAATATTTAAGATTAACGGATAAAGAAGGATTTATAGATAATTTAAGTCCGGAGATTGGATTTAATTTCATGGGTGATTTTGAACTGGAAAATATGGAAGATTTTGATATGCTTTCGAAAATGAAGGGCCAAGAAGTTAGTTCAAACTATCCATTAGATTTTTCTCTGAATTTAGAAGGCGGTATTATGAATAAACATCTATATATGGACTTTTATTATAATAGAAATCTATTTGAAAAACATACTATTGAACGGATGGCGGAAAGATACAAATCTTATCTTCTTCAAGTTATTGAGCACTGTGTAAATAAAGAAGATTTTGAATTAACACCAAGCGACTTTACTTCTTGTGATTTAGATTTTGACACTTTAAATGAGGTATTTAATATTATTGAAAATTTGTAGGAGTGAAGGAACGTGTATTCAAAAAAAGACATACAAAATATTTACTTCTTAACCCCCATGCAAGAGGGGATGTTATTTAATTATGCAATGAATGAAAAAGCAGGATCATATTTAGAGCAAATCACTTTTTCAATTGAAGGTACATTTAATTTTTCAGCTTTTAAGGCAGCCCTTCAAGTTTTAGTTGCTAGATATGATGTGCTTCGTGCTAGGTTTATCTATAAAAATGTAAAAAGACCAGTTCAAATTGTGTTAAAACAAGAAAAAATAGATATAAATCTTAAGGACATTTCTTTATACAATCAGAACGATAAGGAAGAATTTGTAAAAAAGTTTTATAAATTAGATAGAGAAAATCAATTTAATTTAGCTAAAGAACTGCCTTTTCGAATTAATATTTTTCAACTTTCTTCTAAAGAATATCTTGTTATTTGTAGCTTCCATCACATTATTTTAGATGGATGGAGTGTGGGAATATTATTACGCGAGTTTGGAGAGATATACGGAAATTTAATAAATAATAAAAAGATAGAGTTGGATGAAACTAAGCCGTATAGTCAATATATTAAATGGTTAGAAAAACGAGAGGGGAGGGAAAATGATTTAACATATTGGAAACAGTATCTTAAAGGATATGAACAAGTAGCGGGGATTCCTAAAGCAATAAAAAACAGGCAAAGTCAAGAATATGATTTACAGCAAATTGACTTTCGATTTAGTAAACAGGTAACCGAAAGATTGAAGAAAATTGCTCAACAAAATGGAGTTACGCTAAGTGCACTATTTCATACATTATGGGGGGTATTTCTCCAAAAGTATAATCAATTAGATGATGTTGTATTTGGATCTGTTGTATCGGGGAGACCTTCAGCCTTAGATGGTATAGATAAAATGGTAGGACTACTTATTAATTGTATTCCAATTCGGGTTCAAGCTGATGGTTCTATGCCATTCTCAAAGTTATTAAAAAAAGTGGGTACTGAGGTTGTAGGTTTAAGTGATTTCCATTTCTCTCCATTATCGGAGATTCAAGCAAATACAGCATTGAATCGTAATTTAATTAATCATGTAATTGTTTTTGAAAATTATCCGTTAGAAAATATAATGTCTTCAAATAATGAGGAATATCTAGGTTTTAACATTAAGAATATAGATGCATATGAGGAGACTGATTATGATTTTAATGTAGTTGTTATTCCAGAAGAAGAACTACATATTCGTTTTGGGTATAATGCTTTGGAGTATCAGGAATCATTTGTACAACGAATGAAAGAGCATTTTCAAAGTATTGCCGAAACGGTATCTATTCAACCAAATATTAGTATAAAAGATATTGATTTTGTAACTTTAGAGGAAAAAGAAATACTGAAGGAAGAGTTTCAGCAAGTTGAATATTGTAAACAAAAAACAATTATTGATTTATTTGAAAAGCAAGTATCTAAAACTCCTAAAAATATTGCTGTTCAATTTGAGAATCGGAAACTGACATATGCTGAATTGAATGATAAAGTTATAAAATTAGCAAAAACACTATCCTCTAAAGGTGTTCAGCATGAAGAAATTATTGGTCTTATGGTTGAGCCTTCATTGGAAATGATCATTGGTATATTAGGAATATTAAAGGCAGGGGCTACGTTTTTGCCTATAGATCCTACTTTTGTACCAGAGCGTATAAAATACATGCTTAGCGATACTAAAGCTAAGAGGCTATTAACACAGAAATGTTTAGAAGAGTTATTGTTAAATCTTAATTTTCAAGGAGAAATTACTTATATAGATGATGAACAAATTTATAAAAATGTAAATGTAATATGTGACTTTAAAAGTAAGGAATCGGATTCAGCGTATATTATCTATACTTCTGGTACAACTGGAAAGCCTAAGGGTGCATGTATTAGTCATAAAAATGTTATAAATTATATCAATTGGTTTACCAAAACCGCACAACTAAAAAATGAAGATCGAACAGGGCTGTTATCATCATTTTCTTTTGATTTAGGTTATACATCTCTATTTTCAGCACTTTTAAATGGCTGTCAGTTGCACATTATTAGAAAAGAAACATATACTTCTCCATCAAAATTATTAGAATATATTCAATACCATCGCTTAAGCTATCTAAAGCTTACGCCTTCATTATTTTCTTTTACTATAAATGATCCTGCATTTGTATCAAATGTATTGGAGAATGTAAGGTTGATAGTTTTAGGGGGAGAAGAAATTAATGTAAAGGATATAGAAAAGATATATGAAAATTGCTCACATATCCAATTTATGAACCATTATGGCCCAACAGAAACAACTATTGGGGCAATTGCTCAAGTAATTTCATTTGATCAATTTTCAATTTATCAAGAATGTCCTACTATCGGTAAAGGTATTGACAATATAAGAGTCTATATTTTAGATAAGCAGATGAATGTTTTGCCAAAGGGAATTACAGGAGAAATCTATCTAGCAGGAGATGGCTTAGGAAAAGGTTATTTGAATAATGAAGAACTAAATGAACAGAAATTTTTGCAGCATACATTATTAGATAAGACGGAACGTTTATATAGGACAGGGGATTTAGGAAGATATTTAGAAGATGGGAATATTCAATTTTTAGGGAGGGTGGATAGCCAAGTAAAGATAAGAGGTTATCGTATTGAGACATCTGAAGTTGAATACCACTTACGTTCACTGGAGGCTATTGCCGAAGCGAGTGTTATTGGTAAACAAGGTCAAGATGGTATTTCCTATCTTTGTGCATATGTAGTTTTAAATAAAGCAGTAAACTTTTCAGAACTACGAGTGGAGTTATCTAATAAAGTTCCTGATTATATGATTCCTTCTTATTTTGTACAAATGGATAAAATTCCTTTAACACCTAATGGTAAAGTAAATCGAAAGTTACTTCCAGAGCCAGATTCAAATATAGGAACTAACATTTCTTATGAGGCACCTAGAAACAATATAGAAGAAAAATTAGTTTGTATTTGGAAAGACATACTCTTGGCTGATAGCATTGGTATTTTTGATGATTTTTTCTTATTGGGTGGTCATTCATTAAAGGCGATGACTTTACTGTCTAGAATTCAAAAAGAATTAGAAGTAGAAATTAATTTAAAGCAATTATTTGAGAATCCTACAATTCATGGACTAGCTGAATGTATCTCTAAAACTAAAAAGTCTTTATATTCATCTATTAAATGTGCGGAGCGTAAAGATAATTATGTAGTTTCCTCAGTGCAAAAAAGAATGTATACATTATCTCAATATGATTCAACAAGTGTAGCTTACAACATTCCGATTGTAATGATGATTGAAGGTAACATTGATGTAAAACGATTAGAAAAAGCGTTAGATAGGATTATTAAACGTCATGATTCACTTAGAACTTCTTTCAAAATGCATAATGATCAAATTGTACAAAATATATCGAAAGAGGTCTCATTTGTATTAGTAAAAGAAGTAGCTCGGAGTAAAGATATTCAAGTAATATTTAATAATTTTATAAAGCCATTTGATTTAACTAAAGCACCTTTGATGAGAGTTGGGTTAATAGAATTAGAAAAAGAGCAACATCTTTTAATATTAGACATTCATCATATTATTGCAGATGGTCTATCTATTGGTATTCTTATAGAAGAATTAATGGATGAATATTATGGTAAAGAATTAAAAGAATTAAAATTACAATACAAAGATTATGCAGAATGGCAGCAAAGGTTTATTCAAAGTGAGGAGTTTCAAAGGCAAAAAGAATACTGGGTAGGCCAATTTAAAGATGGGGTTACAAAAGTAGATATGCCTACTGATTATGTACGACCAAACGTACAAAGCTTTGAAGGGGAAAATGTATATTTTACAATTGATTCCGAACTTACGAGAAAATTGAAAGAAGTTTGTCAGGAAACAGGTGTTACATTATATATGCTACTAATAAGTGCATATCAAACTTTATTGTCTAAATATGTAGCACAAGAAGAGATTATAGTTGGTACGGTAGCGGCCGGAAGAATGCATGCAGATTTACAAAATATTGTAGGGATGTTTGTTAATACTTTACCAATAAAAGGGGAATTGGATAGTAATAAGACATTTCGTGAATTTTTAGGAGAGATAAAATTAAAAATTTTAGAGGCCGTTGATAATCAGGATTATCCATTTGAAGAATTAGTTGAAGTACTTGCGTTACCAAGAGAAGCAAGTAAAAATCCATTATTTGATACAATGTTTGTTATGGAAAATGTGGATATATCAGATATAAAATTGAATGGTTTGAAAATTAATCCATGTAATGTCGACTATCCTTTTGCCAAGTTTGATATGACAGTGTCCGCTAAAGAGCATCATGGAAAATTAACATTTCGTTGGGAATATGTAAGAAATTTATATAAAAAGAAGACTATTGAATTATTTACAGAACATTATGTAGAAATATTAAATAGTATTGTGCGGGATTTGGATCAAAAGATTAGTGATATAAATATGCTTACAAAGAAAGAACAAATTAAATTAAGTGATGAATTGAAAGAAATAAAAAGAGAATATCCATTACATGGAACGTTACAAAGGTTATTTGAAAAACAAGTAGAAACAAATCCCGAAAAAGTTGCAGTAGTATATGAAGATAAAAGTTTAACCTATAAAGAATTAAATGAACGGGCAAACCAATTAGCACATACTTTACAAGCTAGGGGAATAGGAAGAGAGTGCATTGTAGGAATTATGGTGGATCGTTCAATAGAAATGATGGTAGGAATCTTAGGGGTTTTAAAAGCTGGCGGAGCGTATCTACCGATTGATTCAAACTCTCCTCATGAACGTATTCAATTTATGTTAGAGGATAGCCAGTCGGAAATAATATTGACTCAAACACATTTGATTGAAAAGTTAAGCCATAGGTATAGTGTTTTAGATTTACAAAATCCGGAGAGTTATAGCAATGATCATTCTAATCCTGAAATTATAAATCAAGCAAATGACCTAGCCTATATTATTTACACTTCGGGCTCTACCGGAAAAGCTAAAGGGGTATTAGTTACTCATTATAATGTTATTCGGTTATTTACTGCTACAGATCATTGGTATGGATTTAATGCAAAAGATGTATGGACTTTATTTCATTCTTATGCTTTTGATTTTTCTGTTTGGGAGATTTGGGGAGCATTAATTTATGGAGGAAAGTTAGTTATAGTACCTTATGAAGTAAGTCGTTCACCTGAAGCTTTCTATAATTTATTAATTGATCAAAGAGTGACTATCTTAAACCAAACACCATCAGCTTTTCGACAATTAACTAGGTATGAAGAGGGATTACAAGAACGTGGGGAGCTATTACTTCGATATGTCATTTTTGGTGGAGAGGCCTTAGACCCTAAAAGTTTAAAAGGATGGATGAAGAATCATGGAGATCAGAAACCGCAAATAGTAAATATGTATGGGATTACAGAGACTACCGTACACGTTACATATCGTCCAATTACTCTGAAAGATGTCGAGGAAACAGTAGGAAGTGTAATTGGAAAACCTATTCCTGATCTACAGGTATACCTTCTAGATTCAAATCAACAATTTGTTCCTACAGGTGTACCAGGTGAAATATATGTTGGTGGAGAAGGTGTTACTCGTGGTTATCTAAATCGTCCTCAATTAACGTTAGAACGATTTATTAAAAATCCATTTATAGAACAGACTGATGCATATCTTTATAGGACTGGTGATTTAGGGAGATTTACATCTGATGGAGAACTTGAATATTTAGGAAGAATTGATCAACAAGTTAAAATTCGAGGATTCCGTATAGAATTAGCAGAAATTGAGCAGCATTTAAGAAAACATGAATCTATCCAAGAAGTTGTTGTGTTAGATAGATTAGATCATGAAGGAAATAAGATTTTGGCAGCTTTTTTAGTATTAAGGGATGCACTTACGGTTTCACAATTGCGAAAATTCTTGATGAAGAGTCTTCCAGATTATATGATTCCGTCCATGTTTGTTGCTGTAAAGGAGATGCCTCTTACTACTAATGGAAAAATAAATCGAAAAGTATTATTAAATTTAGATGCAAATCTAGAGATTGGATCTAAGTATGAAGCACCAGAGAACGATTATGAGGAACGTTTAGCTAATATATGGGAATTGCTTCTTGAAATTGAAAATATTAGTGTTACTGATGACTTTTTCGTGTTAGGTGGAGATTCATTAAAAGCAGTTATTTTAGCTGGGCGTATTCATCAGGAGTTTAACGTAGAAATTAAGGTACAAGAAATATTTAGATTAAGTAATATTAGAGAATTATGTAAATATATCTATTCTACAGAGTTAAATGTATTTTCGAGTATTAAGCCTGTAGGACGTAAGGAAAAGTATAATGTTTCATCTGCTCAAAAACGAATATATGCTTTGTCTCAATATGACTTAGAAAATACTACTTATCAGATACCAAATATAGTGATAGTAGAAGGAAATTTGGACATCAAACGATTAGAAGATACTTTACAAACATTGATTCAAAGGCATGATATATTAAGATCTTCTTTTCACTCTATAGATGATAAGGTCATACAGTGTATTAATGATCAAATTGTTTTTGAATTAGAAAGAGGTTTGATAAAAAATAAATCTTTTGAAGATGTTATTGATGAGTTTGTACGTCCTTTTGATTTAGGACAAGCACCACTTATACGAGCGAGAGTAATAGAGTTTGGAGAAAACCAGTATATATTTATGTTAGATATTCATCACATTATTGCGGATGGTGTATCCATTGGTATCTTTATGAAAGAATTGATGGAACTCTATTATGAGAATGAATTACCAGCATTAAAGTTACAATATAAAGAT
>NZ_JBPWBC010000035.1:0-12147 GCF_051776965.1 Bacillus cereus group sp. BceL220 | reverse complement strand
TAAATATTTCGCATATTTAAACGGATCTCCATCATATGCACGTAGACCGAATAGATTATGTTTTTGATATGCGATTTCTGATTTTCCGTATCCAGATTCTAAAATCGCATGCGCTGCTAAATAATGAGCACTCACGCCATATTGATTTTGCGCATTGATAAAATCTTGCCCATGGCCAACTAAAGGACTATCCGAATGATATTTTGCAATAAAACTATCAATCTCTTGAGCTGTAATTTTCGAAGCCACTGTTAAATTTAAATCTTCATATGAGGTAGCAGTAATAACCTCTTTTTCATCGTTTAAATTTTGTTGTAACATATCTGTTTTTGCAGTAAGTTGAGCAGCTTCAGCACGTGTTATAAATCTATTTGGTTGCCAACCGTTCTCGGTGCCATTAGAAATTTTTAAATCTATTAAAATATTGGCATATTTTTCTCCCCAATGCCCTTTTAAATCTTCAAATCTAACCTGCTCGTTATGATTTGCTGTGCTTTGTAGTTTATATGCATTTACTAGCATCGTAGCCATAGCAGCACGAGTTACTTTTCCGGATGGATTAAAGATTCCATTACCTTCCCCTTTAACAATACCAGCTTTTTCAGCAGCAGCAATATAAGGAGTAGCCCAGTGGTTTTGTGAATCTGTAAAAGATGGTTTTGCATTAGGATCAATTTGTATCCCTAAAACTTTTGTCATAATTTTTGTAGCCGAAGCTCTGTCTAATGAGTCATTTGAGCCAAAAGTTCCATCTGGATAACCATTCAATACCTGTTTATCCACTAAATAATTAACAGATTTATCAGCCCATGTAGGAACATCAGGGAATTTATGAGTATCTGCTAAAATATTTGAAGAATAGGATAATATAGCTCCTGCAAGGATACCTGTTGCAATTAATTTGTGCTTCATTAAAATAAACACCTCTACCATTGTATTTATCAAATTGAGATTTTCTATTTTTATATTTACATGTTTGTAATAAGAATGAAATCGTATTAATACGCATTCAATTTGATGTAACGAGTATAGTTACTTATATACACAAGTGTCAATGAATGTCTTTTACAAAAATGCATAATATTTACATCAATATAAATATATTGTGTAAAGGAGCTTTTGATAGATTACTTATTATCTTACCTGAAGAAATCTCTTAAGTTGATGGATGTGTTAACGTACCGCTACTAAAATTCTTGCTTTTAAATCATTATTACTGTATTATATTTACGTAGTAATATAAGGATTATGGTATATAAAATGGAAACTTTAAATAGAAGCCTATTAACTCTCAATAATAGGAGTTAGTGTTCTAGAATATAGAGAAACAAGGCACCGTACAAAGTAATCTGACAACCCTAAAAAATATTGTATATTGTTTGCCCATCTTCAGCTACTACAATAAAAGAGCCTTACCTCTCTCGGCAAGACTCTACTAGTTTAGTTGTATAATATTTACATGATAACTAAGAAACAGAAAACATATAACACCAAATAGCAGCACCCTATTACTCCTCCTACAGCTAATACTTGTTTAACCCAACTCTTAAATTTTTGATTACTGTAAATCGCTTGCACTCTTTCCATATTTCCTCCTATTAAGGAGAAGCCTTATAGACTCTCACCTTGCTATGGTAACATTAAAAAATGGCTAATAGAGGCCTAATGTATAAATATGCAATATTGCATACATAAATATATTGTTATTATTGTAAACGCTTACTATAATGAGGTTATAAAGATTCACCACATCTTAATATGAAAAAGGAGGAGAGAATAATATGGAAATCGCAATGGCAGTTTTAAAATTTATAGGTGGAGCAATCCCATTAATTCAAGAACTTCTAAAAGCATTTATGTAAATTCACTATTTAGCAATTATTTATAAGATTTATCATACAAATGATCTGTCTATCAAAGATGAATTGATTTACAGATCATTTGCGTGAGCAAGGTCCCTTTAACATGATTAAGGGACCTTTTTAAATTTTTAAGGTTACGTCACACCAACATCAAGTTAGCAAAACCAAATGAAAAATACACTTACGAATTTGAAACGATTGAATTAAAGAACTTGATGTTAGTGTGGTTAACAGAATATGAAAATCACTTAAGTGAGGTTCTCTTTATTCAACCATTTAACTTACTAACAATTTTCATAAGATACTTACACACTGCATTTAGGTAAAGAAATACAGAAATGTGTTTTTTTCTTTGTACTATCTAAATTTATGCTCCCTCCATGTTTCTCCACTATATGCTTAGCAATAGTTAATCCAAGACCTGATCCCCCATTATTTTCTCGAGAATCATCTACTCGAACAAATGCATCAAAAATACTTTGTTTCATATCCTCAGGTATTCCAATTCCATTATCTATAATGTTTATATATACTTTGCTTTCATCCTCAATTAACGATACAAACACGGTCGTACCTGCCGTATTATACTGTAGGGCATTAGATATTATGTTAGAGATAGCACGGTATAGTAATCTGTTGTTAATTGGAGCAATCACTTCTTTAGAGGGAATTTGATATTCAAGGATTAAGCGCTTCGCTTGAAATAAATCATAATATTCTACAAGCAATTCACGAATAAACTCAGATACATCCGTTGGATGTACTTCAAAAGGGTAATCAGAATGCTCTAATTTAGACAGTTCAAAAATATCTTCAGTTAATACCGCAATGATTCGAATCTTATTATATATTACATTCAAAGTTCTTTCTCTTTCACCCTGTTCTGTAATGATCCCTAGTTGTAATGCTTCAACATAACCTTGAACGGTTGTAATTGGTGTCCATAAACTATACATCTCCTTAAAAATATAATGTAATTTTAACTTTCTATAACGAGCAGCGATGTTTAGCTCACTATCTTTAAACTAAAATACAGACGCTACTTTTACTTACAACAGGACTTAGCTGTAAATTAATTAATCACAAATAACGTAACTGTTACAGTTATAGTTGCAACATTAATTGACATCAATTCTTTTTTAAACATTAAATTTCCTTTGTAAAAAATATTTCTACTTCTTTCCCTGATAAATTATCAGGGAAAGAAGTAGAAATTGGTCCCGCATCAGGAAAGCTTACTTAATCTGTTTTACCAGGGAACATCTCCCCTGTTTCTTCCATAAGAATTTCACAAATTATTGCACCCACCCGCTGGAATTAATAACATTCCAAAGACGACACTCCCTACCTAGTTCACAAATTCTTAGATTCTCCATACCAATAACCCCTTATCTAGCAAACTACTATCAATTTTTTTTGACAGATTTATAAAATTAAATACTGATGATTTTCATATCCTAAACCATTAATTTTTAATACTTTTCCGCATCGTGAGATCTATAAAAAAACAAGTGGAACAAAGACCAATATCTTATGTTCACCCAAAACTACATATATTACCAAAAACTTGACTTTTTACGGAAAAAATAGTAAATTTTGTTTAGTTAGCAATTAAAATATAAAAATATTCGAAATTTTATAAAGGAGAATTTTTATGAAAAAAAAAGTATTCGCTTATATAGGTAGCAGAAATCCAAAATCTAGTTTAACTTTATATGTTAAAAATTTATTGGATAAACTAAATAAAATAAATGATATTGAATATGATTTGTTTACTGCTGATAAAACAAACATAAATCATTCTACGGGATGCAAAAACTGTTTTAATAAAGGAATTTGCGATCTTGATAAAAAACCGGGAGATCATATGGAAGTATTAAAGAAAAAAATGCTAGAAGCAGATTTTATTATTCTAGCTAGCCCTGTATATTCTCATAATGTTTCAGGAGATATGAAAGCACTTATAGATAGACTAAGTTCATGGTGTCATGTAATGCGTTTAGCTGGAAAATCGGGTATTGTTTTAGCTTCTGCAGATAGTAATGGAGAGATACCCGTTTTAAATTATCTAGAAAAAATTTGTTGTTATTTAGGAATAAATATAGTAGAAAAGATTGGCATTGTAAAAATGAACCCATCTAGTGAAGAAAGATTTGAAGAATATATAAGTTTGATTTCTCAATATTTAAGTGATAAACAAATTGTAAAGAGTAATGAAGCATTGGAAGTTGTCTTTAAAACTATGCAATATATCTTTGCTAATTATCCGGAAGATCATGTAGAACATCTGTTTTGGAAAAATAATAATTTACTTGAATGCAATAATTTTCAAGAAGTACTTGATAAACAACTAGTTTTTCAAGATGTCCTTGATACCCAAGTCATTTTAGTTTAATTATCAAAATCTAATTTATATTAAACAATATATAATAAAATTTAAACCCCGCTAAATAAGTCCGAATTTTACGACAATCATTTAATATATATTGTTAGTATAATTAAAATTATCTAAACAGTGGGGTTCTTATACTACTACAAACAAAGCTCAGTTTTGGTATCGTCGGTGTACAAAATTACAAGATGATGATGTGTAATCATTTCAATCTCGACAGTTCATATAAGTTCTTAGGATACTGTACTGTTAACATACCGTAAAAGCTGTTAATTCTCTATTAAGTATTGATTTCTTTTTTATAACTTTAAATGCATCTTAATATGTGTCTCTATTTAAAAGCGATATTTTTATCCCATGCCTAAAAGCGTACTATAGTCTTTTAGATACCTTATCGTATCGTAAAATTTATAAATTAAAAAATGAAAGACGCTAATATAAAACGTACCCTATCGAATAGATACTTAAAAAGATCTATTTGATAGGGTACTCCTTGTTTAATAGGAAGAAAATCAAAAACAAAAAAATTCAACTAAGAAGACTCCTATTAAATATATAAATCATCTTTCGCTATTTATAATAATAATAATAAAAACAAGTTAGGAGAGAACCTAAAACTGCTGCGATTATATAAATCCTAAAATATTCTTTTTTAAACACCTAATCACCCCTTATAAATCCAAATTACACCAAATTAGTTATATAAAATCAATAAAAGAGTATGAATTTTATATAACTAATATATGCCTTTAATTTAAATGAGTATTCTATTTCAAATTTATGGTTGCAAAGTGATATATTTTTCTTCATTGCTATCTTTGAATTTATTGAAAAATTGAGAATAGTAACCATCTGTATTTATTAATTCATCATGTGTCCCGCTCTCTATAATCTCTCCATTGTCCATTACAACTATAAGGTCAGAGTTCATAATAGTTGTTAAACGATGGGAAATAACGATGCGGGTACATCTGATTTCACTTAAATAATTATCAATTTTTTCTTCATTTACATGATCTAAGGAACTTGTAGCTTCATCTAATACTAAAATAGAAGGATTATAGACAAAAGCTCTTGCCAAAGCTATACGCTGACGCTGTCCTCCAGAAATATTCATACCCATCTCTGAAACTATAGTATTATATTGCATTGGCATTTGAATAATTTCTTCATGTACTTGAGCAATTTTAGCAGCCTTTACGATCATTTCTGAATTAATTTCAGGATTATTTAACGAGATATTGTCATAGATAGTACGATTAAATAGGGTTACATCTTGTGGAACAACACCTATATTCTTCCTTAATGAAGATTTATCATATTTATTTAAATCATGCCCATCATATTGTATGTATCCTTCTGTAGGCTCGTGCAGCCCTAAAATCACTCTAGCCAAAGTACTCTTACCTGAACCAGATTTTCCAACTAAGGCTACCTTTTGTCCAGGTTTTATATGTAAGTTAATTTGGTTTAATGATTTTTCACTATACTTTGTATATGAAAAACTTACATTTCTTAATTGAATTTCCCCTTTTAGTTTTTCGAACTTTATTGGGTCTGTGGTATTATATTCCACGGGGGTATCTAATACATCTCGAACTCTCTTAAGATATGATCCTGTAATTACAAAGGAGTTATATGTTTGCAAAATAGAATTACTTAATGAAAAGAATTGATTAGCTATTGCATAAAAGGAAATTAATCCCCCTAGGGTAAGTATTCCACTAAAAACTTGATGTGCACCCAACCATAATACCATTAAAGGTGATAAAACAGCTAAGGTACTCCCTATTGTGGTAACATAATTTAATATATTTCCTTTGCGTTTGTACGCTTTTAATAATTCTTCAAAGGAAGATAGCCACCTTTTATAAATAACATTCTCCATCCCTGTCATTTTCACTCCAAAAATTCCATATAAAGTCTCTGTTTGAATCCCTTGAACTACTGTACTTTTGGTAATTTCATTTTGGTTTGCTTCTTTAATTAAAGGTTTACTAATTAGGGTTAATAATATATTCAAGGTTGTAATTATCAAAACTAATCCAGTTAAAATTACTGATTGATACATCATATAGCCAAATATAAAAATTATCAGACCTAGATCTAGAATACTTTTTATAATTTGTGAAGAGATCATATCACGAATAGCTCTAAGACTACCTATACGAAATAATATGTCCCCAAAAGACCTTAGTTGAAAAAATTTATATGGTAATTTTAAAACATGATAAAAGAATTCTTGCATCATACTTTTATCAAGATAATTTTCTAATCTAATTAAAATTCTCCCTCGGATAAAAGTAAATATTGCTTGTACCATGACCACTATTATAATACCTATTAAAAAAAGTTCTAAGGTTTCTTTTTCTTGGGGTGTAATAACTTTATCTATAATAAATTGGATAAGATTAGGTATACCTAACGCTAGACCTTGAAGTATTAAAGATGAAAGTATAATAAAAATAACCAAATTAGTATTTTTAAAAAAAGTCTTAATCAAAGGAAACCATAAGTTCTTTTCTTTTTGTCTTTTAAATTTTTCTGTCGGTTTACAGGTCATAACATATCCTGAATAATAATTATTAAATTGATCGTAACTTAATTTTCGACGACCCATTGCAGGATCTACTATAACAAATCCTTTTTTAGTTATTTTTTCTAGAACAACATAATGTTTATTTTCCCAGAAAACTACAGCCGGTAATTGAATATTCTCTAATTGCTTCGTTGAAGATTTAAAGCATTTTGAATTAAAACCTAATTGTTTACCGAGTTGCTTTAGTGCTAATAAATTTGTTCCATCTCTTCCGCTACCAGCATACTCATGTAACTCATAAAAAGAAACAGCACTTTTGTAATATGCTGCAATCATTGCTATACAGCATATTCCACACTCGGTTTGTTGCACTTGTTCGATAAAGGGTACTTTTCTTCTAGAAGATACTTTCGTATTCATTATTTCCCTCACCTGATATTTTAAATTATATTTTTTAATGTAGTTAAAGTTAAATGCTAATTATATTAATTTTAAACATGTATACCTGACTCAATATACTATTTTAAGAAAGTTTACACTCGATTGATTATTATGCTTATAACGTTATAAACAGCTATTCGCTTTTTCAATTTGCAAAGGGATTATTTTAGTTAATATTTTAATAAATATCTACTTTTCACACAAAACAGTCCTTATTTAACAGAAAACTCTTTTTAACGTATAGCAAATGCCTTGAATATAATTTTTTTATATGGGAATAAGATTTAATTATTATAAGGAATAACTATTTTTAATACAAATTAAATATCTAAAAAGTGATATTCATCAGATGAATCAGTATAAAGAGGAATCTCTAATGCTAAAATAGAAGGAATATTTGAATTCCATAACCTTAGTAAGCCATATCCAATACCAGCTATTCCTGTCATTAATCCTAACATTTCTACTTCTGTATCATTACCATATTTCCATCCTTCCTCTAATCCATTTTCTAAAGTAGCATTTCCTAACGAAATTGCCATGTTTTCTAGAGTTTCAGAATTTAGATATTTAGAACTTAAAAGTAAAAAATCTATATTGCCAAAATCTCCATGGCAAAGGCAGTGTGTAAAGCCGAATCCATCATCTAGTGTTTTTTTTATAGAAGTATCCAAATCATTCGAAATTCTATCTTCTTGATAATATGATAAAATCATCAATCTACCTAACCCTATACCAGGAGCACCATGACACCAATATACTGGAAGCTGTTCTACTTTTGTTGGATTCCTCAAATCTCTCCAATTGTTATTTTTATATACAAAAAATTCATTTTCATAGTTAACAAGATTTAAGCCGATTTGTACAAATCTATCATCATTTAACAAATTACCTAATTTCACCATCGACCAAGCTATTCCTGAGGCACCGTGAGCAAAACCTGTCCATAATGTCTTATCACGAATTTGTTTTGAAATTTGCATATTAAGCCTTTCACCGCATTTTTTAGCTAAATTCAAAATCATGATATTACCATCAACAGAATATACCCTTAGACAAACCATTAGTGCACCTGCTAAACCACCTATAAAATCAGAGCTACTATCATTTTCAATTGATTTTTCGAAATCATATATATATTCATATATTCTATTATAAACACTCTTATCTTTCCAGAGTATTCCTAAATATGCTAATAAATATACAATAGATCCAAACCCAGAAAAAACACTTGAAGACCCTTTAGACGTATGTAATCTAAATACACTTTCAACGTATTGTAGTGAAGCTTTTGATAATCTTTTAAAATCTTCACGTTTAGTTTCTTCAGCTAAAAGTGCTAAAAAAATTGTAATTCCTAAAGAACCATCGTATAAATCTAATCCTAAAGGGGACAGCCTTAATTTATTATTTGTGTCACAATTAATACCAAACCAGTGAGCTTCGGTTTTATTTTTATTCCAAAAAGCTTTTTCAACTAAATATTCTCCTATTTTTTCTGCTTCTGATAGAAACCGTTTATCTTCAAATCTATTTTTAGATGTATTTAAGTTTAATTTAGATTGTTTTTCTCTTGGATTTTTTTTTGTTTCCTTTAAAGTTTGTAGAGAGAGCTTAATTAATTCTAATTGATCCTCACAATCCTCTTTACTAAGTATTACACATCTATCAAGAACTTGCTGTAAACTATTTTTGGGGAAGAAGTTTTTAATTTCTTTTTTTCTACTATCAAATATGCTGGTGCTATTCCCTTTAAATGTAAAATAAGGCACATCATTATGTAATAAATCCTTACACTCACTAGGAATTATAGGAATGAATTTTGGGATATGGATGGAGGTTTGCCAAAAATAATCAAATAGTTGAACTCTATTTAGACCATCTTGTAAATAATCCGGATGTAAACTAGCCGTTAAAAATTTACTATATGCTTCTGTCGCTCTTACAACATGCCTGAAATGATCATTTGAAAATTTATATAATGGGCCGTTTAATGATAATAACTCTTCTTTATTTTCTAAAAACAAATCATACATTTCCCTAAACCCTATTTCAATTATAGAAGAAAAATCATAGGCATTAGTAGGCAATCCATTAAGAAAAGGTAAATTTTCACTCCCAATTGAATTCATTGACTCTTGTGTTAAATACATTTCATCTGTTTTTGCTTTTTCAATTTTCCACACCTTAATTTTTTGAGATTCTTGATTACTTTTTCCACCTAAACCACTTAAGTCATAATCAATTAAATGTTCGTCTGAAAACTTAACAGGCAGCATCATTGATCCTAATACAGAATTAGATAAATCCTGTTGCATGTCTACTAATACGCTATCTGTATTTTTTAATTCAATATTATTACTAAATAAAGTTTCTAAATCTATAAACATAGGGTGCTCCCCATGTGCAATTAGATTTTCATAATGAAAATCTCTAGAATATAGAAGATAAAAAATTGCAAGATACGAACCCTGTCGTTTATAAAAATTTTTTACTTCTTTTAAACTAGCACACTCTTGGTGTTGAACAAATTCTTGCCATCCATAATTCTTTTTATCAACCACTGCATTTTCTTTTAATATGATTGTCTTTTTTTTATTATTAATCCATAAAAGAAGTTCTTGAAAATGTTTATCTACTGATAATGACCTAGGCTTATATACTATCTTATCTCCTGATGTAAATTCTAGAATCATTACACTTTGTCCTTGTTGATGTGTATCGCCAGCTCCACCATGAATATGGATTAACCTATTAAAATTGCCTTCGCAGGTATTTGCTATTTCAATTTTATCTCTTATAAATCTATTAATAACTTCAAGGTGAACAGAAATACAAGTTTCAATTTCTTCAATTATGAGTCGTGCTAAAACAGGATAAGCTTTAAAAATCTCTATTCTATTTTTGTTCTCAGCTAAAAACGTACTTGTGAAATAATTGTATCGTTCCGTAGGAGTATTACCTTTTAAACTGTTTCCAATACGAGCAAGATTTAATTCAAAGATTAACGTTCGAATACTAATATTATAAATTTTTTGGTGAAGTGTTTTTAAAATAGAATTAGTTACTGATGTAATTTCAATATATTCTTTAATATCATGTAGTTTGTTAAATCCACTTAAGATATGCTCATAGGCATAAGTTATAAAAGGTCTATAAAATTCAAGAAAAAAATCATTTTTTTCAGTAATAACCCATTGTTTATCTTTTAAGTTGTTATTTGTTTTTGTTTGAACAATTTTAGATAAATTTTTTATCCATTTAGCATCTTCTTTTAGTAGGGGGCTTTCTTTATTAGCTAAAATTCTTTGCATATCCTCCTCAACTAAATTATTAACATGCAATCTTTTTTTCCATATTTCATTATTAACTCCTATTTTGTCCCGCCATTCTTGTACCTCGTTTATATGCGATAGGCCTTGTTTTGTATCATAAGGATTTCGTTCATCTAAATATGTTCCTTTATAAAATTCTATACTTTCATTAATCGTTTGAACCATAAGATGTACCTCCAATTTAGAAGAATTTAATTCTCAAATATTAACAATAAATAGTCCTTTAACCTTATTACATAGTGTTAAAGGACTATTGTTTTGGTATTTTTTAATAGACAAAAAGAATTATGAAATTAACTAATATATATCACTATATCATTTTATTTTACTTTAACATTATAAATAACTAAAGTTATCCTTATAATAAGTTTATCGGATTTAAAGATCAGTTCTACACTTACTTGAACATTTTAGCGTAGGTAATACAGCACTAATTACTGCACCACCAGCAGCTGTTGCTAATATTGTTACTGTTGGTGTTGCTTGTGGCGTTACATCTCCTGCTCCAACAATTTGTCTTAACTCTTGTTCATTTACAATACCTACCGGATTATTAAAATCTTCTGTACGCATTTTTGGATTTCTTAAAGCTTTGACTTCGTTTTTACTCATCATTTTTCATCCTTTTCTATTAATTTTTGTTCTTCCCTATTAATACTTTAATAAAATAAGTAAATTTAGGTAGACTTACAGATCAGTTCTACATTTACTTGAACATTTTAGCGTAGGTAATACAGCACTAATTACTGCACCACCAGCAGCTGTTGCTAATATTGTTACTGTTGGTGTTGCTTGTGGCGTTACATCCCCTGCTCCAACAATTTGTCTTAACTCTTGTTCATTTACAATACCTACCGGATTATTAAAATCTTCTGTACGCATTTTTGGGTTTCTTAAAGCTTTGACTTCGTTTTTACTCATCATTTTTCATCCTTTTCTATTAATTTTTGTTCTTCCCTATTAATACCTTAATAAAATAAGTGAATTAGTGTAGACTTACAGATCAGTTCTACATTGGCTTGAACATTTTAGTGTAGGTAATACACTAACAATTACTGCAGAAAGTGCGTCTGTTGTTTGCGGAGTTATATCCCCTGCTCCAACAATTTGTTTTAACTCTTGTTCATTTACAATTCCTACTGGATTATTAAAATCTTCTGTACGCATTTTTGGATCTCTTAAAGATTTAACTTCATTTTTACTCACTATAATCCTCCCTTCATTTCCATTTAATTACTGTTCGATTCAATATTAATGGAAATATTTACATTAATCAAGAGGAAAATTCTAAAAAAATAGTATATAAAGAATTTTAAATTTTTATATTGATTTTACCAAATTATAGGTTTAGTATTAGGAGGTAATTGGAATTTATGGATAATTTAATTTTATATTTTCCACTATCCTATTATGTTTTGATAGAGAGGAGTTTTTTTATCTCTCTAATTTTTCTATTAAATTAAAGGAGCTGTTTTAAAATGAAAAATAATTCTATTATGCGTTTTTGGAAAGATCCATTGTATCGTATGGACCTCTCTTCTGATGAAAGAGGAAATATGCCAGGTAGTCCAGTTGGAG
>NZ_JBPWBC010000034.1:0-14819 GCF_051776965.1 Bacillus cereus group sp. BceL220 | reverse complement strand
GAACACGGAAGTTAAGCTCTCTAGCGCCGATGGTAGTTGGGACCTTGTCCCTGTGAGAGTAGGACGTCGCCAAGCAACTAAAAACACAAGTCTTTTGACTTGTGTTTTTTTTATTTCCCATGAAATAGGTTAGGTTCTGTTAGTAAAAATGATGAAATATAGTAAGGGATTTTTTGAGCAGAAATATTAAGAAATTGATAAATAAATGGATAATCTTCAGAGCCATAGCTTCCAAGTAAGTCATACCACCAATCTGTTTCATACCTAGAAATCATGCTTAAATTATAGAGCAATAAATAATGAACGAGGAGTTCGGGTAATACTGGTTTAGGATTTCTAGGATCAGTTGTAAGTGGTAAATAATAAGTATTAGTAAGATATTCATAGTATAAAGGAGTACTGTACATAGGATTCCATGATTGAATTGGCGCCGTAAAAAGTAAATTCGATTCATTAGTTTTCTCAGGTACATGTTGCATTGATAAATGCTTACAAGATGTTTCAATGTAGCGAGAAAATCTCTCTTTAGTCATATGTAATCGATCTAGTAGGTTGACTGAAAAGGAGAGCTCATTTTTAATTGTTGACTCGATTTTATATAAAGTTGATCCTTTTTGACTATAGCGGAACAAATTTTGTAATTCTGGAATATTTCCCATTAGTTCTAACATGTTAAATTTTTCTGCTTCTAAGTGTTTCATGTGAAACAGTTGTTCTGCAACATGAGTAAACAATCCGTTTTTTTGTACCTTCACCTCATCTTCTAAAAATTGATACCCTTGTTTTTTTCGTTTGCGAGTTGTAACGCCATGAGCTAAAACAGTAGTGGATTCAGGATAGTTAGGATCAATGGTTAGTAGACATGCTTTAAAAAGTTGGCTAATTCCATAAAATAACAACATTGGTTGAATGGAAAATGGAGCTGTCTTATATAATTCATAATAATTTTTCCCGTGTTCTAAGTAATAAATAAAGGGATAACAATTTTCAAAACTTTTTTTTTCGGCATCCTGAATAGAGGATTTTTCATAACAACGGGCAAGATAACGTTGTACGTTTTGAGAGGAAAAAAAGAAACTTAACTGCTGCCAAGTGCAAGATGTTTGATGCATATATTACGCTCCTTTTATTGTCTAAAAATTCTAACATATATATACGTCCTTGACAGTATTTTAACCAATTGATAAGCTACTAATAATAATTTCTGGTATCATAGGGGGAACAATTATGTGGGAATCTAAATTTGTTAAAGAAGGTTTGACTTTTGATGATGTATTACTTGTACCAGCTAGGTCAGATATATTACCAAGAGAAGTAAGTGTTAAAACAGTTTTATCTGAAAGCTTACAGCTAAACATCCCGTTAATTAGTGCAGGAATGGATACAGTAACAGAAGCTGACATGGCTATTGCAATGGCTCGCCAAGGTGGTTTAGGAATTATTCATAAGAATATGTCTATTGAGCAACAAGCAGAGCAAGTTGATAAAGTAAAGCGCTCTGAAAGCGGCGTTATTTCAGATCCTTTCTTCTTAACTCCAGAACATCAAGTATATGATGCAGAACATCTTATGGGAAAATATCGTATCTCAGGTGTACCGGTTGTAAATAATTTAGATGAGCGAAAATTAGTTGGTATTATTACAAACCGTGATATGCGCTTCATCCAAGACTACTCAATCAAAATTTCTGACGTAATGACAAAAGAACAATTAATTACAGCTCCAGTTGGTACTACACTGGAAGAAGCTGAAAAGATCCTACAAAAGTATAAAATTGAAAAACTCCCTCTTGTTGATAATAACGGTGTATTACAAGGGCTGATTACAATAAAAGATATTGAAAAAGTAATTGAATTCCCAAACTCTGCTAAAGATAAGCAAGGACGCTTATTAGTTGGAGCGGCAGTTGGTGTAACAGCTGATGCTATGCTTCGTATCGATGCATTAGTAAAAGCTAGTGTAGATGCAATTGTACTTGATACAGCTCATGGGCATTCTAAAGGCGTTATTGATAAGGTAAAAGAAGTTCGTGCTAAATATCCATCATTAAATATTATCGCTGGAAATGTTGCTACAGCTGAAGCAACGAAAGCATTAATTGAAGCTGGTGCAAACGTAGTTAAAGTTGGTATTGGACCAGGTTCTATTTGTACAACACGTGTTGTAGCTGGTGTTGGTGTGCCACAATTAACAGCAGTTTATGATTGTGCAACCGAAGCTCGTAAACACGGTATTCCAGTTATTGCTGATGGCGGTGTTAAGTACTCTGGTGATATGGTTAAAGCTTTAGCAGCAGGAGCACATGTTGTTATGCTAGGTAGTATGTTTGCTGGTGTTGCCGAAAGTCCTGGAGAAACTGAAATTTACCAAGGTCGTCAATTTAAAGTGTATCGTGGTATGGGTTCTGTCGGTGCGATGGAAAAAGGAAGTAAAGATCGTTACTTCCAAGAAGGAAATAAAAAACTTGTCCCAGAAGGTATTGAAGGACGAGTACCATATAAAGGACCTTTAGCAGATACAGTTCACCAATTAGTTGGTGGCTTACGTGCAGGTATGGGATATTGCGGAGCACAGGATTTAGAATTCTTACGCGAAAATGCACAATTCATTCGTATGTCAGGTGCAGGCTTACGTGAAAGTCATCCTCATCACGTACAAATTACAAAAGAGGCTCCAAACTACTCATTATAATGTCTTATATACAAATAGACAGAGATTTGATATCTCTGTCTATTTTTTTTTGATTATGTTAGAATAACGGTTATGTGAGTACATAGATATTGGGGGTAGCAAAAGTGAAAGGTATGTTTTGCAAAAGATTCATTGCTTTGGTAACAGTGCTTACACTAGCTTGTAGCATTTTTATGCCATATAGCAATGCATCAGCTGAAACAGGAGCCGCTTTAAACATTGAAGCAGGCGCGGCAATTTTAGTAGAAGCGAATTCTGGGAAAATTTTATATCAAAAGAATGCAGATGAATTATTATCTATTGCTAGTATGACAAAGATGATGAGTGAATATTTAGTTCACGAAGCAGTGGATAAAGGAAAACTTAAGTGGGACCAGAAAATTAAGGTTTCTGAATATGCATATAAGGTTTCACAAGATGCTTCATTATCAAATGTTGCATTAGAAAATGGTGGCTCTTATACAGTAAAAGAGTTATATGAGGCAATGGCAATCTTTTCTGCAAATGGTGCAACAATTGCATTAGCAGAAGCAATTGCAGGTAAAGAAGTAGATTTCGTAAAAATGATGAATGATAAATCGAAAGAACTAGGGTTGAAAAATTATAAATTTGTCAATTCTACAGGTTTAACGAATAAAGATTTAAAGGGAATGCATCCTGAAGGAACAACAGCAGATGAAGAAAATAAAATGTCTGCAAAGGATGTTGCAACTTTAGCACAACATTTAATTAAAGATTATCCAAAAGTGTTAGATACAGCAAAAATTCCTAAAAAAGAATTTCGTCCAGAAAAAGAGAAGTTTGCAATGTCAAACTGGAACTGGATGTTAAAGGGCTTAGTTAAAGAATATGATGGCGTAGATGGTCTGAAAACAGGCTCAACTCCAGAAGCAGGAGATTGCTTCACTGGTACGGTTGAAAGAAACGGTATGCGTTTTATTTCTGTAGTTATTAAAACAAGTTCTCATACAGCACGTTTTGATGAAACAAAGAAGCTATATGATTATGGATTTGCTAACTTTGAAGTGAAACAAATGTATAAAAAAGGTTCTTCAGTAAAAGGACAAGAAACAGTAAGAGTAGAAAATGCGAAAGATAAAGATATAGCAGTTCAAACGAAACAAGCTATTTCACTTCCAGTGCCAAAAGGAAGTAAAGATGTTTATAAAACAGAATTAAAAGAATCAAGTAAGGGACAAGAAGCACCTATTAAAAAGGGAGCTGCGCTTGGTCAAATGGTAATTACGCCAAAAGATACAAACGACCCTGGATTTTTAACTGGTAAGTCGTTGCAAGTCGATCTTGTAACAACATCTGAAGTAGAAGAAGCAAACTGGTTTACTCGTGCTATGCGCGGAATTGGTTCATTCTTTAGTGGTATGTGGAATAGTGCTGTTGATACAGTAAAAGGTTGGTTTTAGAAGCTCCTCATGGTAGGGGCTTTTTTTTTATTCCTATTTTTCATACCGACTTTATGAAAAAGTAGTAGACAAGCATCTGATAGTTAGTGGTAGAATGTAAGAGTATTCTTAATTTTCGCCTTTAACGGGGGAAAGCAATTCACCTAGGGGGGTTTTTGTACATGACAAATGTAACAGGGACAGAGCGTGTAAAACGTGGAATGGCAGAAATGCAAAAAGGCGGCGTTATTATGGACGTAATTAACGCTGAACAAGCAAAAATTGCAGAAGAGGCAGGCGCAGTTGCCGTTATGGCATTAGAGCGTGTACCAGCAGACATTCGTGCAGCAGGTGGCGTTTCTCGTATGGCAGACCCAACAATCGTTGAAGAAGTTATGGGTGCAGTGTCAATTCCGGTTATGGCAAAATGCCGTATCGGTCACCTTGTAGAAGCACGTGTATTAGAATCATTAGGGGTAGACTATATCGATGAGAGTGAAGTATTAACTCCTGCTGATGAAGTATACCATTTAAATAAACGTGATTACACAGTTCCATTTGTATGTGGTTGCCGTGATATCGGAGAAGCTGCACGTCGTATTGCAGAAGGTGCATCTATGCTTCGTACAAAAGGTGAACCAGGAACAGGAAACATTGTAGAGGCAGTGCGTCATATGCGCCAAGTCAATGCAGAAATCCGTCAAGTTGCGAGTCTACGTGAAGATGAGTTAATGACATATGCAAAAAATACTGGTGCTCCTTACGAAGTATTACTTGAAATTAAACGTCTTGGTCGCTTACCAGTTGTAAACTTTGCGGCAGGTGGTATAGCAACGCCAGCAGATGCTGCATTAATGATGCAACTTGGTGCTGATGGGGTATTTGTTGGATCTGGTATCTTCAAATCAGAAAACCCAGAGAGATTTGCACGTGCGATTGTTGAAGCAACGACTCATTATGAAGATTACGAACTAATTGCAAGTCTTTCTAAAGGATTAGGTAATGCAATGAAGGGTATCGAAATTTCAACGTTATTACCAGAACAACGCATGCAAGAGCGTGGATGGTAATTAAAGGAGAACTTTAAAATGGTGAAAATCGGTGTACTAGGTCTTCAAGGTGCAGTTCGTGAACATGTAAAATCAGTTGAAGCAAGTGGTGCAGAAGCTGTTGTTGTAAAGCGTATAGAGCAACTTGAAGAGATTGATGGTCTTATTTTACCAGGCGGTGAAAGTACAACAATGCGCCGTCTTATTGATAAGTATGCTTTCATGGAACCACTTCGCACATTTGCAAAGTCTGGTAAACCAATGTTTGGTACATGTGCAGGGATGATTCTTCTTGCGAAAACACTTATTGGCTATGAAGAATCACATATTGGTGCTATGGATATTACAGTTGAGCGCAATGCGTTCGGACGCCAAAAGGATAGTTTTGAAGCTGCGCTTTCAATTGAAGGCGTGGGTGAAGACTTCGTTGGTGTATTTATCCGTGCGCCGTATGTTGTAGAAGTAGCTGATAATGTTGAAGTGCTTTCTAAGCATGGTGATCGAATGGTAGCGGTAAGACAAGGTCAGTTTTTAGCTGCTTCATTCCATCCGGAATTAACAGATGATCATCGTGTAACAGCATACTTTGTTGAAATGGTAAAAGAAGCGAAAATGAAAAAAGTTGTATAAGTAACTTGCAACTTGTATAAGATTATAGTAAATTGATGGTAACAATTTTATAAAATAAGCGTGTTGATAGGAAATAGTAACAAATGTTGTTTCTTATAGAGAGTCGATGGTTGGTGGAAATCGATAGAAACAGTTTGTGAATCCATCCTGGAATGGAATGTGGAACATCTTTTGGATTAGTAAGCATTCCCGGTGAAGAGCCGTTATTTCTACTTGAGAGGAAAGTGGTAATGCTTTCAACTAGGGTGGCAACGCGGGTTAACTCCCGTCCCTTTATATAGGGACGGGAGTTTTTTGTGTTTTATAAAATAAAAGGAGGAGTATATAATGCTTGATATTAAATTTTTACGTACAAACTTTGAAGAAGTAAAAGCGAAATTACAGCATAGAGGTGAAGATTTAACTGATTTCGGACGTTTTGAAGAACTTGATACGAGAAGAAGAGAACTACTTGTTCAGACAGAAGAATTAAAAAGTAAACGTAATGAAGTGTCTCAACAAATCTCTGTATTAAAGCGCGAAAAGAAAGATGCAGAAGCTCTAATTTTAGAAATGCGTGAGGTTGGAGAAAAAGTAAAGGATTTTGATAACGAACTTCGCACAGTTGAAGAAGACTTAGAAAGATTAATGTTATCTATTCCAAATATCCCTCATGAGTCTGCTCCAGTCGGTGAAACAGAGGATGATAATGTAGTAGCGCGTACTTGGGGAGAAGTAAAAGAATTTACTTTTGAACCAAAACCACATTGGGATCTTGCTACTGATTTAGGAATTTTAGATTTTGAACGCGCTGGGAAAGTAACAGGAAGCCGCTTCGTATTTTACAAAGGTGCTGGTGCAAGATTAGAGCGTGCTTTAATTAGCTTTATGCTTGATCTTCATACTGATGAGCATGGATATGAAGAAGTATTACCTCCATATATGGTAAACCGTGCAAGTATGACAGGAACAGGACAACTTCCAAAGTTTGAAGAAGATGCATTCCGTATTGAAAGTGAAGATTATTTCTTAATTCCAACAGCTGAAGTACCTGTAACGAATATGCATCGTGATGAGATTTTAAATAAAGAGCAATTGCCTATAAGATATGCTGCATTTAGCTCTTGCTTCCGCTCTGAAGCAGGTTCAGCTGGTCGCGATACACGCGGTTTAATTCGCCAGCATCAGTTCAATAAAGTAGAGCTTGTGAAGTTCGTAAAACCAGAAGATTCTTATGAAGAGTTAGAAAAATTAACAAATGATGCAGAACGCGTGTTACAATTATTAGAGTTGCCATATCGCGTTATGAGCATGTGCACAGGCGATTTAGGATTTACAGCAGCGAAGAAATACGATATTGAAGTATGGATTCCAAGCTATGGCACATATCGTGAAATTTCTTCTTGTAGTAATTTTGAAGCTTTCCAAGCGAGACGTGCAAATATCCGTTTCCGCCGTGAGCCAAATGGAAAACCAGAACATGTCCATACATTAAATGGATCTGGTCTTGCAATTGGACGTACGGTTGCAGCTATTTTAGAGAACTACCAACAAGAAGATGGTACAATTATAATTCCAGAAGTTCTTCGCCCTTATATGGGAGGAAAAACAGTTATTAAGTAAATTTAAACATTCATCGGTATGAGTGATTGGTAATTATGAGCGTTGTCAGTACTGTAATGTAGGAAGGGGAAAGTAAAATTTTCCTTTCCTCATAATTTATTTTAGTAGGGTTGACTAACTGTTTTTCTTTTGATATTATATTTGATGTCAATATGGAGGTATACCCAAGTCTGGCTGAAGGGATCGGTCTTGAAAACCGACAGGCGGCGAGAGTCGCGCGGGGGTTCGAATCCCTCTACCTCCTCCAGATATAATTGACAACAGCGCATATAAGTGGAGATTGGAGAACTCGTTACCAACACGTAACGAGTTTTTATTTTAAAACCAATCATAAAGTATGGTGTAAGGTAATTTTGTCCTTATTACACACTCATATTCCGATGATTATCTTCATAGATATGAAAGGAGTCAACATGGATCTTATTATACAAACGTTTCCTTTAGATGGAAAAACTTTATATTATGTACAATGTCCTGTCTGTAAGAACAATAGAATTTTAAACAGTGGTGCAAACGTATCACGCATTATTAGTGATGATACATTCCGTAAACTTTGTGGTTGTACTTGTGATGTAAAACCAGCTACGAATAAAGTAGAGGTGCCAAAACAAGTTAAAAAAGCAGCTGTAAAGAAAGAAGCGGCTCCAAAACGTACAGGTAAAGTATTAACGGCAGTAATTAATGGGAAAGAAATGACTGTTAAAGAGATTGCTGAAGCATACGATATTAGTACAAGTACTGTTCGTCAGCGTATTAACGCAGGAAAACCTGAGAGTGAAATTATTGCTCCAACAAAGAAGAAGTAATTTAATAGGAAAACCCGTGCATATGCACGGGTTTTTTATTTTACAAGTTTACGTGTTTGTTTTAAAAAATGGCCAATTTTTTTAATGATTGGTTCGATTGAATCCCCATCTTTTAAAACATCGTACTCATTAATATTTAAGCGTAATACAGGGCATGAATTAAAGTTGTTAATCCAGTTTTCATAACGTCCATGCATTTCTTTCCAGTACTCAATTGGCGTTTGCTGTTCCATTGGGCGTCCGCGTTCTTGAATACGATCGACAATATCATCGAAAGAACCTTCTAAGTAAATTAATAAGTCTGGATGAGGGAAGTAAGGAGTCATGACCATAGCGTCAAATAACCCTTTGTATGTTTCATAATCAGTTTCCGTCATCGTACCTTTTTCATGATGCATCTTTGCGAAAATTCCAGTGTCTTCGTAAATAGAACGATCTTGAACAAAACCGCCACCGTATTCAAAAATTCTTTTTTGTTCCTTAAATCGTTCTGCTAAAAAGTACACTTGTAGGTGGAAGCTCCAGCGAGTGAAGTCCGCATAGAACTTGTCCAAGTATGGATTGGAATCTACTTTTTCAAATGATGTGCGATAACCTAAAGCATTAGCTAATGCAGTTGTCATAGTTGATTTACCCACACCTACCGTTCCGGCGATAGTGATTACTGCGTCATTGGGTATATCATATTTTTGCCTTAAATTCATTATTATTTCGACTCCTTTAAGAGAGTATTTTGAAGGGCAGATAGGATGACGTTTAAATCATCAGGATTTTTTACAAAATCCATATCGTCTCCATTAAATTTCAATACTGGTATTTCCGGATGATCTTTTTTAAAAGCATCCATTGCTGTTTCATAATCTTTTGTGAGCTGTAGTAAGTAATTTGGATCCATGTTTTTTTCAAATTCTCTTCCGCGCATGGCGATTCGTTTTTGCAATGTTTCTAGGCTAGCTGTTAAATAAACAATGACGTTTGGCACAGGCATATCTTGTGTAAGGATACGATAAATTTGCATGTACTTGTCATATTGAGAGTCTTTTAATGTGCGGGATGCAAAAATTAAATTTTTAAAGATATGGTAATCCGCTACTACTGGTTTCCTTTGATTCAAATACTTTATGTTAATATCTTCTAATTGTTTGTATCTATTACAAAGAAAGAACATCTCTGTTTGAAAACTCCATTCGTCGATGTCTTCATAGAACTTTCCTAAAAAGGGATTTTCATCAACAATCTCTTTTAGTAAGTGGAGTTGCATGTGAGTTGAAATTTCCTTCGCAAGTGAAGTTTTTCCAACACCAATTGGTCCTTCAACCGTGATAAAGGGTACTCCGGTCACGCTGTTTCCTCCTTTCAATCAGTGATTTACCGTGACTACTAAAAACACAAAACAGAATTATTGTAGCACAAGAGGGAAGCGAGCGGGTTAATTTGATATAAAAAGTTAGAAAATAGATATATGTATTAATTAAATTTTATTTTGGATGACGATGTTATATTTGCTTTCAATGTAGTTTCCATTATTTTTAAAGCATGTATATTATCTTGGTCGTTGTTAGAGGCGATACAATCCTGTGGTACATACAATGTATAATTTCTCATATGGGCATCATTAGCTGTAAATAGGATACATATATTTCCGGCAACTCCTGTTAATATTAGATTTTCTATTTTTAAATAACCTAGTAATGAATTTAAAGGTGTTTCATAAAAAGCGGAATAATGTGGTTTAATAAAAATGTAATCATCAGAATTTGGAGCAATCTTATGGATTATATTTTCGCTATATTTATTTGTGCAATGAGTAATAAGTTGGTCGATATCAGATCTCCAAAGTTGATAATGGTCATTAACGTAAATTATAGGATAGCCGAAGGATTTCATTTTTTTCTTTAATTGTAAAATAGGGTTTGTGATAGTCTCACATTTTTGAGCTAGAATGGGTCCGTGGGAAAATTGAAAGTCATTAATCATATCGATAATGAGCAAGGCGGTATTTTTCATATGTAATCCCCTCTCTTTTTTCTTTTAGGGTGGATTGAATATATAAAAGTTATCCCCTGTGTAGTAAATGGAAATAAGTGTACTTTATTTGTAATGAAAGGACTATGTTATGGAACAAGATCAAGATATTTATTTTATGCAATTAGCGATAGAAGAAGCCAAAAAGGCAGAGGAAATACAGGAAGTGCCAATTGGAGCAGTTATAGTGTTAGATGGTGAGGTAATTAGTGTTGCCCATAATTTAAGGGAAACTGAGCAAAGATCAATAGCTCATGCTGAGTTGCTAGCGATAGATGAGGCGTGTAAAAAATTAGGGACATGGCGTTTAGAAGATGCAACATTGTATGTAACATTAGAACCTTGTCCAATGTGTGCGGGTGGAATTGTTTTATCACGAGTGAAGCGAGTTGTATATGGTGCAAGTGATCCGAAGGGCGGGTGTGCAGGGACATTAATGAATCTTTTAACAGATGAACGCTTCAATCATCAATGTGAAGTAGTATCTGGTGTATTAGAGGAAGAATGCGGTACGTTGTTAACAAACTTTTTTAGAGAGCTTCGTAAAAAAAGAAAAGCGATAAAAAAATTAGAGAAAAATACTGGGAACTAACGTATTTGCATTTTATAAAGAAACAAGTTATACTGATAATGCCTTTAATGAAGGCAACCGAATATTGGTTTTAACTTTGCCGTGCTAAGCGGGGAGGTAGCGGTGCCCTATACTCGCAATCCGCTCTAGCGAGGCCGAATCCCCTCTCGAGGTTATGTTGCTGTAAGGTCTGCCTTAAGTAAGTGGTGTTGACGTTTGGGTCCTGCGCAACGGGACCCCGTGAACCTTGTCAGGTCCGGAAGGAAGCAGCAATAAGCGGGTCTTCTCGTGTGCCGCAGGAGTGCCTGAACCGAGCTAACTGCTTGAGTAACGCTTATGGTACGTAATCGACGGAGGGTGCACGGCAGTTATATATGTATACAAAACTCACCTTAATACAAAGGTGAGTTTTTTGTATAGAAAATAACTTTTGGAATCTATAAACAGAATGGGTTATAATAAATGAGATAATAACCTTTGAGGGAGGCCGTATTTTCGTGTCATACCAAGCGTTATACCGAACATGGAGACCGCAAAAGTTCGAAGATGTAGTCGGTCAAAAGCACGTGACAAAAACGTTGCAAAATGCCCTTCTTCAAGAGAAAGTTTCACATGCTTATTTATTTTCTGGTCCTAGGGGAACAGGAAAAACGACAATTGCAAAAGTATTTGCAAAAGCAATTAACTGTGAACATGCTCCGGTAGCTGAACCTTGTAATGAATGTCCTTCTTGTTTAGGAATTACACAAGGATCCATTTCAGATGTATTAGAAATTGATGCGGCTTCAAATAACGGTGTAGATGAAATTCGAGATATTAGAGATAAAGTAAAATATGCTCCAAGTGCTGTAGAATATAAAGTATACATTATTGATGAAGTTCACATGCTTTCTATGGGTGCATTCAATGCGCTTTTAAAAACCTTAGAAGAGCCGCCAGGACATGTTATCTTTATTTTGGCGACAACAGAACCTCATAAGATCCCGCCTACAATTATTTCGCGTTGTCAGCGTTTTGAATTCCGAAAAATATCAGTGAATGATATTGTTGAGAGATTATCAACGGTTGTGACAAACGAAGGTACGCAAGTGGAAGATGAAGCATTACAAATTGTTGCCCGTGCTGCTGAAGGTGGTATGCGTGACGCGCTTAGTCTTATTGATCAGGCTATATCTTATAGTGATGAGATTGTTACGACAGAAGATGTATTGGCCGTAACAGGATCTGTTTCTCAGCAATACTTAGGCAATTTAGTAGAATGCATACGTGAAAATGATGTATCAAGAGCATTACAGATCATAGATGAAATGATGAGTAAAGGGAAGGATCCAGTTCGTTTTATGGAGGATTTCATTTACTATTATCGTGATATGCTTTTATATCAAACTTCACCGCAACTAGAACATATGTTGGAACGAGTAATTGTAGATGATCAATTCCGTAAGTTGAGTGAAGAAATGCAACCGGAAGTGATCTATGAGATTATTCATACCCTTAGTAAGGGACAACAGGAAATGAAGTGGACAAATCATCCGCGTATTTTCTTAGAAGTTGTTATGGTGCAATTGTGTCAACAGTTTATGATGCAAGCAAACGGTACTGATCGTTTGCAAGCAATTATGAACAGGATGCAGCAATTGGAGAAAGAGTTAGAGCAAGTCAAAAAGAACGGTGTGCCAGCTGGTGTACAACAGGAAGTAAGAGAGACGCGTGCAACACCAAAACCCGTACGAACAGGAAGTATGAAGATTCCTGTCGGGCGTGTAAATGAAGTATTAAAACAAGCGAAGCGTCAAGATTTAGAACAATTAAAAGCTGTATGGGGTGAGTTGTTAGGAAGACTCAAATCATATAACAAAGTAGCATTTGCTGTTCTACTAGAAAATAGCGAACCAGTGGCAGCTTCAGATGACACTTACGTTTTAGCATTTCAATATGAGATTCACTGTAAGATGGCGAGCGAAAATCGAGAAGCTATGGATACAGTAGAACAAGCTTTATTTGAATTGCTAAGTAAAAGGTTAAATATGATTGCCATTCCAAAAAGTGAATGGGGTAAAATCCGTGAAGACTTTTTACAACGTGAAGGTGGAGAGTCTGAAGAAAGCCCGGAGAAAAAGGAAGACCCTCTTATAGAAGAGGCAGTGAAATTAGTAGGACAAGAACTCATTGAAATAAAAGAGTAATAATAATTAGGAGGAATTAATTATGATGCGTGGCGGAATGGGAAATATGAATAACATGATGAAACAAATGCAAAAGATGCAAAAAGACATGGCGAAAGCACAAGAAGAGCTTGGTGAAAAAACAGTTGAAGGTACAGCTGGCGGCGGAATGATTACAGTTATTGCAAATGGTCACAAGCAAATTCTTGAAGTGAAGATTAAAGAAGAGGTTGTAGATCCAGAGGATATCGAAATGTTACAAGACTTAGTGTTAGCTGCAACAAATGATGCACTTAAAAAGGCTGATGAGCTATCAAACTCTACGATGGGTAAATTTACAAAAGGCTTAAACTTACCAGGTGGAATGTTCTAGGAGGATATTGATACATGCATTATCCAGAACCAATATCAAAACTAATCGATAGTTTTATGAAGTTGCCAGGTATCGGACCGAAAACAGCGGTTCGATTGGCATTTTTCGTATTAGATATGAAAGAAGATGATGTGTTAGGTTTTGCGAAAGCACTTGTAAATGCGAAGCGAGATTTAGCGTATTGTTCTGTATGTGGACATATTACTGATCGTGATCCTTGTTATATTTGTAATGATTCGCATCGAGATCAATCAGTTGTTTGTGTCGTGCAAGAACCGAAAGATGTAATCGCGATGGAAAAAATGAAAGAGTATCAAGGTGTATATCATGTGTTACGTGGTGCGATTTCTCCTATGGAGGGAATTGGACCGGAAGACATTAATATCCCGCAACTCTTAAAGCGACTACATGATGAAACGGTACAAGAAGTAATATTAGCAACAAACCCTAATATTGAAGGGGAAGCTACAGCGATGTATATCTCCCGCCTCTTAAAACCTACAGGCATTAAAGTAACTCGTATTGCACATGGTCTGCCAGTTGGTGGAGATTTAGAATATGCAGATGAAGTGACACTATCGAAAGCATTAGAAGGTCGCAGAGAAGTATAAGAGGAGAAACAAAAATGTTCTTTCAAAAAAAGGGTAAATTGCGTAAAGAGTATGATGATAAGTTAATTGTACTTTTGGAAAAAGTGAAGAATGAGTGGTTACGTCAGAAGAGAATGGTCGAACAAAGTGTAGAACCATCTCAAGATGTCATTTGTTCTTTGAAAATAGCAGAGGCGAAATATTTCTTCTTGTTGAAAGAAGCAAAGCGTCGTCCTGTAAAAATGGAACAATGGTAAAGGGTTCTGCTTTCTGAGCAGGCCTTTTTATTTTATTTGTTAAATGCTGAGGTGTTGTTTTATTAGGTTTATATGAAAGAGATGCCGTTTATGATAACTGTTCTTTTTTATTGTCTTGTCCCATACAAATAGATGTATAGGTCATTCATAAGGAGGAAAAAATGAATTCTACAATTATTATTGTTGGCATTCTTACTTTAGTGTTTATTTTTCTTGTTTTTGGTGTTGCCTCTAAGCCATTACGTTTTATAGGAAAGGTGATTTTTCATGTTACTCTAGGCATAGCATTGCTTTTTATCGTAAATGTTGTAGGGACATATTTTGATTTTCATATCCCAATTAACATGGGTACAGCGGCAATAACGAGTTTATTAGGCCTACCAGGTGTGGCGGCATTAGTGATTATTAAGCTTTATATCATGCCAAGATAAAATTATTTTGGCATTTTTTTAAAAAGTGTTGACTATTAAATGGTTAATATGGTAAATTAATAAGCGTCGTCAGGAACGAAAGAAAAAAGTTGTTGACAGATTTAATGAGAAATGTTAAATTATAAAAGTCGCTGAAACGCGATATTGAACTTTGAAAACTAAACGAAACAAACAACGTGAAACGTCAATTTTTATTTTTAGATGCTAGACAAACTAACTTTATTGGAGA
>NZ_JBPWBC010000033.1:0-14982 GCF_051776965.1 Bacillus cereus group sp. BceL220 | reverse complement strand
CGTAAAGCTCAGGAAGAAGCTAACCGTAAAGCTCAGGAAGAAGCTAACCGTAAAGCTCAGGAAGAAGCTAACCGTAAAGCTCAGGAAGAAGCTAACCGTAAAGCTCAAGAAGAGACTCAACGTAAAGCTCAGGAAGAAGCTAACCGTAAGGCCCAGGAAGAAGCTTCACAAAAAAGTAATGCTGTTGTTTCCTCATCTAGTGGTAATCATAACGGTTCTAATCGAAAACCTTTCCAAAATGATCCTAGTGATGACAAAGAAGCCAATACCACTTGTAAAGGACAAATTAAAGGAAATGCCAATTCGAAAAAATACCATGTTCCTGGTGGACAATATTATGATTCTACAAAAGACAATATTGTTTGGTTCTGTTCAGAAACTGATGCTCAAGCAGCTGGTTATGTGAGATCTAAAAAATAAAGTCAATTACATTAGAAAAGGAAACACTCTATAAGCGTTCCCTTTTCTAATGTCAAAATATTATTATCCATTTATTAATAGCGAATAATAAGCTACACCCTATTAAGATATTAAATATAAGCTGCTTTAAAAGCTTGTTGGACAGCTTGTACTTCAGATGAATTTTCACCATATAAGTTTGTTGCTATACGAATACAACCCTCTTTTAATTCTTTAAAATCAGAAATCATATTTAACTCATCTGTATTCACATAATACAAGATATTAAACATCTTATCTTCTTCCAAAATCTCTTTTCTCTCTTGCTTTTCTTTTAACTCTAACATTTCAAATTCCCCGTTATTATTTATTTCTATTTTCCTATTATCCCTATACATAATTACTTAGGTATGGTTCCCTTTCCTCCTGTTAAGAAAATATATTTTGATCAAATCTTTAAATTGAAAAAAGAGGTTATTGTTATACAAATTACAATAATACATGCTACTTGAATCTCAACAAATATAAATCGACAGAATATTACGTCTTATATTGATAAATGCTATTAAATAGATTTTGATAGAGGAAATTTCTGATATGATACTAATTGCTGAATAATATCTTTGGAGAGGATGAAATTGAACAATGAATGTTCATATACAGGGGAACGAGCAAATAACTCATTTATTAAATGAATGGTATCAAGAAATTAGGGCTAGGCATGTAGACGCCGCTCAATTACTTAAACAAGAAATTGAAAATAAAATCCATGATATAGAAGAAAATCAAACGATATTATTATACTACTCACTAATAGATTTTAGACATCAATATTTAATTGATAGCTTAAGTATTTCTAAAGATAGTTTTAAACAAAGTGATGCTTATAAAACTCCTACAGACGATTTCCTTTCATACTATTATCACTTCTTTAAAGCCATTCATTCCAATGTTACCGGCAATCATAGCCTTGCAAAAATACATTACGATAAAGCCGAATACTTGTTAGAAACCATACCTGATGAGATTGAACATGCTGAATTCCATTATGAGTTAGCCATTTTCTATTGTCATACACATAGATCAATTTTATGTATTAATCATGTAATGAAGGCAAAAGATATATTTTCAAAGCATCCTGGATATGAATTAAAAGTTGCCTTTTGTAATAACTTATATGGATTAGCATGCACTCATTTAAAGGAATGGGAATTAGCTGAGGAACATTTTATCTCGGCTATGGATACATTCCAAAAAGAAAATTTAGAATACAATATTTTGATTGTTCGCCACAATCTAGGATTTATGTATGCTACACAAAATTTATCCGAGGTAGCATTACGATATTTATCTGAAGTTAATCAGAAACTACCTAGCGATTATAAAGCTGTATTCATTGAAGCTAGAGAGCATTATAAATTAGGAGAACATGAAATTGCTCAAGAATTAATAAATAAGGGCCTCCAACTCTCTACTCAATTGGGAATTGAAGGTTATATTCATCACTTTAATATTTTAGAAAAAATAAATCTACATAGTTGTGCTAATGATTTAGAAAAAGCTGTTTTAGAAGGAATTTCTTATTTTGAACGAGAAGAACTATATGAGTATATAAATGAATATACCGAAAAGTTAGCAGTCCAATTTTACAAAGAAGATAATCATCTAAAAGCTAGCTATTACTTTTATAAAGCTAGTAAAGCCAATGAAAAAAACTTTAAAAAAGGAGCATTAAAATGAAAAAATTAGCGGTTAGCTTACTTGGTATCTTAATTGTCGTTACAGTAACTTTTGGATCAAGTCCTTCAACAGGCACTCAAAGTACTGTAAATATTATTAAATATTCGCACGGACATACTGGATAATGAAAGGAAGGATTACACCTTCCTTTCATTATATTTTAGAATGATAAACGTGTCCCCTCTACATTTATCTATAAAAATTTAAGAAAAAAATAATTCAAAAGGTAAAATAAAAATACTATAATTAAAAATTTCCATTTGTTTTTTTTCGTTGGTTTTCCAGCATGTTGTATATAAAAAAACAAGGCAATACCTGCCATCGTAATTAAAAATATTTGGTAGTAATCCATCATCTGTAATACCCCCTCCATACAAAAAATAAGAAGTCTCTTAAAAAGAGACTTCTTATTTTTAATACAAACGACATACATAGGCTAAACATACACAATAAAGTCAGGATGATGTACTTTATTGCCTCTTTATCATAACATATAATTCACCATTTTTGTTTAATAATTCCACACGATAAAACTTTATCAACCTTAAAGTGTTTCATAATAAAAATGAATACAGATAAAATTAACAATATATTCACTTGATGCACACGGAATAGTCTCAAAAGATATAAAGTTCAGTTACAATATCATTCATGATTTTTTAAATTTCCCCTTCTGTTAAGAAGACTTTAAAACTTGAGTAAATTACCTTATATCGCTACTTTGTGTATGCAGAATTACATACCAGTTTCTATTGAAAATAATTCTCATTGTAACTATAATGGTTTCAGGGATTGAGATTTTCACTTTCGTTTCAAATCTCACAATATATTAAAGGAGGAAATACTATTATGAAAAAATTGATTTTAGCAGGGGCACTAGGAATTGCAGTATTGTCAGGTATGAACTTACCAGGGGCTGAGGCATCAAAAGCGAGTGCAGCTACTACGAATTTAGAAATTCAAGAAGTCACAAAATACTACTCTATGAGTTCTTATGAAGTGTCTCAAAAAGAATCATTTAATCTTAAAAAAGGGGAAGAACTTACAGTCTTTGTGCAAAATTCAGGGTTCCCAATTTCTTATACGGTCTTTGATGCGGATAATCAAGTAATTGGCACATTCAATGCTAATTCCCCATATGGTCGCGTATTCAAGGCACAAAAAGACGGTAATATTTCTGTACAATTTCAAGCAGGTGTAAATTCTACGTACATGAAGAAGATGAATTTTACAGCTAAATTTACTGTTTCTAAACTTAGCCAACAATAAAAAATGTAACGATCCCCTTTAAAAACAAATTAAAAAGGTATATCCCTTCAATGGGATATACCTTTAGTTTTAGTGAATTTTATATTGACCAGATAGCTGCTCTTGCGCCATACGAACTAAACGCTTTGTAATTTCTCCACCTACTGAACCATTTGCTCGTGCAGTTGAATCCGGTCCAAGTGTAACACCAAACTCCAGAGCAATTTCATATTTCATTTGTTCAATTGCACTTGCTGCAGCTGCTATTAAGATTTCGTTTGAATTATTATTTTCGCGAATTTGCATTTTTTAAACACCTCCGTTGAATTTGGTAATATCATGCTCTATTTCCAACAAAATATGCAAAAAATTATTCGTTTAGCTATTATATATACCTAAGCTTTCATCTCTTATATAGAAATAAATAAAGGTATAGGTCATACTCTATACCTACACCTTCTACTATCCTACTTACTTTTGAATTCCCCTATTAACCCCTGTAACTCTTGCGAGAGCCAATTTAAAGAATTTGCTAACTCTGCAATCTCTTGTACATATAGTTCTTGCTCTTTCATACTTGTCTCCACATTACTACTGCTATTCACATATGTATTTGCAATGTGTGATAATTCATTTATAAAATGAACAATAGTTTGATTATCTTTTAGAATGTCACTTGAATGATTCGAAGTCGCTTTAATTTGATTTGTAACAGATTGTGCAGATTCTGAAATCTTTTCAAAGAAAGCACCACTACTTTGAACAAGTGATATTCCTAATTCTACTTCCTTTGAACTCTTCTGTATGGATCTTACAGCTCTCTCTGCTTCAGCCTGGGTTTCACCAATTAATTTAGCTATATCCCTTGCAGATGCCTCGGTTCTTTCCGCTAATATACGTACCTCGTCCGCAACACCTGAAAATTCTTCCCCCATCTCTCCAGCACATGAGGATTCAGTAGAAGCATTTAAAGCTAATGAATTTGTTTGATTTGAAATGGTTGTAATTACAGTAAGAATTTCATGAATTTCCTTAGATCGTGCTTCGAATGCATAAATACTAGAAGGTACATCCTGAACTGTATCTTGGATTCTTTTCATTTGATTCACGATTTGCTTAATCAAATCTTTTCCCTCTACAGAATGCTGTTCCATGTCTTCCACAGCATTGCCAACTTGTTTTGCAGCTCCTTTAATTTCTTTCATCTTACTTTCCATTTCTTGAACAATCCCAAAACATTTTTGCACTACATATTCATGAGAATGTGCTCCTAAATTTAATCCTGTAATAGCACTTGCAATTTCTTTAAAGGCTATGCTATTCTCTTTTGTACTTACCGACAATTCCTGTGAAGATGTCGAAACCTGTTCAGCAGTCTGCCTTACTTTATCTATAATCCTATTAAACTTTTTAATAGTGTTATTAAAATAGATATTAGTTATCCCTATATCATCAGATCTTTCATTCAATTTTATACTTAAATCCCCTTCACCAACTTTACGTAACCCTTCTTGTAAATCCTTTACAGGCGATAGAGAGTTTCGTGAGATAAATATTTGAATTGTAATTGCGATAGTTAATGAAATTATAATAAATAGTAAACCTTGTATCATAAAGTTTTTCTTTGTAAGAGGAATAATAGAAGCTTCCAAATCCGCTGCAACAATTGCAATTATATTTTTATTTTCATCTGTAACTGGCTCTAAAATTGTTACCCAGAACCCTAATTCATCTTCATACACTTCTGTCATTTGTGCCTGTTTTGTTTGTATTACTTTATCATATGTTTTCATCCAATAAGTAGGCTGCTCATAGTATTCACCTGGTTTTACAGAAACAGTATTTGCTAATTGTGTATCCAAAGCTACTATTTGTAATTCAGCTTTATCATTTAGCTTGGCTCCTGTAACATATGTTTGCCCAACACTTTTCATATCTTTTATAGATTTATCTAATTGCCCTGTCAATTTTTCTTTCTTCACTCTTTGAGCTGTGGGGTCTTTTGCTACATCTCTTACTATTTCTAAATCTAATTGATTTAATACTGCATCACCTGTTTCAAAAGACTGCCTCTCAAATATAGACATCATACTATTTTGAAACATATTAAAACTTAACGCTCCCATACTTCCAACAAGGGTCAGAATTACTAATACCGTTAGTAATACATTTTTTTGAAGCAACGATAGCTTATGCCAATATTTTTTCATTGATTTCTCCTTTCTTATTTTCAACAATACAAAAACAAAGTAGTAACATATTAAGAGGTTTTCTTTCTGCTATTAATTTAAACTTTAAAATAGCATACTAATCGTTCAACCAAACGTTCCAATTTTTTTCATTTGCGATCGCATCTTTTATATGTCCAGCTACTCCTGGAAATCTATTTAAAGGAAGACGCAATACTTCTACTACTTCACCTTTTCTATTTGTACTGATTTCTTCTAAATCGATGATATTAAAGGGTTTGCCTATAATAATTGCTATAATGTTTAATAGACGACTAAGAATATTTAAAATTCCATATTTATCTCCTAAAGATTTTCAAATTAGATTTGTTGCAGTACCTTCAGCGAGGATTTTTTATAATATTGTTAGTTTTAACTAAAGATAAGAATTTTTAAGAGCCTCATCTTTAGTTATTTTTATCTTGCAGAACAATAAAATCTGAAAGTTTAATTCAATCTCCTATTTTATAACTTTTTTCCTTATTTTTCTATAACATTATAATATTTACCTGTACAATCTAAACTTAGACTCTTTTGGCCTTTACTCTTCAATTGTCTTAAATTCATATGAGGTAGCGCAGAAAGTAAATTTTTAACAAAAAACTTTTGTATTAAAAAATGCAAAAATACATACTCCTCTAAAACTATATGCACTTAAATATTCATATAGTAAAATAATCAGTACAAGCTTGTCCTATACAGCATATTTCCTTAACGGGCTTGATATTATATTCATCATAAAATTGGTGTGACCTTAATATCTCACTTAGCTCTTTAATATTTTGATATTAACAATATAGTGTTAATATATCCCTACTTTATCGCTACACCTACATATAAGCCAAGGATTCAATTACAGAACGGTTTTCATCAATAGTAGACGAAAACATGTCAAACAAAAAGAGACTCAATTATTTATTACTTTTCGTATAGATATAATAAAAGATTATAGGAGAAATATATATGCTCAAAAAAATAAATAGATTTATGTTTGCTTTGCCTACAATTTCTTTTGTTTTTCTTATTTTATTAGGATCATTTTTATTCGTACTACCATTAGATCTATTCTTACCTGAAATAAAAAAAAACCCAATAACAGAAGCACCTCTTATTCTTCAAGTTTTATTAGGGGTATTAGCGGCACCTATATATGAAACAGTAGTTTTTCAAGTATTTTTATTTTGGCTATTAAGTTTGATTCCTTACATTAAAAATCGCGATTACCTTATCATTTTAATAGCTTCAATTATATTTGGATTAAATCATCGATATGGAATCACTTATATAGTTGGTACAACGATAATTGGTCTTTTATATAACTATGCTTATTGGGTATATAAAAAAAAGAATGAAAAATATCAGGTTACAATGCCTGCTTTTGGGGTTGTTTTTTTGATTCACTTATTACATAATTCTATTGCTTTTATAGCATCAAATTTATAAATATTTTAAAGATAATATAGATTAATGAGTTATGTTTGTACTTGTTAGAGGTAAGAGACACGATATAAGAATTAAAGAGAGGATAATTCGCTAATAATTCTAATAGTCTTGTTTCAGTTTGTTTATTTGAAGAATACAGAGAGAGGGCCCTGTCAGGTAAACAGTATTTTCAAAGTATAGCTAAGCCACCTGAGTTTATATTTGTATGGACTCAGGTTATTTAATTTCTTTTGAAATGTTTGATGGTTATAAAATTGTATATATTTGCGGACTTAACATAGATGAAGAAGTCTTTGTTATATGCATTATCCTAAAAGTTTTACTTTCGCGACATACTTTCCTTCATTTTTCTAACATCCCATCCTCTTCTTCCAATCGTTTAGTCTTAGTACCCGAACCTTTAGGTTTCATTCTACCTAAACATAACCCTTTTGTTTTCCCACGTTCTTCTTCTAGTTCTTTAATACCTAAAGTTTCGAATCATTTCATTTAACGTCTTACAATGGGAGAATAAATGGCTATTTCTTTCTTAACAGTTTTACATCTTCTTTTAAGTATAAACGCACTTCCTTTTCCTTTCATTTTGTATAGCAAGTAATTCTAATTTACCCCATAGAAAAATCCCCTCCATAATAAATAGGTTAATGTATTTTCTTTTTCCTATCTACTATGAGGGGAGAATAGCATACTAAAGATAGCTTCTTTTTTGTAAATGATCTAAGATTCTAGTGCAGTAATTAATTGCTGACGTTCTTTATCTCTAAAAATTTTAATTTCATGTTTAAATTCATAATTTCCTTCTTCAAATCTAACCCATTCCTTACTTGTCCAATATACAACATCTACATTTGCATCTAAAATTACAGAACATATGTCTACTAATTCTTCTTCATAAAATGGTGCTTCTTTTGCTAGTTCAAAAGCTAGTACTTTTGGATCCTTACTTTTAATTTGAAGTTCCCTTGAAGTTTGCCCTAAATACTGCCATGGAGAATATAGGGATTGCACATGAACATTTCGAGTTTCTTTAAACTGTGATGGAGAATGTATTGTAGCAGCAAATGTAGGTTTGCTCACTCCTATTGTTGCACCTAAAGCAATAGAACTAATAATAAGTTTTTTAATCATTTTTTCAGCCCCTTTAATTATTTTGGATATGCTTCATTTTTATACTACGTTCATGTTCGTGTAAATGAAGTTGATTTGACATGATTCATCATTTTTTTCAAAAACTGAATATTAATTAATCGTTATAAATTTACCCAAAACAAAAAAGTTTCCATAAGGAAACTTTTTTTGTTTTGGGTATACATTATATGTATAAAAATTAGTTTTGGAAATATTTACTTATTTGTTGATAAAATTGTATATAGATATTATTCTTACTATTATCTACACACATCTTATACAAAGCCTCACTACAACATAAACAAATTCATCTTATGACCGCGTTTCTTCTTACGAAATTAAGTGATTGTTTCAATAGATGGTTTGGGAATCATAAAATTACTTTCTTTCTCAGCCCTATTATTCTGTTCTTTTCCCTAAAATTCCAATATCCCCATTACTTCTTTTGTAAATAGTTTAAAATCAGTTAAATGTTTTTCAATAATTTGACGAACAATATCTAAATTTACACTTTGATAATCATGAACAGCAATATTACGAAATCCAACCATCGCCTTTAACTTATTTGCTAGATCAGCGCTAAGCAATCCTGCTGTAACCAATAAATCAAAGGCCTCTCGACTAGATTGTGGTAGTCCTAATTTTTTTCCCGCAACAATATGCATTGCTAAATCAATACTCGCTTCACAAGCTCTTTGTATATTCAATATTATTGAATCTTGTTTTGTAAAGTCCTCTAAATTTTCAGGGTCATTTCCATACACATCTTGGATTCTTTTTATACAACGCTCTATTGTAGAAATTTTATTTAAAATAACCTCATTCTTCATATATAGAACCTCTTTTCTTTATATCTTCAAATACTACCTGTCGTTCTTCATTCAATTTTGAATACATTTTTAAGGTTTTCATTTCAAAAATAACCTTACGTTTTTCATCCGAACAAAATATTGTCTTTCCTGTATGTATAATCTGAGCTTGAAAAACTGTAGAAGCTTCGGATAAATCAACTAAATCAACATCTCTATGAACAATGTTAGCTAACTCCTGTGCTAATAAAAAACGTTCATAGTTCCCTAATGTTGTGTCACTTACATAAGCTATATCAATATCACTATCTTCTCGTTCTCTGTTCTCAGCCGTTGATCCAAACACAATTATCCAATAGGGATTCACCGTCTCTTGTAATTTTTCTATAATAGCTGTTATCATGCTTTGAAAAATCATCTAATTAATCCCCCTTAGTATACTTGAACTATATTATATCATAACCAATCATAAATCCTTTAAACGACTACAAATACTTAAACAAAATTAAGCCTTTTTAGTACTTAACTCCTCACAAAATTAGAAGCTTATTTCTGACCTAAAATTATTATAGTTCAGGAGTAGATATATTGTAGCTTTGGATCTTAAATAATTGTTAATAATCCAACACTTTCCTGTTAAATGCCTTTTATATTTTCTTCCTGCAAAAGTAAAAGACTGACAATAACTGTCAGCCTCTTACTTTAACAACTCTAAAGAACTTTAGCCTATTTCACAATATACATTCTAATAGTTTGAGGATATATTGCTCTAACAAAGAATTATATATTAATCCACCTTTAATTTTTCTTTTGCCTTTGTAGGAAGTTCGTCCTTTTTAACTTCTTCCCAAGATTTCACACCTTTTTTCTCAGAGTAATACATACGTAAAAACGCTTCTTTACGAAGGTTTTTTAACGCTGTAAACTCCATTTCCTTCTCTTTACCATCCTTATCAAATCCAGGTAATTTATATTCGTAAGTCGTATCCCCATTTACATTTTTCTCTTTTAATTTTTCACCATCCTTGATAATTTGCACATAATATGTATCTGTACCAAGACGATTTAAATTACACCCCGATAACAACACAGTAAACATAACAAAAACAATACACATAAACACTATTCGTTTCATATTATTCACCTCATATCTTTTTTCACAAAAATTATATCCTAATCTATTGGCTATCAAAATTCATTTCTATTACGCTAACATTACGTTTTTGTAAGGTAGTAAAAACAGCATAAAATTAAAAGGATATGAATTCATATTTCTATTGAATTCATATCCTTTGTTCATATTGAGTAAACTATTTTGCATCATTCTAAATAGAAGGGATTTCTATTATTCTGGGAAAATAAAGCTAGAGTCCCCTTCACTATTAGCGGTATCTTCTTGCGGGAATGTAATAGTAGATCCTTCATTTCCCTTATTTCCTTTATTTATTTCTTGTTCCTCAGGAAATACAATGGAAGAATCATTACCTAAGTTTGGTGAAAAACCAAGTTTAGATAAAATGGCCTTTAAGTCAGGTAAAACACCAATTTTATCAGAGATTGGATCGTTAGATTTCGTTCCAGTACTAGGGTCACTTAAAATAGCCCTAATCTGGCTTGGTGTATATACTTTCCCTTGATTATTTTTTGCAATTCCTTGAATTGATGCTGCAGCACCAGCAATAATAGGCGATGCACTAGATGTTCCAGCAAAACTAGATGTATATAGATTTGTTGTAAATTCACTTGGTTTAGCATCTGTAGTATCTACTGCATTCCCCCATCCATATACATCCACTCTACTACCATAATTAGAGAAATATGAACGCTTATGAGGAACCCTAGCAGAAGCTGCCCCAACCATAATTGCCCCTGAATCTTTAAAATCAGGACTATTACGATTTAAAACTTGTTTACCATTACGGTCTCTAAATTGATCCAAATCATTTCCGCCGTTTGCACCTGCTTCAATAATAATAATTCCCTTATTTGTTCCCATACGAATTGCATCAAATATGTCTGGTTTTACTTCCACAGGAAAATAGTTCTTATCTCCATATCCATCGTAAGTTGCTTGTGCCTCTAGTAAAAGAATATCTCCAGCTTGCATATTGTTAACCGCACTTAAAATAGCATCAGCTGTATTATAATTTCCGTTATCCCTAATCTGGGATACAACCTTTACCTTAGCTTTCGGTGCGATCCCAATTCCACCTATGTTATTATCCTCTGCCGAAACAATGCCTAAGACTGAGGTACCATGATCATGGTGCTCGCTTTTATTCTGTCCAGATATCAATTCAATCTTTTGATTCACTAAATCCTCATGACTAAATAACCACCCATACTCCATATCTACGAAAGTAGTTCCTTTTCCATCTCCACCTTTTATGCTCCATGCATAAGGTGCATTAATTCCTAATGGTGCTGGTTCAAGGTAACCTTGTCTTGTAAGTCTAGGCTCATCATATGGATTAACAGATAAATTTGGCAAACGCTCTGCTGGTGGCGCCTCTTCTTCCTGTAAATACGCCGTTTCAACAAGAGATGATTTTTCAATTTTTGTAAGTAATGCTTGTACATCAATATCATCTTGAGTTTCTACAATATAATAGTTTAGCAAATTAGAAGAAATATGATCGGAATCTTTTATTTCTTTCCCAAGATTTTTAATTTCTTTAGGATTTAAAGAATTAAAAAGTCGATTTATAGTTACATTTGGATATTCAGCTAAAATTCCAATTAATTCAGGATCTTTTTTTTCTTCTTTAATGAATTTTTCTATTCCATCCTGATATGGTAAATTCGCTTCATTTTTAAATTTCAAAATTAATTGTTTAGTAACTTGCTTATGTACAGTAGAATTCAATTGCTTATTTGAATAATTGTAAGTAGCTGCATAGGCAACTTCTGATTTTTCACTTGGAAGTAGTCCGCCTACCCCATTAAATGCTGTTAATGCAATTGAAGAAACTAGAATTCCCTTAAAAATTTTCAAAACATGCACCTCTTTTTATTAATATATAATTATAAAAAAATGTATATTGCCTAATTTCTTTTTATACGAACGTTTTATATGTAGGACTATATTTTCAACTCCATTCATTCTTTAATATTTGTTTATACATTATTAATACAACCAATTCATACCAACAACTTTATTAATTCAGTTACATAACTGTAACCATTATAGTTACACCTTTGTGAAATAGTCAACCTTAAATGCAATTTTGCATGTAAAATCATACATACTTCTATCAACTTACTCCCAATTATTTCAAGAGAAGTTGAACTTCTATCATTTTGAGTAATTGCATATATATAATATAAAACATATAAGGGGGGTTAAAACGTGGTAATCTCAAGACAAGATTCCTGGACTGATGATAACGATTTACTTCTCGCATCAACAGTACTTCAGAATATTCGTAACGGTGGAACACAGTTAGCTGCATTCAAAGAAGTAGCAAAACTACTAGCTAGAACACCCGCAGCTTGTGGATTTCGTTGGAATTCATATGTGAGAAAACAATACCAAGAAGAAATACAACAAGCAAAACAAGACCGAAAAATGGGAAACAACATTCCCCTCTCCCCATCACAAAAAGAAAAAAACTCTTTGTCTATTACATTAGATGATATTATTCTCTTTCTACAAAATTATAAAGATGTGAATGAATTGACAAAGTTACAAAATCAAATTGAAGATTTAGAAACAGAGAATCAATCTCTTCTACAACGTATAACTATGTATGAAGAAGAGTATCGTATGTTACTGAACCATATCGATAAGACAAGAAATTTAATTGCAGTGGATTAAACAGCATAACTATAATGACTTTCCAGTAGGATTTTCGCCCGCCAAAACCACCATAAATAAAGAAAATTCAGACTGTTATTAGTAATAATAAGTAAAATACACATACATAATGTATGTGTATTTTACTTTGACTATTATTAAAAGAAATATTTAGTCTATGTTACATCTTTTCTAATATTTCTTGCCTTTCACACCATTTTGTTAGCTTTTCTAATGCTTTTTTAGATAAACGTTTTGTTTTATAATTACAAAACCTAGATAATGTAGACGGAGAAATACTAATTTCATCTGCTATTTCACGAATGCTTACCTTCTTTTCATTGTGTACTTTCAGTATTTGGTCACGGATCTTTTTCTCTATTTGTTCGACTGATTCTACAGTCTTCTTTATTTCTTTAACAACTTTTACTTCCGGTAATTGCTCTTGTGGTTCCTCTATACTCTTCTTTCCTATTACCCTATCCATTGACTGTAGCATTTCTTCAGGTGGTAAAATCGTTATTCCTAAGTTGGTGTAATAATTTTTAAACCAATTACGTTTCCCAATTTGTTGTTCATCCAGTGGATCACTATACTCCCAATGAGAGATTACTTTTTCATTTTCTAAATCCATTAGAACATTTTCTAACTGTTCTCTAATACGATTAGGCTTCCAATCTTTTGGGATATCCATTACTGCTAGCAGTCCTTTGTCCCCACCTATAGAATATGGCTTTTTCAATGATGAATACATTTGTCTAATTCTCCATTGCCATGTTAAGTATCGAATTAACCTTTTATGATATTTGTGTCTATAACTATTGTATTCAAGTGCTTTTTTAGATAATAGGGCTGTTGTATTATTTGATCCATACAAATAATTAGTTAAAAAGCTACCCGGCTTAATACGACAAGATTCAATGCCCATGTATTCGTTAGTAACACTATGTCTCCATAAAACAACTGAATCTAATACAAATAATCTTTTGATAACTTCACGCTTTAATTCTAAACGTTCCCCATCATCATCACGGTCATTTAATACAACGACTTCATTCTCATCATTTAAATAGATAAAAATGCTTGCTAAAGCTGCAATTCTCTTTGCTATCTTAATTTTATCTTCCGCTCTATAGTATTCTTTATTTTTAACAACTGTTTTTGGAATGTTGCACATCTCTAAAACTTGTTCATACGAAAAGTCAATAAAATCATCTGGAGATTTTGCTTCATTAATCCACTGTATTGTGATTGCATCTAAGCAATCTGCCGTTAAATCATCCATATTACTCATTACGTCATCTACAAGGGTATTCCATCGAGCTGCTTCTTCTATATTGGTAAGTCTTAAATCTTCATCTTTGTGTGAAGAAAGTTGAGCTACACCATTAGAAGACCTCGTTTCAATGGGATATTGTAAAACCTTACTTATTTCATCTTCTTCAAATTGATTCTTTGCAATCCCATCTCTTAATTTATAATAAACAGCAGAGTTATTTACCTCGTAATAATCCTCGTGATTCACTATATTTGGCTTATCTATATTTTGATCATTTTCTAATATTAAAGAATTTGTATGTACTACATTTTGAAATTCTTTTTCTATAAATACTTCAATTTCTTTATATATTTCTTCTTTATAAGAGTCAATTTTCGCATAAATTTGTAATAATGTAATTCCGGACTCTTGCTTTTTCTCTAACCAAGATACTAATGCAGTAAATGATGGAGAAGCATGGGGTGATGTGAGTACTTTATTATTATTATTTTCAACATCTTTAAAGTATGCATTCCACTTATTCCATACTAGCTCGTTAGTTTTATAAATTGGCTCAGAGATTAGCAATGCATCTCGAAACATTTGTAATAAGTTATCCACTTTCTTTTCCTCCCTAAACCATGGATCACAATAAAATAATTCTTAGTATAAAAATCTTAACTACTATTATATTTAATTTATTGTAACAGATATTTACAAATTTTTGTTCCTTTCTTTCCTTACATTTATTTCCTTAACTCTTCAACTTGCAACATGCTGCTCTTTCTTTTACCTATTTCTACTTACTATATTTCTTTTGCACCTTTCTTTCCTTAACTCTTCAACTTGCAACACGGTTGCTCTTTCTTTTACCTATTTCTACTTACTTGCATTTCTTTTGCGCCTTTCTTTCCTTAACTCTTCAACTTGCAA
>NZ_JBPWBC010000032.1:0-17345 GCF_051776965.1 Bacillus cereus group sp. BceL220 | reverse complement strand
GAATAATTCACTTCGTGTGTTACTAACAGGTGGTGATCAGCTAAGGAAATATAAAAAGAATGGATATAGATTATTTAATAACTATGGTCCTACAGAGAATACGGTTGTTACGACAACTGGAGAAATAAGTAAAGTAGAAACTAATATACCAATTGGAAAACCAATAGCTAACACTAAAGTATATATATTAGATGCGCAAGAGCATCTGCAACCTATTGGTGTTATTGGAGAACTATGTATTTCTGGTGCTGGAATAGCACGAGGTTATTGGCAGAAGGAAGATTTAACTAAAGAAAGATTTGTTGCAAATCCATATCAGCAAGGCGAAATAATGTATCGAACAGGTGACATGGCAAGATGGCTACCAGATGGAAATATTGAGTTTTTAGGAAGAAATGATCATCAAGCTAAAATTCGAGGATATCGGGTAGAATTAACTGAAATTGAACATCAACTGTCAAAATATCCAGAAATTAAAAACTGTGTTGTAACAATAAATAAAAATGTAAATGGAGATAACAGTCTAGTTGCATATTATATAGCAGATGCAGAAATACCTGTCTCAAAATTACGTATATTTTTAGAACATTATCTTCCAAGTTATTTTGTACCAAAAGACTTTATACAAGTTAATGAGTTTCCAATGACTGTGCATGGGAAAATTGATATAAAAGCTTTGCCAAGTCCTAAGGAAATTGTAGAAATAGAGTATCAATCTCGTGGTAATGAAATCGAGGATAGTATATTTTCACTTTGGCGGGAGTTATTAAACACGGAAGATATAGGAATGGATGATAATTTCTTTGAATTAGGTGGAAACTCAATGATGATTATTATCTTACACTCTAAGTTATCGGCTATATATCCTGGAAAAGTTAAAGTCTCAGATTTATTTGCATATTCTACTGTTCGTAAATTAGCTTATTTTATTGCAAAGCAAAAAGATAGTGATAAAAAATTAGAAGAAATAATGAAATTACAAATAAAGTTCCCTCAATCATTTATTGTTAATAAGGATACAAGAGCAGAAACGCAAATTGTTAATTTCCAAATAAAAGAAGAGATAGTACGTGGATTGACACAAGCCTCTAAAGATTATCAGGTGAGTATAGAAACATTGATGTTATCTTCGTATTTATATTTATTATCTAAGGTATCTGGACAAGAAAAAATCTCAATACAAGTAAGAATAGATGCAGATAAAAGTAAGGTAATAACTGCAAATCTTAATGATTTATATGACTTTAAAGAACTTTTTCTACAAACTAATAGGCAATTAAAGAATAGTATTGAATTAGAGTGGGAAAATGATGGGGACAAAATAGGATTTAATAAAACAATAAATTGCGTTATACCGTATTTTTATTATCAAAAAGAAAATAAAAATATAGATATACCTTCCTACTGTGACTTATCAATTACTATTGATGACTCTAAACAAGGTATGAATTTAATATGTCAATATAATAAAAATAGAATAAAAACAAAATCTATTGAAAAGATAATACAAAACTACTTTTATATTATTTTGGAAATTATAAAAAAAGAGGTGTTCTAGATGGGTAAATTAGCTTTCTTATTTTCAGGACAAGGATCGCAATATGTAGGAATGGGAAAACAACTTTATGAAAGTTTTCCTATTGCAAGACAGACGTTTGAAGAGGCAAATGATGTGCTATCTTTTAATTTAAAAAAATTATGTTTTGAAGGAGATATAGATACATTAACTCAAACTGAAAATGCACAACCAGCAATCTTAACAGTAAGTACAGCAGCCTATCGGGTATATATGAATGAAATAGGTATTATGCCTGATTATATGGCCGGTCATAGCTTAGGGGAAATTTCTGCCCTAAGCTGTGCGGGAGCTATTGATTTTAAAGATGCTGTGAAGATCGCTCGTCGTCGTGGGCAGCTTATGCAGGAAGCTGTTATGGCGAGAGAGGGTGGAATGTTAGCAATTATTGGGTTAGGTCGAAAAATAGTAGAGGAGGCATCTAAACAATTTTCTAAGAAAGGGAATCTAGTAGTGGTTTCTAATAGTAATTCAGCAGAACAACATGTAATTTCGGGGCATAGTACTGCAATTGAAGAGGCTGGGAAGTACTTACAAAGTATAGGTGCTAAGTTAATCCCAGTAAAAGTTAGTGCACCATTTCATAGTCCTTTAATGCAATCTGCAGCAGATAAATTCTATTACGAATTACAGGAATATAAGTTTAATAACTTAAATGTAAATGTTATTTCAAATGTAACCGCGCAACTATATCCAAATAAAGATTCTATAATTGATTATTTGGTGAAACAAGTTGTATACCCAGTGGAGTGGAAGAAATCTATGGATTATTTAGATAGTCAAAATACTGAGTTCGCTGTTGAGATGGGGCCTAATGAAGTTTTAACAAAATTAATGAAAAAGAATATACCGTATATTAAAACTATTCCGACAGATATAGATTTAAATATTGAGAGTTTAAAGAAGGAAATTAAATCGAGAAAATATGTTCCTCAATTTATTTTGAGATGTTTAGGTATTGCGGTAAGTACGCCAAACTTTAACTGGAATGAAGAGGAATATCAACAAGGTGTAGTTGAACCTTATAGAAAGATGAAAGAAATTCAAGAGAATTTAGAAAGAGAAGGAAAAGAAGCTGAAATTTCTCATATGAAAGAAGCAATTGATTTGTTGTTGCTTATTTTTAAATCTAAAAAAACTCCAATAGAGGAGCGAAAGAGTAGACTTAATCAACTATTCTTGGATACAAATACACAATATTTATTTACTAAGCAGCAATTTGAAGATAAAACGTTAATTTTATAAGAGAAGGTGGGGATAAAGAGGTGGATAAAAAAAGCCTATTTTCAGAAAATATTGGAATAGTTGATTTTAATTTTGAAGATAATATTGAATCTAGTTCTACATCAAATCAAGACATTGCGGTAATTGGAATGTCAGGAAGATTTGGGAGAACTAGTTCAATTCAAGAATATTGGAATGACCTATTGAAAGGGAGAGATGGCATTAGACCTCTCCCTTTAGAAAGAAGAAAAGATATAATTGATTTTTTGAAATTTGGCAATGATGAAAAAATAAAAGAGCCAATTTCATTCTTAGAAAAAGCATACTTGGATAGAATAGATCAATTTGATAATAATTTATTTTCTTTGTCTCCAATGGAAGCGAGTACGATGGATCCAAACCAAAGAATTTTTCTAGAGACAGCTTGGGCAGCCATTGAAGATGCTGGATATGGTGGTGATAAACTGGTAGGTACAAATACAGGAGTTTATCTAGGTTTTTGTTCAATAGCATTAGAAAATTATTTATCTATGATTGAAAAAACAAACCATTCTTTAGTTGGTATATCCGCACCAGGAAATATAAGGTCTATTATTGCGAGTAGAATTAGTTATTTACTAGATTTAAGAGGACCAAGCATAGTAATTGATACAGCTTGTTCTTCATCTTTAACCGCACTACATATAGCGTGCCAAGCAATTCGTAATGGTGAATGCGATCAAGCGATTGTTGGTGGAGTTAAAATTAGCCTCATTCCTGCTCAAAGTCAGGAACTTTCAGATAGTGATATAGGCATTAATGCATCCAATGGTAGAACAAGAACTTTTGATGATAACTCAGATGGCACTGGAGCGGGGGAAGGTTCAGCTGCTGTGTTATTAAAGCCCTTAAGTCAAGCTTTAGAGGATAGAGATCAAATTTATGCAGTGATTAAGGGAAGTGCAATAAACCAAGATGGTAGTTCGGTTGGTATTACAGCACCAAATTCAACTGCACAAGAAGAAGTGATTGTTAAGGCGTGGGAAAATGCAAACATTGACCCGGAAACTATTTCATATATTGAAGCACATGGAACAGCTACAAAACTTGGAGATCCTGTTGAAATTGGAGGAATTGAAGGAGCTTTTCGAAGGTTTACCAATAAGAAACAATTTTGCGCTATAGGTTCTGTAAAAACAAATATTGGTCATTTAGACGCAGCAGCCGGAATAGCTGGATTGATAAAAGCGATACTAATTTTAAAGTCAGGGATAATTCCACCTAATTTACATTTTTCGGTACCTAATCGCAATATAAATTTTATAAATTCTCCAGTTTATATTAATGATTGTTTAAGAGAGATTGAGAAAAAAGATTTTCCAAGAAGATGTGGAGTTAGTTCGTTTGGTTTGAGTGGAACTAATTGTCATGTTGTTTTAGAGGAAGCACCTATAGTTAGAAAGGAAACGTACCCTACAGAAGATGAAGTACTTGCTTTATCATCCAAAAGTCTTAGTGGGTTAAAACAGTTAATTTATAATTATAGTCTTTTTTTAGAAGAAAAAAGAGATTTAGATTTAAAAGAAGTTTGTTATACAGCTAATACAGGCAGAGGTCATTATAATCATCGTTTAATTATTAACGTTAAAGATATGGAAGACTTACGTAATAAGATTAATCAGTTAGAAAATACAGATATACTTACTCAAGAAATACAAGGTGTTTTCTACGGGGAAAATAAAGTGATTAGTAAAAAAAGATTTCAAGGAAAAGCTGGAGAAATTACAGAATTTGAGAAACAAGATCTAAGTCGAGAAGCAGAGTTTATTATTAAACAGTGGAAAGAGTATTATGATAAAGAGTCACTTAATTATTTATGTCAATTATATATTCGTGGTGCAGATATTAATTGGAAATTAAAATATTCGGGGATTAAAGTAAATAAAATAAGTGTACCTAGCTATCCATTTGAAAAAAAACGTTGCTGGATTCAGAGGCAACAACAAAATTTGATGAGAGTAAACAACAAAAATGTTAAGCATCCTCTTCTCGATAAACTTGTAATAAGGTCAAAGGATACTGAAATATATACTACAAACTTTAGTACCAGTAGTCATTGGGAAATTAATGAACATAAGTTACATGACCATCATTTAATGCCTGGTACTGCTTTTATAGAGATGGCAAGAGAGGTTGGAAAGACTCATTACCAATCTCAGGATATTGAACTTAAAAATATTCTCTTTAGTAACCCTTTAATGATTGAGGAAGGTGAGTTAAAGGAAGTACATACGCATGTCAAAGTTAAAGATAATCACTTAGAGTTTTATATTTTTAGTTCAAAAGCAGATGGATATGAATATGAAACGCATGCTGAAGGAAGTATTTATCGAAATAACAAGTCCATAGAAGAAAAACATGATATTCAAGGAATTATAAGGAATTGTGATAAACATATAATTGTTAATTATGATGATTATACAGAGGGAAGGATTAGCGTTGGACCAAGGTGGAAAAATACGAGAAAGCTCCATATAGGCAATGATGAAATGCTCGTAGAATTGGATCTTGAAGTGGAATTTTCTACAGAGTTAGAGAAATATTACTTATATCCATCTTTATTGGATGGAGCAGTAAATGCTGCTAATGCATTAATGAATGACACATTATTCTTACCATTTCATTATGAAGGGATACGTATTGTTAAACCTATTCCCGCTAAATTTTATAGCTATATAAAAAGAAGAAAACAAATAGATAGCAGTGAAATTGCAAAGTTTGATATTAAGTTAATAAATGAAAATGGTGAAGTTTTTGGTGAAATAGAAAATTATTGTATAAAAAATGCTACAAATATTTATAAGAAGGTACGTAATAACTCAAATTTAAATAAACTATATCATAAAGTTGAATGGGTACCATCTTTAAATCAATTAAATCAATTAAAAGAATTAAAATCTTCTGGTGGTAAAATATTGGTATTTAAAGATAGTAATATTATGAGTGAAGAAATTATTCGTACATTGGACAGTGTAGGAATGAAAGTAATTGAAATCGAGCTCGGTAAGCATTACGAACAAATTAATGATCAGAAGTATAGAATATCTATTAATGAATTAGATTTTGAATATTTAAAGAAGGACTTGCATGAGGAAGAAATTACACACTGCTTATTTTTATGGAGTTTAGATAATCAAGAAATATATAATGAGAACCAGCTTCAAGAGCAAATAAATCGTGGAATAAATACTTTATTTTATCTAATAAAATTCATCGTGCAAATTAAAAATAAAGAGAGTATACAGCTGACTATCATAACTAATCATGCTTATAGTATTACAGGAGATGAAACCTCAATTCATCCGCATTATGCGAGTATTCATGGTTTATGTAAGGCAGTGCGCTATGAATATCCTCATATATGTATTAAAGGTGTAGATATTGATAGGCAGGTCTCAGTAGAGCAAATCGCTCAGGAATTAACAGGGAATCAACAAGAATTTCTAGTTGCATATAGGGATGGAGTTAGATATATTGAAGAAATTTCGACTCACCAATTGGAGAATTATTCAAACCAAGAGGTGATTATTAAGGAACGAGGAGTATATATTATAACTGGTGGAACAGGTGGTATAGGCTTAGAAATCGGGAAATATCTTTCAACTCAAAATAATGTAACTTTAATATTAATGAACCGCTCAAGTTTTCCTGTACGTGAAGAATGGCATGATATTTTAACGAGTTCAAAAGATATAAAATTAATTAATAAAATTAAGAAAATCCAGGAGATAGAAAGTCTTGGATCCAGTGTGAATCTAGTACAATGTGATGTTTCACGTAAAGAAGAGTTAGAAATAAATTTGCAAGGGATACGTGAAAAATATGGAAAAATTAACGGTATCATTCATAGTGCAGGAGTTGCTGGAGAAGGATTTATCCTTTTTAAAGATAAGCAGATTTTCGATGAAGTTTTTATGCCAAAAGTACATGGAACATGGTTGTTACATGATTTAACAAAACAAGAAGAGTTAGACTTTTTTATTATGTTTTCTTCATTAACGTCAATATTTGGTGCTCCAGGACAAAGTGATTATACAGCTGCTAATGCATATTTAGATTCCTTTGCAGATTACAGAAGAAGAAAGGGGAAACCTGCAACAACTATTAATTGGTGCGGATGGAATGAAACTGGAATGGCAGTAGAATATGGTGGCAATAATGTAAAAGGTCTGTTTAAAACTATTTCTTCTTTAGATGGAAGTAATAGCTTTGCGGATATTTTACAAAAAGATATATCGCGGATTTTAGTGGGAGAAATAGATATGGATGTTTTGAAGGAGTCATTATCATATGTACCAATTAAACTAAGTGATGAGCAAAAAGAAAATATGGAAAAAACAGATTTATTACAAATGACCAATCCCACTCCTGAAGAAATTAAAGATATTATCATCGTGGGGAAAGACCAAAAAGTACTAACGGAAACTGAAAAAAGAGTTAGCTACATATGGGCGAATGTTTTAGGGGTTAATGAATTAGATGTTTATGACAAGTTTTTTGAAATTGGAGGAGATTCCTTATTAGCTACCTATTTAATAAAAGAGTTGAATAAGAAATTCCCTAATGTAATTGATATTACGGATGTATTCTTATACCCTACAATATGTGAAATGGCGAGCTTTATTGATGATAAATTGTACCAGAATAATAAAGTTGAAGTGAAGGAAGAAAACAAGGAAATAGCAATTGATGAGATTTTAGAAAAGCTTACATCAGGTGAAATTGAAGTAAATAAAGCGAGTGAACTACTTAATTCAGCATCCGAAAATAAGTAAATTGCTATTCTTAAATAGAGAGTATTTTCTGTTAATAAGTATGGAAAGTACTCGTTTAAAGATATGGAATTTTATATGGGGGGTTCAAAAATGGAACAAATAAAAAAATTTATTCTAGAACAAACTGCAAAAAATAATGTCACAGTACCAGAAGCAAAGAAATTATTATTAGAAATTCAACAGAACAGCGAGCAAGGTGAAAATGATATTGCTGTAATTGGGATATCTTGTAAATTTACTGATTGTGAAGACCAATATGAGTATTGGGATAAGCTTTTTAATGGGGAAAGTTGTTTTGTACCCTATACAGAAGAGAGAAGCAACTATTATAGAACAGTGTTTGATAATCCACATTATGCTGAATTTTTAGGTACTACTATTTTGTCAGGAGATGAAAATGAAGAAAAAGCACGTCATAAAGCTGGCTTTTTGAGTGACATTGATAAGTTTGATGCAGCATTTTTTAATATTCCACCAAGAGAAGCTAAATTTATGGATCCTTCTCAAAGATTATTTTTGCAAACTGCATGGAGTGCAATCGAAGATGCTGGATACGGTGGGAAGAAAATTGTTGGTACAAATACGGGAGTATTTGTTGGACGAGATGGTACTTCAAGTACATTTTATAAATTCATTACGGAAAGCGATCCTATGCATTTAACAGGAACCTGGGAGGGAATTTTAGCTAGTCGAATTAATTATATTTTTAATTTACGTGGTCCAAGTATGGTAATTGATACAGCTTGTTCCTCTGGATTAGTGTCCATCCATGCAGCTTGTCAATCCCTTAGAAACAAAGAATGTGATTATGCTATTGCAGGTGGAATTTCACTAGGAACTTCGGCGGTCGCTGAAGATGAGGATGGAAAAGGTGATGCTTTAACATCAGTTGCGTCCAATGATAATCTGGTCAGAACGTTTGATAGAAAGTCCACTGGAACAGTATTTGGTGAAGGAGTTACTGCTGTATTATTAAAACCACTTAATAAAGCAATAGCTGATAAAGATTCTATTTATGCTGTAATTAAAGGAAGTGCGATTAATAATGATGGAGCGTCTAATGGAATTACAGCTCCAAACCCTGCAGCTCAAGAGGATGTAATTGTTAAAGCATGGGAACAAGCAAGGATAAATCCAGAAACTATTTCATATATTGAAGCGCACGGTACAGGCACTTTATTGGGGGATCCTATTGAAATTAAAGGGTTAACAGGAGCATTTAGAAAATATACAAATAAAAAGCAATTCTGTGGCATTGGTTCAGTAAAAACAAATATGGGGCATTTGGTTGGAGCATCTGGTATAGCTGGAGCATTAAAGGTAATTTTAAGTTTAAAAGAAAAGAAACTTCCTGCTAGTTTGAACTTTGATGAGCCAAATCCACATATTAACTTCTGTGAGTCTCCTTTATATGTAATAGATAAATTAAGGGATTGGAAATCAAATGAAGCCCCTCGTAGAGCGGGTATAAGTAGCTTTGGTTTTAGTGGGACAAATTGTCATATAGTTTTAGAAGAGGCCCCTCAAATGGTGCAAGAAACTGAATCAAATGACAATAGAGATTATATCTTAACTTTGTCTGGTAAAAGTAAAAGTTCACTACAGGAGCTTATCAAAAAATACTATAAATTTGTTGAAAGAAGAAAGCAAAATAATTTAGGTAATATTTGTTATACAGCTAATACAGGGCGCGGCCATTATGATTATCGATTAGTACTGAAATTAAAGGATTTTGAAGATTTTAAACAAAAAATAACTTTATTACAAGAAAAAGGTTTAGAACAAGAACAAGATCATGGGATTTATTATGGATTTAATAAAGTGGTTTCTGATAGAAAGAAAATAAAAGAAGAAGGTGAGATTACAGAAGGGAAAAAAAGGGAATTAAGCAAATTAGCAAATTCTATCATTAACGAAATGTTAGAAGTAGATGACGAAAATCATAATAAATTAATGGATGAATTAGGTGAATTATACATTAAGGGGGCAAATATTGATTGGGATTTATTATATAAAGATCAAAATAGAGTAAAAGTAAACCTTCCGGTATACCCTTTTGAAAAAAAAGTATACTGGGGTGACGTTAAAGTATCTAAATTAAAAGATATGAACAATATGAAAAAAGAATTTTCACATCCTATGATAGACCGTTGTATAGTCAAATCAATGAACATAGATATTTATGAATCTGAGCTTAGCATCGACCGTCATTGGACATTAAGTGATCATGTGTTTTTTGAGAATTCTCTTTTACCTGGAACTGCTTATCTTGAAATTGGTAGAGAATTTGGATCTATGTATTATCCCGAAAAAAATATTGAATTAAGAAATATTACCTTCTTGACGCCTATTTCTGTAGAGAAGGATGAAGAGAAAACGGTTCAATATATTATAAAGAAAGAAAAAGAATATATTGAATTAAATATTGTAAGTCAAGTCAACCAACTTCAAACAGAAGTGGATGATGAATGGGTGACACACGTCTCTATGAAAATTTCGCCAAATCTTGATACTAATACTGGACTGCGTGATTTAGAGAGAATACGTAATGGGGAAGACATGATAGAGATTGAAGTTAATAAGGAAGAATTGTCAAAAGAAAAAAATATTTATTTCGGACCGCGATGGTTAAACCTTAACTATGTATCACGAAGTGAAAAGAATGTATTTGCGGAGCTTAATATACCGAGTGAACTTAAAGATGATTTAAAGGAATATCCTTTGCATCCTGGTATGATGGATAATGCAGTTAACGCTGCTACGCAAAGCTTTGGAAGAGGCGGTTTGTATCTCCCACTTTCATATAAGAGTATAAAACTCTTTGGCCCAATGCCGGAACATTTCTTTAGTCATATTAGAAAAAAAGAGAGTAAGGATAACAACTTAGAAACTTTAAGTTTTGATGTTTCACTTATTGATGGAGAAGGTAAGCCTTTTGCGGAAGTCACTGATTATACAATGAAAAAAGTGCAAATACACACATTTGATCAAGCTACTAAACTTCATAATTATTACCAAGTGGATTGGACATTAAATGAAAAATTAAAAGTGAATAATAGACCTGTTAAGGGAACTGTTGTCTTATTAAAAGATCAGAAAGATTTTGCACAAAAACTTATCCCGTTGTTGAAAAATGAATCAACTAAGATTATAGAAGTGGAATTAGGTTCCAATTATCAAAAAGTAGCAGAAAATTATTATGTAGTTGATGGTACTGAAGAAAGTTACACTCGTTTATTTAAAGATATAAAAGAAATTAATCATATTATTCATACACAATCAATATTTGAATTTTCAGACCTATTAGGTTTGAACAGGATGAAAAAGTATCAAACGATGGCATTAGATAGTTTATTTTATATAAGTAAAGCGTTAAGTAAAGCAAAAGTTAATAATGAAATTCGTATTTCATTAATTTCTGATTATGTCAATGAAGTAACAAAAACAGAGGAATCAATTATTCCAAGCCATGCAGCTCTGTTTGGTTTAGCGAAAGTTGTGGCTCAAGAATTTCCTAATTTAGAGATTCAGTGTATTGATATGGATGGAAATACTGAAATTTCGCAGATTGCTTCTGAAATCACTAGCTCAGAACGATCGTTCTGTGTAGCTTATCGAAATAATAAACGCTATATAGAAGAACTTCAAAAAGTAGATTGGGATAAGGCAATAAGGCAAGATATAAAAATTAAAGATACAGGATCGTATATAATTACTGGTGGAACAGGAGGAATAGGCTTAGCTATTGCAGAGTATTTAGCTTTAAATAATGCAAAAAATATATGCTTAGTTAATCGTTCTAAGTTCCCGGATCGTAATCAATGGGATGATATTCTTAGACAAGAAGAGAAGAGTAATGAAAGGCTTTTCTCTAAAATCGAAAAAATAAGAAAAATCGAAGAGCTAGGGGCGAATGTCATTTGTTACAGTGGAGATATTTGTGACTATGAGCAAACAAATAATATTTTAAAAAGTATTAGAGATAATTACGGTAAAATTAATGGCGTGTTTCACTGTGCTGGTGTTGCAGGAGATGGCTTTATTTTTAGAAAAGAAAAGGTTGTATTTGATGAAGTTACGCATCCAAAAATTGAAGGAACTTGGTTAATTGATCATTTAACAATGGAAGATAATATAGATTTATTTGTACTATTTTCTTCTATTGCAACTTTATTTGGTGGAAGAGGACAAGGAGATTATGTGGCAGCTAATTCATATCTAGATGCTTTTAGTAGCTATCGAAATCTAAGAGGACAGAAGACTATTACAATCAATTGGCCAGCCTGGAATGAAGTTGGAATGGCTGTTGATCATAAAGTTTCTGAGGAGGTAGTTTTATTTAAATCAATTAGTAACAATAGGGCTTATCAGGTTTTAGATGAAATTTTGGATATAAACTTATCAAACTTTATTCCAGCAGAGCTTAATCTAGAATTATTAAACTCTATACGTGAACAATTACCAATCCATTTATCTAAACAAATCGAAACGTCTTTAAATAAAATCAGTCATCTACATGTAGAGAATAAAGATTTGGAGAGAAACTTTAAAGGAGAGGTAAATCTTCAAGGGAAAGGAGAATATACAAAAACAGAAAGAACATTAGCGTATATTTATGCGTCTGGATTAGATTTAAATGAAATTGACATTTATGAAAGCTTCCATGCTATGGGGGGAGATTCTATTATTGCAATGGAATTATTTAAAGAAATTGATAAAGAATTTGTTGGGCTAGTTGATATTTCTGATATGTTTTCGTATCCAAGTATAGTAGAAATGGCTGATTATATTGATAGTAAAATAAATAAGAAAAGTTAATTATGGGAATTATAAGGAATTTTAAATTATGAAATTTTTTAGGAATGGTGGTTTCTAGTTGCTTTTAGTCAGTCACTAAAGACAGTTTAACGATAATATATAAATAAGGATATATAGATCAGATAGTAAAATTAAAATTCATATAAGACTAAATATAAATTTTATGAAAGAATCCTTTATAGTTAGATTGGCTAATAAAGCTAGAGAATGGATATAAAAGTATCTTAATCTATAGAAGGGTACATTGAGTTAATTTCATCGGGGTTATAGAAGAAATTTTAGTATGTCCAGCAGTCTTAATGAAAGAAGACTGCTGGATTTTTTTGTGAATTTGAGAATGAATATTTTATTTTTATCAACATTAAAGGGTTATTGGTTTAAACAAATTCTTATCCCAAGGTAACACGCGCTTTGGAGAGAAAATCAATATTGTACTTCGTACACATATATGATTTAGAAGGAGTGAATTATTCTGGAAAGAAATAGAGAAATAGAATTGATAAGGTATCAAATTAATATAATAAAAGAATTAATTACAAATAATGAGCAACCCTTTTATATAGTAGTAGTAAAATATTTATTTGAAGAAGTACAAGTTATGGCGCTATTAAATATTTTGAGTATATTTAAGGCGAGATTGGAGAATAAAAAAATTGCGGAGTTCAATAAAAATGATGTGTTGTTCAAAAAATTCAATATTAATATGAACAGCTTATATGCTGCTGTAGAGCCAAGTGTAATAGAGTTTAATTACTATGTATGTAAAATTTTTTATCAAAAAATTGATATAAAAATCTTGATTAATAGTTTAAAAGAACAAAGCATATACTATTCCGTATGCTCTTACTTATTAAATCAAATTGATCAAAAGGAATTAATGAGTGAGTATAGTGTCTAAGAGGACGACCATTATTGAATAGAGGATTTGAGATGAATGTAAAAAATGTCCTATCTAAGAGAGAATAAGCCATTCTAAAAAGGCTAGTTTTATACGTAGATTAACAGTGCAACATTGAATATGTTTATAAATGAATAGAAAAAACTTTTTAGAAAGTATATATGATGCGTTTATTTATAAATTTAATAATCAATATAGTGAAAAAGCATGATATAATAAACAAAAATGTATTATTATTACATTGATTTAAAAGGTAATTTAGTAATAGTCATATCTCTTTATTCTATAAAATAATGTATTAATGTTATGGGAGGAATGTAATGCACCAAGGAGAAATCATAGCTTTTTATAGAAAAAAGCTAGGTCTAACTCAAGATAAACTAGGTGAAGGTATCTGTTCGAAAACTCATATTAGCAAAATAGAAAAAGGTACGACAGATGTATCTTCCGAGATCATTACACTTTTGTGTAAAAGATTGGGGATTGATATATCTTTAGAAAAGAATAAATTTTCAGATTTACACAAAAAAATATATCAATGGCATGATTATCTTATTAAGGAAAATGATAAGCAAATAGAGAGGTTAAAAATCGAAATAGAACAAGTAGAGTTGCTAGAAAAAACCATTTACTATCCTCTTTATCAAATATTAGAATCTAGGTATTATTTGTATAAAAATGATACTAACAGATGTGAAAAATTGTTGGGGATTTTAAGGGAGAAATGCAAAGAATTACCTCAATTTGAAATGGATATGCTGCATCATGTATACGGAATTTTTTTTATTAAGAGTAATCAATATCAAGAGGCCTTAAATTATCTCAAGAAAATAAATGAAAATATTTACAATTGTAAAGAATACTATTATCATTTGGCACTTACCTATTTTTCTTTAGATTTTAAAGTCTTATCTTATTCTTATGCTAGTAAGGCATTGGATTATTTTAGAGAAATTAACCATTTTAAAAGAATTCATGATGTGAAAATATTAATGCTTATGTTAATAGAAGATGAGTGTATTGATGATTTTTCAGTAATTTTTGATGATTATCAAAAATTACTAGAGGTCTGTAATTTTTTTAAGGATGATTTTACTAAAGCTAAATTATATAATAATTTAGCTTATCAGTTATATAAAAGAGAAAAATTTGAGGAATCTATTCAATATTACAGGCAGGCTTTATTTTTTAAAGATCAATATACTGTTAGCTATTTAAAATCTTTACATGGTTATATTAGATCTGGATTAATGATTGACTTGTCGAAAAAAGAAATTATAACCATGTTGAATAAAGGATTAGGTATTTCTAAGAAAATAAAAAATGAATATTATAATGTTTTGTTGAAAAAATATTATTTAAAATTAGAAGATGATGAATCATATTATAAATACCTAGAACAAATTGCTTTCCCTTTTTTTTTAGAAAAAGGGAAATATGAGGAGTTAGAAAATTGTGGGCATGAATTACTTGTTTATTATAATAATACTGGGCAATATAAAAAGGGGATTAATTTAGCAATAACTTTAACAAAATCATAGATAGGGGTATATATAGTGAGGGGAATATTGAAAAAGTTTCGTTATTTTCTATACTGTTTTTCTTTTTTATGTGTGGGAGATTTAATCGATGCTTCATTCCAAAATAGTGTTGAACTTAATACTACGGAATATCTATGTAGTGAAGATAAAGATTTACCAGATGTATAAGATTTACTTGAAAAGAGAAAGTTTCCTTTATAGTTAAATGAATTTTATATGTTTATTTAAAAGTACAGGTTTTAGTATGTGTATAGTTATAACATCTCGTACTGAATTTATAAGAATATTGCAAGGTAAATTTAATTAACATGGGTTTGTATAGTAATAAGTAGCGAAAAAGAACCAACTTATACAGGTTGGTTCTTTTTTTGAATATAAAATATTTTCCCTATGAGCTAAGAGTTTGAAGTACTAAATTACTATTAAGGTAAATTTATATCTAAATAAAGAGAAGGTTATAAACTTTTGATCAAAACGATGATGGGGGTTATTAATTTTAATAGTATATTAAGTTAAATCTTGGTGTATAATTCTATGACAAATTCATCTCTTCTGTTCCAAGTTGTTTTTCTTAAGTAAGTTGCTTTTTCAAGTACTGATTTGAGAAGATGATTTTTCTTGTCAATGTCCTCTGTTACATAGTACGCTTCTAATACATTACGTATTTTTGGAACAAACTCATGCATATGTTTCTCTTTTTCTGCTATATATTTAATTTCTTGCTCAAGTTGTTCAATTTCTTCTTGGGTAGTTTTTAAACGTAGTACAATAGATTTTTGTCGTTCTAAAAAAGTTTCAATATCGTATACCCCCTTCTCCAATAAATCATGAAGTTTATTTTTTTGTTTTTGTAAATCATTAACTTGTTGCTCCTTTCTTTCTACAGCCTTTTGTTGTAGTTGAATATTATTTTTTGACTGCTTTTTTTCTACCATATTTTTTTGTATCTCAAAGCTTTCAATAATTTGTTGTAATCCATCGAGTATGCGTTGTTCAACGAGTGCCAAAGCAGCCCCTTTTTGAATCCCTTTACACGATGGCTGTACGCAACGCACTTGAGGATTAGGTCGATCTTTTCGAGGCTGATAAAGCATGGAATGACCACATAGTTCGCATAATAAGATGCCCGCCAATGGATTGGAAAGTTTTTTTGTTTTGATTGTGGGAGGTCTCCAGCGTTTACTGTGAGCCATATTGGCCTTTTGAAATAACTCTTCTGATACAAGTGGAGGATGAGCGTTATCATGTCGTTGCCATCTTTCTTTCGGCACTTTCTTTCGAATGTATTTCCCATTTTGTTTGGTATAACGTATCTTTCCCCAAATAATGTGACCAAGATATACTTCGTTTTTTGTAATGGAAGAGATAGTTGAAGGATTCCAATATTCACCTTTGGGGGGAGAAATACCTAACCTGTCTAATTCTTGAGCGATTGCTTGTCTTCCCATTCCATTTACCATTAGTTTGAAGATTATCGGTATAACCCAACTTTTTTCAGGATCAGGATAAAGTTTTAAGTTATTATCTCGTAAGTATCCATAAGCTGGCACGCGAGAGATAGATTTTCCTTCTTTTGCAGAAGCTCTTCTACCACGCTGCATCCGTTTAACAATTGTTTTTAATTCTTCTCGAGCAATTAAAGATTTGATACTGAAGGTTAATTCCTGATTTTCATCATTTGGATTAATAATTTCTGTTGGTGTAATGATGAATGTTTCTGAGTAGCAAAACACACGATAAATGGTCCCTTGATCTACCATATCCCCACGACCAAGACGGTCTAAATCCATTACTAAAACTGCATCAGCGATACCTGATTCTACTTCACGAAGAAGTTTTTGCATCATAGGTCGTTCAGATATATATTCACCGGAAACAACTTCTTCAAAGATATCAATAATATTATGATGCTCTTTATGAGCGAGTTCTAATAACTGAGTACGATGACGTTCAAGTGTATCATAATGTTGTCCATGTTCTATCGCCTTTTTTTCCTCTTCAAGGTCTTTTCGACTTTTACGTAAATAGATGAATACATCAAGTTCTTGTGGATGGTACATTAGTTTCACCTACCAACTTGTCTATTATTATTGTTATAGATATGTATGGCTAGCTTGTCCTATGAAAATGATAGTTCGTCTTTTTTCCTGTCTTGCATACATATAATGCAAGGGGGGATATGATGAAAGAATTTCAATTTGGTAATACAAAAGTCATTATTCATTCACCACTTGCATTAATGGAAAAAGAGGAACAAAAAGAATGGTTTCAACAAGAATGGGAAAAGAAAAATCCAATTTTAAGGTCTATAGTTGAAGCAGCAGTAAGTTGCCAAGAAGATGAAAAATAAAAAGAGCATTCTCTTTTGAACTGCACCCCAATTGTTAGACACAGTCTAACAATTGGAGGTGCAGTTTTTCTATGGCTAAATTTACAGCTGATGAAAAAATACAAATCGTTCTACGTTATTTGAA
>NZ_JBPWBC010000031.1:0-18291 GCF_051776965.1 Bacillus cereus group sp. BceL220 | reverse complement strand
CAGGTTCAAATCCTGTCCCCGCAACCAAATGGTCCCGTGGTGTAGTGGTTAACATGCCTGCCTGTCACGCAGGAGATCGCCGGTTCGACCCCGGTCGGGACCGCCATTTTATATAAAGAAAAGAACGAAACAAGTTGTTTCGTATTTTTTTATTTGTTTTAACAAAAAACTAATAAAGACAGTCAAACTATCCTTAGGACAACTCCTAAGGACTTTTTTATATATTCAAAACCTGTATAATAAAGAGCAGAGAACATTGTGAGTAAAGTAGGTGAAGTCTGTGAGAAAATATGAAGTAACAACAAAATCTTCTGCGGAAACACAAAGATTATCAGAAAAACTAGGTGAACTCGTAGAAGCACAAGATGTAATTATTTTAGAAGGAGATCTTGGAGCTGGTAAGACGACTTTTACAAAGGGACTAGCAAAAGGTCTTGGAGTGAAAAGAGTTGTAAATAGTCCTACCTTTAATATTATTAAAGAATATAAAGGAAGATTACCGCTATATCATATGGACGTGTATCGCTTAGCAGAAAGCGAAGAGGACTTAGGCTTTGATGAGTATTTCTACGGTGAAGGAATTACGGTAGTGGAATGGGCTCATTTAATAGAAGCATATTTACCGAATGAAAAGTTACAAATTAGTTTATTCCATGCGGGAGATGACACAAGAAAAATTATACTCGAGCCAATTGGAGATCGCTATATTAGATTATGTGAGGAGCTATTACAAGATGAAAGTACTAGCAATTGATACTTCAAATTACGTAATGGGTGTATCCCTTATTGAGGAAGGAAACGTGATTGGGGAAATCATTACAAATTTGACGAAAAACCATTCTGTACGTCTTATGCCAGCTGTAGAGCAACTGTTAAAAGAATGTGGTGTAAAACCGAAGGAATTAACTAAAATCGTAGTAGCTGCTGGACCTGGATCATATACAGGTGTTCGCATAGGCGTGACAGCGGCAAAAACATTAGCTTGGTCACTTCAAATACCAATTGTAGGTGTATCAAGTTTAGAGGTAGTAGCTGCAAACGGTGCTAACTTTAATGGGTTAATTTGTCCTTTATTTGATGGAAGACGTGGGCAAATTTATACTGGATTATATACATATGAAGGAGAGCAGTTAACTTCAATAGAAGAAGACCGAATTATTCTTATTGTGGACTGGTTGCAAATGTTAAAAGATAAAGGACAGCCTGTTTTATTTATCGGTAATGATGTTAAATTGCATAAAGAAACAATTATAGAACATTTAGGTGATCAAGCTGTATTCGCTCCTTTTACTAAAAATAATCCAAGACCAAGTGAGCTAGCATTCTTAGGATTACAACAAGAAGAACAAGATGTGCATACGTTTGTTCCAAGCTATCTTCGTTTAGCTGAAGCTGAAACAAAGTGGTTAGAAAGTCAAAACAAGTAGGGGCCTTGCAGAAGATGGATATGATATTTAGAAAGATGGAACTTGATGATATTGCTCAAATTGTAGCTATTGAAGAAGTATCTTTTTCAACTCCTTGGACTGCAGATGCCTTTCACCGTGAATTAACGATGAATGAACATGCACATTATATTGTGTTAGAAAAAGATGGTCGTGTAATCGGATATTGTGGATTGTGGATAATTATTGATGAATCACATATAACAAATATAGCTATTTTGCCAGAATACCGAGGTCAAAAATTGGGAGATGCCTTATTGAAAGCAGTTATTTCAGAAGCGAAAGAACTAGGAGTAAAAACAATGACGCTTGAAGTACGTGTATCAAATGAAGTAGCAAAGCAGTTGTACAAAAAATACGGATTTCAAAATGGTGGAATTCGTAAACGATACTATGCAGACAATCAGGAAGATGGTCTTGTAATGTGGGTGAATATATAATGGAAAAAAATACGATTATACTTGGGATTGAAACAAGCTGTGATGAAACAGCGGTAGCGGTTGTTAAAAATGGAACGGAAATTATTGCGAATGTCGTTGCATCACAAATCGAAAGTCATAAACGTTTTGGCGGGGTTGTACCAGAGATTGCATCCCGTCATCATGTAGAAGAAATTACAGTTGTGTTAGAAGAAGCTTTAAAAGAAGCAAATATCACATTTGATGATATTGATGCAATTGCTGTAACAGAAGGGCCTGGTTTAGTAGGAGCACTTCTAATTGGGGTAAATGCAGCGAAGGCAGTAGCTTTTGCACATGATATTCCGCTAGTCGGTGTTCATCATATTGCAGGTCATATTTATGCGAACCGTTTAGTAAAAGAAGTTCAATTCCCGCTATTATCACTTGTTGTATCTGGTGGGCATACAGAACTTGTTTATATGAAAGAACATGGTTCATTTGAAGTAATTGGTGAAACGCGAGATGATGCAGCTGGAGAAGCATATGATAAAGTAGCTCGTACGTTATCTATGCCATATCCAGGTGGTCCGCATATTGATCGTCTTGCACATGAAGGAGAACCAACAATTGATTTGCCTCGTGCATGGCTAGAACCGAATTCATATGATTTTAGCTTTAGTGGATTGAAATCAGCAGTTATCAACACTGTGCATAACGCGAAACAACGTGGTATAGAAATTAAACCAGAAGATTTAGCGGCAAGTTTCCAAGAAAGTGTAATAGATGTACTTGTAACGAAAGCAGCTCGTGCAGCAGAAGCTTATAATGTAAAGCAATTACTTCTTGCTGGTGGAGTAGCTGCTAATAAAGGACTTCGTGCGCGATTAGAAGAAGAATTTGCACAAAAAGAAAACATTGAACTAATTATTCCACCGCTATCTTTATGCACAGATAATGCAGCAATGATTGCAGCGGCAGGGACAATTGCGTATGAACAAGGCAAGCGTGCAACATTAGCCTTAAATGCGAATCCAGGATTAGATATTGAAGCATAGTTATGCACATAATTAACCACAGCTTGTGGATAAAACCCATATTATCTGTTGATAATGTGGGTTTTGTTGTGTATATAAAGTGTTGATATCTTTTTTGTTAGTTGTGGATAATGTGGAAAAGTTGTTTTGTTAGCTATTTTATAAAGGTGGATATGTGTATAAGTTTGTGGATAAACTAGATGAAGTCTGACCTTTGAATATATTGTTTTTCGGGAAATAAAAAGTAAGAAGATATCCCTGAAAAACATTTTGAAATATCCTTCTATTATAGAGGGTGCTGATATTGTCAATCCTTGTCGGTAAATCGATATTTCGTGTCGAATCGTTTATATATAGGGTGACAATAGATGTATTTGAAAATTGGTTGATATATTCCGAGTTACCATTGATATATTCAAAAAATTATTTATGTACTTAAAGAAAAAAGATGTCACATAGTCAAAAATCATGACTGATGAGACATCTTCCTTATTTAAATACTCTTATACATGCAGCTCTTCCCACTCTGCCATACAAGTTTCAAGTTGTTCTTGTAGCGTTTGTTTTTTAGTTGTAATTTCACTCGCTTTTTCATAATCTGCATATATTTCTGGTAAGCAAAGTTGATCTTCTAACGTAGCAATTTCTTCTTCTAAGTTTACGATGTTTTGTTCTAGTTCTTCAATTTTTCGAGTGCGTTGACGTTCTAATTGTTTACGCTCTTTTTCTTCGAGATAATTTAATTTTTCTTGAGCTACAGTTTTTTGAACAGGTGCCTGATTTTCTTGCTGTTCAAGTTGTTCAAATGCTGCGCGTTCAATCATTTCATTTTTCTTCTCCACATAGTAATCGTAATCCCCTAAATATTCCTGTGCACCTTCTGTTGATAACTCAACCACAGTCGTTGTTACACGGTTAATGAAGTAGCGATCATGTGAGACAAATAGAAGAGTCCCTGGATAATCAATTAAAGCATTCTCTAAAATCTCTTTACTATTTAAATCAAGGTGGTTCGTAGGCTCATCCAGAATTAATAAATTTGACTTTTGCATCATAAGTTTCGCAAGAGCTAATCGAGCTTTTTGTCCACCACTAAGGGAAGATACTGGTTTCAGTACATCATCTCCTGTAAATAAAAAGTTCCCGAGTATAGTACGGATTTCTTTTTCAGGTTGCAGTGGATATTCATCCCATAGTTCATTTAAAACCCGTTTAGAAGATGTTAAGTTTGCTTGTTCTTGATCATAATAACCAACAGATACATTTGATCCGAAAGAAACATCACCATTTAATAGTGGTAACTTATTCACAATAGATTTTAATAATGTGGATTTCCCAATTCCGTTTGGACCAACTAAAGCAACACTATCTCCGCGAGTTAAGCGCATAGTTACGTTTTCAATTATAGGGTCCTCATCATAGCCAATGGTTGCATCCTTTACTTGTAAAACATCATTTCCACTTTGCTTTTCAATATCGAAGTGGAATGATGCTGACTTAGAATCCCCTAATGGTCTCGTTAATAATTCCATTCTGTCTAGTTGTTTACGGCGACTTTGAGCACGTTTCGTTGTAGAGGCGCGAGCTATATTCTTTTGAACGAAGTCCTCAAGTTTTGCGATTTCATCTTGTTGTTTTTCGTAACGTTTCATTTCTTGCTCATATAATGCTGATTTTAAGTCTAAATATTTACTGTAGTTACCAACAAATCGTCTGCTTTCTTTATTCGAAATTTCATATACTTGTGTAACAAGTTTGTCTAAGAAATAACGGTCATGTGAAACGATTAATATTGCGCCAGGATAACCTTGTAAATATTGCTCAAGCCATGTTAATGTTTCGATGTCTAAATGGTTTGTAGGCTCGTCCAAAATAAGTAAGTCTGGTTTTGTTAATAATAATTTTCCGAGAGCTAATCTTGTTTTTTGCCCACCGCTTAAAGTAGAAATCGTCGTCTGGTGCGTTTCAACTGGGAAGCCAAGGCCGCTTAAAATGGAGCGAATATCCGCTTCATATTGATATCCACCTTGATCTTTATAATTGAGTTGCAATTGGTCATAATCAGCTAACAATCTTTCGTATGTAGCTTCGTTTGAAAAGTTTTCTTCTTTTCCCATCTCTTGCTCTAGCCTTCGAAGTTTTGTCTCCATTTGCTGTAAGTGGGTAAAGACGGTTAACATTTCATCCCAAATTGTTAAAGACGTTTCTAGTCCGGTATTTTGAGCTAAATACCCGATTGAGACATCTTTCGGTTTTATAATTTCGCCACCATCATGAGATAACTCACCAGCGATAATTTTTAATAATGTAGATTTTCCAGCTCCATTCCTTCCAACTAATGCGATACGATCTTTTGTTTGTACTTCCAATTTTATGTTTGCGAGAATTGTTTCTGCGCCGTATAATTTCGAAAGTCCATTTACTTGTAATAAAATCAATGTTTTCACCTCAAATAATTTCTTAACTTTGCCATGTTTATATTTCTCAATCATACTAAAAATAGTGTATAGTTTAAAATAAAGAGAGAATACTTCTTCTCTTTATTATACAAGGAATTTAATGAGTACTAAACTTCTGTATTTGATTAAAGTATATGAATGAAGATAGGAAGAGAGGAGAGGTCATATGGATCAGCAAAAGATTCCACAAGCCACTGCTAAACGATTGCCTCTATACTATCGATTTATCCAAAACTTATCTCTTTCTGGTAAGCAGCGTGTTTCATCGGCCGAATTGAGTGAAGCGGTAAAGGTAGATTCCGCAACAATACGAAGAGATTTTTCGTATTTTGGAGCGTTAGGGAAAAAGGGATATGGATATAACGTAAATTATTTATTATCATTTTTCCGCGAAACACTTGATCAAGATGATATAACGCGTGTAGCACTTATTGGAGTAGGTAATTTAGGGACCGCTTTCTTACATTATAATTTCACGAAAAACAATAATACAAAAATTGAAATGGCGTTTGATGTTAGTGAAGAGAAAGTTGGAACAGAAATCGGAGGCATTCCTGTATATCATTTAGATGAATTAGAAGAGAGATTATCAAATGATATACAAGTGGCAATATTAACAGTACCGGCTACAGTAGCGCAAGCTGTAGCAGATAGATTAGCTGAAACGAGCGTGCACGGTATTTTAAATTTCACACCAGCACGATTAAACGTATCAGAGAATATTAGAATTCATCATATTGATTTAGCTGTAGAGTTACAAACATTAGTTTACTTTTTGAAAAATTATCCACAATAAAACGCAGAGGAAGCGACCTCTGCGTTTTATTATTGTTTCTTCTTTGTGAATTTAACTAATATAAGGCGAAGTGCCAAATTAAAATCAATTGTTGCCATAACTGCAAATAGTATTGTCCATACATTCCAGATTGTATCTGTCACATTCGTAATGGCGAAGCGTGTAAAGATACATCCAAGAAGGAAGTATAGTGCAGCCATGAACAATGGTGAGTTTCTCATACAAAAAATCCTCCGATAAAGCCTTGCATTTTTTCAGCTTCTTTAATCATTTCTTGAATTTGCTCATTGCTCATAAAAATTTGCCCGATAGCGACTAATGTATTCATCGCAACATGAGCTGCAATAGGAACGATAATTCGCTTCGTTTTTACATATAAAAAGGCGAATACGAGCCCCATAGAAGTGTATACCAATAAGTGAGTAAAATCAAAATGAATTGCTGCGAATACAAGCGAACTAATGATAGCTGCAATAAAGAAGTTAAACTTCTTATAAAGTGTACCGAATAAAATTTTTCTAAATACGATTTCTTCTAAGATAGGTCCAATTATAGATACAACAATAAGGAACCAAGGTATCGTTCTTGCGATGTCCATCAGTCTGTCTGTATTCTCAGATCCACGTGGAACCCCAAATACATACACTTCAATCATACCTGCAATGGATTGTGAGATGATTGCTAAGAAGAACCCGATGAAAATCCACCCAATTGTAGCTGGAACAGAAGAGCGCGTTGCATCTAAATGTCTGTCGCGAATATCTGTTCTAAGTAACCAAAGTACGATACATAATGCAACAAAGAAGCTAATAATTGCCCAGTGTCCCATTATGATTTGTCCTTTTTCCTCAATGGTAAATCCTCTATTATCATAGAGTCCTGTTTTTAGGAGAAGTGGTAATCCAACAGCGCCAGATAATTGCATTAAAATGTATGTAACGATAATCCACCAGTATTGTTTTTTCAAATGGTTTAACCATCCTTTCTAACTCTAGTGTATGAGATGAGGTAGGATAACATGTAAATATGTTATCTACGATATAAACTTTCATCCGAATTATGATTTTTTTGTAAATACATATTTGAAATTGAAGTAAGAGACAGGAAAAAGTTGTGCGTTTAGCGAAAACAACTTAGGGTGTCTTTCATATTGTAACATACGAGTTGGGGAAACAACGATTCATATAGTAAAGGCAGTATTCTATATAGAAAGTTTATATAGTAATTTGCGAAAAAATTATGATTTTTTTACTTGCAAAAGAAATTGAGATTATTTATTATTATAAGTGTGTTAGCACTCGGATGACTTGAGTGCTAATAAATAAAATTTACATAACAAAATGAGGAGGTTATTGTTCATGCTAAAGCCATTAGGTGATCGCGTTGTAATTGAGCTTGTTCAAGCAGAAGAAAAAACAGCAAGTGGTATCGTATTACCAGATACTGCAAAAGAAAAACCACAAGAGGGTAAAGTTGTTGCAGTAGGTACTGGTCGAGTGCTTGAAAATGGTGAGCGTGTTGCTTTAGAGGTAGCAGCAGGTGATCTTATCATCTTCTCAAAATATGCAGGTACTGAAGTGAAATATGAAGGTACAGACTACTTGATTTTACGTGAAAGTGACATTTTAGCAGTTATCGGTTAATTATATAAATCTTAAAAAATCCAAGGGGGTCAATTATTATGGCAAAAGATATTAAATTTAGTGAAGAAGCACGTCGTTCGATGCTTCGCGGTGTCGACACTCTTGCAAACGCAGTAAAAGTAACACTTGGACCAAAAGGTCGTAACGTTGTACTTGAGAAAAAATTCGGTTCACCACTTATTACAAATGATGGTGTAACAATCGCAAAAGAAATCGAATTAGAAGATGCATTCGAAAACATGGGTGCAAAATTAGTAGCAGAAGTTGCTAGCAAAACAAATGATGTAGCTGGTGACGGAACAACAACTGCAACTGTATTAGCGCAAGCTATGATTCGTGAAGGTCTTAAAAACGTAACAGCTGGTGCTAACCCAATGGGTCTTCGTAAAGGTATCGAAAAAGCTGTTACTGCTGCAATTGAAGAATTAAAAACGATTTCTAAACCAATCGAAGGCAAATCTTCTATCGCACAAGTAGCTGCTATTTCTGCAGCTGACGAAGAAGTAGGTCAATTAATCGCTGAAGCAATGGAGCGCGTTGGTAACGACGGCGTTATTACTTTAGAAGAGTCTAAAGGATTCACAACAGAATTAGACGTAGTAGAAGGTATGCAATTTGATCGTGGATATGCATCTCCTTACATGATTACTGATTCTGACAAAATGGAAGCAGTTCTTGATAACCCATATATCTTAATTACTGACAAAAAGATTTCTAACATTCAAGAAATCTTACCAGTATTAGAGCAAGTGGTACAACAAGGTAAACCACTTCTTATCATTGCTGAAGATGTAGAAGGCGAAGCTTTAGCTACATTAGTAGTGAACAAACTTCGTGGTACATTCAATGTAGTAGCTGTTAAAGCTCCTGGATTTGGTGACCGTCGTAAAGCAATGCTAGAAGATATCGCAATCTTAACTGGTGGCGAAGTAATCACTGAAGAATTAGGTCGTGACTTAAAATCTGCTACAGTTGAATCTTTAGGACGCGCTGGTAAAGTTGTTGTTACAAAAGAAAACACAACTGTAGTTGAAGGTATTGGAAATACAGAGCAAATCGCAGCTCGCATCGGTCAAATTCGTGCGCAATTAGAAGAAACAACTTCTGAATTCGATCGTGAAAAATTACAAGAGCGTCTTGCTAAACTAGCAGGTGGCGTAGCGGTAATTAAAGTAGGTGCAGCAACTGAAACTGAGTTGAAAGAGCGCAAACTTCGCATTGAAGATGCACTTAACTCAACTCGTGCAGCAGTAGAAGAAGGTATCGTTGCAGGTGGTGGTACTTCACTTATGAACGTATACACGAAAGTAGCTTCTATCGTAGCTGAAGGCGACGAAGCAACAGGTATCAACATCGTACTTCGCGCACTAGAAGAGCCAGTTCGTCAAATCGCAATCAACGCTGGTCTAGAAGGATCTGTAGTTGTAGAGCGTCTAAAAGGCGAAAAAGTAGGCGTTGGTTTCAACGCAGCTACTGGCGAATGGGTTAACATGCTTGAGTCTGGTATCGTAGATCCAGCTAAAGTAACTCGTTCTGCACTTCAAAACGCAGCATCTGTTGCAGCTATGTTCTTAACAACTGAAGCTGTAGTAGCTGACAAGCCAGAGCCAAATGCACCAGCAATGCCTGACATGGGCGGCATGGGCATGGGCGGTATGGGCGGAATGATGTAATAAGCATCACTCTGTGAAGCTGTGCAATGTATAAATAGTTAATTAGAAGAAGGCTACTTCCTTGATGAGAGGAGGTAGTCTTTTTTATGTTTTTTAAAATTGCATAAAAGGAATTTCTTGAAGACCGTAAGTTCGGGAATATAACGAGGGTAAATATCAAAATTATGAGGTTCTATTAGGTAGTTTTATCAATTACTGTCACGATAATGACATTTTGAATGTTGAAGAAATTAAAACTCTTTATGTGAAAAGCTATGTACGTTATTCCAAGATAAAGGTAATACAGCTAAAACAATAAATACGAAGTTACAGTGTATTTGGGCATTTACGTGGAATAAATCATCCTGAAAAAGTGAGAGGGATACTTGATTTTGCAAAGAGAAAGTTAATAAGAGAAGATATATTTTGATAGGATTCGCGTGTTTATTTAGACAGCGGCGTTTCAACTTCTTAAAAAGGGGGGGATAATTTTTTGGTAGTAAATTCCGAATATTTAGTACGGTGAAATAGCTTCACGTGATATAATTTTTGTGTAAAATATTGTATGGAGAAGGGGTAGCATGACGCAAATAAAGGTTACGCCAGAACGGCTAGAACAGTCAGCAAAGCTTGTTCTTGAAACTAAAAATAGGTTAGAACAAATACATAAAGATTTATATAACCAAACGGAATACGTAGCTTCAATGTGGAATGGTGCAACGAGTCAAAGATTTTATCAGATGTTTAATGAAACAAAACCTCAAATGTTTAATGTGTTTAGGGAATTTGATAAGATTGCAGAAGAACTAATGCATGCTGCTGAAAAGTTTCGTAATGCTGATGAACTTTATGATGGTAATTTAGTTGATGGAAGTTTATCTAATGAAAAGATAGAAGCAGGAGCAATGGGCGACAAACCCCCTGAAAAATCTATGCTGAGAAAAATTTGGGATGGTATATACGTTGGCTCTGGGCAAGTTATTGGGGAGCTTGTAGAAGGATTTGATTCATTAGATGATACAGTAGCAAAGGAAAATGTTAAGTATGCCATAGGTCACCCTATAGAGACAGTTTCTACTGCTTGGAATACTGTTTCGGATTCATTTATGAATGATTTTTGGCATGGTGATGCGGAAAGTCGTACAAAATGGGGCACAAGTATTTTTATGGGACTTGGATTGGGATGGGTTGGGGATAAAGGAATAAGCAGAGTAGGGAAAGTGACTACATTAGGGATAAAAGCAGAACAGAGTATTTCTCATTTTTCAAATAAATTAAAAATGAGAGACCCCTTTGCATATGTTGGTGATTTTAGAGATGTTCCAAAAACTTCTTTTAATTCTTTAGAAGAAGCACGAAATACATTTATGTTTGCTGACCCTGGTAATTTAAATACACCTAGATTCCAAGAATACCTTAGCCAAGTAGAAGAAATTACAAATAGAAAAATCTCTGAAAAACAGAGGGAATTACTACAAGAACACATAGAAAATAATAGTTATGAACGATTAAGCAAAGAAGAAGTTGCAAAAAGAAGAAGCGAATTTGGTAGATTAAAAGATGATTTAAGAGAAGAGTGGGAACTGGAGACTAATCAAAAATGGCCTACTTATGAAGAAGAAATCCTTTCTAGAAGAGGAATACCGCTAAGGCATGTAGATGACCCGTATGATGCACATCATTTTATTGAAAATGCACACGGTGGAGAACATGAGTGGTGGAATATACACCCAGCTAAATTTCCTACTGAACATCAAGGTGGGATTCATGGCAAGGAAGGTATTTCAAAAGAGATTTTTAAGAAAAAGTAAATAACGGAGGTATTAACGCTATGTTTAACTTTTTGAAAAAATATGTTGTAGCAGACAGAAGTGTACGTTCTAAACAAAAACCTATTTTTTATCCTATATATCAAGAAGAGATAGATGAAGCAGAAAACTTATTACAAATGGAACTCCCAAAAGAACTGCAACGTTTTTATCAAGAAATAGGCTGTGGTTTTTTAAAGTCTGATAAAAGAATGTTTTTCAACAGGTTTATGGACCCGATTTCAGTTGCGGATTTTCGCTTAAGACAGGATATTTACGAATATAATCCAAACCTAGATGATGTAGATGATGATGAATCATTAGTATTTTTTGAAGCAACAGAACTTAACTTTTTAACAATTAAATTTAAAGAAGAAAATGAATTAGGACAGTGTCCCATCTACTCTGAGAACATAAAAATAGCGGATTCTTTAGAAGAATTTTTAATTAAAATGGACGAAAACCCTGATTATTATATTTAATCTTATTAATAATTGCTTTAAGGATTAGGACTTGAAGAATAGCTAATCGTGAATAACAAAAAGCTTATGTATAACTTGCATAGGCTTTTATAGTGTCTATTAACTCTTTTGTTTGTGTGTATTCATGCCAGCGTAAGAGCTAGAACAGGTTGATGAAATTTTTATACGGATAGGTAAAAAATAGGGAGAAACTGATGATACGACTTTAGCTGTAGTAGCTGACAAACTAGAATCAATTACACCGGTAATGCCTGGCATGGGTGGGATGATGTAATTCTTTTCTAAAAAACATCCATTTCTATATAGAAATGGATGTTTTTTAGAAAAGGAAATGAATTTCTGTAGAATTTTGTCGCTTTCTCTCTTGACCATATAGATACTTCATTGTTAGAATCTAGGAAGATAATATAAAACGATCCTTCATATATCCTCAATGATATGGTTTGAGAGTCTCTACCGGGTTACCGTAAACAACCTGACTATGAAGGCAGTGTGTCTTATATTTATAAAGAGCGGAGACTATCTTTCTTTATAAAGCCAGACCCCTGCCTTTTCTTTGTTATGAGACTAGAGGCGGAGGACTGGCTTTTTTTATTATATTAGTAATGCTTTTCGCCAAATTGGTGAAAATATTTATATACGAGAACTAACGTTGGGGTGATTATTTTGAAGAAGCAACACGATACAATTATCGTTTTAGATTTTGGAAGTCAATACAATCAGTTAATAGCACGTCGAATTCGTGAGTTCGGTGTATACAGTGAACTTCATCCACATACAATTACTGCAGAAGAAATTAAAGCAATGAATCCAAAAGGGATTATTTTCTCTGGTGGACCAAATAGCGTATACGGTGAAGGTGCATTACATTGTGATGAAAAAATCTTCGAACTAGGTTTACCGATCTTCGGTATCTGTTACGGTATGCAGCTTATGACACAACACTTCGGTGGTAAAGTAGAGCGTGCCAACCACCGTGAGTACGGAAAAGCTGTTCTTAAAGTAGAGAACGAATCAAAATTATATGCGAACCTTCCAGAAGAGCAAGTTGTATGGATGAGTCATGGCGACTTAGTAACTGGTTTACCTGAAGGATTCGTAGTAGACGCAACAAGTGAGTCTTGCCCAATTGCTGGTATGAGCAATGAAGCGAAAAACTTATACGGTGTACAATTCCATCCAGAAGTACGTCACTCTGAGCACGGTAACGATTTAATTAAAAACTTCGTATTCGGCGTATGTGGTTGTTCTGAAGGATGGAACATGGAGAACTTTATCGAAGTAGAATTAGAAAAGATCCGTGAAACTGTTGGAGACAAAAAAGTACTATGTGCACTTAGTGGCGGCGTAGACTCTTCTGTTGTAGCAGTATTAATTCATAAAGCAATCGGCGATCAGTTAACATGTATTTTCGTTGACCACGGTTTACTTCGTAAAGGTGAAGCAGAAGGCGTTATGAAAACATTTAGCGAAGGCTTCCATATGAACGTTATTAAAGTGGATGCACAAGAACGTTTCATGAACAAGTTAAAAGGTGTAGAAGATCCAGAACAAAAACGTAAAATCATCGGTAACGAATTCATTTACGTATTTGATGATGAAGCATCTAAATTACAAGGTATGGACTTCTTAGCACAAGGTACACTTTACACAGATATCGTTGAAAGTGGTACAGCAACTGCACAAACAATTAAATCTCACCATAACGTTGGTGGACTTCCAGAAGACATGCAGTTCAAATTAATTGAGCCTTTAAATACGTTATTTAAAGATGAAGTACGTGTATTAGGATCTGAACTAGGAATTCCTGATGAAATCGTATGGCGTCAACCATTCCCAGGTCCTGGTCTTGGTATTCGTGTATTAGGTGAAATCACAGAAGAGAAATTAGAAATCGTTCGTGAATCTGATGCGATTTTACGTGAAGAAATTATTAAAGCAGGATTAGACCGCGAAATCTGGCAATACTTCACGGCGCTTCCTGGTATGCGTAGCGTAGGTGTTATGGGTGACGAGCGTACTTATGATTACACAGTAGGTATCCGTGCAGTAACATCTATTGACGGTATGACAGCTGACTGGGCACGTATCCCTTGGGACGTACTAGAGAAAATCTCTGTACGTATCGTAAACGAAGTAAAACACGTTAACCGTATCGTGTATGATGTAACGAGTAAGCCACCAGCAACTATTGAGTGGGAATAGTATTGTAATAAAAAAGATCCATCTATCATTCATGAATAGATGGATCTTTTTGTTTTCGTTGTTAATACGAACGAAAATATAAAAAAATATAAAAATGTTCGCTTTTAAATTGACAAAAATACATTCAAGAGTTAATATGAGTATGTAATTCAAACGAAAAGTGAATATTATGCCGTCGTATAATATCGGGGATATGGCCCGAAAGTTTCTACCTAGCTACCGTAAATGGCTTGACTACGAGGCGTTTAGATAAAGATGAGGGGCAACTTGTCTTTATTCATAGAACGCTTCCATGTATATGCAATGGAAGCCTTTTTTATTTTTAATAGATAAAAGAGGGCTAGGGAGATTACGGCGAGTAATCATATAACGGGGGAAACGTAGGATGAAACGCTATTTTCAATTTGATGAGCTCGGTACGAATTATAAAACTGAGTTCATAGCGGGGTTAACAACATTTCTATCTATGGCTTACGTACTGTTTGTCAATCCTGCTACGCTGTCGCTTGGAAATGTTAAAGGGTTACCAGCAGGTACAGGGATGGATCCAGGTGCAGTATTCGTTGCTACGGCATTAGCGGCAGCAATCGGTTCGTTAATTATGGGTATTTTCGCGAAGTATCCAATTGCTTTAGCGCCAGGTATGGGAATTAACGCGTTCTTTGCTTATACAGCAGTGTTAACGATGGGTATTCCGTGGCAAACGGCCATTGCCGGAACATTAATGTCAGGTATTATCTTTATTATTCTTACTGCTTCAGGTATTCGTGAAAAAATCATTAATGCAATTCCATCGGAGTTAAAGTTTGCAGTAGCAGCAGGTATCGGATTGTTCATTGCATTCCTTGGATTCCAAAATGCTGGAATTATCGTGAAAAATGATGCTGTTCTTGTTGGGTTGGGGGACTTAACAAAGGGCACAACGTTACTAGCAATCTTCGGGGTTGTTACGACAATCATCTTCATGATTAAGAAAGTTAATGGTGCAGTATTTTACGGTATGATTCTTACAGCGATCTTAGGAGTGGCAACAGGATTAATTGATACTCCGAAAGCTGTAGTGGGAGCAATACCGAGTCTAGAACCAACGTTCGGCGTGGCGTTAACGCACTTCGGAGATATTTTTACGGTTCAAATGGGGATTGTTATTATAACGTTCTTCTTTATCGATTTCTTTGATACAGCAGGTACGCTTGTAGCGGTTGCGAATCAAGCTGGATTAATGAAGAACAATAAATTACCACGTGCAGGAAAAGCATTATTTGCAGATGCGATTGCAACTGTAATTGGTGCAATCTTGGGTACATCAACAACAACGTCTTACATTGAATCGTCTGCAGGGGTAGCAGCGGGAGGACGTTCTGGATTTACAGCAGTTGTAACAGCAGGATTCTTCTTACTGGCACTATTCTTCTCGCCATTACTAAGTGTTGTAACGCCAGCTGTAACGGCACCAGCTTTAATTATTGTAGGAATCTTGATGGTTTCTTCTTTAGGGGAAATTGATTGGAAGAAATTCGAGATTGCAGTGCCAGCATTCTTTACAATTATCTCTATGCCACTTACGTATAGTATCGCAACTGGGATTGCGATTGGATTTATCTTCTATCCAATTACAATGGTTGTGAGTGGTCGTCGTAAAGAGGTTCATCCGATTATGTATGTTATGGGAGTTTTATTCGTACTATATTTCATCTACGTTCGTAAATAAAAGGGGTTTTTTAAAGGTCTAGACTTAAGGGGAGTCTAGACCTTTTTTTGCGTCTTCAGAAAAACTTAAGGATTTCCGAGCGTTTTTCTTCAGAAGTTTTCCTATAATAGAAGTTAGGGATTAAAAAAGTAATGGGGGAGATATTGTGGCACACGAAACAATACTTGTCGTAGATGATGAAAAAGAAATTCGGAATTTAATTACAATCTATTTAAAGAATGAAGGATATAAAGTATTACAAGCAGGGGACGGAGAAGAAGGGCTACGTTTACTGGAAGAAAATGAAGTGCATCTAGTCGTATTAGATATTATGATGCCGAAAGTAGATGGTATTCATATGTGTATGAAAGTAAGAGAATCGAAAGAGATGCCTATTATTATGCTTTCTGCGAAAACGCAAGATATGGATAAGATTTTAGGATTAACAACAGGAGCAGATGATTACGTAACGAAGCCCTTTAATCCATTAGAGTTAATTGCACGAATTAAATCTCAGTTACGCCGTTATATGAAAATGAATGGCTTTGCTATTCAAAATGAGGACGAGCTAGAAATTGGAGAGATGAAAATAAACATCTCGACCCATAAAGTTATTGTAGAGGGAGAAGAAGTGAAACTAACCCCGAGGGAATTTTCAATTTTAGAATTGCTAGCTAGAAATCCAGGTATGGTGTTTAGTGCGGAGCAAATTTATGAAAAGGTGTGGAACGAACGATCTTTCCAGTCTGATAATACTGTAATGGTGCATATTCGAAAAGTACGTGAAAAGATTGAGGAGAATCCAAGGAAGCCTAGATATATAAAAACAGTATGGGGAGTGGGGTATAAGATTGAAAAAGATATTTAATCCGTTTACTTATGCTAGGAAAATTCGAGAGTTAATTGGGAAGATAATAAAGAGCGTGAAACGGAGTATAAGGATTCAACTTATTACGGCGTTTACTGCTTGTGCGTTATTAGGTCTCTTTGTATCAACGAAGATAGTAGCACCTATTTTTGAAGATGCTAGCCAGCATGCTGAGATTAATTATAGAGATGGTATGGAGCAAATTAATCGTAAAGCTCAAAGTACAGCGGAAATGATGGTTGCTGAAAATAAATTAGATGCTGTACAAAATATGATAGAACTAGAAAATGAGAATTTAGAGCAAGGGAATGATGCCTTTAAAATATTAGTTACTGACGAAAATGGTAAAGTTTTGTATAAAACGAAGCAAGCGCAAGAAGAACAAATTAATTTGCATAATACAATTCGTAATGCGACTTCATTTGCTATCAATTATTCAAATAATAATGATATTGAAAGATCAAGAAAAGAGTTTATTACATTCTCGCCTATTACAATTGAAGGTAAGAACTTATATATGTTTGTAAGCGGGATTCCTCAAGGGGAGGTAGTGTATTATAAAGTAGAAGGACCATTCCCATTTTTAATTGGTGTCCTTGTATTCATTTTCTCTTTCTTCTATATAACAAAGAGAAAGATGAAGCAGATTGAAGCAATGGCAGAAGGTGTAAAGGAAATAGAAAAAGGAAACTTAGCGTACCGCATTGAGAAGAAAGGTGAAGATGAGATTGCGTCTTTAACTGAGAATATTAATAATATGGCGGAAGAGCTTATGAATAATATAGAAAAAGAGCGTAAATTAGAAAAGCAGAAAAATGAGCTTATTACGAATGTATCTCATGATTTACGTACACCGCTGACTTCTATTATGGGTTACTTGCGATTACTTAGAGATTCTAAATATGAAAATCAAGAACAACATGATGAGTATACGAGAATTGCTTTTGCAAAGTCGGAGCAGCTAAAGAATTTAATAGAAGATTTATTTGAGTATACGAAGTTAACAAATGAACAAGTTGTATTAGAAAAACAAGAAGTTTGTATGAATGAGTTACTCGAGCAATTAATAGAAGAATTAGTACCGCAGGCGGAAGAGCATGGACTTACGTTTGTTAAGAAGTTTCCTGAGGAACGTGCTTATGCATCGATTGATTCGGAAAAGATGGTTCGTGTATTTGATAATTTACTAATGAATGCGATTAAGTATAGTAAAGATGATGGGGAGATAAAAGTTTCTCTTCAAAGGCAGCGCAGGGATATACAAATTGTAATTGCGAATCATAGTGAAGAGTTTACGAGAGAAGAGTTAGCGAATTTGTTTGAACGTTTCTATAAGAAGGATCAATCTCGAAGTAGAGTAACAGAAGGTTCTGGACTCGGGCTTGCGATTGCGAAAAGTATTGTTGAGTTACAAGGTGGTAGTATTCGAGCTGAATATGAGGAGGGTATTATTCGATTTATCGTCTCTTTACCTATTATAGAAAAATAATAAACGATAGCGTGCTACATGATAAAAAGGCTTATTTTAAAAAGAAATAAGTCTTTTTATATTTTTTTAGAAAAACATATTGACGATTAGAGTCTAGAGGTGTAGTATTATACGAGTCGCTGATGACAACAACGTCGAAAGCGGCAATCGAAATGAAAAACTTAGTTGACATTACAAAATAGAAATGTTAACATAAGGAAGTCGCAAGTGAGCGACCAAGTAGTTCTTTGAAAACTGAACGAAACAAACAACGTGAAACGTCAATTTTTATTTTTAGATGCTAGACAAACTAACTTTATTGGAGAGTTTGATCCTGGCT
>NZ_JBPWBC010000030.1:0-21711 GCF_051776965.1 Bacillus cereus group sp. BceL220 | reverse complement strand
AGGGAGAATGAAAGATATGAAAGAGCAAGTATTACAAGTAACAAAAGGTGACTTCGTAGGATCAGCAAGTGGAGCAGTAGTATTAACAGCATTAATCGTATTTCTATCAAGCGTATTAGTATAATAGAAGTTTTGTAACAAAAGAAAAAGAAGGGAGAATGAAAGATATGAAAGAGCAAGTATTACAAGTAACAAAAGGTGACTTCGTAGGATCAGCAAGTGGAGCAGTAGTATTAACAGCATTAATCGTATTTCTATCAAGTGTATTAGTATAATAGAAGTTTTAAATCAAACAAAAATGGAAGGAGAATGAGGGATATGAACAGTGAACAAGTGTTTCAAGTAACAAAAACGGATTTATTAGGATCCTTAGGTGGAGCGGTAATATTAACATCATTTATTCTATTCCTTGCAAGTGTATTAGTATGATATATATAAATACAACCATTCAAAAAAAATAAAGACTCTAACGTATTAGTAAGCAGTTAATATGTTGGAGTCTTTTTTATTTTCTTCTTATATACCTTCAAGTATTAAAGTTACCTCATTATTTAGCATCCATGGCTAATTAGACGCTGCGGTTGCAACTTGATTCAACGAATAATCAAAAATCCACTGAGTAAAAGCCTGATTGGTGAGGGCTGATTAAAGTTTCACTTTATTTCAAAGAGAAAAAAGTCGAATTTTATATGTAAGAAAAAAAGAGGAATTTGACAGAAAAGATAGAAAATTTTAAAGGTCAGAATTTGTTAGCTTGCTAACTAATTTCTATTTATTTATGTTGGAAGCGTTTTCGGTTGGTTTTAAGTATGGACCATTTAATCTATTTACAGGGGGATGAAGATATTATGAAACAAAAATCTATGGATACGCTAGCTGCACAAATGGAGGACTTTTTTCCAGTACGTGATGTAGATCATTTGGAATTTTACGTAGGGAATGCAAAGCAATCGAGTTATTATCTTGCGAGAGCATTCGGATTCAAAATTGTGGCTTACTCTGGATTAGAAACTGGAAACCGTGAAAAGGTATCTTATGTTCTTGTGCAAAAAAATATGCGTTTTGTTGTGTCTGGAGCTTTAAGTAGTGAAAATCGTATTGCAGAGTTTGTAAAGACTCATGGTGATGGCGTCAAGGATGTGGCACTACTTGTTGATGATGTTGATAAAGCATACTCAGAAGCAGTGAAACGTGGTGCCGTCGCAATTGCTCCACCAGAGGAATTAACAGATGAGGACGGTACATTGAAAAAAGCAGTTATTGGTACGTATGGTGATACAATTCATACGCTTGTAGAGCGTAAAAATTATAAAGGGGCATTTATGCCAGGATTCCAAAAGGTAGAGTTTAATATTCCATTTGAAGAGTCTGGCTTAATTGCTGTCGATCATGTAGTTGGTAATGTTGAAAAAATGGAAGAGTGGGTTAGTTATTACGAGAATGTCATGGGCTTTAAACAAATGATTCATTTTGATGATGATGATATTAGTACAGAGTATTCGGCTTTAATGTCGAAAGTTATGACAAATGGAAGCCGTATTAAGTTTCCTATTAACGAACCAGCAGACGGAAAGAGAAAGTCACAAATTCAAGAGTATCTAGAATTCTATAATGGAGCTGGTGTACAGCATCTTGCTTTATTAACAAGTGATATTGTTAAAACGGTTGAAGCGCTTCGTGCAAATGGGGTGGAGTTTTTAGATACACCTGATACTTATTATGATGAGTTAACTGCACGAGTTGGAAAAATCGATGAAGAAATTGATAAATTAAAAGAATTAAAGATCTTAGTAGATCGTGATGATGAAGGTTACTTACTACAAATCTTTACGAAACCAATTGTAGATCGCCCGACTTTATTTATTGAAATCATTCAACGTAAAGGTTCTCGTGGATTTGGTGAAGGAAACTTTAAAGCGTTATTCGAATCAATTGAAAGAGAACAAGAGCGTCGCGGAAACTTATAAGATTTATATCCACCAGCAAAAGTCCCTTTGCTGGTGGAAATTTCATTTTTATAAGGAGGAATCAGGATGAAATTTGTTACATTTCGTCTTCCTTCAAAAGAAATACGGGCTGGATGGCTTGAAGGTGACAAAGTAATAGATATGAATCTTGCTAGTGAAGGGAAAATCCCTTCTTCTATAATGGCTTTTTTAGAGAAAACGGATGAGTATGTAGAAGTAGTGCGGAATATTAAGAATCCAAATAAGGGTATATATGCTTTAGAAGAAGTACAATTGACAGCTGCTCTTCCTAATCCGAGTAGTATTCGAGATTTTTACGCATTTGAACAACATGTAAAAACAGCTCGTGGACGAAGAGGACTAGATGTTGTGCCTGAATGGTATGATATTCCGGTTTTTTATTTTACTAATCATCGTGCTGTAATTGGTTCCGGTGATTTTGTAATTGGTCCGAAAAAGTCTAAAAAGCTTGATTACGAGTTGGAGATTGCTTGCGTAATAGGAAAAGAAGGGCGAAATATTTCTCGTGAGCAAGCAGAGGAATATATTTTTGGTTATTGTATTATGAACGACTGGAGTGCGAGAGACTTACAAGCAACAGAAATGAAAGTAGGTCTCGGTCCTGCGAAAGGAAAGGACTTTGCAACTTCGTTAGGAGCACATCTTGTTACGAAAGAGGAATTAGATGTTTATCGTAATGGTGATCGATATGATTTAGAAATGACTGCTCATGTAAATGGAAAACTATTATCAAAGGGAAACTTCCAAGATATTTACTATACATTTGCTGAAATGATTGAACGTGCTTCAGAGGACGTGACGTTATATCCAGGAGATGTGATTGGTTCTGGGACAGTAGGAACAGGCTGTATTTTAGAACTTGGTACAGAAGAGTGGCTACAAGATGGAGATGTTGTAGAGCTGTCGATTACTGGTTTAGGTACACTACGTAATACGATCAAAAAAGAAAAGGAAGCGGGTGATGGGCATGTTTTATCGTCACATGGGAGAACTACCTCATAAACGACATGTACAATTTCGTAAAAAAGATGGATCGCTTTATCGTGAACAGGTAATGGGAACGAAAGGATTTTCTGGTACGCAGTCTATTTTGTATCATCACTATATGCCAACAGAAGTAGGTCATTCTGCATTATCGCATTCTTGTCAGTTGCAGTATGAAGAGGATGTTGCTCTTTCTCATCGCCACTTCCGAACGAAAGAAAATAAAAAAAGTGGTGATGCAATAAGTGGACGAAATTTCATACTTGGAAATGAAGATTTGTTAATTGGAGTAGTGAGCCCAACAGAAAAAATGGATTATTTCTATCGTAATGGTGATGGCGACGAAATGTTATTTGTTCATTATGGAACAGGGAAAATTGAAACGATGTTTGGAACGATACACTATAGAAAAGGCGACTATGTAACGATCCCAATTGGAACGATTTATCGTGTTATTCCAGATGAAGGTGAGACTAAGTTTCTCGTTGTAGAGGCGAATAGCCAAATTACAACGCCGCGTCGTTATCGAAATGAATATGGACAATTGTTAGAGCATAGTCCGTTTTGTGAAAGAGATCTTCGTGGTCCAGAAAAATTAGAGACCTATGATGAAAAAGGCGAGTTTGTCGTAATGACAAAGTCAAGAGGCTATATGCATAAACATGTTTTAGGACACCACCCGTTAGATGTTGTTGGATGGGATGGCTATTTATATCCGTGGGTATTTAATGTAGAGGATTTTGAACCAATTACAGGGCGCATTCATCAGCCACCGCCAGTACATCAAACATTTGAAGGGCATAATTTTGTTATTTGCTCTTTCGTACCACGTTTATACGATTATCATCCAGAGTCAATTCCGGCACCATATTATCATAGTAATGTTAATAGTGATGAAGTTCTTTACTATGTAGAAGGAAACTTTATGAGTCGCAAAGGTGTGGAAGAAGGTTCTATTACACTTCATCCGAGCGGAATTCCCCATGGGCCGCATCCGGGGAAAACAGAGGCAAGTATAGGGAAGAAAGAGACACTTGAATTAGCTGTTATGATAGACACATTCCGTCCGCTTCGTATTGTAAAACAAGCACATGAAACAGAAGATGAAAAGTATATGTATAGCTGGATTGAACAAGGTTCATATACTGTGAAATAAGTAAAAAAAGGCATGCTCTCAATAAGGGAGCATGCCTTTTTTGTGGAATCGACATGTATAATAATACCAAAAATAGTTGTCGAAAGATATATAGAAAGAATGATAAGGATAGTGCATATTCAGAAGAATTTCTACTTGTTTCGACAAAAGTATTGACTAGGAAAAGCGTAATGAGTAAAATAAAAAAGCGAATTAAAAATTTTCAGAAAATTTAAAACTTGGAGGAGTGAAAGATGAAGCAAATTTTTCAAAAGAAGCCAATTGCAAAGTTAATGCAAGAAAGTAAGCAAAAAACGTTAGCAAGAACATTGGGCGCGCTAGATTTAACTATGCTTGGAATCGGAGCAATTGTTGGAACTGGTATTTTTGTTCTAACGGGTGTTGTGGCAGCGAAACATTCTGGGCCAGCTATTATATTATCATTTGCGATTGCCGCGCTAGCTTGTGCCTTTGCTGCATTTTGTTATGCTGAATTTGCTTCTTCAGTTCCTGTCTCGGGCAGTGTGTATACGTATACATACGCGACGATGGGGGAAGTATTCGCATTTTTAATTGGCTGGGACTTAATGCTTGAATATTTACTTGCTACATCTGCTGTAGCAAACGGTTGGTCTGCATATTTTCAATCTTTATTAAAGGGGTTTGGAATCCACATTCCGACTATTCTCTCCTCGGCTCCTGGTACAGGAAAGGGTGGGATAATTGATCTACCTGCAGTTCTAATTATTTTAGTGATGACAGTTCTTTTATCTAGAGGTGTTCGTGAAAGTGCACGAGTAAATAACGTTATGGTATTTATTAAAATAGCAGTTGTTCTTATTTTTATTTTTGCTGGTTTTAATTATGTGAAACCTGAAAACTGGACGCCTTTCATGCCATTTGGTTTAGATGGTGTAATGGCTGGAGCGGCCACAGTATTCTTTGCATTTATAGGATTTGATGCAGTTTCAACAGCGGCAGAAGAAGTGAAACGTCCGCAACGTGATTTACCAATTGGTATTATTGCATCGTTATTAATTTGTACAGTTCTTTATATCGTTGTTTCGCTTATTTTGACAGGAATTGTTCCATACGGCCAGCTAAATATATCAGATCCAGTTGCTTTTGCACTGCAATTTATTGGACAAGATGGCTTAGCGGGGGTAATTTCAGTAGGAGCAATTACAGGGATTACAACAGTAATGCTAGTTATGATGTATGGGCAAGTTCGTGTTTCTTATGCGATGAGCCGAGATGGTTTATTACCGAAGCGTCTTGCTAAAGTTCATCCGAAATTTAAAACGCCATTTTTAAATACATGGACAACGGGAATTATTGCGGCACTGATTTCAGGATTAATAGATTTAAATGTTTTAGCACATCTTGTAAACATGGGGACATTGTCAGCATTTGCACTCGTAGCTGTTGCGGTAATTGTAATGAGAAGAACCCATCCAGACTTACCAAGGGCATTTAAGGCTCCGCTTGTACCATTTTTACCAGCGTTAACAGTGATTTTCTGTTTATACTTAATGCTTCAATTATCGGGGACAGCATGGATTAGTTTTGGGATATGGATGGTTATTGGTATAGCGGTTTACTTCTTATATAGCCGAAAACATAGTGCTTTAAATAATAGTAAAAAAGAAGAAGATGTTGCGAATTTATAAGCGAAAAAAATCCATTCTAATTCTGTTAGAATGGATTTTTTTATTTGAAAATTTACATTTTTCTGAACTTATTATAAGATAATTGTTGGCTAACTAAAGGAGTGAAATGATGAAAAATACGTGGCGTGAGTTAAGGGAGATGGACCGTAACGTATGGATTCGATTTATTGGAGAGACGTTAAATGGAATTGCAATGATGATGTTAATGCCTTTTTTTGCATTATATTTAAAAGATAAGGTAGATTCGTTGTTGGAAGTTGGGGTTATTATGGCGCTTTCTCCAATTGCTGCAAGCTTTGGTTCACTTATAGGAGGGAGAATTGCTGACATATATGGAAGAAAGCCGATTATGATATTTTCTATGGCAAGTAATGCATTATTAATGCTCGGTTTTCTATTTATAGAAGGATTTATTCCATATGCAATTTTATCTATTTTTTTAGGATTGAGTAATTCTTTATTTCATCCAGCTGCATCAGCTATGGTCGCAGATGTAACGGCACCAGAAAAAAGAACAGAGGCATATGGTTTATTACGAATGGGACACAATATAGGTGCTGCGATTGGTCCGATAATGGGAGCATCAGTAGTTGTGTTGTCAAAGAATCTTGTGTTTATTATTGCCTCTTCTACAATGCTATTTTATGCGTTACTTGTATTACTTCTTATTCAAGAGACGATGCCAAAGAGGACAGATAAGGAAGAACATAAAGAAAAGGAATCTGGGGCAGTTTGGAAAATTGTCATGCGAGATAAGGCATTAATGATTTACTTATTAGCAGGTATTATCATTTCGATGGGGTTTTCTCAAACAGAAGGCATGTTGCCACTACATTTTGATAACGAAATGAAGCGTATTTTTGGAGCGAATAATCCATATCCATATTTAATGGCGTTAAACGGACTATTAGTTGTTTTATTCCAATTTCAAATTTCAAAATGGGCTACGGATAAACCAGTCGGGAAGACGATGTTATATGGTGCATGTTTGTTCGGGATTGGATTATTTTTTATAGGGTGGTTACCGAAGTGGTTTGGAGAGTTTAATACAAATGCTACAGTTATTTTAATAACACTACTGTTCGTTTATGCTATATATACGTTAGGTGAGATGATTATGTCGCCTGTACAGATGACATTTGTAGCAAACTTGGCCCCTGAGCATTTGAGAGGGACTTATATGGGCGCTGCAAGTTTGCAGTGGATTACAGGAAGCGCATTTGGTCCACTTTTGGGAGGCTTTTTATTAGATCGATTACTTGGCCACTTGCTATTTACAATTTTAGCTGTAGGATGTGTAGTTGCAGGTATTGTATATATTTCTTTAGATCGCCTTGTTGAGCAAAGGCAAAAAGATACACTAACCAAACAATCTTCTTAGTAAATAGGTGACATACACAAAAAAGGGGATTTCTACATATTTTAGGTACATAACTAGATAGGATTACCATTTCATTTTAAAATTCACCTTTGTATAGTAGTGGAATAGAAAAAGTGTAGAAAACCAATAAGTAGTGTCATTTAATTATTTGTGGAAGTTACATTTTATTTCAAATAGGAACTACCTATTTTTATAAAAAGTGCTAAAATAGAAAAATGAAAACAATTGGTTAGGGTGATTTCAGTGACAAAAATTAAATTAGGTTTATTATATGGTGGAAAATCAGCTGAGCATCAAGTTTCGTTACAGACGGCTCTTGCTGCTATTAAAGCGTTAAATCAAGATAAATTCGAGATTCATCCAATTTATATTACAGAACAAGGTCAATGGGTACGTGGTGAGCGTATTGAAGGTGAAGTAACAGATGTTGAAGCTTTAAAAATGAGTAGTGCAGAAAATGCGATTTCTCCGTTATCATTAAGTACAGAGATTATTCCATCTGCAGCTTCTGAGGAAAACGCTATTGACGTTATTTTCCCATTACTACATGGACCAAACGGTGAAGATGGAACGGTTCAAGGATTATTAGAATTGATGAATATTCCTTATGTAGGAAATGGTGTTCTAGCATCATCTGCTGGTATGGATAAAGTTGTTATGAAAAACATCTTTGCAGAGGCTGGTTTAAAACAAGCAAAATATGCGTCTTTCATTCGCAGTGCATGGGAAAAAGATCGTCAGGAAGCTTATTCTAAAGTAGAAGATAAATTAGGATATCCTTGTTTCGTAAAACCAGCAAACCTTGGTTCAAGTGTTGGTATTAATAAGTGTAAAAATCGTGAAGAACTTGAGAATGCATTTGTAGAGGCATTCCAATTTGATCGCAAAATTATTGTAGAAGAAAATATTGTAGGTCGTGAAGTAGAAGTTGGGGTACTAGGTAATGATGAGCCGAAATGTTCAGTTGTAGGTGAAATCGTTCCGAAAAAGGACTTCTATGATTATAAGTCGAAATATATCGATGGTGATACGGCGTTAATTATTCCAGCTGAAATGACAGAAGAAGAATCTGATGTGATTAAGCGTGATGCAATTATTGCGTTCCAATCATTAGATGGTGCAGGCTTAACGCGAGCTGATTTCTTCTTAACGAAAGACGGAGAAGTGTATATTAACGAAGTAAACACTATGCCAGGATTTACACCGTTTAGTATGTTCCCTCTATTATGGCAACATACTGGGTTACCGTATCCAGAGTTAATCGAAGAGTTAATTCGTTTAGCGATTGAACGTCACGAAGAAAAACAAAAAATTAAATATACAATCTAACAAAAAAAGGAGGAAGCACTATTCGTAGGAATAGTGCTTCCTCTATGTAAGGAGCGTTTCTATATGATAAAGCGAATGTTAAAGCAAGTAGAACAGATGGTAAATGGTACTGGATTAGCAGAGCAATATGAGGGAACTATTATTCAAGGCGTGTCTATTGATACGAGAAAAATTGAAAAAGGAAACTTATATGTTCCGATTCAAGGGGAGCGTTTCGATGGACATGCTTTTGTAGATAAAGCAGTTGAAAATGGAGCTGTAGCTACATTGTGGATGAAAGATGTAGCAAATCCACCCGAGAATCTTCCGGTTATTTTTGTAGAAGATACGCTATCTGCACTGCAAATGTTAGCGGAAAACTATCGCGATCAATTGGATGTTAAAGTTGTTGGTGTGACAGGTAGTAACGGTAAAACATCCACGAAAGATATTGTGACAAGTATTCTCGCGACTAAGTTCAAAGTTCAAAAAACAGAAGGGAATTTCAATAACCATATTGGGTTACCTCTCACTATTTTAAACTTAGAAGAAAATACAGAAGTAGCTGTATTAGAAATGGGTATGTCAAGCCGAGGAGAGATTGAATTTTTATCTAAGTTAGCTCGTCCTAATGCAGCTATCATTACGAATATTGGTGAAGCACATTTAATGGATTTAGGATCTCGTGAGGCCATTGCTGAAGCGAAATTAGAAATTGTTACAGGGTTACAAGAAGGTGGCGTGTTCGTATATAATGGAGATGAGCCGTTATTAACGAATCGTGTTCCTGAAATGAATTTAGCAGCGGAAACAGTTACGTTTGGTGATGCAAGAGCCAACGATTACTATCCAACAACTGTAACATTACAGGCAACTGGGACACATTTTAAAATGAATAGAGATGAAAATATTTCATTCTACCTACCGGTGTTAGGAAAACATAATGTGTACAATACACTTGCTTCAATGGCAATTGCGACACATTTTGGTGTGACGTGGGAAGAAATGAAACAAGGTTTAGTAACACTTCAAATGACGGGCATGCGTATGGAGATTGTAAAAACGGATAGTGGATTAACAATTATCAACGATGCTTATAATGCAAGTCCGACGGCTATGGAGGCAGCATTCCATTTAATGAATGGTTTAGATGGATTTACTAAAAAAATCGTTGTGCTTGGTGATATGTTAGAACTTGGAAATCAAGAAGTGCAGTTCCATTATGAGGTAGGTAAATTAATCGATCCAGCAAAAATCTCACATGTATTCACATACGGTAGATTAGGAGCTCAAATTGCTGAAGGAGCGAAAATTAATTTCCCTAATGAACGTGTAAAGGCGTATGATAATAAAGAAGAGTTAGTAAGAGATTTACAAGCAGTAGTCGATGCGAAAGATGTTGTATTAATAAAAGCATCTCGCGGTATGAAATTAGAAGAAGTAATTACGATGTTGAAATAATTGGTGTATATAAATAGGGATGATAGTCACGAAAATAGAAGAAACTTATAATAAGCGCTTACAGTAAATGATAAAAAAATAAAAGTAAAGAAAAAGGCCCTGAATATAAAATAAGGTAACAGTTGGGTTTGCTTTTTACACATACAAAACTTATAATTGATAAAGTGTAATAACGTTTAGAAGTATTTTCGTGAAGAATATACGCCCGGTTATATACGTGAGCATTCAGGAAAAGGGCTTTTCCGCAAATTCGGAAAACGCCTTTTTTTAAATGATAAGTATAGGATAGAAAAGGAGAAGTAACATTGACAACATTTCGAGAATTAGGATTAAGTGAGTCTTTACTGCAATCGGTTGAAAGTATGGGCTTTGAAGAGGCTACGCCGATTCAAGCTGAAACAATTCCACATGCATTGCAAGGTAAGGATATTATTGGGCAAGCGCAAACAGGTACAGGGAAAACAGCAGCATTCGGATTACCACTATTAGATAAAGTGGATACAAATAAAGAAGCAGTTCAAGGTATTGTTATCGCGCCAACGCGTGAATTAGCAATTCAAGTTGGAGAAGAGCTATACAAAATTGGTAAACATAAACGTGTTCGTATTCTACCAATTTATGGTGGTCAAGATATTAACCGCCAAATTCGTGCTCTAAAAAAACACCCACACATTATTGTTGGTACGCCGGGTCGTATTTTAGATCATATTAACCGTAAAACACTTCGCTTACAAAACGTAGAGACTGTTGTTCTTGATGAAGCGGATGAAATGTTAAACATGGGCTTCATTGAAGATATTGAAGCGATTTTAACAGATGTGCCAGAAACACATCAAACATTATTATTCTCAGCGACAATGCCAGATCCAATCCGTCGTATTGCTGAGCGTTTCATGACTGAGCCTCAACACATTAAAGTAAAAGCAAAAGAAGTAACAATGCCAAACATTCAGCAGTTCTATTTAGAAGTGCAAGAAAAGAAAAAGTTTGACGTGTTAACACGCTTACTAGATATTCAATCTCCAGAGCTTGCGATCGTATTCGGTCGTACAAAGCGTCGTGTTGATGAATTATCAGAAGCATTAAACTTACGTGGTTATGCAGCAGAAGGTATTCATGGTGACTTAACACAGGCGAAACGTATGTCTGTATTACGTAAATTTAAAGAAGGTGCTATTGAAGTTCTTGTTGCAACAGACGTTGCTGCACGTGGTCTTGATATTTCAGGCGTAACACACGTATACAACTTCGATATCCCACAAGATCCAGAATCATACGTTCACCGTATCGGTCGTACTGGCCGTGCAGGTAAAAAAGGTATTGCAATGTTATTTGTAACACCACGTGAATCAGGACAATTAAAAAATATCGAGCGTACAACAAAGCGTAAAGTTGATCGTATGGAAGCACCGACACTTGATGAGGCATTAGAAGGTCAACAACGTTTAATCGCTGAAAAACTTCAAAGCACAATCCAAAATGAGAACTTATCATACTACAAGCGTATTGCAGAAGAAATGTTAGAAGAGAATGACTCTGTAACAGTAGTAGCTGCTGCTTTAAAAATGATGACTAAAGAGCCGGATACAACTCCGATCGCTTTAACATCAGAACCACCAGTTGTTTCAAGAGGTGGCGGTTCTAAAAAACGTGGCGGTAACGGAGGCGGATACCGTGATGGTAACCGTAATCGTAGTCGTGACGGACGTGGCGGTGGCGATGGTCGTAACCGTGATGGACGTAATCGTGACGGAAACCGTGATCGCAATCGTGATGGAAACCGTGATCGTAATCGTGATGGTGGTAGTCGTGGTCGTAGAGGTGAAGGTCAAGGTCGCCCAGGATCTTCAAATGGACGCGGCGAAAGAAAACATCATAGCCGTCCACAAGCTTAATAAAAAAGAGAATGCCCTTTGTTGGCATTCTCTTTTTTTATTTCTGTAATTGTGCATACTACATAGTAGTTATGATAGAAAAGGGGCTGTTATATGCTTGTAAGGCTTGGTTACGTTGCGATGAGTGTGCATTTGAAGAATGCATCCCCATCTCAAACGATGACGTACGCACAGTTTCAGAAAATAGATGATCGTGATGCTGCAATTCGTAAACTTGAAAGAATTGCTAATTCCAATTTGGAAAATTGTTTACGTTTATTAAAGCATAATAAGGGACATGACATATCTTTCTTTCGGCTTAGTTCTAAGCTCATTCCTTTAGCGAATCATGAGGAATTGCTAGAGTGGAACTATATTCGTCCTTTAAAAGAAAAATTGAAAGAATTAGGTGAATATGCAATTCATATGAATATGCGAATTGATTTCCATCCAGATCATTTTGTTGTACTAAATTCACCTGAGGAGAGTGTTTTTAAACAATCTGTAAAGACATTGCAGATGCACAAAAAATTATTAAAAGGCATGGGGATTGAACATAAGCAACGATGTGTACTACATGTTGGAGGAGGGTATAAAGATAAAGAACTTGCATTAGAGCGTTTTATAGAGAATTGGTCTAATGTCCCAAGGGGTATTCAAGAAATGATTATATTAGAAAATGATGATACAACTTTTACGTTAGAGGAAACATTATATTTAGGAGAAAAATTAGATATTCCCGTCGTGTTTGATTTGCATCACCATATGATGAATAATGAGCAAGAAGATTGGTATGAAGATTGGGCACGTGTTGTTCATACGTGGGAAACATCTTTGTTACCGGTTAAAATGCATATCTCTAGCCCTAGAGAGGGAAAAGATCCAAGAGCTCATGCAGATTATATTAATGTAGACGCATTTTTATCTTTTTTAAGAAGGATAAAGGGAAGTGTTCCGCAAATTGATTGTATGATTGAGGCGAAGATGAAGGATGAGTCTTTATTTCAATTAATGAGGGATTTAAACGAACAGGTAGATGTAGAAATTATCGATGGTGCAAGCTTTTATATTAAATAAGCTTTGCACCATCGTTTTTTTTTGTTAAAAAAGGAGTTAAAATGCCGCCGGTTATTAAACCTGTTAAATGACTGATCGGATTGGCGGAAGGATTAAAGAAAGTAAATAGCAGTAATAGAAGTATCACAATTGAGAAAATGGCAATTTCTTTTGGTTTTGAAGAGCGGTATCGATTGTACAATAAAAATAATTGTGCGCCTAATAGTCCGAAAATACCACCTGATGCACCTGCGTGAATATATTCAGGAGGCATAATAATATAAGAAGAAATATTTCCGGAAATTCCAGAAAGAAAAAATAGAATAAAAAAAGAAAAGTGTCCGAGTTGCTTTTCGATAGAAGAACCAAGTGCAAACAAAAAAATACTATTAGAAAGAAAATGTTGTAAGTCTACGTGTACCAGAAGGGAAGTTATGACACGCCACCATTCTCCTTTAGCGATATATTCATTAGAGGCTGCCAGTGGGAAGAGGAAAAAGTCGCCTAATATCATCATGACTAAGTGAATAAAAAGTAAGGTGAGAATAGTCGGTTGTAAAGAAATCTGAGTAGATCTTATTAGCATACGGTTACTATCACCCCTTTTGCATCAGAAAGATTCTCTGTTATTCTTATCAATATGAAAGAAGAAAGTTAAATAGAAGAAGGGGATTTTGAAATGATTATAGGGATTGGAATCGATATTATTGAATTAAATCGTATTGAAAAAATGCTAGATGGAAAGCTTAAATTTATGGAACGTATTTTAACAGAAAATGAACGTAATGTTGCTATGGAGCTGAAAGGAAGTCGTCTTACAGAGTTTGTAGCTGGAAGGTTTGCAGCGAAAGAGGCGTATTCAAAAGCTGTAGGTACTGGTATCGGGAAAGAAGTGAGCTTTTTAGATATTGAAGTGAAAAATGATGAAAGAGGTAAGCCGATGCTGATTACAAGTACAGAGTATGTTGTTCATTTATCAATTAGTCATAGTAAGGAATTTGCTGTTGCTCAAGTTGTTTTAGAAAGCTCGTCACGCTAGTCTGCATATTTTATATCTTTGTCTCATATATTTGAGGTAGCGATAAGGAAGGTACATCTTCCATTCATTTATAGGGGCAAAGGGGCTGAAGTGATGAAAAGGCGTCTGTTTTTAGTTCTTGTCGGTTTGTTGACCGTTTTTGTGTTGGCGGGTTGTGTGGAAAAGAAACAAGATGATGTCGTGAGAGATTTAGAGGCGAAAGTAAAAGGGATGAAAAGTTATCAAGCTGAAGCGAAATTATCTATTAAAACAGGGAATGAGCCTCAGGAGTATAATGTAGAGATTTGGCATAAGGAACCGTCTTTTTATCGTGTGAATTTAAAGAATGCAAAAAAAGATCAGAGCCAAATCATTTTAAGAAATGAAGAAGGTGTATTTGTATTAACGCCAGCACTTAATAAGAGCTTCCGTTTTCAAAGTGATTGGCCGCAAAATAGCAGCCAGGCTTATTTATATGAATCACTTGTAAGAGATATTTTGCAGGATAAGAAAAACCTTACTTTCGAGAAAACAGATAAGTATTATATTTTTAAAACAAAAACAAACTATCAACATCAAAATATGTTGCCGAAACAAGAGATTACGCTGAAGAAGAGCGATTTGACTCCAGTTTCAGTGAAGTTAATGGATAATGATCAAAATGTTCTTGTAAAAGTAGATTTCTCTAAGGTGAAATTCGATGCGAAATTTGATAAAGGTGCATTTGATACGAAACAAAATATGTCTAGAGCGCAGGTAGATGTTCAAACAACAGCAAAAGAAGACAAACCGTTTGCTATTTTGTATCCACTTGATACACCGCAAGGTATGACTCTGCAAGATGAAAAAGAGTTGAAGACAGACAGTGGCAAGCGTGCGATACTCACATACACTGGAAATAAGAAATCCTTTACTTTAATACAAGAAAAGGCAAAAGTTGCAGAGGCTTCATCAGCGGTAAGTGTAAGTGGAGAACCTGTTGATCTTGGGTTTACGATTGGTGCATTGACGAAAGACTCTGTAACGTGGTCGCATAACGGAGTAGAATATATGCTCGTGTCTAAAGGTTTAGAGCCGAAGGAGCTACTAATGGTTGCTCGTTCAGTTACAGCGAAGCAGGTGAAGTAAACTTCTTAGACGTGGTGATATATGTGCACCACGTCTTTTCTTAGTTTGAAGGTGGATTTCATAAAAGAAGCATATAAAAGAATAAGCTTCGCATATCGTGTATAAGGAAGTGTATTTATGGAAGAAGCACCATTTTACCGTGACACTTGGGTGGAAGTGGATTTAGATGCCATTTATAACAACGTTACGCATATTAAAGAGTTCATCCCAAGTGATGTAGAGATTTTTGCTGTAGTTAAAGCAAATGCATATGGGCACGATTATGTACCGGTGGCTAAAACGGCATTAGAAGCGGGTGCAACAAGGTTAGCAGTTGCTTTTTTAGATGAAGCTTTAGTGCTTCGGAGGGCTGGTATTACTGTGCCGATTTTAGTGTTAGGTCCCTCGCCGCCGCGTGATGTAAATGTAGCTGCTGAAAATGATGTAGCGCTAACTGTTTTTCAAAAAGAATGGGTGGACGAAGCAATTAAACTTTGGGATGGTTCATCTGTAATGAAATTCCATATTAACTTTGATAGTGGTATGGGGAGAATTGGAATACGTGAAAGAAAAGAACTGAAAGCATTTTTAAAGAGTTTAGAAGGTGCACCGTTTTTAGAGTTAGAAGGAGTATACACGCATTTTGCAACGGCAGATGAGGTTGAGACTTCGTATTTTGATAAGCAATATAACACGTTCTTAGAGCAGTTAAGTTGGTTGAAAGAATTCGGAGTGGATCCTAAGTTTGTCCATACAGCTAATAGTGCTGCCACGTTACGTTTTCAAGGGATTACATTTAATGCAGTGCGAATTGGGATTGCAATGTATGGATTATCTCCTTCTGTAGAAATACGTCCTTTTTTACCATTTGAATTAGAACCGGCGCTATCACTGCATACGAAAGTAGCTCATATTAAACAGGTGATTAAAGGTGATGGAATTAGTTATAACGTCACTTATCGAACGAAAACTGAAGAATGGATCGCGACTGTAGCGATTGGTTATGCAGATGGATGGCTTAGAAGATTACAAGGATTTGAAGTGCTTATAAATGGTAAGAGGGTACCGATTGTAGGGCGAGTAACAATGGATCAGTTCATGATTCATCTTCCTTGTGAAGTGCCGCTTGGTACGAAAGTTACGCTTATTGGAAGGCAGGGAGATGAGTATATTAGCGCTACAGAGGTTGCGGAATATTCAGGGACTATTAATTATGAAATTATTGCAACGATCAGTTTCCGTGTGCCAAGAATATTTATACGGAATGGTAAGGTTGTAGAGATAATTAATTACTTGAACAATATATAGAAGGTAGTATGATTGCTTCTTGTCATTGGAGTGACTGTTCATTACTGGATAATAAGCTCTTTTTGATGAGAAGCTTTTTACTTATAATCATTTTTTATATAAGTTACACGTAAGTTTTGAAGAGGAGTTCTATTGTTTTTAGTTAGTTATGAGATAAAAAATTTAAGAAGATGAATGTTTTGTTTATGAATTGGAAAACATAAGCAAGGAATAAGGAAGTCTTTGCAACAGGCTCCATACAATGGTATTATTACAATAGGTGTCATATATATATTTGGGTGTGTAGTTGACGGTGGAGGTGTATTTTTGTGTCCGAATCAAGTGTAACTACTGAAATCGTGGTTCGGTTGCCAAAGCAAATGGTAACGGAATTGGACGGAATTGGAAAACAAGAGAATAAGAATCGCCATGAACTAATTTGCCAGGCAACACAATTGTTATTGCGTCAACATAAGACGAAGAAACGCTACCAACATGAATCAATGCGACGTGGGTATATTGAAATGGGAAAAATTAATCTTGGTATTGCATCTGAAGCTTTCTTAGCGGAGTATGAAGCAGCTCATACAGTAGAACGCTTAGTTAGCGGGGGGTAATATTTTGATTGTAAAACGCGGCGACGTGTATTTTGCAGACCTTTCCCCAGTTGTTGGTTCTGAGCAAGGAGGCGTTCGTCCGGTTCTTGTCATTCAAAATGACATCGGAAATCGTTTTAGTCCAACGGTGATTGTAGCGGCTATTACTGCACAGATTCAAAAAGCGAAATTACCCACTCATGTGGAAATTGATGCGAAAAAGTATGGTTTTGAGAGAGATTCTGTTATTTTACTTGAGCAGATTCGAACAATCGATAAGCAACGCTTAACGGACAAAATCACTCATTTAGATGAAGTGATGATGAGTCGTGTAGATGAAGCGTTACAAATTAGTTTAGGACTAATAGATTTTTAAATCGGCAGTTTAAGTTGCTCTCTTTGAAGGGCAACTTTTTTTTATTATAGAGGAGGTTACGGTTGTATATGGAAATGGTAGATAATCGACAAGCGTTAATGAAAATGTTAGTGAAAGAATTAGGCTTTAGCGAAAAGCAAGTTCGTCATGTTATTCAATTAACAGAAGAAGGTAACACAGTTCCATTTATTGCTCGTTACCGAAAAGAATGGACAGGCTCTTTAGATGAGGTGCAAATTCGTGCGATTTTAGAGAGATGGCAATATATGATGCAACTTGAAGATAGGAAGGAAGAAGTTATTCGTCTTATTGATGAGAAGGGAAAACTGACAGGAGAGCTGAGACAGCAAATTGTTAAAGCTACAAAGTTGCAGGAAGTAGAAGATTTGTATCGTCCATATAAAGAGAAAAGAAGAACGAAAGCGACGATTGCAAAAGAAAAAGGGTTAGAACCGTTAGCTGAATGGTTGTTGTTATATAAGAAAGAAGATCCGGCTAAAAAGGCAGTGGAATTTATTAATGCAGAGAAAGAAGTGCAATCTGCAGAAGAAGCTTTACAAGGTGCACAAGACATTATTGCAGAAATGATTTCAGATGAAGCTACGTATCGTAGTTGGATTCGAAATATTACTTTTAGAAAAGGTATTATGTCTTCGTCTGTAAAAGGTGAAGAAAAAGATGAAAAGAATATATATGAAATGTATTACAGTTATGAAGAACCATTGCAAAAAGTAGTACCACATCGTGTATTAGCAATGAATCGCGGTGAGAAAGAAGATATATTGAGAGTTTCTGTTGTCCCACCAGTAGATGAGATATTAAATTTCTTATATAAGAAAGTAATTCGTGATAACGATTCTAAAAGTGCGCATTATGTACAATTAGCGATTGAAGATGGTTATAAACGATTAATTCAATCTTCAATCGAAAGAGAAATTCGTAAAGAATTAACAGAAACAGCTGAAGAACAAGCGATACACATTTTCTCTGAGAACTTACGTAACTTATTATTACAACCTCCGATGAAAGGGAAAGTCGTGCTAGCGGTAGACCCGGCATATAGAACTGGTTGTAAATTATCTGTAGTAGATGATACGGGGAAAGTACTACATATTGATGTTATTTATCCGCATCCGCCTGTTCGTAAATATGATGACGCAAAAACGAAAGTTCTTTCTATTATAGATAAATATCAAGTTGAAATGATTGCAATTGGTAATGGGACAGCATCTAGAGAAACAGAGGAATTTATAGTAGATGTATTACAAAGTGTGAAACAGGAAGTCTTTTATATTATTGTAAATGAAGCGGGTGCTAGTGTATATTCAGCTTCTGATTTAGCTCGTGAAGAATTCCCGAATTTACAAGTTGAAGAGAGAAGTGCCGTTTCTATTGGAAGACGTCTGCAAGACCCACTGGCTGAACTTGTGAAAATTGATCCTAAATCAGTTGGGGTTGGACAATACCAACATGATGTATCTCAAAAGAGATTGAATGAGTCATTAACATTTGTAGTAGAGACAGCTGTTAACCAAGTTGGGGTTAATGTAAATACGGCTTCGGTTGCATTGTTACAATATGTTTCAGGTTTATCGAAAACTGTTGCGAAAAATATTGTGGCAAAGAGAGAAGAGGATGGGAAATTCACAAAGCGCACGGAATTAAAGAAAATCCCACGTTTAGGTGCAAAGACGTACGAACAATGTATAGGTTTCTTGCGTATATTAGAAGGAGCGAATCCATTAGATAGAACAGGTATTCATCCCGAACAATATAAAAATGTTGAATTGTTATTGAAGAGTTTAGGGTTATCGATAGATGACGTAGGACAACCGCAATTACAAAAGAGATTGGAAGAAGTAGAGATTTCTAAGTTGTCTCAAGAAACGGGGGTTGGGGAGCCGACGTTAGTTGATATTATAGATGCGCTCATTAGCCCAGAACGAGATATGAGGGATGAGTTGCCTAAACCACTTCTGAAAAAAGGGATTTTGAAATTAGAAGATTTAAAACGTGGTATGGAACTAGAAGGAACAGTGCGTAACGTTGTTGATTTTGGTGCTTTTGTTGATGTAGGCGTAAAGCAAGATGGTTTAGTGCATATTTCTAAGCTTAGTAAACAGTTTGTAAAGCATCCGTTAGATGTTGTATCAGTAGGACAAATTGTAAAAGTATGGGTAGATGATATTGATACAAAAAAAGGACGCGTTGCACTATCTATGTTGCCGATTGAATAGTAAGAGAAGAGAGCAGATGAAACTGCTCTTTTTTTATAGAATAAAAAGTGTAATGGATTATGAGTTTTGATGTATTTTGCTATAATAAAACCAGCATTCATTTAGCAATTTAATTTGATACCGGTTTTTTTCGAAATATGCACGTTGCATCTGTTTTTTTAGCCACGTAGGCATAGGAATCCCTCCTTGTTTAATCCTACTCTCAAAAATCTAAAGTGCTATTGATGAGAGGTTGGTGAGTGGATTTCTATTCATGTTGTGTTTTTAGAAACCACGCGTCTTGAATGAGGATGGGTATATGTACTATTTAATATATGTATAAGAAGCGTGAAAAGTGTAAAAATATTTTTTTGTTTAGGAGGAATGAGAATGGGCGAGGGAGAAATTCAACGGCTAGTGGAAGAAGTGTCGCTACAATACTTCGGAATGCCGTTTTTACATAAAGCAACGTTCAATAGTAGGCTGCGTACAACTGGTGGGCGTTATTTGTTGAAGAGTCACAATGTTGAACTGAATTATCGATATTACGAAATGTATGGTAAGGAGGAGTTAATCGGAATCATCAAACATGAACTGTGTCATTATCACTTGCATATTACAGGAAGAGGGTATAAGCACAGGGACAGAGATTTTCGTGAGTTGTTAAAGAAAGTTGATGCACCTCGTTTTTGTAAACGAATGATTAATGAAGAGAAGGAAAAAAAGATTTATAAGTATGAATGTATGGAGTGTTTACTTCAATATGTAAGAAGGCGTCAAATAAATACAAAAAGATATGTCTGCGGAAAGTGTAAAGGGAAACTCAAACCGATATCGAAAACATCTTGACAGTAAAAACACAATCCAGTATATTATAAACATGTCACGTTTGAACAAGATGTTGTTAAAAACTTCTTGACTTACAGAAAGAATTTTTATAAGATACAAATTGTCTTCATTATTCCGCAGTAGCTCAGTGGTAGAGCTATCGGCTGTTAACCGATCGGTCGTAGGTTCGAGTCCTACCTGCGGAGCCATACAGAGAAGTACCCAAGTGGCTCAAGGGGCTCCCCTGCTAAGGGAGTAGATCGCTAACGCGGTGCGAGGGTTCGAATCCCTTCTTCTCTGCCATACATATTGGCCCGTTGGTCAAGTGGTTAAGACACCGCCCTTTCACGGCGGTAACACGGGTTCGAATCCCGTACGGGTCACCACTTCGGAGGATTAGCTCAGCTGGGAGAGCACCTGCCTTACAAGCAGGGGGTCGGCGGTTCGATCCCGTCATCCTCCACCATATGAATTTTATATGAATAGTATTATCGCGGGGTGGAGCAGTACGGTAGCTCGTCGGGCTCATAACCCGAAGGTCGCAGGTTCAAATCCTGTCCCCGCAACCAAATGGTCCCGTGGTGTAGTGGTTAACATGCCTGCCTGTCACGCAGGAGATCGCCGGTTCGACCCCGGTCGGGACCGCCATTTTAACTTCTGCTAATTGGCAGTTGTTTTTTATTGGACATTATGGTACAATAACATTTGTCTTTGAAAATAAGATATTTTTTCGATGGGCTATAGCCAAGCGGTAAGGCAACGGACTTTGACTCCGTCATGCGCTGGTTCGAATCCAGCTAGCCCAGCCATTTACGAGCCATTAGCTCAGTTGGTAGAGCATCTGACTTTTAATCAGAGGGTCGAAGGTTCGAATCCTTCATGGCTCACTTTTTGTTTTTTCCGCGCGGTCGTGGCGGAACGGCAGACGCGCTAGGTTGAGGGCCTAGTGGGGGAAACCCCGTGGAGGTTCAAGTCCTCTCGGCCGCATCAAAAAAATCTTAAAAAAGTACTTGCATTTGAAAATGTAGTATGATAAGATAATTGAGTCGCCAAAATACAACGACGAAAAAACATCATGAATAAGCGCCCGTAGCTCAATTGGATAGAGCGTTTGACTACGGATCAAGAGGTTAGGGGTTCGACTCCTCTCGGGCGCGCCAATTACGGGAAGTGGCTCAGCTTGGTAGAGCACCTGGTTTGGGACCAGGGGGTCGCAGGTTCAAATCCTGTCTTCCCGACCACGCGGGTGTAGTTTAGTGGTAAAACAAGAGCCTTCCAAGCTCTGGTCGAGAGTTCGATTCTCTTCACCCGCTTTTAGTTCTTTGAAAACTGAACGAAACAAACAACGTGAAACGTCAATTTTTATTTTTAGATGCTAGACAAACTAACTTTATTGGAGAGTTTGATCCTGGCTCAGGATGAACGC
>NZ_JBPWBC010000029.1:0-21771 GCF_051776965.1 Bacillus cereus group sp. BceL220 | reverse complement strand
TAGCTCTCGATAAGTTAAACATTGGTCTTTATATACTACGGCAATATTCTCTGGTGTCTTCTTCACTTGTTCTTCAAACAATTGCGTTAATGTCTTTTCTTTTGGATATTCCGTTTTAGTATTATTGAAATCATTCAAAATTTTATGGTGCTCTATCTCTGTAATCATTTTGATATCTGCAATTTTCTGGTCTGGATTGTTTAGAATTTCTTTTAAAATTTGAATAAAGTGCTTCTTATACCTTTCTATTGTCTCTTTTTTATATAACTGAGTGGCAAATTCCCATTGAAAAAAGAGCTTGGAATTATATTCTCTTCCAATTAAAGTGAGATCAAATTTGGACTTTTGATGATTAAATGTATCAAGACTTACTCTTAATTTTTCATTTTCAAATTCCAAAGTATCCATATTTTCTAAAACAAACACTGTATCAAATAAAGGATTTCTACTTGTTTCTCTTTGTATCTTCAGTTCTTCTATTAATTCTTCGAATTGATACTCCTGGTTTTCAAATGCTTCTAAAGTGTTTTCCTTTGTTTCTTGTAAGAATTGACGGAATGTTTGACCACCCTTTGGATTTCCTCTGATTGCAAGTGTATTCACAAACATTCCCATGACTTGATATAAATCAGCGTTATGTCTCCCAGCAGTAACTGTACCAACCATAACATCCTCTTGTCCTGTATACTTAGACAACCATATTTGATAAATACTGATTAATGCCATATACAACGTTACACCATTTTTCTGACAAATTTGTTTTAATTGCTTGGTCAGAGTCACATCAATGTCAAAAAATACACTATCCCCTTCAAAACTTTGTACAGAAGGACGCATATAATCAGTTGGTAATTCTACTACCGGCACACCATCTTTAAAAAGATTCATCCAATATTCTTTTTGTACCTGAACTGCTTCACTTTGTGTAAACTCTTGTTGCCATTCAGCGTAATCTTTATATTGTAACTTTAATGCTGGTAATTCATTATCATAGTAAAGTTCCATCAATTCTTTCATAAAGATACCAATAGATACCCCATCCGCAATAATATGATGAATATCAAGCATGAATACATATCGATTTTGTTCTAATTCCGTTAATCCTACACGCATAAGTGGAGCTTCACTTAAATCAAAAGGACGTATAAAGTCTGTTTTTTCATATTGATCATCTATGTCCTTAGGAATCATTTCTATATTAAACGGAACTTCATCATGAACCTTCTGTAAAATCTCTCCATCCTTAGTAACAAATGATGTTCTGAGGATCTCATGACGATTTATAAGCGTTCGTAATGATATTTCTAATTTTGCAACATCTAATTCCCCCTGGAAATTTAAAACGTTGGGTATATTATAAGTTGTATTATCGTTTCCATATTGTGATAATGTATAAATACGCTTTTGTGCAGATGAAGTAACATAATAACTTCTTTCTTCTACCGATTGAATATTCTCAAAATTATAATTTGATGATTCATACATCAAATTTGCAATACTTCGGATGGTTGGTTTCGCGAATAATTGTTTTAAACTTACTTTTAATCCTAATTCTTTCTGTATTCTAGACAACAGTAACATTGCCGTTAATGAATGCCCTCCCAATAAAAAGAAATCATCCTGAACACCTATTTTTTTTATTAGAAGAACTTCTTGCCAAATTTCAATCAACTTTTTTTCTAAAGCATTATTAGCTACTTCATAATTTCTTTCTAATTCTAGGATTTCCTGATCCGGTTCTGGTAAGGATTCTCGATCTATTTTCCCATGTACTGTTAGAGGAAAAGTATCCATTTTTACAAAATGTGTAGGTATCATATATTCTGGAAAGTATTTCCTCATTTCACTCTTTAACTGATTAATTTCAAAACTAGGATCGGTAATAATATAAGCGACTAAATATTTCCCACCTATTTCAGATTCTTTTGCCGTTACAGTTGCTTTCTCTATTCCTTTATAATTCAACAAATACGACTCAATTTCATCTAATTCAATTCGATATCCTCTAATTTTTATTTGGCGATCCATTCTCCCCATAAATTGGATATTCCCATCTGGAAGCCATCTGGCCATATCACCTGTCCTATACATTAATCTTCCTGGCTTATATGGGTTAATCACAAATTTTTCCTGCGTTAATCCCTTATTATTCCAATACCCTCTTGCCGTTCCAGCACCAGAAATACATAGTTCTCCTGGAATTCCAATAGGTTGTAAGCTTTCCTTTTCATCTAAAATATAAACTTCAGTATTATCAATTGGTTTTCCTATTGATATATTGCCATCTAATTCGTTAACTTCTCCATTTGTTGTAACAACTGTATGTTCAGTCGGCCCATAGTTATTAAATAATTTATAATTATTTTTTTTATATTTTCTTAATTGGTCGCCCCCAGTTATTAATGCACGTAGAGAATTGTTTTCTAATTCCATAAACTGTTCACATACTGGCGTAGGTAAAGCACTTATACTAATTCTATTTTTTTCATAATAATTATTCAATTCGTATATGTCATAACGAATTTCATCTGGGATAATATGTAATGTCGCACCTTTCAATATATATGGAAATACCTCTAACGCCCATGGATCAAAACCAAATCCTACATATTGTCCACTTATATCCTTGTCACTAATTCTAAAGAAATTTTGTGCCCAAAAACACAAATTTATTACTGAATGTTGTTCTACCATTACGCCCTTGGGTCTTCCTGTAGAACCTGAGGTATAAATGACATAAGCCAAATCATTTGGTTGTGTTATTCCTTCTGGATTAGAGAATTCTCCACTCAATAGATCTAGTTTTTGTGAATCTAATATTATCTGCTCACAATTCAATCTTTCTGCTAAATGTACTTGAGTTAAAACTATACAAGATTTACTATCTGAAAGCATATATTCAATACGCTCATTTGGATATTTAGGATCAATTGGTAGGTAAGTTCCACCTGCTTTTAAAACACCTAATACTCCAACTACCATCTCCGCTGAACGCTCAACCATAATTGCTACAACTTTTTCCTTTTCTATCCCTTTATTTCGTAATATATGAGCGACTTGGTTTGCACGTTCATTTAATTCTTGATAAGTAATGTATTGTTCTTTATATACAACTGCAATATTCTCTGGAGATTTCTCTGCCTGCTCTTCAAACAACTGTTGCAATGTTTTATGAGATGGATAGTACTTTTTTGTATTATTAAATTCATAAAGAATTTGATGCTCTTCATCCTCTGTTAGAATATTGATATCATTAATAAGTAGATCCCTATTATCTAAAATAGATTCTACTATTTTTGTAAAATGTGCAACCATTTGTCTTATTTGTAGCTGATCAAAAATGTTACTATTAAAGCTCACTCTACCCTTAACATTATTTTCAATATTACTAATATGAAATAATAAGTATGGGGGATTTATCGGATTAATTACATAAGAGTCCCCTAACATTTGAATATTATTACTATATGTAAAATAAACTTTCGAGAAAGAATTCTCCAAATCGCTAAATAAATTATCTCTCATTAAGTTTTCTCTTAAAATTTCTTGATACCATAAATGGTCAGTAACACTTTCTTGAGTCTTCTGTAATAATTCTCGTATAGTCAATTGACCTATTTCAGTTACTCGCAAAGGCAATAATGATTTATTTAATTTTATATCTAAATATTTATTTTCACCTTGGGAAATACCTATTAAAAAATCGTTTTGTTTAGAATATCTATATAATAAAATTTGATATGCTGTTAACATAATCTGAAAATTAGTATATTTTTGCTGTTTACTATGTAAATTGATTTTTTGATTAATTACCGAATTAAAGTCAAATAAAAAAGAATCTTCTTTATATTTATATTGCAAAGGTTTCTTGTAATTAGAAAGCAGCTGCCATCCAGATAACTTTCCTTGCAAATATTCCTTCCAGTATGACCCTGATCGCCTTACAACTGATTCGCATTTATCACCAATATTAGACATTTCCAATCATGCCCTTTCTCACTTCTTATTACTCTATACTTATATAACTGTTATAAAAACTAATTAATACTACATCATTCAATTACACATTTTTTTAATTGTTTATTTATACATGCAATAGTATTTTCAATATCTTCATTTATATAGAAATGACCACCTTCAAAAGTAAAATAAGTACAATTACCTATAGAGAATTTTTCCCATCCCTTCAAATTGGCAAAATCTAATTTTTGATCCTTTTCCCCTGAAAGAATGGAAAAATCACAATTTAAATTAAAATCTTTCTCAATATATTGATATGTTTCTACTATTTTAAAATCTGCTTTTAAAATTGGAATAAAGATATCTAATAACATTTTATTCTCAAGAAAGGATTCTGGCATACCACCATAGTGAAAAACATATTTTATAAACTCTTCATCCGGAAGATCATATACTGTATATTCATCTTTTACAGTTTGGGGAGCTTCTCTTCCGGAAAAAAAAATATGAGCTGGTTCCGGATAACCCATTTTTTTTATTTTTTGACATAACTCATAAACTAAAAGACTTCCCATACTATGTCCAAAGAAAGCATAAGTTTGATTTAAATGATCTTTAATTTGATTAAAAATATCATTAACAGCGTCCTCCATTGAATCATAAAAAGGTTCGTTAAATCTTTTACCTCTTCCCGCCAATTCTACTGGATATAATTCAATGAAATCCTCTAATTTTTTTGTCCATTTACTATATACAACCGCTGAGCCACCGGCATACGGCAAACAAAATAGTTTAATCAATTCGCTCTACTCTCCCCATTAATAGATATCTTAAAATAGTTTCAAATATTCACATATAAATCTTATAGTGCCTATTCATTTATGTAAATTGGGGGATTTTGTTTCACCAACAATATATTTAAATTTAATACTATTCATAATATAAATAGTATTGATTAGATAAAATTCTTGTTAACTTCGCCCTATATATTTATTATTAATAATAAATATATAGGGCGAAATTCCCCCAACTCCGAAAGCATTTACGAACCCCATCTTTTTGAATATAATTTAAAACACAATATCCCATGAACTATTTTTATAATACCTTACAAAAAATCAAATTTATATTTCTGTGGTATTTTAGAATGGTTAATTTTTTTATACCTTACGTAATTAATTCAGAGGAGACCAGAGATAGCTGATGGTGAATTCATGACTACTATTTATGCAATTAATATAAATCAAAACATTAATTCCAAGGAATTCAAAGATTTATTTATTTTTATAAATGAAGATAAAAAAAAAGAATACTTTGTTTTAGAAAGCAAAAAGATGCCCTACGTTCCTTATTGGGGGATTTATTAATTCGATCTATTATTTGTGAGGAATTTAATATTTCAAACTCTAATATACATTTCAAATTTAATGAATTTGGAAAACCTTATTTGTATAATAAACCAAGTTTTCATTTTAATATTTCCCATTCTGGAGAGTGGGTGGTTTGTGCTATAGACCATCATGCACCCGTTGGAATAGACATTGAACAAATTAAACCTATAGATTTTGAGATAGCTAAATGCTTTTTCTCAGATGATGAGTATAAGCATTTGCTATTACAACCTACTGAAAAGCAGCTAGATTATTTTTATACTTTATGGACATTAAAAGAGAGCTTTATTAAAGCACATGGAGAAGGATTTTTTATGCCTTTCAACACCTTTTCATTTTTCATAATGAACAATGAAATATCTATAGACTCTGTTTATAAAAGTAATCCCTATAAATACTTTAATCAGTTGCATATACATTCTGATTATAAGTTATCAATAACTACTGCACATAAGAATCTTCATAAACGTATTCTTGTAAAAAACATAAATGAAATAAAAACAGCAATAAAGAGATAACTTCTTCGCTTCAAATTTTATATAGTTGTCTTTTTTAAGTGCAGTTTATTTTAAAAATATACAATAAACATATTTTAGGAGGATACTTATCTATGCAAACTGTTATACCAGCTACTTCTTTGTTTCTATTTATTGGCGCCCTCATTTTAGTGCGTAGAATTCGATCTATGCACAAACCAACTAAGGGAAAAGGAAAACGAATAATTCTTCCACTCCTATTCTTAACACCAGGATTTGTATTTTTTCTTAACCCTGGGCATGTAACATACCTTCAATTATTAATAGCTATTTTTTTAGGAATTGGTCTTTCTATTCCTCTTATTATATGGTCAGATTACGAAATACGAAATGATGGTTTAATTTATACGAAGAAAAGCCCTGCTTTTATAATTACTTTTGCTCTTATGATTGCTTTGCGTTATTATTTCCGACAACATATTTCTATCATTGATCCAGGTACACTCAGTATGTTAATTTTCTTAATTACTATTTGCTATTTAATTCCGTGGAGAATAGCTTGTTATATAAAGTTTAAAAAAGTTCTCAAGCAAAAAAATACATCCAGTATGTAGTAACTTCGTATAGCTCTAATACAAAAAATACTAAAATAAAAAATTGAAAAACAAATCCCTTTAGGGATTTTTAATCATCATTAAAAATGAAATATACACGACAAAAAAGACAGACTTTCCAGATAATAAACCTGTCTTTTTTTGTCATGTATATGGTTTTCGCTAAAAATTATAATAGAAAAATAATACTTAATATCTTTTTATGCTCTTCCACTTCTGTAACGCTCTACAACCCTGTTACTATCTTGAATATTTGGTAATAAAACAAGATTAATTATAGATGGTCAATACTAATTATTGATTAATATACCTAAAAAGAAATCATTTTCTTCAAAACCATCTTTCATTTGTTTCGCAGCATATACAAACATTTTTTATCTTTTCCACATTAAAATGTACCCCTTTAGAAACATAATATATTTTCTCTGATTAATTTGCATTAGATAAATATTGATAATTTATAAATACACATATTCAATTTACCATGAAAAATTTTTTAAGACAGTTAAAAACATCCCTCTTATTCTTCAGTATATAATACCTAAACTTCTCATCCTCAATCTTTTTATAAACCGAGAAAAGGGTAGATGATGAGCGATTATACTGGTTCACTTCCCCATACCCAAACATATTACACTTCTTCATTAATTCTTCCACAAGCTTTACACATCTAGCATTATCTGATGTTAAATTATCACCATCTGAAAAATGGAATGGATAAATATTATAGCGATCTGGTGAATATTTATTATCGATTAGCTCGAGTGCTTTTTTGTATACGGAGGAGCAGATTGTTCCACCACTTTCTCCTTTTGAAAAGAATTCTTCTTCTGTAACGACTTTCGCTTCTGTATGATGAGCAATAAATTCAATATCAACTGTTTCATACTTTGTGCGTAAAAATCTTGTCATCCAGAAAAAGAAGCTACGTGCCATATACTTCTCCCACATTCCCATCGATCCACTCGTATCCATCATCGCTAACACAACAGCCTTTGAATCTGGCTTCAATACTTCATTCCAAGTGCGGAACTTTAAATCTTCTTGATGAATTGGATGGAAAGATGCTTTACCACGCATCGCATTTCGTTTATATGCGGATATCATTGTTCGTTTCTTATCGATATTTCCCCATAACCCTGTTTTTCTAATGTCATTAAATTCAACATGTTCAATCCGGTTTTCATCTATTTCTTTTCTCTTTAAATTAGGCAGCTCTAACTCTCTGAAAAACGCCTGCTCTAATTCTAAAATAGAGACTTCAGCTTCATAGTAATCTTCCCCAGCTGCATCCCCTGCTCCTTGCCCTTTTCCTGGCCCTTTTTGTTTTTGACCACCTGATCCATCTCTCGCAACGACATCACCAACTTTGCTGTCACCGTTTCCTTGCCCAACATGTTTATTTTTATCATAATTGTATCTAATCTTATATTCATCTAGAGAACGAATTGGTATCTTTACAACATCCTTGCCATTAGACATAACTATACTTTCTTCTGTTACAAGATCGGGTAAATTATTCTTAATTGCCTCTTGTACTTTTTCTTGATGGCGCTGTTGGTCGTCATATCCTTTGCGATGGAGGGACCAGTTTTCCTGTGAAATCGTATAATTTGGTTGATTTTCTTCGCCCATTCCTTTCCCTCCTTACTGTAATTGTCTTCCTGTATGAACAGCAAGCTACAAATTTTGTTCTGTAATGTGCAAGCTAGAATATTTGAAAGGTAACTGCCCATAGAAAATCATCCCATAAACATTTATAACGTTTTTCATACAATACCCCGAGCATCCTAAACAAAATTTTGCCACTCACATAATAGAAAGAAATATTCAGCCACTGATAAGAAAGAAACACAATGCATTGTTGCACACATTTTTACTTTGCAACATATTGTATTGTGTTGGCTTTTTTCGTATGAATGGTTGGTTACTCTATCATATGCATATTGTAAAAATAATTGACAATAAATTCATGAAATTGCATCTTAATTTATTACATTTGGACAAGGTATGACACTTTACACACATATGAACGGATAATAAAACGCTGTCCCGCAAAATACAAGAGACAGCGTTTTGTTATCAAACTATCGGTTTAATAAGCTACCTACATAGCGTAGTAATTCATTTGCTGAAGAAGAATTATAGCCATGCTCATCAATTAAACGTGCAACAACATCATTGATTTTCTTAAGCTGATTTTCGTCCGGTGTTTTCGTTGATGTTGTAATTTTCACTATATCTTTTAAATCAGCAAATAGTTTTTTCTGAATCGCTTCACGAAGACGTTCATGTGAATTATAATCAAAGCGTTTTCCTTTACGGGCATAAGCAGAAATGCGAATTAAAATCTCTTCACGGAATGCTTTCTTAGCATTTTCTGAAATTCCAATTTGCTCTTCAATTGAGCGCATTAATTTTTCATCTGGACTCATTTCTTCCCCTGTTAACGGATCACGTAATTTCGATTTATTGCAGTACGCCTCGACGTTATCTAAGTAATTATCCATAAGCGTCTTAGCTGATTCTTCATATGAATAAACAAACGCTTTTTGTACTTCTTTCTTCGCGATTTCATCGTATTCTTTTCTCGCTAATGAGATGAAATTCATATAACGTTCACGGTCTTCATTACTAATCGATGGATGCTGATCCAGCCCATCTTTTAAAGATCTAAGTACATCTAACGCGTTAATAGATGGTACCTCTTTTCGAATGATTGTAGACGAAATTCGGTTAATGACATAACGAGGATCAATACCCTTCATACCTTCATCTTGATATTCGCGTTGTAATTCTTCTACATCAATCGCATTATAACCTTCTACAGTTTCTCCATCATACAAACGCATCTTTTTAATTAAATCAATATCCGGACGCTTCGGATCTTTTAAACGAGTTAAAATAGTGAACATTGCTGCAACGCGAAGTGTGTGTGGTGCAATGTGAACATTCGACACATCACTTTCACGAATCATTTTTTCATAAATATGTTCTTCTTCACTTACTCGTAAATTATAAGGAACTGGCATTACAATAATTCTTGAGTGCAATGCTTCATTTTTCTTATTTGCTATAAATGAGCGATACTCTGTTTCATTTGTATGCGCTACAATTAATTCATCTGCTGAAATAAGCGCAAATCTTCCCGCTTTGAAATTCCCTTCTTGCGTAAGCGATAATAAGTGCCATAAAAACTTCTCATCGCATTTTAACATCTCTTGGAACTCCATCATTCCTCGGTTCGCCTTATTTAATTCTCCATCAAATCGATACGCACGCGGATCTGATTCTGAACCATATTCTGCAATCGTAGAAAAGTCCAGACTACCTGTTAAATCTGCAATATCCTGTGATTTTGGATCAGACGGGCTAAATGTACCAATCCCTGTACGGCGATCTTCAGAGAAGAAAATACGCTCTACAACTACATCCTCAATTCTTGATCCGTATTCTTGCTCTAAACGCATGACATTTAGTGGTGATAAATTCCCTTCAATTCTAACTCCATACTCATCAAAGAAATCATCTCGTAAATGATGTGGAATTAAATGCAGTGGATCCTCATGCATTGGGCATCCTTTAATTGCAAAAATTGCTCCGCGATCTGTTCTTGAATATGTTTCTAATCCTCGTTTCAACATCGTAACTAACGTTGATTTCCCTCCACTAACAGGACCCATTAATAATAAAATTCTTTTTCTAACATCTAATCGTTTTGCAGATGGATGAAAATATTCTTCTACAAGACGTTCTAGAGCATCCTCTAATCCAAAGAGCTGATTACTAAAGAAGTTATACTTTCTTCTACCATCAACTTCTTCAATTCCGGCATCTTTTATCATATTGTAAATGCGAGAGTGTGCTGTTTGAGCCACCCATGGTCTTTCTTTCACAAGCTCCAAATACTCCGCAAACGTACCTTCCCATTGTAAACGTTCTTCTGCTGCTCGATGCTGTTCAATCTTTTTTAGAATATCCATTATAGCTCCTCCCCCATCTCCTTGTTCAATCGGATTATTATAAAAGGTATGCTAGGATGTCCTTAAACATTCTTTAAATCAAAACGAAATATATAATAGCACGCTAAAATTCTCTCCAAAATTCAAAGAAAATTCTGTATAATATAGGTATTAACGTTTTTACACTGCTATTCATTATAAATAAATTCTTTTCTTCTAAGAACCTTACATACATTTTGGGTAATAAATAAAACTCGTGAACCGAAAAAAGTAAGGAGGATATTAGTATGAAATTATTATTAATTTTAGGTGTATCACTCACATTTCTTACAGCTATTTTTACATCCGGTTACAATGACAAACCAGGTACACATAAAAAATGATGTGCTTTTAGCACATCATTTTTTTATGCATTATTTATAATACATATTTTCCATATCATATTTGGATAGTGGTCGGCTATAATAATAACCTTGTACAAGCTTCACATTCTTTTCTTTCAAAAACTGTATTTGCTCCTTTTTTTCTACTCCCTCTGCAATTACATTCAATTCTAAAGTATGAGCTAAATGAATAATTGCAGCTGTAATATTCGTATCACGTTCATCTATATGTATACCTTTCATAAAAGAACGATCAATTTTTAAAGTATCAATTGGATATGTTTTTAAGTAACTTAAAGATGAATAGCCTGTTCCAAAATCATCTAAATGAATCTTTAAATTTTGTTCTTTTAATTGTAGTAACACTCTCTTCGATATATCTTTATGTATAAGAGCTCCTTCTGTAACCTCTATCGCTAATAAATGAGCTGGTACATTGTACTTATTTAAAGCCCGTGTAATCATCTCTATTAATGTAATAGAGCGAAAGTGTCTAGCTGAAATATTAACTGCAATTGGGACCACTTCATATCCTTTATTTAACCATTCGCGCAGTTGCTGACACACTTGATTTACTACCCATTCATCGAGCTTAATAATAAATCCTGTTCTTTCTGCCAACGGAATAAATTGGTTTGGAGAAACAAATCCTAATTCCTTATTCTCCCACCTTATTAAAGCTTCCATACTAGCTATTTTTTTCGTTTCAATATTAATTTGTGGCTGATAATATAAGAAAAATTCATTTTTTTCTATAGCACGATGTAACTGGTTTTCTATTATAAACCTTTGTTCACGCTCACAGTCTAATCCACTACAATAAAAATGATAATGTCCTTTTCCTTTTTCTTTTGCTTTTTCTAAAGCAGCATCGACTCTCTGAAATAGTATTTTTTCATCTTCTCCATCTGCTGGAGCCATTACAATTCCAATTGACGCACTTAAATATACATCTTCTTCCTTGATTACGAAATATTCACTAATATTTTTCAGTATGCTTTTTGCAACTTCCTCTACACATTCTTTCGTTATATTTTCTATCAACATAACAAATTGATCATCGTGTTCTCTAAATAAGTGCATACCTTCTATTTTTAGATTGCTTAAACATTCTGTCACTTTTTGTAATACTTTATCTCCCTCTTTATGACCAAATGTATCATTAATACGATGAAACTCATCTAAATCTATAAATACAAGAGAAAAATTTATACTCTCTTTTAAAAAAGTATTTAACTTATTTGTACATGAAATTCTATTCATTAATCCTGTTAACTGGTCATAGTAAGCTAAATATTCTGTTCGCATTTCGTTTAATACTTGCCTTGTAACATCTCTCGTAACAATATAAACTCCAACAATTTCACCGTTCACAATAATCGGAATAGTTCTCAAAGAAATATATAGCTCGTACCCTTCTTTATGAACATATTTCTTTGAAACAATTTGTTTTGCTTTTCCTTGCATCGATCCCTTAAATATAATTTGAAAATCTTTTTCATATTCTTTATTAATAAATTCAAAAATAAATTTATTATTTAATTCCTCATACCGGTATCCAAATATTTCATACGTTGCCGGATTTGCATATGTAACTCTCCCTATAGAATCTATAGATATAATTGAGTCATTATTATATTCCAGTAACGACTTAAATAACATTTGTTTTTCCTCTATCTCTGTCTTCTCCTCAATTTGAGCTGTAATATCTCTTGTAATACAAATAACAAATTGACATATTCCTTCTTCGTCGCAGACAGGATTAAGTGAAGATTCATAATGTATCTCACCTTTTGGTAAATTGACTACATCACAAAAGGTGTGTGCTTTCGTTTCTCTTACTACTTTTGCATATTGCCTTTGCAATATCCCCGCTATATCTTTTGGTAATACTTCTGCAAAAGTTTTTCCATAGCACTCTTCACTTAACCTAGCATAATCCATTCCTATTTTATTCACATACATATATTTAAACGTTTCATCATCAATAACTTTCAATATAAATACTAAATCTTGAATAGCATGTAATAACCCTTGTCTAATTAAATCCATATCTATCATACTTAAAAAGGTATTTTGATTACTATATTCTTCCTTCATATTTATCTCAACCCGTCTTATCTATTTTTAATCATATATCCCATTCTATATGATTATGTCCTCTCTTTTAAACGTATGATCACATATTATTTTTATTTTATAAAAAAAAGTCGCCATATGGCGACTTTTAATAAACGATTTCTAAATCTAATCCAGGGTAATTTTGTTGACGGAATGCTTCATAAATTAAAATTGCTGCTGTATTAGATAAATTTAATGAACGTACTTTATCTGTCATTGGAATACGTAAACAATGATCAAAGTTTTCTTCGATTACATTAGCTGGTAAGCCGTTTGTTTCTCTTCCAAATACAAAATAGTAATCCTTCTCGCGCTTGCTATAGTCAAACGCTGTATGAGCTTTCTCGCCATACTTCGTTAAATAGAAGAATTCACCATCTTTATTTTTTTCATAAAATTCTTCAATTGAATCATAATACGTAATTTTCACGTGCTGCCAATAATCTAATCCGGCACGCTTTAACATTTTATCATCCGTTGAAAATCCAAGCGGTCTAATCAAATGTAATTCTGTTCCAGTTGCTGCACAAGTACGAGCAATATTTCCTGTATTTGCTGGAATTTCTGGCTGATATAAAACAACATGTACTCCCACGCGATATTCACCTCTGTTTTTTGTCTACTACGTATTATACCACTTGAGCGAAAAATCTCTACCCATTAATAATATGAAAGAATTTATATTTCATTTGTGGTGTATATTTACTAGAGTCTTCATAGTTCCAATAACGTCGACGGCTATTCGCTGAATGTGCATTTACAAGCGGCATACCATCTGCATCTTTTGCTACTACAATCGTCGTATGATTCCATCTTCCGTCATCCTCGAAATCATAAGCAATAACATCTCCAAGAATAAGTTCTTCTGGCCTCTCTACCGCCTCTGCTCGAAGTCCTGTTGTAGCACCTGACAAATACCAATAAAAAGAATGTGCAACAGCCCAGCTCCAACTCCACTGATTCTCCCTTTGCCACCATCCTTTACGAATATTAGGATATCCGTTCATAGGTACTTCTCCAGTATGAAGACATTGAGAAATGAAATTCGTACAATTATCAGGGAAATTACGATACATAGGATTTCGGTCATCCCACCAACGCTCTGCATATTTCACTGCCTCTAAACGATTATACTGATAAGAACCGTACTTCTCTTTCGTAATTTCCCTTTCTAATGTCTCACCCATTCTAATTTCTTCTGACACTTCAATATCATAATCGCCTATAATCCGACTATTATTTAAACAAACTCTTCGTTTTAATTGTTCCTCTTCAATATAAAATAATTCTTTATGCTTAATTAAATATTTAAAATGTATTTGATAATCAATTTCTTGATGGTCATTACTATTTAATTGTCTAATGAAAGAAACATCCGCAGTTGCTTTCACTATATGTGCACTACGCCTTTGAAACAATTGTTTCTTTCTCTGTGCCATTTGTAGTAAATCCTCAGCAATACCATCCACGTCTGTTCGTTTCTCTGTGATATATGCTAAAAACTGTTGTACTTGCTTTTCAATATTCATTTTTACAGCCATTTCGTTTCCCTCCCATATTACAATATGAAAAAGGGAAATATTATCTACTCTTTTTTCTGTGCTAACAATTCAAGCCCGCGCTTCATTTCATGAAGTACTTCTTCATCTTTCTCACGTTCAATCGCTTTCTCAATCGCTTCGCCTACTCCATCTCCCCCAATTTTCCCAAGTGCCCATGCTGCCGTTCCGCGCAATACCGGTCTTGGGTCATCTTTCATAACACCAATTAAATCAGGAATTGCCGATGCTTCTTTAAAATGTGCTAATGCTAAAATCGCATTTCTTTGCAGTGGCTTTTTCCCTCTCCATGACCCTGACATAATCCCATATTTCTCTTTAAAATCACGATTACTAATTGTTAAAAGTGGCGTTAATAATGGTTTAACTAGCTCAGGATCCGGCTCCATCTCAGGATGATTATGAAAATCCATTCCTTTATTTTTCGGGCAAACAGTCTGACACGTATCACATCCATATATACGATTTCCTATTTTATCGCGATATTCTTCAGGTAGGAATCCTTTCGTCTGTGTTAAAAACGCAATACACTTCTTCGAATCTAACTGTCCCCCCTGTATTAAAGCACCTGTAGGACAAATATCGATACATTTCGTACAGCCCCCGCATTGATCTTCTATCGGCTTATCTGGCGGGAATGGAACATTTGTAATCATTTCCCCTAAGTATACGTACGAACCGAATTCAGGTGTAATAATAGCACAGTTTTTCCCACTCCAGCCAATGCCTGCACGCTCTGATACAGCTCGATCACTTAATTCACCTGTATCAACCATGGACTTCACTTCTATATCTGGAAGTTTTTCAATTAAATATGCTTCTAATTTTTGCAAACGATCTCGTAAAACAAGATGATAATCTTGTCCCCAAGAAGCACGGCAAAAAATTCCACGGCGTTCTCCACGCTTACTTAATGGTGCATTTTTTAATTTTGAAGGATATGCTAAAGCAATCGCAATAATTGATTTAGCACCCGGTAATAAAAGTTGCGGATTCGTTCTCTTCTCTATATCAGGCTCTTCAAATCCAGATTGATAATTTAATTGTTGTTGCTGGATTAAGCGCTGCTTTAATTCCTCAAAAGGAGAAGCACTCGCAAAGCCTATTTTATCTATGCCAATTGTTTTACTATACGCAATTACATCTTGCTTTAATTTTTCAAAATCCACTCTTAATCGCCTCCTCAGATGAATCCATCATCCCTTATGTAACGACTTTATTGGTTAGTAATTCACTTTTGGAATACTATTATTTACTTCTATTTTCGCATGTAATTATATTTTTCAAACATTAAAAAACGCAATGCCTCGTTTATCTCGGAAACGAAACACTGCGTTGATCACAATTTATAGAAAAACATTTAATAAAATTTGGAGCGGGTGAAGAGAATCGAACTCTCGACCAGAGCTTGGAAGGCTCTTGTTTTACCACTAAACTACACCCGCAAATATGAATTACATATAAGATATTAGAATAACTTATGTAAAGTAGTATAGCATGTTAAAAAAATAGAGGCAAGAATTTTATCGAAAAAAGTCGAAAAAGTGATGAGAGACCTCATCACTTTTTCAATTCTTTATCAATGGCCTTCTTCATACTATCGAAATCAGGGTTTGCAAGATTTCCGTTTACATATACTGAAGGAGCACCTTGAACTTTTAATTTTTGAGCACGATCTGAATCTTTACGTACTTTTTCTGTAATTTCTTTACTGTGTAAATCTTTCTTAAATTGCTCTACATCAACTTTTGGAAGTTTCTCTTTCACAATGCTAAGAAGCAAATCTTCTGTAATCCATTCTTCCGTATCTTTCTTTTGATTTTGATAAATCTCATCATAGAAAATCCAGAATGAATCTTTATCTTGTTTATAAATTGCTTCACCAGCTGCTGCACCTAAATCCGAGTCTTTTCCGATAAATGGGAAGTTAATAAAATATAACTGCACTTTGCCTTTATCAATATACTCTTCTTTTAATCGAGGTAATACTGTTACATCCCAAGTACGACAAGCAGGACATTTAAAGTCTCCAAATTCAACTACCTTAACTGGAGCATCATCTTTCCCTAAAGATTGTTGCGTAGAATAAGCAAACATCTCATTCCCTTTATCTTTTTTGTCATTTATGATGCTATACGCAATTGTTCCAATTACAATCAATACTGCGATAGAAAAAACTATACCAAGAGCCATGAGTTTATTTGATTTCATATACATTCCTCTTTAATTTCATATTCTGTATACAGCATTGTACACAATACACATAATATCAACACTTATATACGTCACGCAATGAACACGCTCACATAAATTACAAAAACACAATAATTGTGACGATATTGTGTCACAATTTGTCACAATTTATTCAAAAAAAGAAGCTCCTCTTTAGGAACTTCTCTTAACTTACTGCTTTTTTACGCGCACTATTTAACATCGACTGCTCTATTTTTATATCATGACGAATTACTAATTTCTCACTAACTGCTTGAACATACTCATCATGGCTTATATAGCCTTCTTTCTCCATTAGTCTCAAAACGACATTTCGTCTCTCTACTGCTTTATCATAATTTTGGGCAGGTGAGTAATAAGCAGGTGCTTTTACTACAGCAGCCATCATTGCACTTTCAGCCAACGTTAATTGGTTCACCTTTTTACCGAAGTAAAGGTTTGCTGCTTTTTCAATTCCCCATGCTCCTTCACCATAATAAATGTTACTTACATATAATTTTAAAATTTCATCCTTCGTAAATGTGCGTTCAATTTTTTTCGTATAAAAAATCTCTTTCCACTTACGAGAAAATGTACGCTCATTAGTTAAAAAAGCATTTTTAGATAGCTGCTGTGTAATCGTGCTTCCTCCTTGCACGACACCACCAGCCTTTATATTCTCAACAGAGGCCCTAATAATTGCTATATAATCTAAACCGTTATGATGATAAAATCTTTTATCTTCTGTCGCAATAAATGCATGTGTTAATGATTCTGGCACCTCTAAATTAGCCGGTACATGTAATTTACTAATGTCACTTTTCTCAATCATTACATTTCCAATGAATAATAACGTACAACTTAACAATAATAATAATATAATGGCTTTATAAAAAAGTTTAGTCATTGGATTTAATGCAACTTTTTGATGATAGTTCACCCTAGATAATACTCGTTCTTTCATCTTGAACACCTCTTTTCCACACAGCATATAACTCTTACTTTAAGAATACATTGTTGTAAAAAAATATCCCATCGATTTCTCTTACACGTACCTTACATCATTGTAAGGTATAAAGTGAAACTTTAATCAGCCCTCACCAATCACGTTCCCGGCAAATAGCGGGGTAAAAAAGTATTGTATCACAGACCTTTTTTATCTACTATTCATCTGAAATATTGAATATAGATTATATTCAATCACGAATAACCAATAACAGAGTAAGCCTTAAAGCTATTATATTTTCACTTTACACTTTAATTATATCATCTACAAATATATATACTTTTGACTATCTAGTAATCTTAATGTATATAACATACACATTATAAAGAACAAACGTTCTATAAATCAATACTAACACTATTATTATTTTGACCTTTTTCTTAAACAGTATACAAAAAAGAGTAGTGATTTGAATGTATCTCAAATCAGCTACTCTTTTCTTTACAATCTTCCTATTAAATTATATGGCTGTACTTCCCACGTTTCATACGGAATACAATGTGTTACTCTCATTGCATCAAGCGTTCTGGATTTCATATGAGGACGCGTTATATACTCATCTATGTTCTCTTCATTTAAATCAACAAATTTAGCCTCTTGTATTTCTTCAGGTTGAATTTTTATTTCGCCACTCACATATGCTACTTTAAAAACAACAGCTAGAATGTGCATAGAGGCATTATAATAAACCCCAGTAATTCCGATAGGCTTCACCGTTAACCCTGTTTCCTCTTTTATTTCCCTACAGACAGCTTGATCGAGTGCTTCTCCTTCTTCTACCTGTCCTCCTGGCATTTCCCACGTATCAGCTCGCCAGTGTACCTTTGTTAATAACACTTCATTTTTCTCATTTGTTAAATAACCTGCTACGGCAACTATATGCTTTGGTGTCTTATGTTCCATACTAAGCCTCCTAGAAATAATGGTTATTTCATATATCCCTATAAGCATATTCCCTATCTACACCAAAATACCTTTAATAATTCATCACCTTAATTAACTTCATAAAAAAAGCCCCTATTCGTTAAACGAAAAGGGGCTTTCATCGTATTACTCTCCTAAGTCTACGTTGTGGTAAACTTGTTGTACATCTTCTAAATCTTCTAATGCATCAACCATTTTCTCAAATTGTACTTGAGCATCTTCAGGAAGTGTAACATCACTTTGTGCAAGCATTGTTAATTCTGCAACTGTAAATTCTTCAACACCAGCACCTTTAAGTGCAGATTGTACTGAATGGAATTGATCTGGTTCAGCATACACGATAACAGCATCTTCTTCTTCTAGAATGTCACGTGCATCTACATCTGCTTCCATTAAAATTTCAAGAACTTCATCTGATGTTTTACCTTCAAGGCCGATAACAGCTGTCGCATCAAACATGTAAGCTACAGAACCGTTTACACCCATGTTACCACTGTTTTTGCTAAATGCAGCTCGTACATCTGCTGCAGTACGGTTTACGTTATTTGTAAGTGTATCTACAATAACCATAGCTCCATTTGGTCCAAATCCTTCATAACGAAGCTCGTCATAATTTTCCTCTGAACCGCCTTTTGCTTTTTCAACTGCACGATCAATAATTGTTCTTGGTACATTGTATGTTTTCGCACGTTCTAATACGACTCTAAGCGCTTGGTTTGATTCTGGATCTGGCTCGCCTTGTTTTGCCGCCACATAAATTTCACGTCCAAATTTCGCGTATATACGGCTTGTATTTGCATCTTTTGATGCTTTTTTGTCTTTAATATTGTTCCATTTACGGCCCATACTTTCCACTCTCTTTCTCGTTTTAAATCTACATAAAAATATTAATATGAAATATAATGTGTGTTCAACACATTTTTAAAAGAAATATAAAAAGTTCATTTTTGATTCATATTACAGACATAATATAAATCACTATCATTTTGTTCTTTCGACAAGTTATATTATACATGAATTCCTAAGTTTATTACGAATTTTAGCATCACATAATATAATTTAACAAAAAAGACTCTAAGATTTCTATTAGAGTCTTTTTATATTGCTGATACTTATTTCCATAATATCCCTATAATTACTTTCTACTGTTGTATAATAAAAATAGGAAAAAATTTAAAGAAAAGATGAAGGGAGAATTATGACACATTCAAATGAAAAAAAATCACATGCTTTTAAAGGAATAGGAGAAAAGTTAAACCCAACTATCTATCAAGTAAGATTCATGAAATTAGATGAACCAATCCAATTTGAGGCGTTTCCTGAATTGAAGGAATTAGGGGACTGGTTAAGTACTTCAACGCAAATGTGGGCGTGCCACTCAACAATGTATAAGTACAACAGAGAAGAGTTTAAAAAGAAGTTTTTAGAAATTACAAACTTAACCGTTGATAATGTACTAATATCTACTGGTGGTGTCGGATTTAACCTCATGTCACCGGGTGGAGAAATTCTCTCTAAATACCGCAATTAAAAGGATAAAATTGAATGTTTGTTTTTATCCTTTTAATGTTTCGCAGTTTATTCACCGTACACTTTTTGTGCTTATTTTGTCATGTAATGAAAAGAAAACAAAAAAACTCTATACTAATTGTATAGAGTTTTTTTACGACGTTCATGATACCGATGGTCGGGGTCGAACCGACACTCCCGAAGGAACACGATTTTGAGTCGTGCGCGTCTGCCAATTCCGCCACATCGGCACAAAAGAAAAGGCGGCAACCGGATTTGAACCGGTGATAAAGGTTTTGCAGACCTCTGCCTTACCACTTGGCTATGCCGCCATATTAAATTTTATTGGAGCGGAAGACGGGATTCGAACCCGCGACCCCAACCTTGGCAAGGTTGTATTCTACCACTGAACTACTTCCGCAAAAATGGCTGGGCTAGCTGGATTCGAACCAGCGCATGACGGAGTCAAAGTCCGTTGCCTTACCGCTTGGCTATAGCCCATCGAATTCTTACTTAATTATATGTAAGTATCAATTAAATTATTTGTAATTTTTAAAATAAAAATGGGGCGACTGATGGGAATCGAACCCACGAATGCCGGAGCCACAATCCGGTGCGTTAACCACTTCGCCACAACCGCCATGTTGTGTAAATATATTTGGCAGGGGCAGTAGGAATCGAACCCACACTGGAGGTTTTGGAGACCTCAGTTCTACCTTTAAACTATGCCCCTATGTAAATGGTGGAGGGGGGCAGATTCGAACTGCCGAACCCGAAGGAGCGGATTTACAGTCCGCCGCGTTTAGCCACTTCGCTACCCCTCCGAAACTTACATGGTGCCGGCTAGAGGACTTGAACCCCCAACCTACTGATTACAAGTCAGTTGCTCTACCAATTGAGCTAAGCCGGCGTATTTTATTGAAATAAATGGTGGCTCGGGACGGAATCGAACCGCCGACACGAGGATTTTCAGTCCTCTGCTCTACCGACTGAGCTACCGAGCCTTATTAAAATGGCGGTCCCGACCGGGGTCGAACCGGCGATCTCCTGCGTGACAGGCAGGCATGTTAACCACTACACCACGGGACCATTTGGTTGCGGGGACAGGATTTGAACCTGCGACCTTCGGGTTATGAGCCCGACGAGCTACCGTGCTGCTCCACCCCGCGATAATACTATTCATATAAAATTTATATGGTGGAGGATGACGGGATCGAACCGCCGACCCCCTGCTTGTAAGGCAGGTGCTCTCCCAGCTGAGCTAATCCTCCAAAGTGGTGACCCGTACGGGATTCGAACCCGTGTTACCGCCGTGAAAGGGCGGTGTCTTAACCACTTGACCAACGGGCCAAATATTATAAATCCTATGGCGGAGAGCAAGGGATTCGAACCCTTGATACGCTTGTGACGTATACACGATTTCCAATCGTGCTCCTTCGGCCAACTCGGACAGCTCTCCAATGGCTCCGCAGGTAGGAATCGAACCTACGACCGATCGGTTAACAGCCGATAGCTCTACCGCTGAGCTACTGCGGAATAATATTGCCTGGCAACGTCCTACTCTCACAGGGACAAGGTCCCAACTACCATCGGCGCTAGAGAGCTTAACTTCCGTGTTCGGTATGGGAACGGGTGTGACCTCTCTGCCATCATTA
>NZ_JBPWBC010000028.1:0-23794 GCF_051776965.1 Bacillus cereus group sp. BceL220 | reverse complement strand
GTTCGACTCCTCTCGGGCGCGCTTTTATTAACGGGAAGTGGCTCAGCTTGGTAGAGCACCTGGTTTGGGACCAGGGGGTCGCAGGTTCAAATCCTGTCTTCCCGATATTCCAAAAAACATGGGGCCTTAGCTCAGCTGGGAGAGCGCCTGCCTTGCACGCAGGAGGTCAGCGGTTCGATCCCGCTAGGCTCCACTTTATTTAATATATGTCTCGGAGGTATACCCAAGTTCGGCTGAAGGGATCGGTCTTGAAAACCGACAGGCGGTGAGAATCGCGCGGGGGTTCGAATCCCTCTACCTCCTCCATTTTTAAAAATGGTTTAGACATATAATAATAAAATATTTATTTTTTCCTTCATGGAGGTATACCCAAGTTCGGCTGAAGGGATCGGTCTTGAAAACCGACAGGCGGCGAGAGTCGCGCGGGGGTTCGAATCCCTCTACCTCCTCCATTTTTTAATTTAATATTGTCGCGGGGTGGAGCAGCACGGTAGCTCGTCGGGCTCATAACCCGAAGGTCGCAGGTTCAAATCCTGTCCCCGCAACCAAATGGTCCCGTGGTGTAGTGGTTAACATGCCTGCCTGTCACGCAGGAGATCGCCGGTTCGACCCCGGTCGGGACCGCCATTTTAATAAGGCTCGGTAGCTCAGTCGGTAGAGCAGAGGACTGAAAATCCTCGTGTCGGCGGTTCGATTCCGTCCCGAGCCACCATTTTTTTTATGCCGGCTTAGCTCAATTGGTAGAGCAACTGACTTGTAATCAGTAGGTTGGGGGTTCAAGTCCTCTAGCCGGCATCATTTAGGGGCATAGTTTAAAGGTAGAACTGAGGTCTCCAAAACCTCCAGTGTGGGTTCGATTCCTACTGCCCCTGTAAAGTATATGGGCCTATAGCTCAGCTGGTTAGAGCGCACGCCTGATAAGCGTGAGGTCGATGGTTCGAGTCCATTTAGGCCCACCATATATTATTCCGCAGTAGCTCAGTGGTAGAGCTATCGGCTGTTAACCGATCGGTCGTAGGTTCGAGTCCTACCTGCGGAGCCATGGCCCGTTGGTCAAGTGGTTAAGACACCGCCCTTTCACGGCGGTAACACGGGTTCGAATCCCGTACGGGTCATACAAAAAAGAGTCAGCATTATGCTGGCTCTTTTTTATTTTGTTGATCCTTTTTATCATTTTACTTTCCAGAAATAAATAAAGGAATTTTGGAAAAGCTATGGTATGTATAAAAAGGAGGAAATAAATAATGACACGAGTTAGAGACTTAATGAGTACCCATATTGTACATTGTACACCGCTAGACAATGTATATGAGGCAGCTGTAAAAATGAAGGAAGAATCGGTTGGGTTAATTCCTGTTGTTGAAAATGAGCAGGTTGTTGGGCTTGTTACTGATCGAGATTTAGTTGTTCGAGGGATTGCTGAAAAACATCCTGGATCTAATAAAATTACAAATGTAATGACAACAAATATTATCTCAGTTTCTCCAAATGATTCTATTGAAAAAGCTACAGAGCTAATGGCACAGTATCAAATTAGACGGTTACCAGTAGTTGATAGTGGTCAGCTTATTGGCATGTTAGCACTAGGAGATTTAGCTATAAGGGAATCGGCAGATGATCAAGCTGGATTTGCCTTGAGCGAAATCTCAGAGCGTACAGAGTAAATTGAAACTTTAATTAACCGAGATTTTAATGGTCACTCATAAAGAGCTAAATTATATATAAAGCTCAGATGCATTATTCTAGTATATATGGATTAAACTAATATGTTAGCGTGATGTATCTGAGACATTATATAATAAGGATATGGTTAATAATTTCCACAGTTTTTTTAAATTTGTTATTCTTCATTTTTAATAAGAGAAAAGATGATATACTGATAGATATAAGTATTATGAGAGATTTCGAATATAACAATATTAATTTTTAGTGGTACGATAATAAATTAATATTTCCTACATAGATGAAAAGGGAAGGGGAATTATATGAAGGCTGTACAGGGCGATCCAAATTGGAATTTGGTTACAGATACATATATAGAACCAAATAATTTTGCTGAATTATTTTCTTTGCTTGTACCTTGTCACCCAAAAGGTGAGGGGAAAGAACGAACTATATTAGTATGGAAAGAGAAAGAATTTTATAAAGAAGAAAATTTAGCGGCATTTATCGTATATGGCATGAATAAAGTAAAGAATTTACCGCAGTTTCATAAAGATGAAATTCCAACTTTAGTGCGTATTCTTCGCTTATGCCAAGAGATTGGTTGGTATGAAGAGGCAAATGTTTTTATGATAGCACAAGGATTAGCTGAGTTTGTTCATACTTCATTGGAATATGAAACATGGGATCTTTTGACGCAATCAGTTGCTTTAAACTATTTAATTATTAAATATCGTATAGGTGAATTGACAGATAGGGATATTGAAATTTGGGATAGAGTTAAATTTAATGAGAAATGTATAACCGATTGTAAACATTTATTATCTCATAAAGAAGTATTGGAATTTACATTCTTTTATATGTGCAAGAGAGCGAAATCATTATCAAAAGAGCAATTAAATAGTGATATGATGAGTTTAGCAATGTATTGTAATACTTTCGTATATGATTTATATACACATGATTTATTACGGAAATATCGTAAGTGTACAGATTTCCTATCATATTATGGACCTAGTCAGGCAGTTTTAGCATGTCAAAGAGCTGTATTATCTCAAATTTCCGATCGCTTAGACCCATTAAAGACAACACATGTAGATGATTATTTATATGTAATGAAAGAAATGATGGAGCATATGACGATAGGAGTAATGGATCGATACGGTCATTTTATTGGAAAGCTACTATCTTATGTGCCATTTTTCGAGATGATACAAGTTCCACAGCATGCATATTATTGTGAAGAATTACTGTATATTTGTAAGGGCATTGAATATAAAGAAGAAACACTACGCAATTATATATTTATACAATTACATGATTGTTTACCATCATTCTTTAGGCTATTTCTTAAAAATAAGCGTTACGCAACGATTCATGATATTCTTTTCTATTGGTGCGATGACGAACAACGAATGAGCTTAGAGAAAAAATATAATCTGAGCTTTATTTATGAAAAATATGCTTGTGGATAAACAATATTTTCGATATGAAAAATTAATATAAATTAAAAAGGATCTCCAGTTTATGTGAGATCCTTTTTTGTTAGTAAAACAAGGAGAAAGTGATTAAAACAAGAAACAACATTCCATATAGGAGAAGTTGTGCAGTATAACTTCCTTGTATACCAAAAAAAGTATTGGCTTTCTTATACAAAAGCAATATGTATTTTATTGGAGTATCTTTGAAAGATTGGTACACAGTGTCTCCTCTTTCTAAGCTTCTTGTTCTTGTTTTTGTTTTTGGTTATAAGGGACATTAATATATCTAGCTACAAATAATAAAACAGCCATAAAGAATACTGGAAATACAGTAGATAAATAAAAGCCATTACTAATTATATTTGTTATGAGAGCACTCAAAAGAAATATAGCGTTATAAATATGGGCAATTTTTTGTTTTAGTTGCACTTGAAATGATTCCATCATAATTTCTAATGCAACAAAAGCAATAATAATAGATAAAAATACAATGTTTGTATTGTAAATGATTAAACAACAGATTAAACCTAAAAAGGCTGCGTATTCAATTATAAGAGGTATATTGCGTGGCATACAATTTACCTAACTAAATATGGCAGTGGATTTACTGCATTTGTTTTTTCAAAATTCCATTCTCCATTATGTAATTCAAAATGAAGATGTTGCCCGTATGAATGACCTGTGTTGCCCATATGACCTACTAATTGTCCAGCTTGTACTTGATCACCAGTTTGTACAGTGCGATCCTTCATATGAGCATAAACAGTTGTATATAATTTCCCATTGATTTGATGCGCAATGAACACAACATTGCCATAGCTAGCTGAATAATAAGATTTCACAACTTTACCTGCAGCAGCAGCTTGGATAGAGACGTTCCCTGGAGCAGCAATATCTATACCATAATGCATTTGTTCCCAGCGTATATCAAAGGTTGAGCTAATTCTTCCTTGAGCAGGGAATTTGAAAGCAGCTGGAATAGATGAAGGCTGATCTGTTTTAGTCTGTGGTTGATTTTGTACTACATAGTGTTTTGCTACATATCCGTATCCTGTGCCAAAACGAATTTTATACCAAGTTCCTACAGTTTCTACTACTTGTACTTGTGTACCGTTTTGTAATGAACCGAGTAGAGCGCTACTTGTACTAGTGTTGCTACGTACATTCAGATTAGGTGTTGCAACAGTATATTTTGTATTATTTTGAACGGTGATTCCTTTTACTAAGGGTTGTGAACCATTAGAGATGAATGCTTTTTGTACGTAACCCGTTTGGCCATTATGTGATATTTTATACCATTCGCCTTGATCTTCTTGAACGGTAATAAACTTGCCATTTGGTAATACATCTAAAATGGAAGATTCTAAATTAGGTTCAGAGCGAACGTTTAATGCATTAGCATTGACGATGTATTGATCATTAGATTGAAGTTTGTTTTTTAGTAAAATAGCATCTTTTTGTACATAACCTACTTTATTATGAACAGATACTTTATACCAACCATTAGTTGTTTCAAGGATGTTCACTTTTGTATTAAAGCGAATTGTATCAATTGATGTGCTCTTTACGTTATCTTCTGTATGTAATGCTACTTGATCGACTTTGACATACCCAGTTTTAACATTAGATAATTGTTCAGCGTTTGCTTTTTGTACATTTGTTTCACCCATAGAAGGAAGTAAAGAAGCAATCGCTACAGTAGTTGCTGTTAAAGCAGTAGCTTTCATATTCATGGAATAGAGACCTCCTCTAGTTGTATAGTTGTAATTTTATTATAGTATAAAGATATAATATAGTGGGTGTATTCACATAAATGTAATATGAAATCAATATAAAAATAAATTTTTTGAGGATAATGATTCCTTTTTAAACAATTAATTGGAGTTTTATTTTCTAAAATAGAATGTATGTATTGTATAACTTTAATTTTTTTATTGATAATTAAGAAAATTAAAATAGTTGATGATGTCTTATTAGGGTGTTATACTGACAGTGATAATTTTATAGTTTGCTAGGAGAGCTGGTGTTGCCAGCTGAGAGTAGGCCGTAAGCCTTTGATCCTTTTTATTACCTGATCTAGATTATGCTAGCGTAGGGAAGCAATTCGGACACTAACAATGAGTCCCCGTTTCTTTGCGTATAGAAACGGGGCTTTTTTATTTGAAAATTTCATATTGAAACCACTAGGGGTGCTTGATTTGCTGAGAGAGGAATAATCCTTAACCCTTATAACACCTGATCTAGGTAATACTAGCGAAGGGAAGTGGAACATCAAATAAATGTATAATTTTATTTGCTGTAACCACTTCTTATATATAGAAGTGGTTTTTTATTTAGATACATATATTGAAAGGGGATAGAGAAATGAAATTTTGCGATAGATTATTAGAAACTGTGCAACCGGTTTGGGAGATGAGTCATAATCATCCGTTTGTAGTGGGTATGGGAGATGGCACGTTAGAAAAAGATAAATTTCAGTATTATATTATTCAAGATTATTTATATCTGCTAGATTATGCAAAATTATATGCGATTGGTGTTGTAAAAGCAACGAATCCACAAGTAATGGGAAAGTTCGCTGAACAAATTGATGGAATATTAAATGGCGAAATGACAATCCATAAACAATATGCAAAAAGACTTGGAATTTCTATAGAGGAGATAGAGTCTGCAAAACCATCTGCTAAAAATTTAGCTTATACAAATTACATGATGTCTGTATCTCAAAATGGCACACTTGCAGAATTAATAGCAGCGCTTCTTCCATGTATGTGGAGCTACTGGGAAATTGGAAAGCGTTTAAATGATATTCCTGGAGCAAGAGATCATGAGTTTTTTGGTGAGTGGATTCAAGGATATAGTTCGGAAGAATACGGTAATCTTTGTATTTGGTTAATAGATTTATTAAATGAAATGGCAGTTGGAAAGTCTGAGAAAGAACTAGATAGATTAGAGGAGATTTTCTTATATTCCAGTCGATTTGAATATTTATTCTGGGATATGTCCTATCGTAAGGAGATGTGGGGATTTGAGGAGCAAGAACATACTACAGTTTCATAATGTTTCTTTTCATTACGATGAGAAACCAATCATCCATGAATTAAATGCTTCTATACATGAGAAAGAGTTTGTCAGTATTATCGGACCGAGTGGATGTGGGAAAAGTACTTTATTTCGCCTTATTACAGGCCTAGAGAAGGTAAGTACTGGAAAGATAGAACTGACAGAAACAAAGCACCATCCTGTAGGATATATGCCGCAAAAAGATATGCTTTTGCCGTGGAGAACAATTATTGAGAATGCTGCTCTGCCGCTAGAGTGCCAAGGTGTACAGAAGAAAGAAGCACAAGTAAAGGCAAAGGAACTGTTATATAAATTTGGTTTACAAGGATATGAGACAAAACATCCGAAAGATTTATCTGGTGGTATGAGGCAACGCGTATCTTTTATCCGAACTTTGTTAACGGGCGGGGAGATATTGTTATTAGATGAACCGTTTAGCGCGTTAGATGCTTTAACGAAGGCCTCTTTGCAAGAATGGCTGTTTGAACAATGGCAAGAGTGGGAAAAAACAATTTTATTCATTACTCATGATGTTGAAGAAGCGTTATTTCTTTCGAACCGAGTTTTAGTAGTGGAACAGCAGCCGATAACGACTTTGACTGAGCGGATTGTACCACTTGATCATAACAGAACACGAAAAGATTTATATAAACCGGAAGTATTAGCGCTGAAAGATGAGCTTCTTAGTATGTTACAAAGGCAGGTACTTGTGTGATGAACCGATTGAAAGAATTAGTTCCTGCTATTACACTTTCTAGTATTTTACTAGCTGTGTGGGAAATAGGAGCAAGAATTGTAGATGAGATGTACATTTTACCGTCACCGTCTGCGATTGTAATGAAGATATGGAAACTAAAAGACATATTATTTACGGTTCATTTACCTGCAACGTTATACGTCGTTTTAATAGGTGTTGTTATTTCTATCGTATTAGGTGTAGGGCTAGCGATGTTAATGAATGCGAGTACATGGATGGAAAGAGCATTTTATCCATTATTAGTTGCTTCACAAACGATTCCGATTACTGCGCTTGCTCCGCTATTTGTTTTATGGTTTGGATACACAATTTGGAGTAAGGTTGTTGTCACAGTTTTAATTACGTTTTTCCCGATTGCGGTCAATACGTATGATGGACTGCGTAGTACGAAAAAAGAATGGGAGGAGCTCTTAGTTACATATGGAGCAACGAAAAGAGATATTTTTCTTAAATTAAAGTTGCCGTCTGCTCTTCCTTATTTTTTCTCAGCTTTAAAAATTGCAGTTCCGCTTAGTGTTATCGGAGCAGCAATTGGAGAATGGCTCGGTGCACAAGCTGGGCTTGGATATTTCAGTAAGAGAATGATGACGCAGTTAGATGGAGCTGGCGTATTTGCACCCATTGTATTGTTATCATTATTAGCTATTTTCTTCGTCGTACTTATTTCCATATTAGAAAAGAAATTCATTAGTTGGAGGAAGCATTCATGAAATTTTTAAAGCGCATCTTTGTATTTACATTATTAATTGCAATGATTGCAGGATGCTCGAGTAATTCAGCATCAGACAAAAGTAAAAAAGAGAAAGAAATAACAGTCATGTTAGATTGGTATCCAAATGCGGTACATAGTTTTATCTATGCAGCAATTGAAAAAGGATACTTTAAAGAAGAAGGTGTAAAGGTAAATATTAAATTCCCTTCTAATCCGACTGATCCATTAACATTGGCAGCAGCAGGGAAGGTGACAGTTGGCTTGTATTATCAGCCAGATGTTGTTATGGCAAGAGCAAATGAGCAAATTCCAGTGAAATCAATTGGGGCTGTCGTACGTTCACCATTAAATCATGTCGTATCGCTGAAATCAGCGGGTATTCAATCACCGAAAGATTTAGAAGGAAAAACAGTAGGATATTCTGGAACACCTTTAAGTGAGATGTATTTAAAAACGATGGTAAAAGAAGCTGGTGGTAATCCTGATACAGTGAAAGTAGTTGATGTTGGATTTGATTTAGTACCAGCCTTAATTACGAAAAAAGTGGATGCGGTAACAGGGGCATACATTAATCATGAAGTACCGGTTATGCGTCATGAAGGCCATGAACCAGCTTACTTTAATCCAGCTGATTATGGAGTACCGAACTATCATGAACTTGTGTTTGTAACAGGTGATAAAACGTTGAAAAAAGATAAAGAAGCGTTGCAAGCTTTCTTACGTGGTACGAAAAAAGGCTATGATTTCATGAAGAAAAACCCAGATGAAGCATTGAATATTTTATTAAATCATCAAGAAAAAGAAAACTTCCCACTTGTGCCAGAAGTTGAAAAGGAAAGTATGAAAATTTTATTAGAGAAGATGGAAACGAAAGATGAGCCATTTTTATCAGATTCAAAAGAATCTTGGGAGAAACAAAATAAATGGCTGAAGGACAAAGGAATGACGAAAGAAACCGTTCCAGCCGATGAACTATTCGAAAATATTTTAAAGTAGGCGAATGAATATGAAAAATGAGCTCCACGTAATCTCAAATGGCCATATGCCATTCGAAGAGTTAGTGAATGTAGCGATGCAAATTGAGAGTGAGATTGATTATTTGCATATTCGTGAGCGTGAGAAGAGTACGAAGGAGTTATATGAAGGTGTGGAAAGTCTTTTAATGGAAGGCTTTCCGGCTTCTAAAATTGTCATAAATGATCGAATTGATATTGCAATTTTATTAAATATTTCTCGTGTTCAACTAGGGTATCGAAGCACAGATGTAAAGTCAGTGAAAGAAAAGTTTTCGTATTTGCATGTCGGTTATTCTGTGCATTCGCTAGATGAAGCGATAGTAGCATTTAAAAATGGAGCGGATTCACTCGTTTATGGTCATGTATTTCCGACAGATTGTAAAAAAGGTGTGCCAGCGAGAGGGCTTGAAGAAATTTCTGACATTGCAAGGTGTTTATCTATACCGATTACAGCAATTGGAGGAATTACTCCAGAAAACGCAGTGGATGTCCTTACTAATGGTGTAAGCGGTATAGCAGTTATGTCCGGAATTGTAAGTAGTAGTGACCCGTATAGCAAAGCGAAATCTTATAAGGAATCAATAAGAAAGTGGGCGGAAAAACATGTGTGAGAAGTATGATGTAGCGATTATTGGTGGTGGTGTAATTGGTAGTTCAGTTGCACATTTTCTAGCAGAAAGAGGACATAAAGTAGCGATTGTAGAGAAGCAAAGAATTGCATCGGAAGCTTCAAAAGCAGCTGCTGGTCTACTTGGTGTTCAGGCAGAATGGGATGCGTATGATCCGCTATTTGAACTTGCTAGAGAAAGCCGAGCTATATTTCCACAACTTGCAGCAGTTTTACGTGAAAAGACGGGTATTGATATTGGATATGAAGAAAAAGGAATTTATCGTATTGCTCAAAATGAAGATGAGAAGGAAAGAATTCTTCACATTATGGATTGGCAGCAAAAAACAGGTGAAGATTCCTATTTTCTAACGGGAGACCATGTGCGGGAAAAAGAGCCGTATCTATCCGAATCTATTATAGGAGCAGTATATTATCCGAAAGACGGTCATGTTATTGCATCAGAGCTTACGAAAGCATTCGCACATTCTGCGGCAATGTCAGGTGCTGATATATATGAACAGACAGAAGTGTTTGATATTCGTATTGAAAATAATAAAGTGACCGGAATTTTTACGAGCGAAGGTATTGTCACATGTGAGAAAGTCGTTATTGCAGGAGGTTCATGGAGCACGAAGTTACTCAGTTATTTTCACCGCGATTGGGGTACATATCCAGTTAAAGGAGAAGTGATTGCGGTAAGAAGTAGAAAACAACTTTTAAAAGCACCTATTTTTCAAGAAAGATTTTACATTACTCCAAAGCGCGGTGGACGTTACGTAATTGGGGCAACAATGAAGCACCATACGTTCAATAAAACTGTGCAGCCAGAAAGTATAACTTCTATATTAGAGCGTGCTTATACAATATTGCCAGCTTTAAAAGAAGCAGAATGGGAAAGCGCGTGGGCAGGATTAAGACCACAATCGAATCATGAAGCTCCTTATATGGGAGAGCATGAAGAAATAAAAGGTTTATATGCTTGCACGGGCCATTATCGGAACGGTATTTTATTAAGTCCTATTTCTGGCCAATATATGGCTGATTTAATAGAAGGAAAGCAAGAGAATCATTTGCTAGATTCATTGCTTTCTAGAAGAGTTTAGAAAGGGGATGGAAGTTTGAATTTAAAAATTAATGGTAACCAAATTGAAGTGCCAGCGAGTGTAAAAACAGTAGCTGAGTTACTTACACATTTAGAGCTAGATAACAGAATTGTTGTAGTAGAGCGTAATAAAGATATTTTACAAAAAGATGATCATACAGATACATCTGTTTTTGATGGAGACCAAATTGAGATTGTAACTTTCGTAGGAGGCGGTTGATTATGTTGAACATTGGACCATTTTCATTTCATTCTAGACTTTTATTAGGAACAGGTAAATTCCCTGATTTTGACGTACAGCAAAAGGCAATTGACGTTTCTGAAGCTGAAATTTTAACGTTTGCAGTACGTCGTATGGATATCTTTGATGCAAAGCAACCTAATTTATTAGAGAAACTTGATGTGAAAAAATATACGTTATTACCAAATACAGCAGGGGCAAAAAACGCTGAAGAGGCTGTTCGTATTGCAAAATTAGCAAAAGCTTCTGGGCTTTGTGACATGATAAAGGTAGAAGTTATTGGTGATGATAGAACGTTATTACCGGATCCGGTAGAAACGTTAAAGGCATCTGAAATGTTACTGGAAGAAGGATTTATCGTACTTCCGTACACATCTGATGATGTTGTATTAGCACGTAAATTACAAGAGCTTGGCGTGCATGCGATTATGCCAGGAGCATCTCCAATCGGATCAGGACTTGGTATTGTAAATCCATTAAATTTGGGCTTCATTATTGAACAAGCGACAGTACCAGTTATCGTTGATGCTGGTATTGGTAGCCCAGCTGATGCGGCATTTGCAATGGAATTAGGAGCAGATGGCGTGTTATTAAATACAGCTGTATCAGGAGCAAAAGATCCTATTAAAATGGCACAGGCAATGAAACTAAGTATTGAAGCAGGACGTTTAGGATTTGAAGCAGGTCGTATTGCACGTAAGCGCTGTGCAACTGCAAGTAGTCCTTTAGAAGGAATGAGCGTAGTTGAATAATCGATATTCTCGCCAAGAACTATTTTCTCCAATTGGAGCAGAAGGGCAGCAAAAGATAAGAGAAAAGCATGTACTTATTATCGGTGCAGGTGCATTAGGTAGTGCAAATGCAGAGATGTTTGTAAGAGCGGGTGTTGGCAAGATAACAATTGTTGACCGTGATTATGTAGATTGGAGTAATTTACAAAGACAACAATTGTATGCAGAGAGCGACGTAAAGAATAATCTCCCAAAAGCTATAGCGGCTAAAAAACGTTTAGAAGAGATTAATAGCGATGTAACAATAAAAGCTCTCGTTCAAGATGTAACAGCTGAAGAGCTAGAAGAACTTGTTACAAACGTTGATGTAATTATTGATGCGACTGATAATTTCGAAACACGCTTTATTGTGAATGATATAGCACAAAAATATTCTATTCCATGGATTTACGGTGCATGTGTAGGTAGTTACGGTCTTTCTTACACAATCATTCCTAGTAAAACACCATGTTTATCATGTTTATTGCAGTCGATTCCGCTTGGCGGGGCAACATGTGATACAGCGGGTATTATATCACCTGCTGTATCTCTTGTCGTTTCTCATCAAGTAACAGAAGCTCTTAAACTGTTAGTAGAAGATTACGAATCACTTCGAGATGGGCTTGTATCGTTTGATATGTGGAAGAATGAGTATTCATGTATGAATGTGCAAAAGCTTCGCCAGCATAATTGTTCTTCATGCGGAGAGAATGCATTATATCCGTATTTAAATAAAGAGAACACATCAAAAACAGCAGTCTTATGCGGGCGAAATACAGTTCAAATTAGACCACCTCATAAAGAGGAAATGAATTTTGAACAATATAAAGAGTTGCTGGAAGGTCGCGTGAATGATTTAAATGTAAATCCATATTTACTATCATTTTCTGTTGAAGACAAGAGGTTAGTCGCCTTTAAAGATGGCCGTGTGCTCGTACATGGAACGAAAGATATAAGCGAAGCAAAAACGATTTATCATCGCTATTTTGGATAGAAAAGGATGAGTGGGATGAAAGTGAATAAAGCTTTAACAATTGCAGGGTCTGATAGCGGCGGCGGTGCTGGAATTCAGGCAGATTTAAAAACATTCCAAGAGCTTGGTGTATACGGAATGACGGCTATTACGGCAATTACTGCTCAAAACACGCTTGGCGTTCAAGGGGTATATCCTGTTCCGTTAGAAGGTATTACAGAACAGCTGAATTCAATTGGTACGGATTTAACACCAGATGCAGTGAAACTAGGAATGTTATTTAGTAGTGAAATAATTCAAATTGTTGCAGAACAAATTAAAAAATTTGGCTGGAATAATATTGTGCTAGATCCCGTTATGATCGCAAAAGGCGGTGCATCATTATTACAGCAAGAAGCAGTTCATGCATTAAAAGAATATTTATTACCAGTAGCAACCGTTATAACACCGAATGTTCCAGAAGCAGAAGTGTTAACTGGGATGGAGATTCATAATGTTGAAGATAGTAAGGAAGCTGCAAAAGTATTGCACAAATTAGGTGCTAAATATGTGCTTATGAAGGGCGGACATGCAGAATATCAAGGTAATGAAGTAATTGATTTCCTCTTTGATGGAGAAGAATTTATTGAGTTTAGAAGCGAGCGAATTCCTTCAAAGCAAACGCACGGAAGTGGGTGCACATTTGCTTCAGCGGTTACAGCAGGACTTGCGAAAGGATACTCAATTGAAGATGCTGTTCAAGAAGCAAAACGATTTATTAGTATAGCAATTGAAGAGCCATTGAATATTGGTAGTGGTCATGGACCAACGAATCATTTTGCGTATAAAGTGAATAGAACGCGTGTATAGATAAGTGAAAAGCCAGTTTTATAACTGGCTTTTTTTCTGTTTACTTTTTCAAAATACAGGAGTAATATATCAGCCAGAATATATTTTTTTGTAAACGCTGAGTCCAATTATATGGAGCGGAGGAACCAATTTGTGCAGTGTCACTAGGGGTGAATCTTTCAAATTTGAAAGTAGGGCTACTCTCAAAGCCCGAATCCGACAGCTAACTTCGTAAGCGTCTTGAGAGAGGACGGTGCCATGATGGATACATCACTTCATCGATCTGATTAGTATAGGGGAATATCAATCTATGTTTGATTTTTTTTATACTAAGGAGGATGAGGTACATGGAACTAACACTTATTTGTGTTGGAGAAGAAAGTAAGGTAAATAGTTTAAGAGATCTAGTTGCATTTCAACATGAGTTAGTTATTTTTACAGCAAATGAAGAGGTAGCGGCTGAAGTTAGGAATTGTGGGTTTGATTGGACTTATAGTTGTAGTAAGGAGCAGGATTTTACTAGTATTTGTGAGTGTATTAAGAAGGTCATTTTACTAGGGGATGAGCTTCCAATCGTTAGTTTCTTCACAGAACACATTCGTTTTTCTTTTCAAGCACCTATTACTGTTGTTACAAGGAATAAACGATATCCAGCGAGGCTCTATGAAACAATTGGAGCTAAGTTTGTCGTGTTTACAAATTGTGATAATATTTCTTTTTTATTTTTTGAATAGGGCGGGGGAAGAAATGATGAAGGTACTATTACTTGGAGATATAGCAAATCGTTGGGCAGTATCGGTAGAGCGAGTTCAAGAATTGGTCCAGATTGATCCCCTTTTTCCAGGGCCATATATTATATTACCATCAAAAGATGCTTTGTATTTAGAGATGGATATTACCGAGTATGAGCAGCTACATGCAGAATTGACACAAGTTTATATTCGTGGGAGAAATTTACGTGCATTTTTACGAGGGGAATAAAGGTTGAATAAAAAAGAGCGAATGCTGAGTGCAACAAGCTATGCACTTCATGTCATTCGCTCTTTTTATTTCATATTTAAAAGGTCATTTTTAAGAAAAGAAAAGAGAAATAAAGAAAATAGATGAAATAACAGTAATAATCTTCGATGTAAGCGTTTAAATGAATGTAAATATTATTATTTTCAGTAATTTACCCCTTTACAAGTGAAATATAGAGGAGTATATTTACTCTCATAAATCATTCATAAAATTTCCAAAAAAACCTAAAATCGCTGAGTTCCAGAAATGGAGCGGGGGAACCAATTTTGTGCATCGTCACTTGGGGTGAATCTTTCAGTTTTGAAAGTAGGGCTACTCTTTAGGCCCGAATCCGACAGCTAACCTCGTAAGCGTTTAGAGAGGAGGTTTACTTTTTGTTGTTCATTTTTTGAACACTGAGTAGAGCTCAGTGTTCTTTTTTAATATTTAAATGGTAAATTTTAACAAAAAGAGAGGGATAGTTATGTTAGATGTTGTAATGGTCGGGATTTTTATTTTATTAGTTGCATCGATGGCAAGTCTTGCAAGTTGGTCAGATAAAGTTGTGAAAGAAGGAAAGCAATCATGATGATTGTCTTATCGGTTATTGTCGCAGCAATTACAGTGTATTTAGTGTATGCATTATTAAATCCAGAGAAGTTTTAATTAGGGGGAATCATTCATTATGATTTGGGTTGCAGTCATTATTACAATGCTCTTGTTTATTTTAGTAGCAAAGCCAACGGGGATTTATTTAGAAAAAGCTTTTCAAGGTAGCAAAACGTTAGATAAAGTATTCGGGCCTTTTGAAAAACTTATTTTTAAAATTACGGGTGTAAAAGCATACAATCAAACGTGGAAACAGTACGCATTATCATTAGTTTTATTAAATGGATTTATGATCGTTGTCGTATACTTCATTTTCAGATTACAAGGTGTGCTGCCATTAAATCCAGCGCATATTGAAGGGATGGAGCCTACGCTCGCTTTTAATACAGCAATTAGTTTTATGGCTGATACAAACTTACAGCATTATAGCGGTGAAAATGGTTTATCTTATTTATCACAATTAATCGGAATTACATTTTTAATGTTTGCGGCACCAGCAACGACATTAGCGCTCGTTATGGCTTTTATAAGAGGACTTGCTGGAAAAGAACTTGGTAACTTTTTCGTTGATTTTACGAGAGCGTTAACGAGAGTGTTTCTTCCTATCGCATTTATTGCGGCACTAGTTTTTGTCGCACTTGGTGTACCACAAACGTTAGATGGGGCGGTTACAGCACAAACGATTGAAGGTGCAAAGCAAAGTATTTTACGTGGACCTGTTGCATCATTCGTTTCCATTAAGGAACTTGGAAATAACGGCGGTGGATTTTTCGGAGCAAACTCTACGCATCCTTTCGAAAATCCAGGACAAATGAGTAATATTTTGCAAATGATGCTTATGATGTTATTACCAACAGCACTTCCATTTACGTACGGACGAATGGTCGGAAATAAAAAACAAGGCCGCATCCTTTTCGTGTCACTATTTATGGTATTTTTACTAGGGTTTATAACGATTACGACATTTGAACTAAACGGGAACCCGGCATTAAATGGAATGGGTATCGAACATGTACAAGGAAGTACAGAAGGGAAAGAAGTACGATTTGGAACAGTATTTTCTTCACTATACGCAACAGTAACGACAGCTGCTGAAACAGGCGCTGTTAATACGATGCATGATACGTTAACACCAATTGGTGGTCTAGTTCCCCTCGTAAATATGATGTTAAATACAGTGTATGGCGGGGTTGGAGCAGGCTTTGTAAACATTATTATGTATGCAATTATCGCGGTGTTTATATCTGGGTTAATGGTTGGACGGACACCAGAGTTTTTAGGTAAAAAGATTGAAGGTAAGGAAATGAAATTAATCGCAGTCACGATTTTATTTCATCCATTGCTCATTTTAGGATTTTCGGCATTAGCTCTTTCAACAAATTTAGGAACGGATGCTATTTCTCATTCCGGTTTCCACGGTTTAACACAAGTTGTATATGAATATACATCGTCAGCTGCGAATAACGGATCTGGATTTGAAGGATTAGGAGATAATACACCGTTTTGGAATATTACGACTGGTTTAGTTATGTTTTTAGGACGCTACTTCAGTTTAATTACGATGCTAGCTGTGGCAGCTTCGTTGAAAGAAAAAACGGTAGTGCCAGAAACAGTCGGAACGTTCCGTACAGATAATAGTTTATTTGGTGGCATCTTCATCGGAACGATTGTAATTGTCGGTGCATTAACATTTTTCCCGATGTTAGTACTCGGACCAATTGCAGAATTTCTTACATTGAAGTAATGGAGGGTAAATGATGAGACCGGTAGTAGTAAAAGAAAAACAAGTAAATGAGACACAAATACATGCTGTAGAAGATGAGGTTAGACAAGCGAAAACGATGGATCGTGATATCGTAACACATGCGATGAAGCAATCCATTGCGAAATTGAATCCGAAAGTCATGATAAAGAATCCGATTATGTTCGTTGTGGAAATTGGGTTTATCATTACGTTCATTTTATCTTTTCTTCCAAGCAGTTCTAGTAGTATACCAGGATGGTTTAATATAACAGTTTCTCTTATTCTATTATTTACAGTTTTATTTGCGAATTTTGCAGAAGCATTAGCAGAAGGTCGCGGTAAAGCGCAAGCCGATTCTTTAAAACAGTCGAAGAAAGATGTGTTTGCAAATGTTGTAAAAGAAAATGGAGACATTGTCCAAGTTTCAGCAACTGATCTTAGAAAAGGTGACGTTGTTATCGTAAAACAAGGAGAAATGATTCCGAATGATGGTGAAGTAATCAAAGGATTAGCGTCTGTAGATGAATCTGCAATTACAGGAGAATCAGCTCCTGTAATAAAAGAAGCGGGTGGTGATTTTTGTTCCGTAACAGGTGGAACGATGGTGGTAAGTGATGAAATTACAATTGTCATTACGAGTAATCCTGGTGAATCATTTATCGACAAAATGATTTCTTTAGTAGAAGGAGCTGCTCGTCAAAAAACGCCGAATGAGATTGCTTTAAATACAGTATTAACGAGCTTAACTCTTATCTTCTTGATCGTCGTTGTGACGTTGCCGATTTTTACAAATTATTTAGGTTTTCAAATTGATACAGCTGTACTCGTAGCATTGTTAGTATGTTTAATTCCAACGACAATTGGTGGTTTGCTATCAGCGATTGGTATTGCTGGGATGGACCGGGTGACAAAATTTAACGTGTTAGCGATGTCAGGGAAAGCAGTAGAAGCTGCGGGCGATATTAATACAATTATTTTAGATAAAACAGGTACAATTACTTTTGGAAACCGGATGGCTCATACATTATTGCCTGTAGGAAATGAAACGATTGAGCAAGTTGGAAAGTGGGCTGCTATTAGTTCTGTTTTAGATGAAACACCAGAAGGTCGATCTGTTATTGAGTATGTGCAGGGAAAATCTATATCATATAATAGAGAACTTGCAGAACAAGGGGAGTTTGTTCCGTTTAAAGCAGAAACGAGAATGAGCGGTGTTGATTTACAAGACGGAACGAAAGTGAGAAAAGGTGCTGTCGGTGCTGTTATTGAATGGGTTGGGTCACAAGGTGGAACAATTCCGAAAGATGTAAATCAAAAAGCAGACTTAATTTCAAAAGAGGGCGGAACACCACTTGTAGTTGCAGTAGATAATCGTATTTACGGTTTAATTTATTTAAAGGATACAGTAAAACCGGGTATGCGTGAGCGTTTTGAACAGTTGCGCCAAATGGGGATTAAAACGGTTATGTGTACAGGTGATAATCCGTTAACAGCAGCAACGATTGCAAAAGAAGCTGGAGTAGATGAATTCGTTGCCGAGTGTAAACCAGAAGATAAAATTGCGGTTATTAAAGCAGAGCAAGATAAAGGGAAACTTGTAGCGATGACAGGTGATGGTACAAATGATGCTCCGGCATTAGCACAGGCTGACGTTGGATTAGCGATGAATAGTGGTACGACAGCTGCGAAAGAAGCAGCGAATATGATTGATTTAGACTCGAATCCAACGAAAATTATTGAGGTTGTAGGAATTGGTAAGCAATTGTTAATGACCCGAGGTGCGTTAACGACGTTTAGTATTGCGAATGATATAGCGAAATATTTTGCGATTATTCCAGCGATGTTTACACTTGCGATTCCGCAAATGGAAGCATTGAACATTATGAAATTAACATCACCACTGTCAGCGATTTTATCAGCATTAATATTTAACGCTGTTATTATTCCATTACTCATTCCGTTAGCGATGAAAGGTATTGCATATAAACCGATGAGTTCTAATGCATTGCTTAGCCGAAACTTACTTATTTATGGGCTTGGCGGAGTTATCGTTCCGTTCATTGGAATTAAAGTAATTGATATAATTGTCGGTTTGTTCATATAAGGAAGAGGGGAAAAAGATGGAAAAGAAACAAAGTATACTATCACCAATTATCCGTATTACTTTTACATTTCTAGTGTTGTGTGGACTTGTATACCCACTTATTGTTACTGGTATTGCACAAGCAGTGATGAAGGATAATGCGGATGGAAGTCTAATATATAATGATAAAAATGAAGTGATTGGTTCTAAATTAATCGGGCAAAACTTCACGGATCCACGTTATTTTCAAGGGCGTGTTTCTAGTATTGAATATAAGGCAGAAGCATCTGGTTCAAATAACTATGCACCATCTAATCCAGATTTAGAGAAACGAGTAGAGAAAAGTATTGAAGAGTGGAAGAAACAAAATCCGAGCGTTCCAGTTACAGAAGTACCGATTGATTTAGTGACAAATTCAGGTTCAGGGCTTGATCCTGACATTAGTCCGAAGGCAGCTTCTGTGCAGGTGGATCGCATATCGAAATTAACGAATATTCCGAAAGAAAAACTTAATCAATTGATTAAAGATCAAACAGAAGGTGCTGCGCTTGGTTTATTTGGAGAAGATCGAGTGAACGTCTTAAAGCTAAATTTGGCATTACAGGAATTAATGAAATAGTAACAACGCTACCTCAATCTAACGGATTGAGGTAGCGTTGTTTCGAATGAAAGGTAGTGTTTATTTTGTATGCAGATGATTATGAACCGAAGTTTCAAAGGCGAACGCCAGAGGAATATTTAGAATATATTCGTCAGCAAAATCGCGGAAAGTTAAAGCTATATGTAGGAGCAGCTCCAGGCGTAGGAAAAAGTTATAAAATGCTCTTTGATGCAAGGGAAATGAAAAAAGATGGAATTGATATTGTAATTGGTTTAATTGAAACGCATGGAAGAAAAGAGACGGAAGAAGCAATTGCTGATTTAGAAAAAGTTCCTTTGAAAGAAATACAGTATAAAGGAAAGGTATTTTATGAGCTTGATGTGGAAGGAATAAAAAAACGCGCGCCGCAAGTAGTCGTAGTGGATGAACTTGCGCATAGTAATGTTCCTGGTTCTAAGCATAAAAAACGTTATATGGATGTGCAGGAATTGTTAGAGGCTGGTATATCGGTATTATCAGCTTTTAATATTCAACATTTAGAAAGTGTTCATGATATTGTAGCTCAAATTACGAATGTAAAAGTAAGAGAACGAATTCCAGATTTTATTTTACAAAAAGCAAATGAAATTCAGCTCGTTGATGCAACGCCCGAGGTATTAAGGAAGAGACTAATAGACGGAAAGATATATAAAGAAGAAAAAATTCAGCAAAGTTTACAAAATTTCTTTACGCTTAATAATTTAGGGGCACTTAGGGAATTATCACTTCGCGAGGTTGCCGATGATATGGACGAGAAAATTAGCCAAACAGTAATAGAACCAATTGGCGTAAAAGAAAAAATTCTTGTTTGTGTACAATACAGTTCAACAGCGGAGAAATTAATAAGACGGGGATGGCGCATGGCTGATCGGTTAAACGCTGAATTGTACGTATTAAACGTTGAGAGGGAAAATATAGATTCTATTTCAGCTGGAAAAAAGCAGACGATTGAAGAGTGGAAGTTGCTAACGAATCAATTTGATGCAAGTTTTGTATTAGAAGAAGCAAAGGGAAGAAAGCCAGCAGATGTTATTATTGAAGTGGCAAAAAGATTACAGGTGACGCAAATTTTACTTGGACAATCGGCTAGAACAAGGTGGGAAGAAATACGAAAAGGCTCTATTGTAAATGAAATTATGAGACAAACAAAGTATATTGATATTCATATTGTTGCGGATCAAAGAGGATAAATAGAGCCGACCTTTTTGGGGGCTCTATTTTGCTTTTTGTACAGAATGAAAACTTAGCATTTTCATTGCATATAAGATTACAAGTAAAAACATAATTGCGCCTAGGAAGAAAATCCAAAAGTAATTTTGGTTAAATAAAAGAAATCCACCTATAAGTGGCCCTGTGCCCATACCAAGATAGCGGATGAAGTTGTACATACCGATAGCTGTTGCACGTTCTTGCACGAATTCTTCTGTTAATAAAGTAGTGTGAATTGGCATAGAAAGTCCCATACTAAAACCGTACAAAGATGTAACGATAATGATGAATGGGATATTGATGTTATATATGAAAGAGAATAAAAAGACACATATAATATTGAAGTAACTCGTAATAAATAAAGTTTGCTTTGTTGTGAGGCGTTTTTGCAAAAACTTGTAGCAAAAACTTCCTAGCATGATAGAAAGAGACATTGGTACAAACATAAGACCAATTTCACTTGCAGCTAGATGAAATGAATTTGCTAAAATGCTCGGTAAAAAAACGAGAAAGCAAAAGTAAATACAAAATTGAATGAAGCCAATAAGAGTAATAGAAAATCCAGTTTTATTTTTTAAGATAAGAGAGTAATTCTTTTGTGCTTTAGGCTGCTTAATTACATTTGGCTTTGTTTCTGGAAGTAGTGAAATGTTTATAATTAATAAGATAATGCCAAGTGTAGATAAAAAGAGAAATACAGATAAGTGACCATTTATACTGCCAAGAAATCCACCTATGAGAGGAGCCATTGCAGGTGCGAGGGCAAGTAACATTTGGTATAGGCTCATCGCTTCTCCGCGTTCTTTTCCTTCAAATAAATCGCCGATAATCGTTGCTGAAACTACAGGTATAGCCGCTATTCCTATAGCTTGAACAGCTCTAAAAAAGAGAAATAAATAAATGTTTGCCGAAAAAGCACATCCGATTGAACCAATTGTACTAATGACTAAACTAGGGATAAGGACAGATTTTCTCCCTTTTGTATCAATTAAAGGTCCATATACGAGCTGCATAATTGCAAGAATGAATGTGAAAAGTGAAACTGTTACATTTACAAGATAAAGAGAAGTGTGAAAAGAATTTTGAATCATCGGTAAGATAGGTGTGTAAATATTTTGAGCGAAGGAACCGAGTAAGGCACTAATACAGACAACATATAAAATGAAAGTTAGTTTAGATTTTTTCATCTTGTTAACCTCCTTGTATTTTGGTTTCCTTGGAAACTAAATTTATTTTAACATGATTTTCTCACTTGTAAAGATGAAAAAATAATTTTAAAATGGTATATAGTTAAATTGTTTCTTCGGAAACTTAGGAGGCGAACGGATTGAAGCATGCAACGAAGCAAATGGAAATACTGTCGGACATTCGTACACTTTTGCATAAAAAAGAAGAACATTTAAAACGACAAAACGAGAAGTTTCTTCGTGAGACAGGTGTAAGTAGTATGTCTTTATCTGAGTTACATGTAATCGAATGTATCGGAAAAAATGGTTTGATGAATGTAACGGCAATTACGACAGAAATGGGCATGACGAAGGGAGCAATCTCTAAAATTTGTACGAAGTTGTTTCAAAAGCAATTCGTTGAGAAGATGCAAATGTTAGATAATCAAAAAGAAATCTTCTTCAGCTTAACGGAAAGCGGCAATGAAATATATAAAGCTCATGAAAAATTGCATAAGCAAGCTGAAGAAAAGTGGTTGTTACTTTTAGATGGATATACGAAAGAAGAGCAAGACTTTATTCAAAGGTTTATAAAGGATGTCTCCGATCATTTGGAAATATAATTGGAAGAAAAAACTCCTTTTTCTCAAGTCTTTTAAATATAATTTCTGAAAGAACTCATATATAATAGAAAAAGATACTTAACATGGTGAATAATTAAAGAGTCAATATATATAGAGGAGAGAGTAACATGCTTGAAAATACGGGGTTAGTATTAGAAGGCGGCGGTATGCGTGGTGTATATACGGGTGGGATATTAGAATACTTTATGGAACAAGATTTATATTTTCCATATGTAATCGGTGTATCAGCTGGTGCTTGTCATGCAGCGTCGTATCTTTCCAGACAAAGAAATAGAAATAAAACGGTCAATATTGATTATGCATCACATCCGAAATATTTGTCGTATAAAAACTTATGGAGAAAACGTCAGCTATTTGATATGGAGTTCATTTTTCATGAAATTCCAGAAAAGCATGTTCCGTTTGATTTTGAAACATACTTTAATAGCCCAGAACGTTTCCTTGTAGGAACGACGGATTGTGAAACAGGACAATCTGTTTATTTTGAGAAAGAAGGAACGAATGATGATGCACTAAATTTATTACAAGCGTCTAGTTCATTGCCTTTCATTGCACCAGTAGTAAATTATCGTGGTAAGCAGTTATTAGATGGCGGGATTTCTGATCCAATTCCAGTTCGTAAGGCACAGGAAGATGGATTTAAAAAATCAGTCGTTATTTTAACGAGAAATCATGGTTACGCGAAGAAAAAATCAAAATTCGGATGGATTGCAGGAAAAGCTTATAAAAAATATCCGAATCTTGTTAACACGATGTTGAATCGTTATGAAGTGTATAATGAAACACTTCACTATATTGAAAAAGAAGAGCAAGCTGGTAATTTATTTGTTATTCGCCCAGAAGTGCCGCTTCAAGTAGATCGTATGGAAAAAGATACAGCAAAACTACAAAATTTATACGAGCAAGGCTATGAAGATGCAAAGAGACAATTTGCAGATTTGCAGGCGTTTTTGCAAAAATAAATATTAGGCTGTGGAGATGGAGTTCTCTGCAGTCTTTTTATTATTGGTTTCAATACCGAATGTTGGTTATACACGTTTTTAGATTATGGTATAATATGGATAAAAGTATGTGGAGAGGTGATACATATGGAAAATGTATATAAAGGGCTTAGACATACTGGATTTATCATGATGCTTATTTTTGGGGGTGTATTTTTACTTCGCTGGTTTATTCATGATGAAATGTTATTAGATCAACTTATTAGTTTTAGTGTGGGCATAGTAATGGTTATTTCATCAGTTTTCATTCAAAAGTATAGTAAAGAATTACGGGTAGAAGAGAAATATTAAAAGGCTATAAGCTCCTTCATATTTTGGAGGGACCGTTATAGTTTGAATGATTGTTATAAAAGAAAAGTAGAGCATCGGATTTTGAAGTGACCCCTAAAAGTTAGACACGGTTATTTCATTAGGCAGCTTGATAAAAGTGAGTCCGGTATTGTACTGGGCTCATTTTTAATTTTGCCTTAATCCGTTTCGTATT
>NZ_JBPWBC010000027.1:0-29537 GCF_051776965.1 Bacillus cereus group sp. BceL220 | reverse complement strand
AACGAACCATTTGATACGCTTCGTGAAAAAATTGTACTAGATCTTACTTTAAAAGTTTTACAAGTACAACAAGTACAAGTAGCACTATAAAAATAAAAAGAAATTGTCTTTGTTAAAAAGACAATTTCTTTTTTATTTTTATACAACATATATAATGATGAAATGGTCACATACAAAAAACAAATTTTTTGAATTTCATCAGACGGGGGGATGGTGATGAAAAATCCATGGATTGGTAAGGGGATATGGGATGAAATTTACAAGTATAAAAAGCTGAATATACAAGATAATTTACACGAAAAAAGAGGGGGAAAAGAAGAAATACCACCTGAATTAAAGGGAGAATATGTAGCATCAAAATTAGAGAAAGAAGGTAAAGCGTCTGGATCACAAATAGGGCCTTTAATACGCTCACTGGTGGTCAAAACTCCATTTTCTATTTTTTCAGAAGTAACTAGTTTTAAAATATTTCCAAAAATAAATGTTAAAAATCAAGAAGCATTTGTATTTAGGGATGAAAAAGGTGTAGAAGGGCGTGAATTAGATTGTAAGTTATTAACTACAGTGCAACAATATCATTCGGATAGTTATTGTAAATTAGTTTCTTTAAATCTTCATGAGAAGAGAATTCATTTTGAATTATATAACCAAAAAAATAAAGGGAATAAAGAAGAGAATAAGGTAGAGGCATCTTCATGGATTCCTATTCACAGTATAATATTAGAGAGTGAAAATGGGGAAGACGTAAATAATTTTATTACAGCGAAACTACCAATAGAATTAGGAAGATATAAAGGTGAAATTAGTTTACGAGAAAAGGTTGTATTTAAAGAAAAAGTCATAGGAATAAAAGAGGTTGAACAGGAGGTTATTTTGACAAAAACCGAATTTTTAATACCAAAGGTAAAAAAGAATGGGCAAAATACACTTACAGTTGAAAAAGGGAGCTTATTGGTAGAAGGGTATATATATCAATGTATTGAATACATATCAGAACAAAGTACACTTCATGATAATGAGCATCAGTTAATACAAAATATTGTATTGGAGTTAATCATTCAAGTAATACAAGAACAAGAAGTACAAGTGCGAATTAAATAAAAATAATTATATTCCCTCGATTAGCTCATTATTTTTATTCGTAGTGTATCGATGGGTATTCTTTTGTAAATCATTCAGTGCTGCAAACTATTTGTTAAATGGTTTATCCTTGATAAATTCAATTTTACATTGTTACTAAATTGTATGAATCTCCTCTGGTTTAAGTTTTAAAAAAGTGCTAACAAGTTTGCAAACAATCTTGCTAACACTTATACAGAATAGACATAAATTATCGCTGATATGTCGTTTTTAAAAATAGTCTTAATCAGTTAAATCACACTTATACGAAATGCTCATAAAAACCGTCTTAATATCAAGAATATAACATGTTAGGTCAAACAAACCTTGATATAACAATGTTTGTTTAACTTGCATTTATAAAATATTTACATTTTATAAATGCAAGTTATCCAAATCAACGTAATTATAAACATAAACATGATTAACACCAATCGTTTTACGTGACATTCGTATATTTTAAGTCTTTGATAAATAATACAATTTAAATTTTGCAGATCAGTAGAATGAGGAAATATGCTTAGAGTATTAGCGAAACCCAACCCTAATCAATTCTTCATCATTTATTTCAATTACGAAGCTATATTCTTTGTCTAATAGCCAGTAATAAAAACTGACTGCATCAACGTCAACTAGTGATTGGAATACTTTATCAAGATTTGTACTTACTACAGGGATTTCATAGTTATCCCATATTATAAAAATCTGTTCATCAAAATCTAGTTGGTTTGCTCTAATAAGGGAAATTAGTTGTTCTTTGTTCGAAGCTATGAATTGATTATCTATCTGTTCCCAATCTATTCTTCCCGAGATAGTTATAGGAAATGAATTCATTAAAATAGTAGCAATCTGCTGGCTTTTTTCTTGGGAGAAAATGAGAGTTTCGTTTCCTAGGGATTCAAGGCATTCACTAAACAAAGGGTTTGTGTCATTGTTGTTTTTGGTTTTCAGTGCTCTTAACTTTTGTCGCAATTTCCATTGTCTTGACGGTCTATCATCCATTTTTAACATTCCTTATACAATTATTTAAGAATGAGTATAGCATATAAGGGAAGTCTTTATGAAAAGGAACTTTTTAAATATAAATTAAACAAAAGCGTTATTTGAAAAAAGGGCCTTTTACGGAAAGATAGGAGACCATCAAAAAATATAACAACATGAAAATTTTATATTATGTATATACAATTTGAAAAGTTGGTGGAAATAATAAAATGTATAAAATTCTTATAAAAAAAGCCCTAGGATTAGGGAATCTAGGGCTTCCTCTGTTGGTATATCTCACACGACATTATAAAAAGAAAAGGACTTAATGAAGATAACACATGCATGTTTCGTAAATGTATCAAAAAAGTGAACAAAAGCGTTATTTTAAGGACCATGATATATCATCAAGGGCTTTATAAATATAACTATACATTCGGTAAAAGAGATATTTCGGATTGTATTTTTGTTTCCAGTTCATAATAATCACCCCTCATACAAACAGTTTAATTATATTGTACAGTTATTAATGTGAATGTTAAGAAAAATTGATATGAATTAAGGTGAATTTAAACAAAATAGTTATTGTAATTAAAAAGCAGTTAACTTTTGAAGTGAACCCGAATAGTGGTACATGAAAAAAACACCTCCTGAATTCGCATACTTAGTATGCGAATTCACTGGAGGTGTTTTTGGTTTGAAGACAAGAGTTCATTACCCAGAAGAAATAAAGTGGAAAGTGGTTGAAATGAAAAAGGATGGATATTCCAATCGGACAATTATGGAGAATTTTGGAATTAAAAATGTTTCCCAAATTAAGACGTGGATGAAGTGGTATCGTACCGGTCAAACGTACCATTTTCAACAACCTGTAGGAAAACAATATTCTTATGGAAAAGGGCCAAAAGCGTTAAATGAATTGGAACAGCTACGGTTAGAAAATAAACAGTTAAAAACAAAATTACTGATATGGGGAAAGTATCTGGAAATCGAAAGAAGTTGAACCCGGAAACTGTAGTTACTTTATGGACCGATTAAAAAAAAACTAACGGTAAAAGAATTGTGTAATGTATTAGAATTACCCCGGTCTACATTTTATCGTTGGTTATAACGAACAGTGGACCTAAGGGATAGAAGAGAAAATAAAGGATGTTTGTCTTCGGCATAAATTACGATATGGATATCGAAGAGTGACCGCAACTCTTCGGAAAATGGGGCTGTGTGTAAATCATAAAAAAGTATTATGAATCATGAGGCAAAATCAGATTCTCTCAAAAGTTGGTCGAAAGAAAAAGAAATATATCAGTGGTGCGGAGCCAGTAGTAGCCCCTCATCGATTGGAACGCCAATTCGATGCATCCGCACCAAATGAAAGGTGGTTTAGGTGTTTTGATAGGTGTCCCGTTTTCGGGGTTCACTTCAAAATGTAGGAGTTTTTTCTTTGTTTGAAAGTCCAAAAAGATATATAATAATTTTCTGACTATTAATTCATGGAGGGGTATTAATGAAAACTGAAACGTTACACACACAAGAAGACATATTAAAAATGCTTGATTCATTATTAAGACCTGCAGAACCATTTTGGAATGAGTTTTATGAGAATAGAGAAAAGGATGTTCCGTTTTTTGAAAATGTTCCAGATGAGAATCTAGTTTCGTATATACAAAAAGAGAGAGTTTCAAAAGGGAAGGTATTAGAACTTGGATGTGGTCCAGGTAGAAATGCCATTTATTTAGCGACTCAAGGATTTGATGTAACAGCAGTGGATTTATCTGTAGAAGGCATTAACTGGGCAAAAGAGAGGGCATTGGCAAAAGGGGTAGCAATTCATTTTATTTGTGATTCAATTTTTAATTTAGAGGTTCAAAACGAATTTGATTTTGTATATGATTCGGGCTGTTTGCATCACATTCCACCGCATAGAAGAATAAATTATGTGGATTTAATTAAAAACTCATTAAAATCGAGTGGTTATTTTGGATTAACATGTTTTGCGGCAGGCGATTTAGATGAGCGAAATGGATCAGAAATAACAGATTGGGACGTATATAGAGAATGGAGTCTACAAGGTGGTCTTGCATACTCGGAAGAAAAGTTAAGAGAGATATTTAAAGAATTTGAGGTAATTGAGATTAGAAGGATGAAACAAATAAAACAACCGAATGAAATGTTTGGAGAATCATTTCTTTGGACAGCATTATTTAAGAAGAAATAAGAAAGTAGATAATTGACAAACTCATCGTTTTTATAGACAATACACTTATAGGAATGTACGTTCGGTTTTTGGACGACTTATGTTTTACATAAATATATAACAAGGGGCTGTCTCCATATGAGTAACACAAATCAAAAAATTACTACGTTTTTAATGTTTGAAGGCAAAGCTGAGGAAGCAATGAATTTTTATACGTCGCTATTTGATCAATCGGAAATTGTAAGTATTTCTCGCTACGATGAAAATGGACCTGGTAAAGAGGGAACTGTAATTCATGCAACTTTTACGCTAAATGGCCAAGAGTTTATGTGTATTGATAGTTATGTAAATCATAATTTTACATTCACTCCAGCTATGTCTCTTTATGTAACTTGTGAGACAGAAGAAGAAATTGAAACGGTCTTTCATAAATTAGCGCAGGATGGAGCAATTCTCATGCCTTTAGGTTCTTATCCGTTTAGTAAAAAGTTTGGCTGGTTAAATGATAAGTATGGTGTATCTTGGCAGTTAACTCTTGCTGAATAAAAAAGAAAAAGCATAGCTTATTTGTTTAATGGATTTAGTTAAAAGCTTGAAAAATTAAATAACATAAAAAAGCGTTCCAACTGTCAACAGATTTGGAATGCTTTTTTTATGTGGAAGTGAGTTGTTTAAAAGTTAACAATTCTATGATTAGTTTAAATGAATGGAATAGATGTGTAATTTTTTGTCTTTTTAGAATTTTTTAGTAATTTTTGCATTTATCTGTTAATATAAATATAGACAACTATGTATGAACTATCAGGCGGGTTAATAGAAAAAGGAAAGCATAAATAGTTAATAAGTTTACACTTAAAATCCAACTAGATCGTTAGGAGGACTAATCGCAATGGATATTACACAACAAAACAGTAATGCATGGGATAAGAAGGTTGAAGAAGGTTCTAGATACACGCAGCCTGTAAGTAGCGAGGTTATTGAGAAAAGCAAATCAGGTGAATGGGAGATTACAGTCACTACGGAAAAATCAGTTCCTAGAGAGTGGTTTCCAAAGTCATTAGATGGATTAAAGATACTTTGCTTAGCATCAGGTGGCGGACAACAAGCACCAGTTCTAGCTGCTGCTGGAGCAGATGTAACAGTTACTGATATATCTAAGAAGCAATTGGAACAAGATGAAAAGGTAGCAAAACGGGATGGTTTGACTTTAAAAACCGTACAAGGAGATATGTCAGACCTTGGTGATTTTGAGGATGAATATTTTGATATTGTTATAAATCCTGTTTCTAATTTGTTTGTAAAAGATGTTCATCTTGTATGGAATGAAGTTTCTAGGGTTTTAAAGAATAAAGGTATTCTTATTGCTGGATTTACAAATCCGTTACTATGGATCTTTGATGATAACCAAGAACAAAAAGGTATTCTTGATGTTAAACATTCAATTCCTTCATCAACATTGGATTATTTACCAGAGGATGAAGTTCAAGATTACATCGATTCAAATCAAACAATAGAATATGCGCATACTTTAGAAGACCAAATTCAAGGCCAAATTGAAGCTGGTTTTGCTATAACAGGTTTTTATGAGGATGATTTTGGTGGGACAAGGATATTAGATAAGCATATTAAAACATTTATTGCGACAAAAGCTATAAAGTTAAAGATGGATTAAGAATTTTTGCTTGTCATACGGGGCGTTAGTCGAAGAATGCTCTTAAAATAGAAAAGGATGGTGCTTTCCATCCTTTTCCTTATGTATTTTGAGTGTCGAAACTATTCTCAAAACAAGTTTTACACTACCAATTGTATAATTAGGTTATGCTTTTATATTAAGAATTTTGCTGACCGAATCTTTTCCCGAGTTTAGCTAACAATTCAGGTTGATCGCTTTGGCTCATTATAATTTCAATAAAGATAAGTTGATTCTTATAAAAAGTTATATTTGTTAAGACTTCTGCTAATTCTGCTTCATTTTCTACTTTAAATGTTAGACTTTTTTCTTCTGACCCAAATACCATTGATAGTTTATTGTAATCCCACATTTGTATATCATTATAAGGTTGGTTTTGGCCGTGAATGGCACGTTCAACAGTGTATCCGTTGTTATTGATTAAAAATATAATCGGTTTTAAATTTTGACGTAGTATAGTTGATAACTCTTGGGCAGTTACTTGGAAAGAACCATCACCAATAATTAAAATGTTGCGCCGTGCTAAATTGGCGAGCTGTGTACCAAGTAGAGCGGGCAATGTATATCCGATAGATCCCCATAACGGTTGTCCTACATATGCAGTGTTTTTAGGTAGAGGGATAGCAGCACTACCAAAGAAAGGTGTTCCTTGTTCTACAATTAAGATGTCGTTTTCTTGTAAGAAATGGTACATTTGCTGCCAAAAACGTTTTTGTGTGACCATTTGTGCTTTTGGAATGAACTCTTCAGTAAAAGGTGATGATTCTAAAATAAATGGCTTAACGTCAAGGGTATCTTTATTACGATGCTCAATTGAATCACTTAAATGTTGTAAAACATCCTGCATTACAACTGGACCGTATTTTTTATCTATAATTTTCACAGTGTAGGGATGGATTTCTATAACTTGTTCTTTTGTAAAACCTTGTGTGAAGCCGCCTGTAATAGTATCAGTTAACTTCACACCAATACTAATAATACAATCAGATTCATCAATTCTTTTTCTCAAGTACGGAGAACTTACATCACCAGTATAAATCCCTATAAATTGAGGGTGTTTTTCTGGGAATATTCCTTTTCCCATACTTAACGTCGCGATGGGAAACCCAGTTTTTTCTACAAATTGATGTAAATTTTCTTTAGCGTGAAATCGATCTACTTCAAAATCAGCTAAAATTACAGGTTTTTTGGCGTTATTTATTATTGAAGTGGCATGTAGTAGCATTTTATCCAACGCTTCTTTATTACTTAAAATCGGTTTATATAAAATTGGTTCTGTAGGTTTATTAATTGGTTTATTATATACATCAATCGGCAAATTAATATGAACCGGGCGTTTTTCATTCCAACATGCACGTAAAACACGGTCAATTTCCTCAGCAGCATGCTCAGGTTTTACATTTGTTTGTGCCACAGTGATTTCTCGATACATATTGGAAAAGTGATCGAACTTTCCATCTCCTAACGTATGATGGACGATTGCTCCATTTTCCATTACTTTTGTTGGTGGCGTACCCGTGATTTTTATAACTGGCACGTTTTCCGCATATGAGCCAGCAATACCGTTAATAGCGCTTAATTCTCCAACTCCGAAAGTAGTAATAAGAGCAGCGATTCCTTTTATGCGAGCGTACCCATCTGCTGCATATGCAGCATTTAATTCGTTACAATTGCCAATCCACTTTAAATTTTCATGTGCAACCACATCATCTAAAAAGGCAAGATTATAATCACCAGGAACCCCAAATATATGTTCAATTCCTAATTCATGTAGTCTATCCAATAAATATGTACTTACAGTATATTGTTTTTTCAAATGAATCATCTCCTAATTATGCAATGAATGTTTCAATAGACTAAATAAGTTCTAATGCGTTGATTAAAATATTCATTACTAGATTGTGGTATAATTTACATACAGGGGGAAAGTAGATGACACAACATAAAGAAGAACAGATGAATGAGGCATTAGCATTATTTTATTTTGCATATAAAACATTTACTGAAAAGCCAGATGAAATTATAAAAGAATATGGCATTCAACGAGTACATCATCGAATTTTATTTTTTATCGCACGTTTTCCAGGGATAAGTGTAAATGAGTTATTATCACTATTAGAAATAAGTAAACAAGCTCTCCACGGACCGCTACGTCAACTTGTGGAAAAGGGCTTAATTGAGAGTAATGAAGCTATGCATGATCGACGTGTGAAACAGTTGTCTTTAACAGAAAAAGGTACAGATTTAGAGAAAAAACTGAGTGATGTACAAAGACAACAAATGGGTGCTATTTTTTCAAAATTTGGTGAATCATGTGAGGACAATTGGCACCAAGTTATGAATGAAATGGCAAATAGCCGATCAGGTTTTGATGCTTGGATAACGAAACGTGAACTACCAGTCGATCAAAAATAATGAAAAAACTTCTGTTTTTATCGTTTGAAAAAGAACAAATTTTATCCATACATTTGGCAACTATGATTTGGTCATAGAGTGAATGGATAAAAAGATACATTACTAGATACTTTATACGTGTACGCAATGGAACAATAAAATTCACATTTCCGAAAGGGGAATTATAATGATAAAACTTGTACTTATTCGTCACGGACAAAGCTTATGGAATCTTGAAAATCGCTTTACTGGATGGACAGATGTTGATCTATCAGAGAATGGATTAAGTGAAGCGAGAGAAGCAGGAGCAATATTAAAGACAAACGGATATACTTTTGATGTGGCTTATACATCTGTATTAAAACGCGCAATTCGGACGTTATGGATTGTACTTCATGAGATGGATCTTACTTGGGTTCCAATACATAAATCTTGGAAGCTAAATGAAAGACATTATGGTGCATTGCAAGGGCTGAATAAAGATGAAACTGCACAAAAATATGGTGAGGAGCAAGTTCATATTTGGAGAAGAAGTGTTGATGTAAGACCACCGGCTCTTACTGAAGACGATCCTCGATATGAAGCGACCGATCCAAGATATAAAACACTCAAAAAAGGTGAATTTCCATTAACTGAATGTTTAGAGGATACGGAGAAGAGAGTACTTGCTTATTGGCATTCAGAAATTGCGCCGACATTAAAAAGTGGTAATAAAGTAATTATTTCATCACACGGTAACACAATTCGCTCGCTAGTAAAATATTTAGACAACCTTTCAAGTGATGGTGTAGTTTCATTAAATATTCCCACTAGCATTCCGCTTGTTTATGAATTAGACGAAAACTTACGTCCGATTCGTCATTATTATTTAAGTATGGATGGAGAAGTACCTGAAGGGGAAATTCCGAAACATATTTCTTTTTAATACGAAAATTTGAAATGAATGCTTGTCTACATATACAATATAGACTCATGGTAAAGTGAAATTTTAATCAGTGGGGGTCTTACTGCCCACAAATAACAGGATAAAAGACGTGGTACTTTCTAATGTATATGCGATGTAGCTAATTTTAGAAGCTTGTCCACGTCTTTTGTCATAAAGAGAGCAGCTTGCGCATGTAATGATATCGTGAGTAGTTTTTGAATGGAGGGTGATGTGATTAATGATCTCTAACATTCGAATTGGCTTATTTGTTTTAGCGATTGTCTTTGTAGTCCTTGTTTTCTTTTATTGGAAAAATGAGGAGTTGTACGAGGAGAAAAAGCAACGTATTAGAAAGACTTGGTATGGTTTGTTTATCATATCTGTCACCGTGTATTTCATGATAAAAGGAATTGATTTAACCCTCTGGAAAAATCTTTTAATGTTTACTGCAATGGTTATTTTTGTTGATATTGCGTTCATTTTAACACCTAATATTTCTGAAATATGGGGTGCGAAATTTAGCGATATTGGCAAGACAGTTCAATCAATAAAACGATCATTAATTGCATCTAAAGCGAGAGGAGAAATATACACGACAATTATTCAAAATGTTAATCCAGCAGTATTCGGTACGATGGAATGGCATACGGAAGAGGAATATACAAAGAGCTTAAATGCATTTTTAGATTCATATGGGGAAAAGATTGGTGCGAAAATTGTTGTTTTTGAAGCCGCGAAAGAATTAAATACAAACTTTCGTGGTATTCGCTCGCAATTTAGTATTATCGTTCCGTTAGAACATATCGAGCAATTGAATGAGCAGAAAGCGGTGCAAGTAGAAAATGTCGGGATTATACCAGCAAAAATAGTAAGTGACGTTTTCATTGTTATTGATGGAAAGAAAAATAACCTGCAAGATCGGGATTTTGAAAATGTATATAATTTAACAATACATCATAGTTATTTTAGTAAATAAGGACAGAATCTTTTTCTGTCCTTTTCTTCTATACATAAATTAAAAACAAAATCCGACAAAGTTGAATAAAATTGGACAATCATTCCTACACTAGCATGTAGAGGTGATTGTAGTGGTAAAAGATTATGACAATGATTTTTTTAAAGAAGGTAACGAAGATACAACAGATTTCTCTTTAATAAAAGGGGATACGTTGCAGCAAGTAGAAGAATTAGAAGAAGAATTAAAAAGAAAATCATAAGTGTACACTCTTTCTACATTTGCTATATAATATAAATAAAAGGTTGTATCTTTTTGAAAAGGGGGAGAAGAGATGGCTGAAGTCAATGTAGAAAAGTCTTCGTTTTTTAAAGAAAAAAAAGAAGAATCAAATACAGATTTCTCTCTTGTGAAAGGTGCATTAACTCAAAATGTAAATGGATTAGAAAAACTTATAGAGGCGATCCCATATAAGTATATAAAAGAGGGTAATTTAAAAGAGAATGCGTAAAAGCATTCTCTTTTAAATTACATCTTTATGATTTGTTTATCCGCTATTTCTTTTTTTGTTTAAAAATAATTTTATACATATAATATCCAAGAGCTGCAAAAATAAATCCAATAGCAGCACCAACTATTTCTCGCATAAACAATAAGTATAAAGAAGCAATAATTAGGGCAAATAAGATTAAAAGTAGTACATACTTTGAAATAAATTCTAACCCTTTGTACACTAGTAGAATTACACCTGAAAGAACAGTGATGATAGGTAATATCCTATTTTCGAAAAGACCTTCCTTTTTTTTGTTAGAATTCTGATGTTTATTCAATATAAATATACTCCCGTCTTAGAGGATTAATGTTTTATTAGTTTTGCTATTTCATTTTCGAAAAGATTTTTGGTTAAATAGGTTATATCAAAGGAATCATTTATTATATTTTGAGTTAATAGCCATTGAGTGTTTGGTGATTCAATAACAAAGAATCCATTGTCAGAAATAACCTCATTCTTTTCTGTTGTATCTAGACGCATAATAGTGTAAATCGACTGCGTTGTTTTTAAATCCCTTATAAAATTTTCAGCATATAAGGAATTAAATCCATTCTCGATTAACATTGTTTTCCCTTCTTGAATAGACAATGGGAATAACTTTTCGATATTTTGTACGATGTGGTTTGGGAGAGTTCCTACAATGTTACTTTCTTTTTCCTCTTCTTGAAATCCTAGCTGTAATAAATTTTTAGATTCTAAAAATAATCTATCGTCTGAAATCCCTTCGATTTCATGTATAATACCATCTAAACTCTGATATGTAACGTTTGAAGTGTTATCAATATAAATGTTAGCAGTAATCGTTGTTTCGTTTGTAAAATCGACTTTTTGAAGTAATAATGAAAGGTGCGGATTACACATAGTGCTGAATAATTTCTTTATACCCGGTTGTAATTGCATTTCTTTAGTTTGTTGATTAAAGTTTAATAATCCTCTAGCAAATAGGGAATGCGCTGCAGTTAATAATATTTTTTCGACATCTGCTTTCTCTAGTTCATCATAGATAAGACTTAGTAATTCTTTTGCATAAGGTTGATTTTCTATAGAGTTCATTAGAAATGCTAATTCCTCTATGGAAACAATTTGTTTTTTATTCATAGCTCATAAAAAGTCTAATTAGAGACTTTTTTTACCTCATTTCTTCAATTGATTTTTAATTTATTTTAAAAAATTAGTGAAGCTATCTGTAAAACTTGAAATACTCTCTTTAAACTTTTGACGAGGTACAAATTTATCTGCCAATTCATTGAATGCGGTGCCACCTACAGTAGAACCAATAATGCCACCTGCAATTGCACCAACAGCTGTACCAACTGGAGGGAAAATGAATGAGCCAGCTAATGCACCCGCTTCAGCACCCGCTACTCCACCTGCATAAGTTGAAGCTAAATTTCCAACTACCTTTCCTGTAGAATAAACTGTATCCATAGCAATATTAACACCAGCTTGAGAGCCATCATATTTTTTAAAATCACTTTGTATGGCTGATGTTAATGAATTTACTTCACCTAATGTAGTAAGGGTAATGGAAGCTATACCAAAGGGTTTCATATTTTTTATAATATGCTTAGAAATATTAGATTCTTTAATACTATTTTTAGGAAGAGATTTATCTAATTTTCCTAATGATGCAGCGGTTTTTTCTAATGTTGAAAAGTCTTTCAAGGGAATTAATTTATTCCATAATTCTCCCGCCTTACCATTAACCCATTTACGAGTGACGATATCTACTAAATCATTTCTTTTTTTGTTTGGAATAACATTTAATACACCTGCCATTATACCTAATTTAACGGTGGGAGATAATGCGGTCATCAATCCCTTTTTGAGAGAATCGAGTAAACTCCCATTATTTGTGGATAACTCAGCTCCTGTTTCATCATCTACTTTTCTGAATTTTTCGGCTGCCCTTTTTAGTTGAGTTTCAATCTGCTGAAGGTAATGAATATATTTATTCATTACTTGGCTAGATTGTTGAAAATCATAATAAAACTTTTCTTTGGTAGAACCATACCAAATTGATTCAAGATATGAGATATCTTTTCGAAGGTTGGTAAATTGTACTTGTGCTTGTTCTTGAGCACTTTTGAATTTTTCGGCTGAACATTCTAATAATTCTGGAGTCACGATAATATTCAATATGGTTAACCTCCTTGTATGAAAAATTATTTTAACCAAAAATATATTAGATGATAATTCCATTAATTTACTACTTAATAATATCAAATATTATTAAGTAGTAGTAGATTAATGTTGTTAATTTTATGATAATTAACAAAAATAAAAAAGAGATAATGCGAGATAGGAGTTGAAGGTACAACAGATTTCTCTTTAATAAAAGGGGATACGTTGCAGCAAGTAGAAGAATTAGAAGAAGAATTAAAAAGAAAATCATAAGTGTACACTCTTTCTACATTTGCTATATAATATAAATAAAAGGTTGTATCTTTTTGAAAAGGGGGAGAAGAGATGGCTGAAGTCAATGTGCAAAAGTCTTCGTTTTTTAAAGAAAAAAAAGAAGAATCAAATACAGATTTCTCTCTTGTGAAAGGTGCATTAACGGAGAATATAAATCGGTTAGAGAAACTGATGAATAATAGTAGTTCAAAATATATACAGGTGAAAAGAACAAAAGAAAATGCATAGAGCATTTTCTTTTTTTTTATTTAATAGTAAACTTTTCTCTTATTTTTTCAGGCAAATCTGCTTTCTGAATCTCTTCATAGGACTTTACTTCAATTGATGATATTTCATTTTTATTATTATCATCTTGATCTACATAAAGGCGTAAAAACGCGTCTGCATTTAATTTATGATTGTTTTCTTTTTTTGTACTTCTAAATGTAATTTGTTTTTTGACGCCATCTTCATCATATGCGGGCAGCGTATAGTTTCGTAAGTTTCTACCATCTACCTTTTCGATAGTTCCTTCGCCTTTTATCTGCATGTAATATACATCTTTACCAATTCTATTTAGTGACGCTCTCTCACAGCCAATAGTAAAACTAGAAAATAATAAACATAGTGTAATAATTGCTAAAAACTTTTTCATTTTCTTTATCTCCTTTAATGTGTTTCTTTAAAAAGTATACGGCTATTATTAAATGAGAAAAATCGATATAGATTACAATGCCCTTACAATGTTGTAAGAGTGTTTTACATAAAATGAACAATAAAAGTTAAAAGAAAGGTAAAATAATGAATCATGGTATAATGATAAAAGACTTACATACTATTTTTTCATTTTGAAAGGAGCTTGAAAAATGTATTCTACTTTAGAACAATTAACAAAGCACCCTGTATTTTATCATTTTGCAGAAATTTCAAAGATTCCTAGAGGATCAGGTAATGAAAAGGAAATTAGTGATTATTTAGTGGGCTTTGCAAAAGAGCGTAACTTAGAAGTCATTCAAGATGAAGCATTAAATGTCATTATTAAAAAAGAAGCAACAGCTGGTTATGAAAATGTACCAGCTATTATTATTCAAGGTCATATGGATATGGTTTGCGAAAAAAATCAAGCAACAGCACATGATTTTGAAAAAGATCCAATTGAATTAAGAATCATTGGGGATATGTTATATGCAAATCAAACAACTTTAGGTGCTGATAATGGTATTGCAGTTGCGTATGCATTAGCTTTATTAGATTCAAAAGAAATTACGCATCCAGCACTTGAAGTCGTTATCACTACTGAAGAAGAAACGACAATGGGCGGGGCTTTTGCTATTGATCCAAATCATTTTGAAGGAAAGATATTTATAAATATTGATTCTGAAGAAGATCATAAATTACTTGTAAGTAGTGCAGGTGGTGCGAAAGCTGTTGAAACAATTCCCGTAATTTGGGATGAAACGCCAGCGAATATGGATGCATACCGTCTATATGTTGGTGGTCTAAAAGGCGGACATTCTGGTATGGAAATTGATAAACAACGTGGTAATGCGAACAAAGTATTAGGACGAGTATTACGTGATTTATCAGCACATACGGAGTTTAACATAAGTGAAGTTCACGGCGGATTAAAAACGAATGCAATTCCGCGTGAAAGTGTAGCTACACTTTTAATTCGTACAGAAGATGTAGGACAAGTAGAAGAAAAACTAGAATCATGGACACGTGTATTACAAGAAGAAATGCGTGCTGTTGATCCAGATGTTCATGTTACACTGACAAAATTGGATGAAAAAGTTGAAAAAGTATTTGCTAAAGAGACACAAAAGCAGCTTATTTCATCATTATTCTTAATTCCAAATGGCATTCAAAGTATGAGCATGGATATTAAAGGTCTTGTAGAAAGCTCAACAAATTTAGGCGTTATTGAAACGTTGCAAGATGAAATTAAATTACGTAACGAAGTGCGAAGTTCTGTAAGTAGTTTAAAACAACATGTTGCAGAAGAAATCAAATATATTGCTGAATTAGTTGGTGCTACATTTGAAATAGAGTCAGAGTATCCAGAATGGCCATACAATCCAAACTCACAAATTCGTAATTTATTTGAAAAAGTGCATCAAGAAAAATACAATAAAGAAATTGAAATCTTCGCTGTGCATGCGGGGATTGAGTGTAGCGCATTCGTTCAAAAAATGCCTGAATTAGATGCAATTTCATTCGGACCAGACATTTTTAACGTCCACACTCCAGATGAACATATCAGTATCTCTTCTGTAGTGAATAACTGGGGATTCTTCATTGATGTAATGAAGGGTACAAAAGAATTAGCTAAGTAATAACGACGAAATAAAAAGGAGCCTATAAAAATTTATAGGCTCCTTTTTTGTATTGGAATTTATCCCGCTATTTGCAGAGCAGCCCGATTGGTTTAACTAACAATCAGTGGGGGATGAATAAAACCACTACTGATCAAAGTTTCACTTTATGAGAAGTCATTTTTCGTTAGTATGTAATATTAAGCTTGAACAATTAATAAGGATGAATTGTTGATGTTTTTTAGTACTGATGAAGGGGTGGAGAAATGAAGGGAAGAAAGCATTTTATTGTTTGTATGTTTTTATTGTTCTTCACATTTAGTTTTATTGGTGTTCAGAAAATAATAGCAGAGGAAGTTGAATTTACAGGAACAACAGCTCCATTGAATGTAAATGTTAGAGAGGCAAAAAGTTTGAATGCAAATATTGTAGATGTGATTCCCGGAAATACAACAGTATCTTTTAAAGGATGGGAGTATGGTGAAGCGGTTAAAGATTACTGGACAGGAAATTTAGATAATCGTTGGTTTTATTATTTTAAAGATGGAAAAAAAGTATATGTAACGTCAGCGTATATTAATGGAAATCCTCCAAATACATCAATAGATCGTAAATTATCTGTACCTAACATATTACAAGAAAGATCAAATTGGTGTTGGGCAGGCACTTCGGTTTCAGTTTTAAATTATTTTGGGAAAACTCCTTCACAAGATCAGTACGTTAGGTATGTTAAGGGTGGATCATATAATAATCCTGCAACTTCACGTGAAATACAATATGGATTATCAGGATATGGTGTTAGCTCAGCTATAAGTACTGGAGCAAAATCATATGATTGGTTCAAAAGTCAAATTAATAGTAATCAGCCGATGATTGCACTCATTATGTGGCAAAATGGAGCTAACATCGGACACTTTCTAGTACTTGATGGATTTTATAAAGGGACAAATGGAACAGATTATATAACGTACATGGACCCTTGGTATGGTGATCATTATAATCATAATTTCAGTACGTTCCATAACAATAATAATTTTTGGTGGAGTGAAACTGTTTATAATATCCATGCAAACTAATAATATTAAAAGCGGGGGTTCATAAATGGGAAAACTACTTAAGCTTGTGATACCGTGCATGTGCTTAATGACCGTTATTATTTTCGCTAGTAAAATTAGTTATGCATCAAAAAATAAAAGTGAATCAGTACAATCAATCGCATTAAAAGATTATCAATATAGTAAGGGAAGTTCTTCTGAAAATTTAAGTTTTGAAAAAATAACAACATCTCCATTTTCGTTACCAATCTATGCAACAATTCCAGCACAGCAAATTTTAAATAGCTCTGAATTTAAGAATTTACTATTACCAACAAATGAAAAGCTGTGGTTTATTATGAAGGGTGAGCAGCCAGAAGGACTAATTGTTGCGAATGATATTGAACCGATTCGAACGGGCGGAGAAAATAGAAGTAAAGATTTATATGGATTATATACAGCAATAAAGAATAATACAAATGAAACAAAAGATATTAGTTATTTCGAATTTGAAGGGCAAGGAATATTGGTAGTAAATCAAAATAATGATCAAGAAATATACCTTAGTAAAGGTGCCGCTGCCATATTAAAACTTCCTACTGGTCAAAAAGTATTGAGCAGTGAAGTATTACAGAAAATGAAAGAGAGAATTGCAACTGCTTTTGAATAGTTAAATATAAACTGAATAAACAAATTAATAAATGAACGAATATGTATTTAATATGAAATTTCATGTACTGTATTATTTTCGAAAATAATACAGTACATAGTATAAAAAGGATAACAAAAGAAAAGAGTGTAAGATTTTATGAAAAAATGATGATTATAGTAGAAATAGTTGATTCTTACTTGTTTTGTATAAAGTTCGATTCAAATTACACTTTCCATTTAAAATATTTAAATAATTCAAATGGAAAAGCTTGACCTTCACACTATGTAAAGGTTTACAGTAAGACAGAAAAGGAGGTTAAGAAATGAAAAAAATAACGAATTTGTGTATGAGTGCTATACTAACCACATCTATTTTCAGTGGTTATGCTCTAGGGAAGGGGATTGAGAAAGTTCAGGCGAAGGAAATTGAAAAAACGCAAAGAAAAGATATGAAGAAAGTAGAGGTGCGAAAACAAATAGGAAAGTATACAATGCCAGATGAAAAAAACAAACATGAAGGAACATGGCTACAATGGCCTCATGAATTTACATATGGGCAAAAATATCAGCAAGAAGTAGAGCCAATTTGGATTCAAATGACAAATGCTTTAAGTAAAGGCGAAAAAGTTCATATTGTTGCATATGATCAAGAAGAAAAAGAAAGAATTACTGAGGTTTTAATAGATCACGGGGTAAATATGGAGAAAATTGATTTCTTTATCGCACCTACTGACGATGTATGGGCGAGAGATACTGGACCAATTTTTGTTTATGATAATGACAAAAATCTAAAGATATTAGACCCAGGATTTAACGGATGGGGAAAGAAAACACCATATAAGAAAGATGCTCGTCTTCGTGAGAATCTTAGTAAACAGTTAGGAATTGAAAGAATTGATTGGAATAAATTTGTTCTTGAAGGTGGCGCAATTGAATTAGATTGTAATGGAACTGCTTTACTAACTAGAAGTGCTGTAACGAATAAAAATAGAAATGCAAAATTGTCAGAAAAAGATATTGAAAAATATATTAGTGACCTTGGGGTAACAAATTTTATTTGGTTAGATGGAGTACCTAACTTAGATATTACTGATTTTCATATTGATGGATTTGCAAAATTCCACGATAAATCTACTATTATAACATTAAACAAAAAAGATTTAGCTGAATGGGGAACGTCTGATAAAGATATTAACAAGTTGTTGCAGGCAAAAGATGCTGAGGGGAATAAGTACAAGTATGTATATCTGCCGCTAAGCAAGAATAATGTTACATTAGAAAATGGGAAGCAGCTTGATTATAAAGGTTCATATATTAATTATTATATAGCGAATCAAGTTATCTTAGTTCCTAACTATAATGATCCTAATGATAAAATAGCAAATGAGATGATTCAAAAACTTTATCCTGATCGTAAAGTTGTGGGGATTGATGTAAGAGAGCTTTATAAAAATGGTGGTATGATACATTGTATTACTCAACAACAACCAATTAATTTAAAATAATATATTTATAGTGTTCAGTGGAGTTTTCTATTTCTTATGAAAACCTGTTTATCTATAGGATAGGTAAAGATGCGATGGCATTTTTACCTATTTTATTGTAATTTTTATGAGTTAAGTATACCTTTCCTATAAACTGAAGAAACCCACCCTTTTTGAAAAAAGCTTAATCAAAATGGATGGATTTTCTACATTAAAAGCTATACTTGCTGTTGAAGAAGAAACATTGTCTAAAGGTATGTTTTTACCTTTTAAAAGTCGTTTGAATCCCTTCAATAAAACATCCAAAGAGTCCTCTATTATTGGGGTTTTAAAAGTTTCTGGTACAATCATTCTTACTAAAATATCTAAATACAATCTATATTTTTTCTTTTAGCAATCCATACATGCCCATCACCTTCAGAATTATCTTAAATAATAAAAGTTCAGCGACTTTTCTGTTTTTATTTGTAAATGAACACATTATACTTGGCCAATTATTGTGCAACCTTTTCGAATAAATGATTTTCTTTATTTGAAAATAAGGGTGCATCTATAAAACCATAATGATAAACTAAAATACCTAATTCCACTCTAGAATTAATATGCCATTTTTCTTTAATATGATTAATTATCGTTGAAATTCTTCGAGGGGTAACATATATTTTTTTTGAAATTTCTACATCTGTAAATCCTTTTGCTACATAAATAGCCACTTCTAACTCTCTTTCGGTCAACATTCTTTTCATAAAATACGCTCCTTCGAAATTATCTATATAAAAATCAAAAGAAACTATTAAAAGAAATAAAGGTGAAAAACCATATTTATTTTAATCTGGCTATTTGCGGGTAGTAAGACTCCCACCTCAAAATTTAGATGTGGCAAAGAAGTCGGACTCCCTGTAAAAGCCTATCTGGAGTGGACTAATAATCAGTGATGATGAATAAAACTCCCATTGATTATTAGTGAACCATATTTTAATAATTTCTCGTATTGTGATACAAGTTTGTAAAAGAAACTATAAATCCATATAATTAGTAATTGTAACTATATTAATTTTACATTACATTAAAAGTTGGAAAATATTCTTATACTCATAAAGTGTTACATTTGAGGGAGGAAAGATGGAATTCTACAATCTTGGTATTATTATTAAAGAACTTAGAAAGAAAAAAAACATGTCACAATCTGAATTATGTCATGGAATATGTTCACAAAGCCAAATTAGTAAGATAGAAAAAGGTATTATTTATCCATCTAGCATATTGTTGTATCAATTATCTGAAAGACTTGGTATTGATCCAAATTATATATTTGCGCTAACGAAAAACAAAAAAATAAAATATATTGAAAATGTAAAATGTGTAATGAGAGATTGTGTGAAACAAAAAGAATATAATGAGCTTTACGAAATAGTGAAAAAAGAGAAAAACGAAAATAATTTCCAATCAAAAGAAGATAAACAATTTCTATTATGGCATGAAGCGATTGCTATATATTATGTAAATGGAGCAACAATTAATGCTTTTGACATTTTAAATAGAGCACTAAAACAAACCTTAAGTAGTAGTAACTTTTTATCAGAAAAAGAAATAAGCATAATGAATTCAATTGCTATAATACATGCAGAAAATGAAGACTATGAGAAAAGCATAAATATATTAAAACAAAGTTTAATTAATTTTAATAAGATAGAATTCCCTAGAGAAAAAGAAATCAAATTAAGACTCATTCATACGTTAACAAAATGTTTACACCTTGCAAATCAATATGAAGAAGCAATAAAGTATAGTGAAATAGGCATAAAATTAGCTATAAATATGAATACTTTATACTTATTAGGTGAATTGTTTTTTGAAAAAGGTGCAATTTTATTAAAAGTTCAGCACTCTAATGAAGTTGGTTTAACATACATAAAAAAGGCATTATTTATATTTGAATTAACAGAAAGAAAACAATATATAAAAATGATCAAGGATAAATATATTAAAAATCAAGAATAAACAAGAAATAATTCTAACATAAGTTATTGCTAATTGGTATTTATTCCTAAAAAAAGTACTGTAATACGAACTATTCCTAATTGTTATTTATTGCTAAAATAAATACCGTAATATTAGATAAATATAAAGGGTGGCATTTTATGAAATCAAGAGGAATTACTCGTAAAGCAGATAGCATGGGGCGTATTGTTATTCCAATGGAAATAAGACGGAGTTTAGGAATTGTAGAAAAAGATTCTCTTGAAATGTTTATAGAAGAGGACCAGATTATTTTACGAAAATATCAATCACCAAGAGCTTGTGTACTTACAGGGGATATTTCAGACAGCAATATTTCGTTAGCGAATGGGAAGATTATTGTAAGTCCAAACGGGATGGAACTGTTAATAAAGAAGTTACAGCAATATCTTTTAAAATAAAAGGTAAGTAAGAAATTTAAAATAGAATATACTTGGAAAAAGGTCCTCTATCACCATTTAGGGGACCTTTTTATTGTTATCAATAAAATTGAGAGGCCGTAGTTGGTTCAATGAAATACGAATTACCTTATGAATAGTCTGACTATTTTTTATAAAAAAACTATTTATTTACATTTTTTGGTTTCGTGTTATATTTTTAGTGTTAATATATTTATCTTGAAAATTCTGATTTTAAACTCAGGAAAACTTTAGAAAATGAAATACTCTTACTTGAATTGAAAATCATATAAACATAGTTTGAAAGTAAAGTATGAAAATGAATCAGATTTTCAAATTAAATTTGCCAATTTAACGGAGATTCGTGGGGGAAATGTGACTAAGAAGAAATCTCTTATACTCCACGTTTTTTATTTGTAAATTGGTAGTTCTAATAGCTTTGAAGAAAAGCAAAGGAGCAAAAAAGAAGTAGGTAGTTCATTTAATAGAAGATATGGTGTGAAAAAATAAAACAACGGAGGTTTTATAATGAATAAAGGAACACTGCAGATTACAGAAATCGAAGAAATTAGCATTCCTAATGTATTGAAGGATAAAATGAAGAATCTAATAGACCATGAATTAAAAGCTCATAATCCTTATACTTGTGATCAAGAAATAGCTGCAAGCTTTTCAAGAGAGTGGCTTAATTGTTTGATTGATTATTTAAAGAAAACTTCGAATTCAGACATGAAAAAACTACTACATATGATAAAAGTAGCGAATTGTGGTGGGAACGTACCACCTACTCTTATTAAAAATATTCCATGTGATCCTATGGAAACCCTATTACCTGGGGAGAATCGCAAAGGTTTTAATTATGGTGAAGACGAAGACGATAGAATGAAAAAATATTTTTATGCAGAATGGGTCACATGGCTTTTCGCCACACTTTTTAATTATGATGCTTTAATTCACCCATCCGAACATGCAGGGAAAAATAGATTTCACCTCATTTCCCCTTTGAACAACGATGAAGTTTTGCGAAATGTCGGTGCAAGCACCGGTGGTGGGAACTTTTATCAACATAACGATGCCACAGTGTATACAGATATGAAAGACCAATCAGATATTGAAGCAAGATTGAAAACATTCAATACGAATTTAGAAATTGTATCAAATAGACTCAATAAATCCGTGGAAAGAATAGTGTCTGAAATTACTTGTGGAAAATTTACTAGAGTTGATGCTCTTTTATTAAAAGGAGTGTTAAATTTAAAAACTCAAACTCATATTGGAACGCCAAAATTACTTCAAAAGCATCTTGAAGAAAATGACTTCAGTAAAGATGATATATTGGCGATAAGTAAAATGCCTATTGCTCATATCGCAGGAATGGCGGATGGTGAAATATCTGGATTTGTAGGGGAAATAAACCAAATTATATTTTTGGATGATAATGGCGATATTATTGCAACTTGTTTGAATGGAGCAGAAAATAGATTGATTTATGTGGGAGAAAGTGAAGAAGAAAAATTGAAATTTGACATGTTTTTAGAACTCTTACGAACAACGCCTACTTATAAGGTTCCACTTACATCTGAAGATTTATTAATTATCCCAAATTCATACTATGGTAAACAAACAAATGTAACTCATGGTAGGGAAAGGTTATCTGAGGAAGAATATAAAATCCCGATTGGAGATAATAAGTACGGAAGAAGAATTGTTTGCAGGCAGTACGTTTCCAGCCGATTACGTGATCAGAAAGAAAGTTACTTTACAGATATCATTAACTAGTTTAAAGAGAGGAGGGGTGATGGGGAGGTTTGGGTTATAATAGCTCAAGCCTGCCCCTATTCTTTGTATGGATTTTACTATTGAATTACTCATACTACTATTTTTAGTAGCTGTATTAGCAGGATGGATAGATACAATTGCTGGGGGCGGTGGTATGATAACTATCCCGATAATGTTATTAGTAGGTATGTCTCCTTCTGTAGCGATAGCAACTAATAAACTACAAGGGAGTAGCGGAACCCTCATGGCAACAATGATTTTTATTAAGAAGAAAGAAATTAATCTCAAAGATATGCGTTTGTCCATCTTAATGACCTTTTTGGGATCCGTTTTCGGTGGATGGCTTGTTTTACAGATACGGGCAGAATATCTAATCATGATATTACCTTTTTTACTTATTATTATTGGTCTTTATTTTCTATTATCTCCAAATATAGCAAACGAAGATCGACCGAGAAAAATAAGTATGTTGTTGTTTGCGTTAACAGTGGCTCCGTTACTTGGATTTTATGATGGTTTCTTCGGCCCTGGAACAGGTAGCTTGATTGCTTTAGCGTTCATTCTCTTATGTGGATATAGTGCTACACGGGCAACTGCAAATGCTAAGATTTTGAATTTTACAAGTAATTTCGCTGCTTTGTTGTATTTTATTATTTTTGGCCAAATCGATTGGACAATTGGATTGATTATGATGCTTGGTCAAATTATAGGATCATATATTGGGGCGAAGATGGTGCTTACAAAAGGGACGGCATTAATACGACCAATAGTGGTTATTGTTTGCTTTGTCATGGCAATTAAAATTTTTTTACAAAATATAAACTGAATGTAATCAATATATTATTTGGATCAAAGTTAGAGTGTTTTCATGTTCTTATTGCAGTATTACGCTGTTTAAGATGTGTTCAAAATTACACAATTTGACTAGTGTAATGTATTGCGTTATGCTTTTTTTAGTATAAAAGAAAGGCTTGAAGATAATGATTCGTCGTTTGAGAAAGCTAAAAAATGTAGCTGTCGTAGTAAGCTTCTAAGTAAATAGCAAAATATATAATACTTAGAAGCGAGGAATAAAGTTATGAAGTATCCATTATTTAATCATTGGTCAGAAACAAAGTATATAAAAGATATAGTAACAAATCCACTCATTGAAGTGGGAGAGTACTCCTATTATTCAGGCTATTATAGTCATCAAAATTTTGAAGATGGCTGTGTAAGGTATTTGTGGGGGGATGCTAAGTCTCAAGCACTTTTCAATCCAATTGAACAGATGGGATGGCATCTTGATAAACTCATTATTGGGAATTATGTTTGCATTGCAAGTGGAGTAGTCATTTTAATGGGTGGTAACCATAATCATCACTCAGAATGGATTACAGTATATCCATTCGCTGAGCAAATTGAACAATCATATGAACCTAAGGGTGATACAGTCATAAAAAGTGATGCTTGGATTGGAATGAATGCTATAATAATGCCTGGCGTTACTATTGGTGAAGGGGCAATTGTTGCTGCAGGATCTGTCGTAAGTAAAGATGTTCCGCCGTATACAATAGTTGGTGGAAATCCTGCTAAGGAAATAAAGAAACGATTCACTGATACAGAAATAAACATGTTAATGGAAATGCGTTGGTTTGATTGGGATAGGAAATTGATTGAGAAGGCAATTCCGCTGTTATCTAGTCTATCCATCGAACCATTATTTGCTTTTTATAAAAATGAAGTGAAAAATAAATAAATCAGTTAGAAAAACTACATCCAGTATAGGGTGTAGTTTTTTTATTACAAAAAACTAATAGTTTAGACTAAAGAAAATTCATCTCTAATATAAGTCTAGCAAATAGCTGAATTGAGTAATTAAAATCCTTGATAGCTAATAAAGCATTAACGGGCAGTAAGACCACAACTGATTAAAGTTTCACTTTATTTTTTGTAAATGTGGAACAAATGTATTATTTAGATTGTCTATTAATTGTAATCCTAAAAAATATGAAAGTACGAATCATTTTGAAAAATATAAGGGGATTAAAAATAGTGATATGTGTGGGAATACAAAGTATTAGGGCACCTAAAAGTGTCGGATGAGATGGTCTATATGAAAGCGATTCTAATGTCTTATATGTATATACAATTTGAGAACACTGTCTATTTTTTGAGATTATGTTAGAATAACGCTTTTTTTGAGTATAAAAATATTGGAGGTAACAGAAGTGAAAGGTATGTTTTGCAAGAGATTTATTGCAATAGTAACAGTGCTTACACTATTTTGTAGCATGTTCGTTACATTTGGAAGAGCAGCAGCGGAAACAGTTTCTGCTATAGAGGTTGAAGCAGGATCAGCAATTTTAATAGAAGCAAATTCCGGGAAAATTTTATATGAAAAAAATGCAGATGAATCATTGGCAATTGCTAGTATGACAAAAATGATGAGCGAATACTTAGTTCATGAAGCGGTGGATAAAGGAAAACTTAAATGGGATCAAAAAGTTAAAATCTCTGAATATGCACATAAGATTTCGCAAGATCGTTCATTATCAAACGTTCCATTAGAAAATGGTGGCTCTTATACGGTAAAAGAGTTATATGAGGCAATGGCAATTTACTCTGCAAACGGTGCAACAATTGCTTTAGTTGAAGAGATTGCTGGTAAAGAAGTCAACTTTGTAAAAATGATGAACGATAAGTCGAAAGAGTTTGGAATGAAAGATTATAAATTTGTAAACTCTACAGGCTTAACAAATCACGATTTAAAAGGATATCATCCAGAAGGGACAACTCTAGACGAGAAAAATAAAATGTCTGCAAGAGATTGTGCAATTTTAGCACAACGTCTTATTCAAGATTTCCCCCAAATATTAAATACAGCAAAAATTCCTAAAAAAACATTCCAAGAGGGTGGTAAATATCCAATTGATATGGCGAACTTTAACTGGATGTTAAAAGGTTTAATTAAGCAATATGAAGGTGTAGATGGTTTAAAAACAGGAACGACTCCAGAGGCGGGAGATTGTTTCACTGGTACAGTAGAAAGAAACGGTATGCGCCTAATTTCTGTAGTGATAAAAGCAAAATCTCATACGGCACGTTTTGATGAAACAAAGAAATTATACGATTATGGATTTGCTAATTTTGAAGTGAAGAATGTCTACAGAAAAGATTCAGTAGTAAAAGGGCATGAAACAGTGCGAGTAGCAAATGCAAAAGACAAAGAAGTAGTAGTTCAAACGAAGCAAGCTGTTTCACTTCCAATACCGAAGAGCAACAAAGACGTTTATAAAAAAGAATTTAAAGTATTGAATAAAGAACAAGAAGCGCCTATTAAAAAAGGTGTAACAATTAGTGAAATGATTATCTCGCCTAAAGATAATACAGATCCGGGGTTCTTATCAGGTAAATCGTTACAAATAGATCTTGTAACAAAATCTGATGTGGAACAAGCAAATTGGTTTACACGTTTTATACGTAAAACAGAATCTTTTTTTAGTGGTATGTGGGATAGTGCGATTGATATAGTAAAAAGCTAATTTTATAGGATACAACTAAATATTAGTCTGAAACAAAAGGTTTCAAAGTATTATAGATTCTTATGTGCATAGTTTGGAATGAAAGAGTGTATTACTTTTCAAATTGGGTCCTTCGGAATTTTTTGTATTTCTATCAAGCTAAAATAAATTTGTATCCATATATCCCAAAAACGCTATTCTTTTTGTAGAAATATACAGAAAGGATGGTGTTTATTATGAATCTTTCGATTTAAAGGATTCGGGTGCAAGGTTAGTTTAATAAAGTTACATGATGAAAAAACACCCATTATTCCATCAAATGACAATGAAAAATTAATATCCGGTACGTATTTCTGTAATTAGATTGTATCCCGCTATTTGCCGGGCAGTAAGACCCCCACCTCAAAATTCAGCGGAAGCAAGGAAGTTAGGTGGGGGCCCTGCTGCCCGTAAACGCCCGATTGGCGGGGGCTGATAATCAGTGGAGGATGAACAAAACCTCCACTGATTAAAGTTTCACTTTATAAAAATTTAATAAAATCTTTTCTTTGTATTAAATATTTTGTTTTACATTATGTATATAAAGAAATGGAGGTCAAATTAACTTTGTACTGCTTATATTAGGAATTTAAAGAAACAATATGTACAATCCACCCACTACATTCTTATAGTGGCATTTATGAACAGCAAAATTTACAATTTACAAGGAGAACATTTTATGAGTAAGAGAATAAAAGAATTAGATTCCATACGAGGGTTAGCGGCACTTACTGTGGTATTTGGACATTTTTGTTTAATGCTACCATCGTTGCCTAATTCTATTAAATTTTCCCCGCTTAGGTTTTTATGGGCGGGTGGGGAAGCTGTTATCGTTTTTTATGTACTAAGTGGTTTTGTGTTATCTATGGCACTTTATCATTCAAAAACAAATTATTGGGGATATTTAATTAAGAGATTTGTAAGAATCTATATTCCTTATTATTTTTGGATAATCGTTACCTTTGTTTTATTTATTTTATTTTCGTCGTATGAAGTGGTAGGGCTACGGGATTGGTTCTATGATAGGTGGCAAGGGTCTATAACGAACTTAGATATTCTAAACCACTTTGTGCTTCTTAATAACTTTTTTACGGAAAATTATAATCCAGTTATTTGGTCATTGGCTCAAGAGATGCGTATATCTATTGTGTTTCCTTTGTTATTCCTTCTTTTTTATAAACTGAATTGGAAGAAAACGATACTATTTGCTTTGAGCTTTTCATTAATTAGTGTTGTTCTTAATATGTTGCATATTGGGAAAGCTGAAGGATTTTATAATGGTTATGCTGATACACTGCATTTTACATCTATGTTTATGATTGGAATGTTACTTTTTAAGTATCAGGAAAAACTTATCTACTCATATAGGAATATGAAAAAATTTAAAAAAGGATTTCTTATTGCATTAGGGGTTATTCTTTATTTATATTCCATTTTAATTTATGGTTTTTCCCGTAATGATACAACTTTCTTATTAAAAGATTGGGGTGTCGTAATGGGGATTAGTATATTTATTATAATGGCTATGAGTAACCTAAAAGTAAAAGCATTTTTAAATAAGAGTGTATTTGTATATTTAGGAGAAATTTCATACAGTATCTATTTATGTCATTTTCCAATCATGATGGTACTATTTAAACTTTTGTATACAAAGATACCTATCTTTTTCCTTCTTACTTTTTGCATTGCAATGACACTACTTTTTTCTATAGTTTCATATTATTTAATCGAAAAGAAATGTATCAACTGGGCAAAACAAAGAACAACAAATTTTTTGAAAAAAGTATAATTCCTAGATAGATTGTATTTCTTTAGTAAATATATGAATATGACCGATTCCTAAGTATACTTAGGAATCGGTCAATTTTGGATTCTAAATGTAAATATAGTAAAGTGGAATATAATCGAAATCGAAAACCACTTAGAAATAACAATTACGGTGTGAGCTATTGTATAGTATAGATATGGTTAATAATAAAGGGGGAATACATATGTGGAAGCGATTTGTAGCAATTGGTGATAGTTTTACAGAGGGGATAGGGGATGAAGTTGAGGGAATTGCATTAAAAAGCTGGGTAGATCATTTTGTTCAACTGTGTGAAAACGATATAGAATATGCCAATTTTGCAAAGCGTGGGTTAGTAACTAAAGAAATTCGCTCGCAGCAATTGGAAAAAGCGCTAACTTTTAATCCAGATTTGGTTAGTCTCATTGCAGGGGCAAACGATGTTTTAAAAGGACGTTGGAATCACGATGCATATAAGAACGATATGGAATTTATGATAGATACATTAAGTAAAGCAGGGGCTGATATTATTATAGCAAACCTTCCAGATTTTACAGTTAGGCTTCCTTTTGCTTCTGAAAAAAAACAAGTAATAAAAGAACAATTATTAGAGGCAAATGAAGTTATACATTCACTGAGCAGAGAGTATAAGCTTCATCATGTTGATTTTTGGAATCATCATTTAGTTAATGATAATACGCTTTGGTCTAAGGATTTAATTCATCCAAACTCAAAAGGATATGTAAAAGTTGCTGAATTAATTTTTAGTAGTTTGCCTGTACAGAAGATAAAATAATAGTTTGCAATTTAAAGAATATGATATTAAGTGTATGAATTTATATTTTTTAGTAAATGGAAAGAACTAAACATTTAGCAAACAAAGCGTATCTACGATATATTTCTACAGTAGTTCATAAATGTAGAATCACAAAGAAAGATCACTTATGGAAATAGGTGGTCTTTAAACATTTTTATAACTAAATTAAAATATATACTGTATTACTAACAATTTCGTACTACATAAAAATTAAGTTCTCTTATAGAAAAACTGATTTTATATTATATTAAAATATAATAACATATTCAAATCATATTTTGGGTATGTATCCTAATTGTGAATAATGTGTAATTTTTTTGAAGTATAAATATCCAATAAATAAAATAGGTAGTAGGTGCAGAAGTATTAATACTATATTATTCAATTCTGTTATGAGTGCATTAGTAATTGGTAGTATTATATTTTTATTATCAATTTTAGTTATTGGAATTAATTTGCATAGAAAATATGTAGGATAAGAAAAGATAAATATACTTTATTGTA
>NZ_JBPWBC010000026.1:0-30643 GCF_051776965.1 Bacillus cereus group sp. BceL220 | reverse complement strand
CCCATTAAAATCAATAATAAAATTATTGATTTTAATGGGTATTTTAATTATATTTTTTAATATAGATATATTGATTGAAGATGATGATAGTGTATAAATATTAATACAAACTGTAGGAGGATTTATATATTGTTAAAAAAAGAAATTTCTATAGAAGATATTTATCAGGAAATATTAGATGGAAAAAGAATTAGATTTCCTCCAAATACATGGAAAGAAGATATAGATAATAAAATGGCGCGGAGGGTATTAACATATTTGCTTAACAGTATTTTAAAATGGAATAAGGAAGACATAAGAAAAAAGTGGAACACAAAATTACTTGTAAAGTATAGGCTACGAGGATTACTCAAACATAGGTATGAAAATAGCCCTTTTAAAGCGATTAATGATTTGTATCCAAATCAGTTCAAAGAATGGGAATTTGGTATGACTCCTTTGAATTTTTGGGCTAAAGAAAAAGCATTAGCAATTTTGAAATGGATTATTGAGGAAAAAGAGGGTCTTTCAAAAGAAATGTTCTTAGGATTATACGGGAAAAAATGGTTGAAAAAAAATAAGCTTAGTGCACCTCTGGCTATGTATTGGAATAGTAGCCCGTATGCAATGATTAATGATCTTTATCCAGGTCGTTTTAAAGAATGGGAATTTGGCATGACCCCTAATAACTTCTGGACTAAAGAAAAAGCATTAGAAGCATTGAAATGGACCATTGAAGAAAAAGAGAGATTAACCCCTAAACAATTGCTTGATATATACAATATAAAATGGTTAAAGACCCATGGATTAGCATCAGCATGTCAAATGATTTGGGGGAATAGTCCGTTTAGAATGATTAATGATTTATATAGAGAGCGTTTTAAAGAATGGGAATTTAGAGTTACTCCTGTTGGATATTGGTCTAAACGTAAAGCATTAGAGGCGTTAAGGTGGACTATTGAAGAGAAAGAAAAATTGGATGAAAAACAGCTATTAAAAGTATTTAATCAAAAATGGCTAATAAAACAAAAATTATGGACGCCGTTAAAATGCTATTGGAAAGGAAGTCCATATGAAATGCTTATTGCTCTATATCCAAATCGTTTCTCGAAAAATATGTTAAAAGGATATATTTAAAAGTAAAGATTAAATTAATAATTATTGAGAAAGTTTATGATATAACATGCAGTTATTAATTTGGAGGAAGACACCTTAAAGGTGTCTTTTTTGTGCATAAAAAATAAAATATCACTTAGTGTAAAAAAATTCAAAATATTAAAGGGATTTCTATTAAAAATTAAATACAATCATTCATTGATTAATTGTTCTATCTCTTTTCCTATTAGAACCAAATTTTTGCCAATTGAGAGACTCCTTTTATTATCTCTTCTTCGCATAAATCACCAAATCCAAGTTGAATATGAGGATATTCTGGTAAATATTCCGAGAAATATTTTGAGCAAGGATAAACTATAATGCCGTGATCATGTGCTCTTTCAATTAGCATTTTTTCACTCATTTTTGTTTTCACTTCAATAATAACGAAAATACCGGAGCTACCACCTTTAATCCTGACATATTCCTTAAAATGCTTTGATAATTCCTTATTTAATAGATTCATTTTACGTTTATACAAAGTTTTCATCTTCCTTAAGTGCGAGTACCAATATCCTTCATTCATAAAAGTTGCCAATGTTCGCTGATGAATAGATGAGGATGTTTGTTCAAGTAAAGGGAGTATCTTTTTATATTCATTTATTAGCCGCCTAGGCAAAACCATATAACTAACACGGATAGAGGGGAGGAGTGCCTTTGAAAAAGTTCCTAAATAAACCACCCTATCATTTGAATCTAAACTTTGAAGAGACGGTATAGGTTGATGAATATATCGAAATTCACTATCATAATCATCCTCAATAATATAGCCTTCCACCTTTTTTGCCCATCCAATTAACTTTAGTCTTTCATTGACAGGGATGGTCACTCCATACGGAAAGTGGTGAGTAGGAGTGACATATAAAAGTCTAGAAGGCGATTTTAAAAGAAAATCGACTTGAATGCCTCGTTCTTTTACTGGAATTGGATCAATAATAAATGATTGAAGAACAAAAAGCTCCCTTGCCACGTTATATCCAGGATCTTCTACTGCTATATAATGATAGTCTTGCTTTAACATTAATGACAAAATTAATAACAAATGTTGTGTACTACTGCCAATAATAATTTGTTCTGCAGAAGTAGTAACTCCTCTTGATTGAAATAAGTAATCTGCTAGTGCCTTCCTTAATTTAATGTCGCCTTGTTTTTTTCCGTATGAAAACATGCTAGAGTCTTTAAGAATTTTGTTTGTAATCATTCTCCACTTTTTTAAAGGGAAGTTTTCTTGATCCACTGTCCCAATCTTAAAATCAATAGTTTTCATGGTAGTATGATTTGTTTCATAATGCTGTTCTCTAATAGGTTCAAAATTAAGTGTTTCATCCGATGTAATAGCCTCTACAAAAAACCCTTTTTTGTTCTCACTTCGAATAAACCCCTCTGATTGCAGTTGTTCATAGGCTACCTGAGTTGTGTTTCTGCTGACCTCTAATTGGTTAGCAAGTTGTCGAATTGATGGCAACTTTTTACCGTGTTCTAATTTACCAGATAAAATCTGAGTTCGTATATATTGATAAACTTGTTGATACATAGGATTTTTACTTTTTCGATTTATATTAAATATTAGTTCCTTCATTATTTTAATACCCCATCTGTCATTTGTATTTATTGTAAACTGTACCTTTTAGAAATGACAGTATAAATAAATAATGAATTTATAAAAAAATTTAATTTAGGAGGAGAATTATGACAATATTTATGTACATATTTTGTTTGATTGTATGGGGACTCAACTTTATTGCAGTGAAAATTCAAGGAACTCCTGTCAGCTTAGAGTTATCTTTAACTTACCGTCTGGTTATGACAGCTTTTTTATTTTTGATGCTTGTTTTTTTTCTTCGACCAAATGGGATGCCAACAAAAAAAGATATCCCATTTGTAATAGTTTTTGGTATATGTAACTTTGCAATAAGCTATTTATGCCTTTATTACGCTACAATTTTGAGTTCTGCGGCAATTGTAACATTGATTTTTTCATTAAAGGTAATTTTGACTCCGATCGCACTTCGAATTTTTTTAAAAGAAAAGTTACATTCACGCGTTTTGTTTGGAGGTATTTTAGGGGTATTAGGAGTATGTATTCTTATCTATCCGAAATTGAATGATTTTCAAGGGTTCAATGATATAAAAGGAATTATGGTTGCAATTTTAGGTACGCTTCTTACAGCAATAGGTGATGCGAGCTCGGCACGAAATGCAAGCCATAAGGTAAACCCTATCTATGCAAATGCTATTGGATTTACAGTAGGTAGTTTATTGATGGGAGTAATTGTATTATTTCAAGGACAAGAATTTGCATTTCCTACATCGTTTTCATATGTATCTATGTTGATATACTTAACTCTATTTGCTTCTTTTGTAGCATGGTTATTCTATTTGAAGCTTGTAGAAAAAATCGGAGGAGCTCGAAGTGGATATATGGTTGCGCTATTCCCTGTAATTGGAGGGATAGCTTCCGTTTTAGTCGGTGAGTCAGATCCATCCCTATATTTGTTTGTTGGATGTTTTTCAAGCTGTATTGGAGCGGCTATCGCATTAGGGTTTAGAACTCAAAAGCAAGATTCGAAATTAACTCTAAAAAGGGTTAATTAAGAAAGGAATAAGTGTAATGGACTTGAAAATAGATCCCATATATTTTTTATGTATGAATTGTGCACGTTCTTTTGAAAAAAATAAACCATAAGTCGCTTAAAAACTGGGTAAATAAGGATTTCTTTTCTCCAATTTAAATAGATTATGTATCAGGACTCTGGGAATGTATCTTAATATTCATTCAATTTTATATGTATTATTTCATGCTCTTTTTTTACTTCTATTTTGATAAAAGATTTAACATTGAAGTGGATACAAAATAGTAGAGATAAGGTTCAGTAAGCGTACAAGAAGTATGTTAGTTTATCGAAAAAATCCCTACAGGGGACGTAGAGTAAGTCTAAGGGTATTGAAGAATTGTCGATTCTAAAAGTAAAGGACTTCTTGGAATGTAATAAGTTCAACATATAATTCGTTAAAACTGTATATAATTATGTTAAATTAATGTGAATTGATGCTTCTAAAGCACCGGCATTTAAAGCTAGAAAAGAATTAAAAGAAGCTGTGAAATAATTATACATAGTAAAAAAGGATTTGATATTCATATCAGATCCTTTTTTCATTATTAGTTTAGTATAATTGCTCATCGTAGCTACTTAACAAGGGTTTAAAAACTAAATATTTTTCAGGTACTACAATCTTAACCTAATAATTTTCTTAGTTTTTGGTATTCACTTTCCTAGCTTAACTGACATGGGGCACTATATCATCAAAAGAAAATTAGATGTTTAGTATTAAATAAAATTAGTAGCAATACTATCTAGGTTCTTTAAGGAAACCAAATGAGAGAGCAACATTTCAAAGGGTATCTTGTGATATAACTAAGTAGAATTTTTTAAACAAGGGGATGATGAGATGAATAAATTGAAGGGGAAAATTGCATTAGTAACAGGGGCTAGTAGAGGAATAGGCCGAAGCATCGCCTTACATTTGGCGCAAGCTGGTGCGTTAGTCGTTGTTCACTATAGTAAAAGAAAAGAAGAAGCAGAAAGTGTAGTGGATCAAATTAAACAAGATGGCGGTGCCGCATTTACAATCAGTGCAGATTTAAGTACCTTTAACGGCATTAATAAATTGTATTCAATGATGGATCAATCTCTTCAAAAATATATAGGTGATATTACATTTGATATCCTTGTAAACAACGCTGGAATTGGGCAGGTTTTAACGTTAGAGGAATCTACAGAGGAGTCTTTTGATGAGGTTATGAATATTAATGTAAAAGCTCCATTTTTCATTATTCAAAAGGCTTTGCCACGTTTAAAAGATGGAGGACGGATTATCAATATTTCGTCATTTGTCACACGGATCGCCTCCCCAAGTGTTTTTGCCTACAGTATATCTAAGGGGGCAATAAATACACTCACTCATACTTTAGCACAACAACTTGGTGCTCGTGGTATTACAGTAAATGCGATTCTCCCAGGCATAATTAATACAGAAATGAACGCTGAGACATTGGGCAACCGAGATGGACAAATATATGCTGCAGGTTTATCGACTTTTAATAGGTGGGGAGAACCTAATGATATAGCTGATATTGTAGGTTTTCTTTCATCATCAGACAGTCGTTGGATAACTGGTGAGTTAATCGATGCAAGTGGTGGATCTTGCTTATAATGCTAGAGGAAAAGCCGACTTAAATAGAGTTGGATTTGCAACTCTATTCTTTATTTGTTAAACCACCGAACTACGTACCATTTATTAGCTCTTACAAAAACCAGCTTGAAACGAGGCAAAATGTATTAAGTCAATCAAGATAGAGAAGCAATTATGCTGTAGTAGGATTAGTAGTAAGTGTAAATAGTAAAAATGCAATGAATATGCACAATTTCATATGTAAATAGGTACTTTTTGTTAACTCTTTCATAGAGAAGGAAAGGTATGAATTTAGTATGATAGAATCAATTTGTATTAAATATAAAGGGGATGAGTATATGCTAAAAAGAATGATTTTAGGAGTTTCATCATTAGTAGTGGGAGCAACAATTGGCTTAGCGACTGATGCATCTGCAGCACCTGCACCACCATTAACATCATTAAATGTGGTAAAAGTTGAATCTCAATTAGGCGGGGTTGAATTTATTGGTCCTAATAATTTAAGTACAGTTAAAGATCATGGAGGGAGCTATTTATACATTTATACAAATGAAATGGGATATGGTAGAAATCCAATTGCTCAAATGAGTGGTCAAAAACTAAAAAAAGTAGATTCTAAGATGATTGATATTAATGGTGATAGAACAGTTGATGGTTGGGAATATAAATGGGATGCTTCGGGACAGCAAAATGGACAATTCAAATATCAAAACACATCTACAAATGCACCTTGGAATACATTATCTACTTCATTAAATATTAAATAAACTAACAGAAGAATTCGATGTTATTTTTTATGTTTGAAATATATGTAATATTTAGATACCTAAAGGAGTCTACGTTTTTAGTGGGCTCTTTCTAGCTAATGATAAGGTACCAGCAAATAAACTATTTTGTCTAATTGATAAATTGAAAGTTTACATAACGTTTTTCTGGTAAACAATTCTGAGTCTAATAGTGTGATCAATAAAAGAAGGAAATCAATTAAGTTATTTAGTGCGTCTTTCATCATAAATATCTAAAACTACATATTTATGAAATTTTATAAAATTTGTACTCTATATTTAGTCCTAGTAATCATGTCAGGATAGGTATTGGATGAATCGCTCATAATTAAAAAGAGCATGTTTAATTTTTGGTTATTAAACACGCTCTTAAAATATGTAGAAGCTTATATGTCAGCCTTGACTTATGTAACTTAAATACTATTACCATATTGTATGTGCGTTCATGCCATTTCCAAGAATCAGAATAAATATTGGCAATAAAACTGGCCCTAAGGTAAGGAGTAGATTTAAAAGTATAAGAGTTCTATATATCCAGGGATAATGTTGATCAATTTGATTTGCAAACACTATAATAACTAATGACATTATGTTTGTTACATATAAGCCTAGCATTAGAAACCAATAATTTGCCATTATACTGAGACTCCATGCTCCTAATAATTCATGTATTACACCAAATGATATTCCTAATACAGCAAAACTAAAGGAAATAACTGAGATTTTTTTGAGAACTTTAGTAAATATTTTATCATGAGAATTTTCAGGGTATAAACTCATTATATTAAATAAAGATAAATAGCTCATTAAAACTCCCACTCCAGACAATAACAGGTCTCCATGTGATTTAAAAAAACAGAACAGCCCTGCTACAGAAAAAATAAAGGAAAAAAATATTTTTTTAAAAACCGGTTTCATTATATTCTCACATCCTTAAAAAATTCGTTTATAATCAACTTTGTTGCAGTTAAATTCAAATTAACCTCTTTTTACAAGTTATTCATTGAATTTCATATGTTACACCTTTAGCACAGCTATTAAACATCCTTTTATTTTGTTATATGGATTAATTTGCGATAATTGCATATGAAATTTAAAAATAATAATTTACATATCATTTATGTATTCTTATTATATGGGTAAAGATATTCAAAAATTAACTAGAATTATTTATAGTAAAGTATACCTTAACATAAGGTTAAGTATATGTAAATATAATTAAATTCAAATTAATTATATTTCTTATTTCAATGGGATTACGTACACGAACAATACCAATATAAATCAAAAAATTATGACATTTGTTTAAAGAGATAAATAAAAAATTCAAGGTGTATACTCAATCACTAAATTTAGTTGGATATGCACCTTTAAATTATTGGGAAATATATCTGGCTTAATGAGGAACACAAGAAAAAAGATAGTTAAAGCCAATCTATAAATAAAAGCAGCTAGCAAAAGCTAACTGCTCTCATAATGGAATGAAGTGTGTATTTATTATGGTCTAGCTGTCCATTTCGTGTTTTTTTGAACATACATTCTTCGCTTTTAATGTATATATTGAATATATGAATATATTGTGTTATGATGTGAATTAGAAACTCGCGTGTTTCAAATACAACATTTGTATCTTCTTGATGACCTCTTATCTTTCCGTAAGAGGTCCTTTTTATATCCTTCCGTATTGCATAGCCCTTAAAATACTATGAAAAGATACTAGAGACTACTACACTGTGATATTCTCTAGTATTTTTTCTTTACCTAGATTATCTATTGTTGGGTAAACGATGAATTATTACTTTTTGTATAATTTTCATAAAATAACTTTGAACCATTATTTATTTCACTATAAAATAATAAATGGATATATATGACTATCGGTTATGTGGATAGGTATGTCCTTTTTATGTAATGATAATGCGAATTGAAGCAAATGATTACCCACCTTATGAAATTATAGAAATATTCTTAATGTCTATAACAAAACCTGCGTTTATCTAGCCAAAATAAATCTATCTTCGTGTTGATGAATTATTGCCTCTTAGTAACTTAAAGCTACCATCTTTAATTTTTCTAGTATCAAGCAAAGCTAGCATGTTTAATGTATAATTAGACGCCTGTAAATGAGCATTACTATTTAAATTTTTACCTGAGAGTAATTCAGTTAATTAGTAGAAAAAGGAAGGGACCTATTTGGCCCCTTCTTTTTTCTCATACATAACGCTTGTTGACAACTTATGAAATAATAGCATTCATCGCTATTAAAATATAGCACTAAAAGCAATTAAACGGATATGTAATTATACATATCCGTTTAATTGCATGAATGGGAACAAAACTATTTATCTCTTCCCGTATGGAAACAAATAGATTTAGGTTTACTTAGGGTAAGAAGACCTGATCACTGATTGCTGGTTAAACCATATTTCTACATATCTGAAACAAATTATTTTACTGGATTGTATGTTAATAAGATTAGGGCTTTATAAAAGTTAGATTGTTCCTTGGTTTCATACTCGTGATTTTACTTGGAGTACGCATCGGAAAAGAAGTTATGTTATATACAATTCCCAAAGGGTTATTATTCAGTGCACCTAATGAAGCGCCCCACTTCCTTTTTCCTATCCTACTAAATTACCATTCCAAGCCGATGTTTTCTTTTTTAAACAATTCATTCATTGAATAAAGATAATTTCGCCATACGTATCGCATAGCATGAAACTTTTTCAATATTATTTGGAATATATTTCAATCCACTTCCGATACTATAACAGATCGAAAAATTCTCTATTGGAGGTATATAATGACATATCCATTTCGTAATTTAGTATTTGAAGGGGGCGGGGTAAAAGGGGTCGCTTTTATCGGTGCCATCCGCGCACTAAACGATGAAGAGATTTTGCCAAAAATACAACGGTTTGGGGGGACTTCAGCAGGAGCAATTACTGCATTACTTTTAGGTCTTTCCATTCCATTCGCAGATATCGTAAAAATCCACAAAGATATGAATTTCAAAGCATTTAAAGATCATGATTTTTTATTTATTCAAGATAATATTCGTCTGTTTTTTGATGGTTTTGGCATTTATAAAGGGGATTTTTTCACTGAGTGGATAGGTGCAATAATTGAAAAATGGACAGGGAGTAAGGACACAACCTTTCAGCAGTTGTATGACAAAACAGGAAAAGACGTGTTTTTCCAAGGAACAAACGTTTCTACACATCAGCTTCGCACGTTTTCTCGTGAGACTACGCCTGACGTCCCGTTAGTTGTTGCTGTGCGGATTTCGATGTCCATCCCATTCTTTTTCAAATCTGTGGAATGGGAGGAAGATTATTATGTGGACGGAGGTGTACTCGATAACTACCCAATCCGTTTATTTGATCGCAAAAGTTTTGTAAGTAAGGAAGAACACTTCACGACCACAGACACAATCGACGAGGTTAATAAACTGGTAAGTAATACGGATCAGCATTCTGCATTAAGAAACTTACATACGAACTACAATGTATCTTTCTTTGATCCTGCAGATGAAATTGTGTACAACAAGGAAACACTAGGTTTCCGTTTAGAATCTCGTGCTGAGATTGCGATGTTGAAACATATAGCAAGTGCAAAAAAACATCATATTGGCCATTCACTTATTGATTTTGTATGGAATTTATCTCAAACCATGATTAAGGGACAAGCGAGCGGAAAAACAACAAAAGAAGATGCTGCTCGTACTGTATTTATCAATACATTCTTTACGTCGTCAATTAATTTTGATATTACAGAAAAAGAAAAGAAAACACTCATTGATTCAGGCTATACTTGTACTAAAGATTATCTACATCAGTTCAATACTTCTGAAGTAAAATTGTTTAATCGACCATAAAGCCGAGTGCAATGCACTTGGCTTTTTTCATTCATCCTGTAAATTCTTTTTTAGTAGCCAATTAAAATTTAAATAGACTATGCATAGAACAAGAGAGGAGATAACAGGAAGTAATAAATATAAGTTTTGATGACTTCTTATTTTGTAAAACTAGGGTGTAGAAAGGGTGAAACAGGTGGAAGAAAAACGAATTATGATTTATGTAGTCGGTGGTAATGCCAAAGTCCTGAGAAAACCCCATGATGTTGTGTTGGATATCGTTGATTTTGATAACCTAGAAGAATACGTAGAACCCACTTTTACAGGCTTATTGTATTAAAAACAGGAGAGAAGTATGATTCAAAAAGAAGTAAAGGTAGAATACATCTCAAATGCCTGCTTTAGCCAACCTGCTACCAACTGAAATTGTTGTTTATTAAACTGGATTAAGAGATTCTTATAATTGGGGTCGCTCACATAATCATCAAGCTAAGATTTTAGAGTATTCTCTAAACGGGAAATTTTTGTTTTTTATAGTACTGAAGTTTATTTTTATCGTTTTAGGGAGGAAGATCTTACTTAACTTAATAACGATGGGGTATTTATTTTTCTTAGCTTGATGGCGATTGGTGCTACCCCATGGCCTTCTAAATTCGCCACATGCCCATCAACTTAACTGTAACTAAAATTGTATTTCTAATAGGAATATGCTCTTGCAATTAAGCAAGGGCTTGAAAAATGATTAAACGAAAAGCTCCTATAAATTTGATTAATAATCTTATATTATATTTAATATCAATTGCAATTCATTGAGGAACTTTTCACGTTCCGCCCAATGTTCCTCCGCAGTTTTAGTACAATTGAATTTATTAAAGTCCCTCTCAAGCTTTTTCATGTCAATCACACACCTGTTTTAGAATAATACTATCCGTAAGTCCAAGTTTAGGGCATTACTTGCAAGAGCTTTAGAGTTTTTGCGCCAGAACCACAAATTTCAACAAAATAAGTTCCTATTGGTCACGAATTTTTGGGATTGAAGTGGAGTAATAAAGCATAACTATAACTATTGAAAATAAAGAAATTAAGCTAACCTATTTTCAGATCAGAAACCCATATCAACTTAATCTATTACTTTATTTTCTTTAAACAATGTTACGAGGAGTGTGTTATATGGCATATGCATGGCAAGCTCGGCATGGACTTACATCCACCCAATTTCAGGTTGAATTCAATTCGCTACTATCTCAAGGATATCGACTCATTGATATTAGTGGTTACGGAGTAAGTGGAGTCGATCGTTATAGTGCTATCTGGGAACAGTCGCCAGGTCCCGAGTGGCAGGCTAGGCACGGACTATCCTCAGGGGATCATCAAGCCTTATTTACGAACCTGGCTGCTCAAGGATACCGCCCAGTGCGCGTTAGCGGTTTTGAAGTGTCTGGCACAGATCGTTATGCATCTCTTTGGGAAAAAACTGCTGGTCCCGAGTGGCGCGCTCGCCATGGGCTGACCGCGGCTCAATATCAATCTGAATTTAATAACCTCATTTCGCAAGGGTTTCGATTGATAGACATATGTGGGTATAACGTAGCTGGTGAGCCACGATTCGCCGCGGTTTGGGATAAATCTCCAATCCCTAATTGGGTCGCCCGTCATAACTTGAGCTCTGCTGATTACCAAACTGAGTTTAATCACTGGAGCAACCAAGGGTTTATATTGTGGCGTGTAAGTGGATATGAGATTGCCGGTCAAAACTTTTATGCGGCGATATGGATCAAAGGACCGGCTCTTACATGGTCCGCCCGCCATGGTTTATCAGCCGCCGATTATCAAGCCGAGTTTAATTCTATGCTGTCTAGAGGATTCCGTCTAGTTAGGGTTACTGGATACCCATTGCATGGAGAAGTGCGATATGCAGCAATATGGCACAAGCCTTACTTGTCCGATAGTGATCTAGCGTTCATTCAGCAGACCGTGACGACCTTTATGAACAATCACGGGATTCCAGGAGCATCCTTAGCTCTCACATACCAAGAGCGCTTAGTCTTTGCTCAGGGATATGGCCTTGCCAATCGGGCAACGAATGAACTAGTCACGACCAACCACCGCTTTAGAATTGCCAGTGTCTCAAAACCGATTACTTCTGCGGCGGTGTTCAAATTGATCGAAGATGGACGGCTAAAACTTGGCGACAGAGTATTTGGTACAAACGCTATCCTCGGCACCACTTATGGGACACAGCCGTACAGTACAAATATCGACCAAATAATGGTACAACATCTTCTGGAACATACAAGTGGTTGGGCGCAAACGCAGGATCCGATGTTTAGCCATTTTAACTTAAATCAAGATGAGCTTATCACATGGATGCTTGATAACGAACGATTAACTTATGTGCCGGGACGGACCTTCGATTATCTCAACTTCGGTTACTTGCTGCTTGGCCGAGTGATTGAACGAGTTTCAGGTATGGCCTATGCTGACTATGTTCGACAGCATGTCCTCGCACCCTGCGGTATTACGGATATGCATATTGCCGGTGACACTCTTGCGGATCGTCGGGCGAACGAAGTTGTATATTACCCGCAAAGCAGCTCAAATCCTTACACGATCCGGGTTTCTCGCATGGACGCACATGGAGGTTGGATCGCATCTGCAACGGATCTCGTTCGTTTCCTCGTTCGCGTGGATCGTTTCTCCTCTAAACCGGACATCCTAAATAGAGGATCCCTAGCGACGATGTATACAACCACGACTGCACCAAAAATAGATGGGACCCCTTCAAATTACGCAAAGGGATGGGCCGTTCATCCTTCTGGTAATTATTTTCATGATGGAGACATACCAGGTTCGGCTTCAATCGCTGTGCGAACGCATCACGGATATTGCTGGGCCGTGTTAGTCAACTCTCGAAATGATGTACAATTGACAAAGATGCGATCTGACCTAGACAACCTGATGTGGACGATTATTACGCGCATCAGAGATTGGCCGGCTTATGATTTGTTTTGACATCGATGACAAGGAAAAGTAGAGTATCACGACTTAGCACCGCATAATACTAAAGGATTCTTCTATCTTGGTTATCGCACGACAAAAAACATCATTACAGAGCCCTTATGCTGCGGATCCATTGGTACCGAGGACGATCGACACAGTCCGTTGCAAGGGCCTCCTGTAAAATAAGAATAAATAACAAAGTTGAAAGAAAGTAACTTAAGAAGAAATCTAAACTGCGGAAGGTGCTACGCACTTTTTTATTACGGTTATCCGTATAATAGAAATTGCCCAGCAGGCGGTAGTCACCAAGCCATTGGATTTAACTTCGTCCTTCCACACCGTGGACCTCAAGCTACTTATCCTTCATTGTATCGCAACCAGCATCAGCACACCCTATCCAATCTACAATCAAAGTATCCAAGCAAAATAGTAATTTAATAGTCACTGGTTCCAATTTTAAATCCAATGCTTCAATTCGAATCCGTATAGTGGTAGGATTCATAGGGAATGAATATAGTTACTATGCCAATTTCCGTTCAAATGGGTAGGTTCACACATCTAATTGATGTATTAGGGTACCCACACATCGCTATCAAGCTAAGCTCATACAACGTCAATTATAGTAGAGGATGTTTCTTTTTTCTAAAGGCTACGTGTAGGGAATTTAAAGATTTGCATACGAAATAAACCCTAACGGGTTTCCTTTTTTGAATTAAGCCGCTTGAATATCAGACATGGTACAATTGTAAACGACACCTAATATATCAAAGACTGTTTTCTTCTCATATCGATGAGACTTCCGCCCGTTTTGCTGTAGGAGGTTGAACAGGCGAATTAAAATCTTTGATAGCTCCTGGGTGTCTTTCTGTATAGCTTGTAAAAGAAGAAAGTAATCTTTAATCATATATATGGCGTTATATTCACTCAGTTCTCGTTTCTTTTTCATAAGAAGTAATTGCCGCATTTGAAACATGGTAGAAGAACAGAATAGAATGGCAATCAGTTGCCCATACAAATGGCATTCCAATCGTTCTCGTTTTATCTTTTTACAATGATGAATATGAAAGAATGATTTCCACGTTTTAAATAAAATCTCGATTTGCCGACGTAAAGAATACCCCTACAGATATAGATTGATACCGCTAAGTCGTTTACTACGAGGAGAATACTGCATTCCTTTCTTTTTTCTCTTACAGTTTGATCTTGTAATCGTTTTTGTTGTTGTTCTTTTGTTAGTCGATGAACAATCACACGAGCTGGGACTTTATCAGTCATTCCTACATAAGCGTTGGATATTTCACATGTTTGTCTTGGTTGAAGAGAGTTCATTAAAACCTCCATATCTATCTGGATATACTCTGTACCTTTCTTAATTCTGCCGTCTTGAAAATAATCAGGGTTAGGATTTTTTTGATAAATACGTGTATTAGATTTGATACGTGAGATATAATAAGCCTTTTTATCTTGTATATGTTAAAGATCTTTCAAATGAAAATAACCTAAATCTCGAATACATAAATCATTCGCTGTTATAGTTGGGACACACAGGGAACCGTAGGTTCGATCATGTTTTTTACCTGGTCCTGTATGAATATGTAGGAACTGTCCACTTAGCAAATCATACTCAAGTTGAATTTTCACACCAGCCTTATGGCTACAACCTCCTGCACCAGGATAAGCCGATGAAAATACATCTGGAAGTTGAAATGCAGTGGAATCTAAGATACGAATACGCTTAAAAATAGAATTATATGAAGAAGAAAACAGCCTAGGTGAAAATAATTTTTGGTTCAGAAGTTTAGCTAATACTTGTTGTAGAAACTGAACGGCTGCGGCGTTAAATCTTTGATTTAGTCCTTCAGGACTTATGAGTACTTCTGTTGATGCTTCTAAACAACTACATAACTGGGTTAAGGAAGTTTTTGCTACACTTTGGCTAAGCCATACGCATAAAGCTACTAAATCTTGTGCTTGATACTTACTTGTTCGCTGTACAAATCCAACATCTCTAGCTAGATTCTGTAAGGTATTTGAGGATAAAAGACTCTTAATCTCCTGTGCAAATAATTGTAAGTCGTCAGATACAGAATTAGACATACAAAAAATGCCATCCTTTCCTATAATTCTACAGTAAGAATAACGTCTTTTTTGCTTAAAGAATAGTGTGAAACCTTAGCTTTATGGCAATGTGACGGTACCTCATTTAGTCGTTTGATAACATTACATATTTTTCGTTATCGAAAGTTACCATATTCATGTTTTAAAAGAGAATATACCTTAGAATCGCAATACATACCATTGATCATTACACTTTGTCTCAATGTTCCTTCATATGTCATTTTTAGCTTTTGCATAACTCGTTCAGACGCTGTATTCCTTATGTCGCATCTTCCTTCAATACGATTTAAATCTAATTCTTGAAAGCCAAATTTTATTAGTTCTTCTAAAGCTTCAACGATAACTCCTTTTCCCCAATAAAGTGGATTAATAACGGCTCCTAAAGAAGCGCTACTGTGTGATAATTTCCAGATGCCACAGGTTCCAATAGCTTTCTGATCACCCTTAAAGATAATAGACCATATGAAAGACTTACCTTTCTTAGCTGTATCCATCGTATTTTCTAAAAAAATACGAGTTTCATCTTTGTTTTTGTGTACCTCTCGAGGTACATATGTAGTTGTTTGGGGATCCGAATAGACTTCAAATAAATCATCTAAATCATGAAAATCTAGTTTTTTTAATAAAAGACGCTTTGTTTCTAATTTTGGGATTTTATATGTATCTTCCATACTCTCACCTCAGTTAATCGTTATTTATATATTATATATCTTATTGATGAAAAGTTTACATAACCCATCATAATAAGTAGTCAACAATGAATAGAATTTTCGTTATGGGGGGATTTTGATTTTTTAGGTTGATAGCAATGTGGTGCTAACCCTATTAAGGATTTCTTTTTTGTATCTAAAATCCAAAAATAAAAAGATAAGATCCGGGAACACGATCTTATCTTTAGCACAAGGAGTAAACAAAAGGATAACCATCATGTTTATATTATAATTTATTTTTTGTTAATTTAGAATATTATAACCGTAATTAACAAGTATATCTATATTGAGAAATTTATTACAAAATTAGTTATAAAATGATTCAAAACTCCAAATTAAACTTTTACCCAAAAGTTTAATTTCATTTCACCTCAAACATTGAATTCTATATAATTTTATTAAAATTATATAACTAAGATAATAAGTATACATTCAAATCACTTAAAATAAAGGGTTTATTAGGTGTGCGGATAAAGATTTGCACTTCTATCAAAATCATAAAATGAAATGCAATTTTTTTTATTAAGTTAATAAGCTATATTAATGCAATATCGTGATAAAATTTAGAAAGATAAGGAGTTATGAAAGAGGGGAATTTTGGGAGGGTTCATAATCTAAAAAATAATAGATTCAAGCTGCGGGAAATGGAAGAAGATTGGATAGATGTACATACACACGCATCACAGCCTATCGTGTGCCAGCATCAATCCTGGGGCCCGAATTCAGAAGAGGAAACAAAAGATTTTGTAGAGCAGGTGAGATAAATATTCGAGATTTTAAAAATAGAGAAGGTGAAATAGGATATATCATAAATCCAAATTATTGGCGAATGGGATTTGCTACAGAAGTATCGCAAATGTTAATCAGAATTGGATTTGAAGAATTAAATCTTCACCGTATCTTTGCGACTTGTGATCCAAGAAATATAGGTTCGAAAAAAGTGCTAGAAAAAAATAAAATGACTAAAGAAGGTAGAATTCGTGAAAGTTTGTTATTAAAAGATGGCTGGCGCGATTCTCTTTTATACAGTATTTTAGAACAAGAATGGAAAGAAATTAATTAATAGGGGTCACCATACATACCCATCACCTTAAGAATTTCCACTACCCTCAAGTACAAAAAAACGTTATTCTTTCTTAACAAGCTAGTGTCCAGAGATAATAAAGTTGTTTAATTTACAATAAATTTGTTTAAAACATAATAAAGTTATTTAAAAAATGATGGTCATGTTATTCAACAATTGAGCCATTTAATTGAATAAGACTACACAAAAAGTCGCTTTCCCTTACGTAAGGAAAGTGACTTTTTAGCTTGATTTCCCCCTTGTTATCAAGCTATTTATTTTAAGTTCCTTTGACTAATTTCGAAAATGTTGTTGACTATTCAGTTGAACTGTATTACATTATTATTCAGTTGAACTATATAGTCGAACTGAATAAAGGATGAGGATATGAAACATAAATTACTACCGTTGTCTGAAACCATGCATTATATTTTATTAGCTATGCGTGAGCCACTCCATGGCTATGCCGTAATGCAGAAGATAGAAAAGATAAGTAACGGTACTGTTATTTTAGCAGCTGGTACATTATACGGTGCGATTGAAAACTTGAATAAGCATGGTTGGATTGAATCTGTTGGAGAGTCAGGTCGGAGAAAAGTTTATATGATAACTGCGGAAGGAAGTGCCATTTTGAAAATGGAGCAAAATAGGCTATTACATATTTTATCCCTGTACGAAGGAAGTGAATCGAATGAAGAAAGCTAAGATATTTTTTGATATCGAAAAAGAGGAGCAATGGCTGAATGAGCAATTACAAAAAGGCTATCGTTGTACAAATATTAGTGGATTAGGAATATACACTTTCGAAAAAACCGACAAGAGATATGTGATGCGACTGGATTATCAAGATTATTTGTCAAAGAAAAAGTTTAAAGATTACAGAGTGATATATGAAGATTTCGGTTGGAACTATATAAAGGGGCCCTGGCTTAGTGGAACTCGATATTGGCAAAAAGAAGATGATGATCAAAATGAAATCTTCTCGGATCGCCAATCAAAGAGCAATTATTATAAAAGATTGATGGGTTATTCATCTGGTATTGGTATACTGTTATTGCCTTATTTTCATATGCTTTACAAGAATTCAGGTGTATATTTAACTGAAGGTCTTTGGAGTATGAAAGGTGCATTGTTTTGGAATGCATTATTATTTGAAACTCCATTTGTCCTTTTGAGGTTGCTGCCAGCCCTTATGCTTGTTTTCGTTGGTATCAGCTTCTATAAAACTTATCAAAAGTATTCAATGTTAAAAGAAAAATAAACGTTTTTGAAATCTTCCAGAATTGCGCGCTATTGTTGAATAAATCTTAGATTTCCAAAAGACTTTATTGTTATATTTTTGAGTACAGTGAAGTATCTTATATCGAAAATTAAATAACTATATTTTAACCCCGTCCTAAATTTAGAACGGGGTTATGCTTGTTTTAGGTTTTAAAATTAAATAGATTATTTATTGTGGTATAAATTGAAATAATTAAATTAATATATTTCCCTTAATATTTAACGTTTCTGTTTAGATAATGTGTAATGGAAATGTTTAATTGATTTTTTTGTACATTTCAATCCAAATGCGGTAGGAGGAGATTTTTTTGACTCATCTTCGTCTGAAAATTTTACATGAAATCCATAATTTAGAAAGTACCCATTGTTCAATTTGCCCTCTGAACAACCTATCAGTGAATTGTACAGATGAGCAAGAACAGGCAAAACAGAGAAACTACAAACATTGTAAAGGTTGTCCCATTTTCGATTCCATACGAGAGAAAGGAGAGCAATTGAATTCTTTGTCGAAAAAGAGTACCTTTAATAAGGTACGAGAACGTTATATGGAAAATCCATTTAAGTATCTTCAGTATAAGGGGTACTCAATCACAGATGTAGTAAAAGAAACAGGTTTAACAAAGTATCAACTAAGAAAATTCAAACAACAGCTAGAGTGAGAGTTTCGGATGAGGTGAGAAATGAACTATTTATCTTTAGAAGAGGTATGCGATAGGGTAGGTTTAACAAAAAATCAATTAGGCTATTTAATTAAGTATAAACAGATCGAACCTATCAATCTGGCTACCTGGAAAGCAGATGGCGGATATCGTTTTGAGCAAGAAGACGTAAAAAAAGTTAGAGGAATTATACAAAGACTCTTTAACATTAAAAGAGGCAGCTGAATTTCTAAATAAGTCTAAGACTTACGTTCATAATGCGGCTAAAGATGGGATATTGCCCTTTAAAGAGATTGCTAAAGGGAAATCTACTGAACGATTGTACTTAAAATCCGATTTGGAAATTTTCAAAGAAAGAATTGAAAATAGTTCAAAAGAGGAGTCGAAAGAAGAAAAGCAGCATTTAAGTCAATACCTTGATGAAAAGGTATTGGAAGCAATAAAGAAAAAGGCTGAAAAGAAAGGGTATAATGGCTACAAGAAGTTTGCTGAAGACATTTTAACCGCAGAAGTAAAAGAAGACATAGAAGAATAGAAATTCCAGAGAGAATAGACCCCTAAAAAAACAAAAACGTTATAAGGGGTCTATTTTTGTTTTTAAGAAGTTTATGAACTATCAGGTCTAATTACATTACCTAAAACACCAATGTCGTTTACAAGCGAATTTGAGAGGTTGTTTTTTTGTTTGTTCAGTCAAAATTGCTGTTATTACAAAAAAGGAACTGATTATAAGAGAAAAAGTTTCACAATCTATAATATTGATATTTTTGGAAAATAAGGTGTTGTTTACTTAATAGTATGAGAGGCGCTCAATAGAAGAAAGTAATTTGGTATAAAACATAGAAAATAAATTACGAAAAAGAAGACTTTAAGTATACATATTGATATTATAGTAAACTAACTAATATTTGATATTAGTCTACATACTAAGAAACTTCTTTTTCAAATTTAAAGCTTTAAAGCTACTATCAAAATTAAAAGGGTTACTTTAATAATATCTTAATACAGTAGGGGTTATGGTATAATGTAGATAGTAACTGAAGACGTGCGGTGGGAGGTTGCACCCTTTCTTTCTCTTAATTAAAGAGGGAAAGGAGGTGTAACCGATATGGATTTTTTACTTCAATTATTACAAGATGCTACGAAGCTATTCATAACAGTATTCGTAACAACTTATGCAACTGCTTATGCAAATAAGTTAGTTAAAAGTAATAATAAACGTAAAAGAACCACCGCGTCCGGCAAGACAAAAGGTGGTTCAAAAAGAAAATAACTAAAAACTTGCAACCAACCACCTTACAGCGGCAGTTACATATTGGACGGGATGTTTCCAGCATCCTGTCTTTTTAGTTTATGCAATTAAGTTAAGTGCTATACTTTATATACATTAAATATGCATTCAATATATATGTTCTACTGTAAAGATAACATATTTTTATTTTTGGGTCAATTTTTCTATAAGGTTGATGCACCTCATATTAATTTTCGATAGTAATAACCTCTGACGGAAGAATAGGTGGCTTGATTGTAAGCCAACGTTTAAATTTATCTGGAAGTGTTTCTATGGGTTCTTCTATATTAATACCACAGAATGAGAGAAGTTCATTAACATCTTTTGTATATTTTAATGGTTTATCAGTTGGTAAAATAGAAAGACGTAACCATAGTTCTCTATTTGATGCATCCCTAATTATCACTTGATAAGCGACTTCATTATTTTTATGGTCTCTTATATAATATCCTTTTTTTATAGCTTCTTCTCTAGAATTAAAAATAATTATGTCTCTAATATTTGGCGTGATAGAAATATATTCGCTTAAAAAGGTCTGAGTATTACCGTTATCAAATTCATCACCTTCAAATTGTTTTTGAACAAATATTAATTTATTATTCCAGACATATTGCAAAATCCCTTAGGATCTTCCTTTTTCTCTTGAAAGCTGGAGTCTATTTCCAAGTAAAAATCATCTAATACTGCATCTAATTTGTTTCTGTAAATAAAAATACCGCTAATTTCGTTTAATTTATCCCTGTTATGTTCAAAGAAAGTTAATGGCGATTGATAGTTCCACGATCATGAATTAAAATTGGAGGAGTTTTAAAGTTTCTTTTATATCTTCCATTTCGTAATTCTTCAATATCTCTTCGTAGAAATAATTTTCCTTGTGAAGATTCATGAATTGGTATTATTTCATATGTTTTAGCGAGTACGCCAAAACGTTGTTTCGTCACATTTTGTAAATTTGCAGCTTGCGTGCTAGTTAATAATTCTTTTTGAAGCATTTCTTTGAATTTTAATCTTTCAGTTGTTTCCATAATAAACTCCCTTCTATTTACGATCATAAACATTTATATGTATTATAGAAAATACCTACAATTTAACGTGTTTTCTATATTTTGCATAATTATTATGTTCCAGTCAATTGCATGAATATATTTAGTTATATAAAGCGAGAGTATACTTTTGCTTTTCAAGCTGGTGATTTTCGAGTAATAACCGTATATAAATCAGTGATATGTTATAATTTTCTTAATATACAAGCAAAGAAGGGATGGAATGAGTACACAGATTAAGGTAACACCTGAACAATTAGAGCAAGCTTCTAAAACCGTAAGAAATACGCGATCATCATTAGAATATATACATAAAGATTTATACTCTCAAACTGAATATATAGCTTCTCAGTGGAGCGGAGCAAGCAGTGATCGTTTCTATCAGATGTTTAATGAAGCCAAGCCAATGATGTTTAACATTTTGCAAGAATTAGATAAAATTGCAGTAGAATTAGAACGTGCAGCTGTTAAATTCCGAGAAGCGGATGAATTGTATGGTGGAAATTTAGTTGATTCTGATATTCAAGAAGGTGCCATGTGTGGAAAACTCCCTCCAAAATCAGAAGAGTCATTTTTCAATAAAAAAGATTTAAATGCTGCATGGACTGGTATTTCTACCGGTTTTATAGATGGTGCAGTGGATGCGTGGGAAGGACTTATATCCTTAGGTGATAAAGAAACCTGGCTGAATATGCGAGATGCGATTGTAAACTATGAGGAAACTATTCCTGCTGCATTGAATGCTCTATCAGATTCATTTGTAAACAATCTTTGGAATGGAGATATGGAAAGTAGAGAGCATTATGTAGCTTATGGTGTAGCAACGTTAGGACTCGGACTTCTGGGGGATAAGGGTCTTAGTAAAGCAGGACAAGTTGGGAAGTTAGCTGCTATTACAGGTTTTACTAAAGGAAAATCACTTGTAATTAATTCTCCGGCATACAGAAATGCATTACACATATTAAATAACTATGAATTCAAAGCTGGAAATCACCTTTCATATGCGGGAGTCGGAAGTACACAACAATATTTACAGAAAGCAGCTACCTATACTTATGAAGGTAAAAATGGTCCAAAGACAATTAGCTTAAGAAAAGGGGAGTTAGCTGGAGACAAACATCCAGTTTCAGGTATACCATATGACTTAAATGGATTCCCTATTTTCGATGCTTTTGCTGAAGTAAAATTAAAAGAAGTTGACTTTAAAAAATCAAGACCTACTCATGATAGAATATGTAATAAGCTGTTATACGAACAAATATTAGAAGATCCAAAACTTGCTGCTAAATTTACAGCAGAGGAAATTGAATTATTTAAAAATGGTCAGAAACCCAAAACATATACATGGCATCACCATCAGGACACAGGCAGAATGCAGCTTGTAGACGCAAAATTACATAAGCAGACTGGTCACACGGGTGGGTATAACATCTGGGGTAAAGACGGAGAAAAATAGGGAGGTTTATTAATGCATAATATTGTATGGGTCGGTGTAAGTAAAGAAAAAGTTACAGATTATGAAATTGAACAAGTAGAAAAATACTTAAACATTAAACTACCTAATGATTTTATTGAATGTGTGAAAGAATACGATGGAGGTTACCCTCGTCCTAAAATATTTGATGTACCAGGACAAGATGAAAATGTATTCAATGATTTAATGACCTTCCATATGGAAGATGAGTATTCAATTGTTAAAAATTACGAAGATGTAAAAGAAGAATTATTAGACAACATATATCCTTTCGCAAATGACCCTTTTGGGAATTTCTTATGCTTTGACTATCGTAACAATCCCACATCACCAAAAATCGTATTTTGGGATCATGAAGAAGAGGACATGGAAAAAGCAATACATCCTGTTTGCTCAACATTTTCAGAATTGCTTGCTAATCTACGTGATTTCGAAGATGAAGAAGATTGAGAGAAATAAAAAACGGCCTAGAATTCTAGACCGTTTTTTATTATTTACTAATCTTCCAACCATCATCCGTTTTCTCTGAGGCAGAAAAACTTTCTCAATATCAAATTCACTAATTATTCGAAAATTAAAATGTTTTCATTTCATCCTAATGTTATTATTTTGTTGAAAAGAAAGAATATCATTTAGGAGGAAGACTATTATGAAAAAAGTACTAGTAAGTATCCTGAGTTTATTTTTGTGCTTCACAGTTTTTGGTGCGTCCTCAGCAGCAGCAGAATCTACACATTTTAAAAACACCCGAGGAGTAGATCCTGGAGACAGTTATACATGGAAGCAAAAAATTTATCTAAAAAGTAATGGAGATGTGGAAATAGTAGCCGTACAATACTCAGATGATACAACAGATGTTAATGTAGAATATACATTAATAAATGTTGAAAGCAAGAATGAAGAATCTGATGCAATAGATGGAACTTATAAAGGCAAATCTAAAATACTTAAATTTAAAAATGTCAAAAAAGGAACATATAAATTAAAAATTACAAATCACTCAGATGAAGTAGTATATGGTAATTTTTACGCATATTATTGATAGATAAGAATATAGCGAGGGGACATCCAGATAGTGTATAGTAAACAACTAAACATTATGCTAATATAATCGAAGTCACCAAATATGACCATCAACTTAAGGTTAAGAAAAAGTGCGTGAGCTTAAAAAAGATAATGAATATTAACAACCACCTTAACAGTAATAGTTATAAGACGAGATGTTGGAACATCTCGTCTTTTTTAGTTTATGCAATTTAATTAAGTGCTATATTTTACATATTAGATATACATAAACGATTAATGTAATAGCTCTAGAAAATTTATTGGTTTGCGACTACATAAAGAAATTACACCAACAAAGAAACACCATCATTAATATAATGTACTATAATTATTTTAAAAATATAGGAAAAATAACCAAATCTTAAATAAATATGCTAATGTTTATATAAACAAATAGAAAGGGGGGATTATGAAACATTATATGAAAGTTTTATTGGGATTAAGTTTTATGTTTGGTTGTATTTTCATTTCATCTGGAAATGCTGAAGCTGCATCGGGAGGATGGTATAAAGTGACAGCTGCAGGTAACAATTGTAAAGCTAGAGTGAATACTGATCAAACTGAATATAAGTCCAATAATAAAATCGTGGGTATGCAATTAGAGGCAGAAGGAAATTGTAGTAAAATGTATTACGATGCGGCTTTAACAGATAGAGGCCTAGAGTCTGTAGCTCATGATAAAACTGTTGGAAGTTTTTCTTCAAAAACTCCAATAAAACAACTAAAAATAGGTAATGTTCGCGAAAAAGAAACTACAGTTATTATGGTTCAATTATACAAAGATGCCGCTCATACACAGCCTATAGGAAGACTAATTTCAAATGATATTATACTTTATCCTAGGTAACTAATACCTATAACTATATAAATTGGCTACTGGGAAATTGAAAAATAGGTACCTTTGTTTTGATTACAATTTTTAATTTATTATAGGGTTTCTTTGCCAATCAGCATTTAACTAAAGCGAAATTGTAACCCTAAAATAAAAAAGCATGTGGTACCCCAGATAATAAATAAGTACAGGTCCTTAATCAATTAAAGGTCTTTACTTTTCTATTATGATTTACTAATTTTCCAACCTTCGTCCGTTTTCTCTAATTCAATTACGATTACTTTTTTGTAATCGTTTTTAGAATCTTTTTTATACACAGCATCTACAAACACAAATAATATGGTAAATACGAAGGCTCCATTATAAAATCAATGTTCATAGCACTTTTTTAATCAAACTTTGTTTAAAAATAATATTTTGCAGGGCTCTCATCTAGAGGGCTTTTTTTGTGTGCTATTTTACGTCCAAACATAATACCATTTAAATATGATCGAGTTCCACATTATGTAAAATTTAATCCTAACAACGATAAAATCGTGCATAAATTCGACAGAGAATCTATTGACGCCTCATTACTTCAGGTCTCGCGCCAAAGACGACTTTGGTAACTACACATGCCCGTCACTGTTGCGGTTACCATCACAGATCCTAATCAATAGGAAAACTATCATCAGGCTTGACCAAATCAAAAAGCATTCTCAGGAAGTCCACGAATATAAGAAACTCACCCAAATATCATACCTTCTTTCAGGGTTGGGTTTAATGGGTTAACTCAATTAAGTCGTGCAAAAAATAACGACGAAAAGTGTGGACTGACTACCGACAATGAGCTGAAAAAGGAGCGAATTCAAATGACCATAACTAATACCATCGCCGCCTCCACCCCCGACACTAAATCCGTGTTCGTCTACACCGGAGGAACCAGCTGGCGACAAGTCGCCACAGCCTCTCAAGTTGGTGCTTATCGAGAGCTTCACGGAGGTGGCGCTGGCCTGGTCGTCGCATTCGGACCTAACCGAGCTATTTTCTTACACATCGGTAATGGTAACTGGAGAAACCTGACCCCCAACGATCCGCCCGGCACGGGATCAATTGCACTCACCGCAGAAGGGATCTACGCAGTTCTCAACGCAAGAGTCTTAAGGCACAATGGTATCACATCCACCTCGTGGACAGAAATTGGATCGAATGCAAGGGAACTCTATGGTGGCCGCTATGGACTCGTCGCCACCGATCCCACCACCGGTAGCTTATTCCGTTACCTCGGGAGCCCACACAACTGGCAACACATCGGCGGTCCGGGCGCCATGTTCGCCGTCACCGCCGACTCTGTTTACGGATTAAACCCAAATAAGAGTGGCGTATTCAGGTATAACGGAACCGGAACAAATTGGACACAAATAGGAAATGCCGCTGGAGAAATCTATGGCGGAGCCTGGGGGCTCGTCGCCACGAACCCGACAAACGGCAACTTATTTCGTTACCTCGGAAGCCCGCACAACTGGCAGTATATCGGCGGTCCGGGCGCTATGTTCACCGTTACCGATGACACGGTCTTCGGACTGACTCCGGACCGAGGTGCGGTCTACAGGTATGACGGAACCGGAAGTTCCTGGACTAAGGTCGGCGGTCCGGCACACCAGATAGTTGCAATCGGATGGGCATAGCCGCAAACGCACCGCTTTTCTGGTCGGCTGGAGCTTCCCATCATTCCGATCCAACTCCTTACGACAAACAGCCCGTCTATGGACTAGAGCAGGAACTCTGTCACTAGACTTTGTAGACGTTTTTGGCATAAGTGTTACTTTGAAATATAGTTTAATGAAAAAAACACTTATTCTACAGAAAGCAAAACAAATCTAATTTGAAAAAGATTAGTTCAAATTGGATTCGTTTTTTTTAATAAACATTTAGTTTTATAAAAAAGTTTGATTAAAACGCATTTAATATTCTTTAGTTTAAGAGATAAAGCAGGGAAATAAAAAACGGCCTAGAATTTCTAGACCGTTTTTTCTATGATTTACTAATTTTCCAACCCTCGTCCGTTTTCTCTAGTCCAATTACGATTACTTTTTTTGGATCACCTTTATATACAGCATCAACCGTTACCGTAGCAATTTCATTTTTCTCTTCAACTTTACGAATTTTATAGCTTTTAAGGTCTTTACTAACTGATTTCATTAGATCTGCATTTCCGCCCACAAAAGCAACGATTTTCTTAGCTTCAGGAGTGAATAACTCTCCAAAATCTTTTACATTTCCTTCTTTCGCATCTTCGAAATACGCTGTAGCAACTTCTTCAGGATCACGATTATTTCCACATGCTGCAAGTGCTGTAACTGATAGAGCCATTAATACCATTAACATGATTAATAATTTTCATATAAAAGGTTAAATTTGAGCATTTTCTTTAAATATTTTTATATAGACAACATATAAATTTCATCCATAAATTAGGGAGATGTTGTAATGACCAAAAAATTCGTAATTACTAAACCTAGTGACCTAACTGGATTTTCATCTTTTAAGTGCTCATTATGCGGGGAAGAATTTAAATTACGGCCGGATGAAGTACAAGAAGATGACGTTTTAGAGCTGTTTTGCCCTAGCTGTGGGATTCCAAGTTCAGTTTCTACATACTACACTGAAGATATCAAAGAAAATGCCTTAATTATTGCAGAGAATGAGTTAGCAAACATGATAAATGATTTATTAAAAGGGTTAGAGAAAACTTCAAAAAAAAGTAAAAACATAAAATTTAAAGCAAAGAAGCAAAATACATCAAAACCAATAAAAGAACTATATGAAAAAGATGATCTAAATGAAATATTATTTTTATGTTGTAATAGAAATGCAAAGTTAACGATATTAACAACAGCAGGACACCAGCCATTTTGTCCATATTGTGGGGTGAATTAATTGGAATCAACTGTTCTAATCCCTATTAAAAAATTTAAAATTATATCTAAGAGTTTTAGAAGGGTCTCTGGGGATTTATTATATTCCACTGATATTCATGAGACTATGAGATTAGCTATAAAGTTTATTGCTTATATTGAAAATGAGTCTATTATTTATGACTTTATACGTAAATGTCACACACAAGATTATGATATAGAAGAAATACTAAACTCAAAGGCATATGAATCGAAATATGACATTCCAATTGATAATAACGAAGAAATTAGCTTTATCTATCAACTATTAAAGTATGCGACAGAAAATTTATCTTCTTATAATCAATTGACATATGGATATGCTTTTTACAAGGGAGCGAAATTTTCGGATCAAGTACGTGAATTTAATTATCAGGTAGTTAGGCTTTTAGTAAATCACATTACAGATTATTTAGAGGAGATGGCGATTGAATTGGGAATTGATGAAAAACCGAACGCAAAAGTATTAATTCAAGGAAATGTTGGACAGTTTAATTATGCAGAGCAAGGGAATATCGAAGCTATTCAAACTAATAACCAAGGTGAAAGCAATGACCTTCAAAAGGTAGCGCAAGAGTTAATCGAACTATTAAAAGATACTTCTTTAGTAAATAAAGATATTCAAGAAGATGCTATAGACTTTGTTGGAGAAGTAGCCCAAAATATTGAAGAGGGGCAGTCACCAAAACCATCTCTTCTTAGAAGAGCAAAAGAATCCCTAACGGATATTAATTCGATGGTGGAGAGTGGTTCTCAAATCGCTATTAAAATAGGGCAATTTCTAAGTCTGCTTAACAGTTAAATTTAAAATAGTTAATTATATTGTTGGATTTTTCACTTGGATTTATTATTAGAAATAACTACCTTTTAATAAAAAGACAATTACTTATGAATTAAAGTAATTGTCTTTTTTTAGTACAAGTTTTTAATTAAAATAATACCAGTATGCGTGTATTGATATATATATAATATTTCTTAATGTAATAAAATTAGATATCACAGAAGCTATCGTTTAAAAGTGGTATCCACATTCTTTTCTAAAAAGTACCCATTTTCATGTCTTTGTACAGAAATGTAGAAAGACATGAACGTCTAAACTAAAGTTCCAAGAACAATCATTGATAAATAACCATTACTATAAATTTTGTAGGTACTTTCATGTCTCAATAACGGGACATGAGCGTCTAAACTTTTTGAAAATAGGACAAGAAACTCTAAAATACTTAGCCAGTGATATTACAATATTCAAAGTAAATCTTTGAATAGAAATTTATTTTCTTATTAATGACCCAAACTATGTTGTAAATGCTCATAGCATTATATGTTGGATTTCAAAAAAGTGTTAGAATGTAAATATTCTTAATAAAATTTTTTGGGGATTTCTTATGTAGAACATAAATGAGTTAAACAAAAAACCTAGTAAAAACTAGGTTTTTTGTTTAAAAAAATACCATTTCCATCTTAATACATTTTTAATTTCACTCTATACTATACAAATTTTTATAAAAAGTTCCAAAGTGAACTAATAAATATTAGTTTATAGTTTCTTGCTTCAACAAATACATCAAAGTGAAAGTTTAGACTTTCTTGTCTAAATAGTTTAGAGATTCTTGTCCTTGTACAACAAGAAAGAAGGGGGATAACACCCATCTCCTAAACTGTTCGTTAAATTCCTATTTAACGAACTCTTCGATACTGAAATTCTATTTCTATTATAGTGATAGTTTATTTGGTTTTTAGGTTTATAATTCATAGCTAGTTTAAGTTAAGTGACTATTTTGAGTGGTTTATAAAGAATTAATCGTTTCGTGTACTTATAAGCGTAATTAATTCTGGAAACAAAAAATTATACATTTATGGGTATAATAACCTGTAACATACAAACCTGGAAAATCCCAATTTTATATTTATGATATTTTCCATCTGTTGCATTTATTGCAAAAGATAAATATTTTTGAAGCGTAGAAGGATCTTATTTCTACGCTTCTTTTAATAAGTAGTAGATTTAGTGTTTTTTAAAATTTGTTATATAAGATTTTACAGCTTGTAATAAGAATTCTTCCTGTCCCATACCAGCATCCGTTGCCATTTGTATTACTCTTTGCTTGAATTCATGATCTGCATGAAAAGTTAATGGTTCTACATTACTTTTAAAGTAAATACCTTCTACATGTGGAAGGATCGTGCCAGATTTCATATGAGAATGTAAGTATTTAATCTCCTCTTGAAACTGCAATGGATCTACCTGTAATACATAAGGTTTAATTTCTAATCTGATAGTATCTGATGAAATACTCAATCGCATATTTGTGACACCTAGCTCTTTATAAAATAAATTTATTAAATTATAAGTGATAGAATTAAATAGTTGAGGTTTTTTAAATGAAAAAGATAAATACCCTCGTTTTGTAATTACCGCTTTTTTATTGAAAGGTTCAAAGGAGTAATCATGTTCCTTATAAGTGGATAGAGGGAAAATTTCTTCGTCCTCTGTAAGAATCTTGCCGTCTGCTCCATTGATTGCTATTACCCTAGCTGTTTTTCCGTTATGTTGATGTGTTAATAATTGATATAAGTATATATCTTCATCTTGAATCTTCGTAATGAATGTTTTTCGCTCTTTAGTTTTGGTTTTTTCATAATCAAGCATAAAAATCTCTAGCTCTTCCTCATCGATAAGGTATACTTGTTTTCCTCGTTTTTCTACCATTGTTGCGGGTAATTTTCCAGATTTGATGTATGTAAAAATAGTAGATGGTGCAACATTAAGAATTCCAGCTACTTCTTTCGTGCTAAGGCCTTTAACCTCATTTATATTTTTTAAACGTTCAATATCCTCTAAATAGAAAATCTTACTACCGAATTGCTTCCAGTTATCTTTATATACACATTCTATTAATCCATCTTTTTCTTTTTTTAAAATTGTTTGTACCGTTACTCCTAATAAGTCGGCTGCCTCTTTTGTCGTTACAGTAGGCTTTGTAATGAACAATAAATCATGTGTCATGAAAGGACACCTCCATAACTATTGTTTGCTAATATTTTAGATATGTATATATCATATCAGAATATGATTTATATTTAAAATAAGAAATAGATTTTATTAAATATTTTATTCATTGTTATGGTTTGAAAATCTTTTTCATTCATTTTATATGTTAATTGATTTTTAAAGTTATTTTTATTATAGAATCACTATGAA
>NZ_JBPWBC010000025.1:0-40944 GCF_051776965.1 Bacillus cereus group sp. BceL220 | reverse complement strand
CTGATGAAAGAGGAAATATGCCAGGTAGTCCAGTTGGAGATAGTTTAGAAGAAATCCAAGGAAATGAATTACTTAACGCAGTTGGAGCTGGGGATGTTCAAGCTAATACTAGCACAGTACAGATTCTTACACCAAGAACTCCTATTATCAGCAATACTTTAGGAAATAAAGGCCATGCATGTACCATTACTAAAGAATGTCAAAATATGTGCAATTAAATTTTTAAAATTATTAACAACTTAGATTTAACGTCCAATTTATATATATAAATTGGACGTTAAATCTATTCGTTGTCTTAATTTCATTAAAAGCAGTTTTAATTACTATGTATTTTTATTACTTTTCTTTAATTAATACATATTAGAGTAGAGAGATAACCTACTTATCTTTTCATAAATCATCTATTATAGAAAGGTGTTACATAAAATGATTACTCATCCAAATAAGTTAGCAACATTTTCAGCTGAACGAAAGATAAAAAAGGAAGAATTCAATGAACATGGTAAACAACGTGTGAAATTGTGGGAGAGTTATTTTAAAGAAAAGGAAGATAAATTTCATGAATCTGTAGCTACCCTTCTTTCTTTATCAAAAAATGAACTAACAGCCTTAGCATCTAGTGAAATTTATGATATCAAGAAAATCAAATATGGTAATGAAGAATATATTCAGTATTTAGAGGATTTATTTACTTCTAAGTATGAAAATATAGATTTAAATCCTTTTTTAAAATTAACAGTACCGAACATCCCTTTCCATAATTTTTATGTTCCTTTTATGAAAATAGCGGTAGGAAAATTAAAGCAAGGACTGAATACTCTCTTCCCATCCAATATAATTTCAAATATGTTGTCACACCTTGAACAAGAACTATCAAAAATATGTTTTAAAACTTTAATATTAGAATTAAATGTCGCAAGACTTTCAGGACATTTAATTGGAGAATCCCCTACCAATAGATTCGAGTATTATTCAGATATTCTTTTGAACGATCAAAAATTTTTAAATGGTTTTTACAATGAATATTCCGTTCTTGTCCGAGTTGTCTTAACTAAAATACATTACTGGATTGAAAATATCAAAGAAATTATTGAAAGATTTGAACAAGATAAAAATTTAATAACGCAGGAATTTCATCATGGAAAATCTGTAGGAAGTTTAATAAATATTAATTTAAGTTTAGGAGACAGTCATAAACAAGGAAAGGGAGTTGCTTCACTAGAATTTGATAGTGGCTTAAAAATAGTATATAAACCTCGTTCTTTAGAGATTGATATTAAATTTCAAGAGTTTCTTTATTGGATTAATCATAAAAAATCTACTAATTTTTATAATTTAACGGTACTAAATCAAAATACCTACGGTTGGATTGAATTTATTGAGTACAAGGAATGTCTCAATCAAGAAGAAGTTGAGCAATTTTATATTAAAATGGGGCATAATTTAGCACTTTTATATGTATTAGATGCGGTAGATTTTCACAATGAAAATTTGATTGCATTTGGTGAACATCCAGTATTAATCGATTTAGAATCTCTTTTTCACCAGATACCTGATGATGGGAATCCTGATGGTGAAACAGCTGTTGAACAAGCTTACTCTATACTTAATAGATCAGTTAAATCTACAGGGTTATTACCATCTTTATCCTTTTACCAAGGAGAAAATCCAAATTTAAAAGGGATTGATGTTAGTGGATTAGGTGCATCCGTAGAACAAATATATCCATTTAAAGTTCCTTATATTTCTCAAGAGCATACTGATACAATGCAACTTCTTAAGGATTACACGACAATAGGTAAGGCTGAAGCAAATAAACCTAAGTTAAATGGCGTTGAAATTATTGCAAATGATTACTTGGAACAAATTAAATTAGGGTTTAAAGAACTTTATTCTTGGTTTTTAGAAAATAAAGAAGCTGTAAAGAAAAAATTAAGTCTATTTGAAGATACCGAAGTACGTTGTATTCTACGACCAACTGTGCATTATGGTGAACTTCTAACAACTATGTATCACCCTGACTTCCTTCGGGATGGCTTAGATTATGAATTTGTAACTCACCAATTATGGTTAGATACAACTGTTCGTCCTAGTTTGAAACAAATTGTTTCATCTGAAAAAAAAGATATTCTTAACGGTGATATTCCTTTCTTCACCTATAAAACAAATCAACGTCATCTGTATGATAGTACAGGAAAAATTATTAATAACTTCTTTAAAGAAACTGCACTCAATAAAACTTTAAAGAAAATTGATAAATTAAACATCAAAGATTGCGAACAACAATTGCAAGTTATCCACATGTCTATGCTTGCAAGTAATGCCAAATCTAATGCAGATCTTACTGATATTGATCCTTATAAAAAAATAACAGGGAATATAAATAAACAAGATTTTTTAAATGAAGCTCAAAAAATTGGAGATTACCTATTATCAACAGCGATTTCTGGAACACGTGATGGTGAAGAAGAACTAAGTTGGATTAGTACAGTATTTTTAGGTGGTAATGAAATTAAATGGGAAGTACAACCTATTGGTACAGATTTGTATAATGGTAGTTCTGGTATTGCTCTATTTTTCGCATATCTATCAGAGCTAACAAGAGAAAATAAATATAAGGAAGCCGCAAAGAAAAGCTTGGTTCCAGTAAAAAATATGTTAAAAGATTTATCAGATATACCTGGTGAAATGACTAACATAGGAGCATTTGTTGGATTAGGTGGAAACATTTATACTTTAAATCACCTATCTAAATTATGGAATGATCAATCCTTATTAAATAATGCTATATCGACCATACCATTTATAGTTAAGGGAATTAAATATGACAATGTATTTGATTTTGTAGCAGGTGCCTCAGGTACTTTAAAAGTTTTAATTGGATTATATAAACAAACACATGATAATGAAATTTTAAATGCTGCTATAGCTTGTGGTAACCATTTATTGGAACATATTGAACTGAACAAAGATGGAGCTGCTTGGGTTACACCTTGGGATCCATTAGCTTCTATTGGTTTTGCACATGGAGTAGCGGGAATTATCAGTTCACTGTCAGAGTTATATTCTATTAACAAAGATGATAAAATACTTGAAATCATTCGAAAAGGCCTAATGTATGAAAGAAAATGTTTTGTGCCCTCTGTTGGTAATTGGCGGAGTCCTCAGAAAAAAAACGTTTCAACCGCTTGGTGTCATGGGGCTCCTGGTATTTTACTTAGTCGTTTATTATTAAAAGAAGAAGGCTACTATGATGATCTCCTAGATAATGAAATTGAAGTAGCTTTAGAGACAACTATTAAACAAGGATTCGGTAATACTCGTTCCCTGTGCCATGGAGATTTTGGTCAAATTGAGATTTTACAATTTGCTGCAGAAGTGCTTGGTCGTAATGAATTACTTGATATAGCTAAATCTGTCTCATGGCAAGTCCTTAATTCATTAAAAGATAAAGGCTGGAATAAGGGAATTTGTCGGGGAACAGAATCAGTGGGGTTAATGGTAGGCTTATCCGGCTTAGGGATTGGATTATTAAAACAATATAACCCAGATATCATTCCCGGAATTCTTCGTCTAGAAAATAAATTAACAAATTAATTATGTCATAGCTTAAGAGGGATTTTGAGAGCTTTATTCCCTCTTAGACTATGAATATATAGAATCTTAATATACAATAATTCTCTTAACCATAGAAGTTAAATCCATGTAAAGCTATGGTCTACTAAAATATCTTCATTAAAAGGGTGATTTAAATTGAATATTATTAAAAAAATAATGCTTCTAACACTTCTATTAACTATATGTTTACCTTCATATTGTAATTCAAATCAAATCAAAGCAGAAACAAATAATAGTAAATTCTTTTTAATATTAAAAGATTCAAGTAAAACAGTGAAGGTAGAAGAATTTATAAATAAAAATTTCCCTACTATTCAAACAGATGTTATTGAAGAAATTGGGATAATTAATTTAATATTAGACAATCCCAAACAATTAAAATCCATTTCACAAACATTAAAAAATAAGTACCCAAATCTTATTGATTCTTTTGGAGCAAGTTCTAAAATATCTTTACCAAAAATAGAGAAAAAACATCAATCTAAAAAGTATACGTTTCAAACAAAATTAGCTAGTATAGATGCAATTAATGATAATAGTATCTATACTAACTATACATGGAATCTCTCAGATGTTACCAATAACTATCAATCTTATAAATTAAGCAAAGGTGATAGTACGACTTCCATTGCATTGTTAGATAGTGGTATCGATATTAATCATCCTGATTTAAAACATAGTATTAGCTTAAGTAAAGCAAAATCTTTTGTAGAAGGAGATCCTAGTTTAGAAGATAAACTGGGGCACGGTACCCAAGTAGCAGGCATAATTTCAGGAAATGGTAATATAAAAGGTATATCTCCTAAAACTCAAATTATTCCTTATAAAGTAATAGGAGAAAAAGATGGTGAATCCAAATGGGTAATTCAAGCAATTGTACAAGCGGCTAGAGATGGAAATGATATCATTAACCTAAGTCTAGGTACATTTAAATCTGTAGAAAAAAATTCTGATAAAGCAACCATACGTGCATATAAAAAAGCAATTGAATATGCTGAAAGTAAAGGATGTGTAATTGTTGCTTCAGCGGGAAACGATAGTATAAATCTGGATGAACCAATTGAAAAAAACAATTCAGATGGAACTAAAGATTTTCAAATATATTTACCTAGTAGTCTTCAAAACGTTATTACAATTTCAGGTAGTGCAAAAGATAACACAATAGCTTCGTATTCTAACTATGGAAATATTATTGACTTTTCAGCCCCATCTGGAGATTATGGACCTAATTTCAAAAAAAATTTCCAAATAGATTTTAAGGAATGGATTATTACCACATCCCCTACTAATATAGAGGGTTCCGAAATAGACCAGTACTTAGGAATACCAACGGGATATACACTATCTTTAGGAACTAGTTTAGCTTCACCCCAGGTAAGTGCTACAGCCGCTTTAATTATATCTAAATATCAGGAGATACATCACCATAAACCTACTGCAAAACAGGTCATTCAATATTTAAAGGATGGTGCAATTGACTTAGGTAATGATGGAAAGGATTCATTTTTTGGGTATGGTAAAATTAACGCATATAATAGCCTAATGTCTATTAAATAGAATCTATATCAATTTAAATCCATTCAGTTTTAGATATTTAAAGCATTACCCTCCCCAACAAGTTTAAGTTTTAAAGAAATCTAAAAAACATCTTCTTATTTTTCATTCACAGTCATAATGAAAAATGGGAAGATATTTTTATATTTTTATAATATGTTTTTTTGATTTTATCCTAATTTGTGAAATATTATACGATTTTTATAAAAGGTTTAATCAAAACTTACTTAGAGTTATTTACTTAAGGGAGTAAAACATCGTAACTTTATTCCAAATTAACATGTAAAATCAAGGTTATTCTCTATTAATTAGATATAAAATCTAACTTTCTTAATATAAATTTCCATATCTATTCTTCTCCTTTTACTACAGAAGCTTTGCCTACCATTCCTGTATGTAGCTCATACAATACCTGTTTTTCAATTGTTGCCTCCAATTCATAAACATACCCTTTAGAATCTTTATCAAAAATAGGATGTGCTGATATGTACGTCACTTTTCCCATTTGTTTATCCGTTTTATTTAACTTAAACGAATACTGTACCTTATCCCCTTTTTTAATCCCTCTTATCACTTGAGCAGTGAACAAAATTTTCACTTTTTTTCATCTTCTCTTGGAATAATTGAAACGACCTCTTGGCCTGAATCAATTAAATCACCGGGTTGTAAATTGGAAGTGAATTGTACAACTCTATCTTGATGCGCTTTTATAGTCATCGTTTTATCTTGATTATATAATCCAGACAAGTCCTGGTTTTTTATAAATATCTCTTGTTCTAAAGATTGAATACACTGGTTTACAGAAACAATAGCACTTTCTCTATATTGATTTAAAGCGTATTCCTTTTACTTTTGTTTCCCTTCCTTCGTTGTATCAACTTTCTTTCACTATCTAACGTTCCTTTTCTTTGCTCTATTCTTTTTTCTATATTATTTTGTTGAGATTCTAAAGTTAAAATTTTATCGTCCAATACTTGTTTTTGTTCATCTAATATGTTTTCTTTATCTCTCTGTTTATTTATGAATTTAATTTCTCTTTGTATATTTTCCTTTTCTGCAATCAATTCTTGTAAAGTCTCATCTTGTTCATTTGATAATTTACTATTACCTATCACATTTATTTCATTCTCTTTTTCATTTTGCAAGGATTGATAACCTTGCTCATATGCTTTATATTCTTCCCTTATTTTTTTATCCACTTCATTAGTAAAAGATAATTTATGGGATTGAATACTCTTTTTCAACTGTTCTAACATTTCTTTTTGTCCTTCTAAATGCTTAACAATTTGATCCATTTGATTTTACTTATCCATTGATTCCTTGTTTTTTAATTGAAGCAAAGTATCTCCCTTTTTCACTGCATCTCCGGATTTAACAGAAACAGTATCTACAACACCTGGAATTTGAGTTCGAGAAACACTTATATCTGACTGATTTTGTATTATTGCAGTTCCTTTACTCACAATGTCTACTTTTCCAGCATATGCCCAAATCATAAATCCAAATAGACTTATACAAAGAAAACATAGTAATCCCGTAATAAACCGAGGGGGCTTTTTTTCCAATAACTCCACACTATCTGTTAATTGATCAAAAGAAGATATTTTACTCATGTTGACCACCTCGCATTGCATATGATTGTGGTTCTATATGTTCTACGTGAACTGTTTGGTTCTTCCAAAGACGATAATACTTACCTTTATGAAATAATAATTCTTCATGAGAACCTCGTTCTATAATATTTCCTTTTTCCATTACAATAATTTGATTTGCATGCTGAATTGTGCTTAATCTATGCGCAATCATGATAACTGTTACTCCTTGTAAACCTAATTCTTTTAACATATCCGTAATATATTTTTCAGTTGTAGAATCTAAATCACTTGTGGCCTCATCTAATATTAAAATATACGGTTTTTTAATAAATCTCTCACTATTGCCAAACGTTGGCTCTGCCCACCCGATAAATTCGAAGCATTTTCCTCTAATAAAGTTTCATAACTTAAATGTAGTTCACTAATAAACTCATGAATACAAGCTAATTTACAAACGTGTATCATCTCTTCTAACGAAACTTTTTGTTCTAATCCAAAACGTAAATTTTCATAAATAGACGTACTAAAGAAAAAGGATTCTTAAGAAACATAAGCAATACGTTCTCGTAATGCAGTACGATTTATTTCTTTAATATGATAATCTTCATAATATATATTTCCTTCTTGCGGTTCATAATAATTCATTAACAATTTTGAAATTGTTGTTTTTCCGGAACTACTTTCTCCTACAAATGCCACTTGACTACCTTGTTCAATAGAAAAACTTATATTGTTTAAAACATTCTTACGTGTTCCATAACAAAATGTAACATTTGAACATTCAATTTTTCCAGATAACTGTTTAGGAGAAACTTTCTTATGTTCTTTTTCATTTTTTTCAGCATCTAAATCAAAGATTTCATTTAATCGTTCTCCTACAACCAATGCCGATTGCATAGTTGGCTGAATTCCTATTAAATTTTCAATCGGATTTAAAAAATAGCCTAAAAGGGCATTATATGTAATGAGTTCTCCTATAGTCATACTCCCTTTTAATACTTGCATAGCACCAACCCAAAGAATAACTGTCCCCCCAATTAATTCAAGCCCCATCTTAATAGAACCTTGTAAATTAGATAACATACCTCTTTTAAATGTACATCTTAATAGATTAACAAAACGATTTTCCGTTTGAAAAAAACTTCTTTTTCAGCGTTATAAGATTTTATAGTCGCAATCCCATTTAAAGACTCTACTAAATATGAATTTAATTTCGCATTACTTTCCATCTCTTCTCTATTAATATGTTGATATGGTTTACGAAAAGCAAAAATAATACCTATATAAAAGGGAATTAATAATAAAGTAACACTAAATAAAACGGGACTATGTATATATAATAAAACAGCTCCTAATGTAACCATTACCGTATCTATCATTAATGTAACTGTTATTGTTGATAATGCATCTCTTATTTTGCTTGCATCCATAAATCGAGAAATGATTTCCCCTACTTTTCTCGTTTTAAAAAAATTCATTGGTAATCCAAAAACATGTCGATAATATCCAAGCATCAATTGAATGTCTATTCGTCGACTTAAATATAAGATCAAATGAGTACGAAAATAGGATAAAAAAACTTTAAAAATATACAATATAACAATCCCAATTGATATAATATGAAGTGTCTGTAATAACTGATTTGTCACAATATCATCAATTAAAAATTTAAAATAAAACGCTCCTAATAATCCAAATAAAATAAAATAAAATAAAAGCAAAGAATAAACTTTAATATGTATTAATCCAAACAAGAGAAGATGATTCATGTGAAACAATTTACTAAATTTCCTCTGACATTTTTAGTTATGTTCCTAGCCAATTTAGCGAACTATTATTTTATCCTATTTATGTAATAATAAAAGCCTTCCTAATTATAGGAAGGCAACGTTCTAAAATGAAAACCTATATTTGATTTATAATTAAATTACCTCAAACTGATAATATACACTTTTCCCATTTTCCCTAGTTACTTTAACTTCAGCAAACCCTTTGCCAATGACATCCATCCTAACCATTCCATCGTCTTGTAATGTAACTTTTACAACTTTTTCTCCACCTTTTATTGTATGCTTTGCTGCAACTCCTTCCTCAACTCTAGATTGACCAACACGCCAACAGTCACTGCACTTTTTTTTGGCTCTTAGATGTCATTTCATTTTTTACATGTACACTGTTAGTAGATGCATCAGCAATACCATTTGTACTCAACAAAATTAAGGAAGTTACTAAACCTATTCCCAGTTTCTTTAACACTATTTCATCCCTCCTGTGTTAATTTATACTTTTATATTAAACTGAGATTCTTTCAGGTAACTTTCATTTACCTTACAATAACCTTAAATACCTTTCTGTAGATATTGAATTCTTTGGAATAAAGAATTCACATATTCATCAATTTAAAAGTTGTAAAAGGAATTCAAGGCAAAAAATTATACACCTTCACTTGAGAATATCAATTTTCTCATTTTAGGCATTTCGTTTATTATCTTATTAGGAATGTGGAGACATATTAGGCTTTAGAAACCTTATTTTTTCCGTCTATTACGCTGACCTTTCCTTAACGACATACAAGACATCCAGTGTTAAAGTCACCTCTTATTTCCTTTACCAATATCCATTTGGTCCAAAATAAAAAGTTCACCAATTAAGGCGAACTTTTTATGTACTATTGCTGCGAGTTTCGTTCACATCATTCTGTCCGTTATTTGAAAAACAAAGAAGTTTTTCATGATATATAATATGTATCTCTAAAAATAATGTGCTTATACCCAATTTCTTTTTAGGTGTTAAATTTATTCATTATTGTGTAATTTCTATATAACAAAGAAAACATACTAAGATTAGTAGTGTAGACCAAGGCATTGGTTCGCACTACTATTTTTTATATAGTAGAAGTGAAGAAAGGGTCGTGGGTGCTTTGGGATTTTGAATCCGTAAAAAACTGACCTTCTTCACTTACCTTATTTGAATCAGTTTTTAGTATGTTGGTCCTCGAGATCGTGTATAAGAAATGGGAATCGATAAGTGTAAGATGAAGACTTCAATTTTCCATCAGGAGGAACTTTATGAGACACGTAATTGCTTTTGATATCAGTATGGGTAAAAGTTATATGGTAATTTATAATGCACAAAAACAATGTATCTTTGAAAAGGAAATCCAACATTTGAAGCCTGATTTTAAAGAGCTACAAAAAAAGATATATGAGCTTACCGAGAAAACTGGTAAATTACCTGAAATTGTGTTCGAGGCAACAGGAATTTATTCTAGACAGCTAGAACGATTTATGCAGGTAGTTTTTCTGTAAAGAAATATAATTCATATTAAACCAATGACTAAAACTAGGTTTTATGAGGATGTTTTCAGTTTGATCACACACTAAGTTTAGACTTCTTGAATTTGAAAGTATAAACATTGCCATGTTCAAGTAAAGGTTTGAACATATTTTCCATATAGATTGGCCCTACATTATTAGCTAATGAAGGTGAAATTTCTTTATAAATTAAAGAAGGAAAATTTATTATAGTATTTTAACTTAATATACAAAACAATATTAGTACACCTATGACACTCTAAATTGTCACAGGTATATTTTCTAAAACTCTTTTTTATCACCCTGTTTTAACTCCCTCCCCAGCCCCCTACATTGTAATTTTAATAATCTAGTCTCGGCACATACCTTTTTTTTGTAGAAAAACTATAGTAAAATAAATAACCAAAAGATCTATTTCCAGATTGTCCCCATTTATGTACCTTTCAGTTCATTTTCTGCTATTAGTTCCTTTGTTACATACATCAAATACATAATGACTGGGAAAATTAGATAACTAACAGTTTTACCTTTATCAGTAATAGGATGCCTTTCTTCGACTAGAGCGACTTTTATTATTAACAGAGTTCCCCTAGATCAAATGTAACAATTTATGAGTAGAAGAATATTTTCTGAACTTTAATGTAATGTAAAATTAGTAAAGAACGTATTTCATGAAAAAATGTTAACTAATAAAGAATTAGAAGTGATCATGTGAATAAATTATTACTATCATGTTTATTAGTTACATTCTGTCTAAATACCGCAGGATGTTCTAATGATATGACTATACTAAAGGATAGTTCTAAACCTTCAACACCTACGAAGGTTAAATGCATTAACAAAGCGTGGTACAAAAAATATATACCATGTAATAGTTTATGATAAAGGTCATAAGGCGAAATTATTATATATTAATCATGCTATAAACATGTTGTAATTAATTGTTCTACATTTACCTAAAAAGGCTATCAATAATGGTGGTCTTGTTTATATTGGTGAGATTGTACTAGTATGATGGAATAGATTTAACTGTATGACGTAGGGTGGTTGGTTGCTGTCCTTTCTCTTTTTTATATAGAGGGAAAGGAGGTAACTCCTATGATGGAATATTTACTGTCTTTGCTACAGGATTTGTTGAAAGTATTTTTGACAATTCTTGTTACTGGTTATGGAAACAAACTAGTGAGTAATATTAGCAAAAAACGTAAAAGAACCTCCCTACGCCGTCGGAAGCAAAAGGGAAGTTCTAGAAAAAGAAAATAACTTTATTTAGTAACTATCCGCCTTACGGCAACAGTTACCAGAAGAGATGTATAGAGCATCTCTTCTTTTATTATATACCCAAGGTATTACTGTAATACTACTGTAGTAATAATTATATCAAATGAACATAAAAAATCAATGTGTAAACAATGGGTGTAATGGATAAAAGAAAAGACACCCTAAGGTGCCCTCCTCCGACTTATAAATCAAATCTATATTTTATTCACTTTATTCAGTATGGTGATGATGGCCTTTGTATAGCACTAGAACCAAATCACGCTATAAGCATTAGTGGACATCATGACATTCAAAATCAGTCTTTTATCGTTTTCCGACAGAAGACTCCTTCCTCAAAAATGTGAAGGTGTGAAACACCAATTTTAGGTGGAAGATGAATGTCGGTTGGCATAAGCCAACATATTTGTTATCATTTACTTGTACAGATTGCTCTTCGAAAACTGAAGATATGAGGTTGGTTGCAGAAAAACGTTGCAACCGTAAAATCTTCAACGTTCTATCGCCCCACGCTTCTCAAAATTGCGAAAACCAAGCTAAAGTAGATAGTGTGGTGAGTCAGCGTACAAGATACTTATGTTCTCACCGTAGGGACTGCGGGTAGAGCCTGCTAAGATAACTGGTGGATACATCGGTGTTCGCAGGAATCTCCCACTTCAAACGTCCGTTAGGACGTTAAGTGGTGAGTAGTTCAAGTCCGCTAATACTTAACGTAAGTTTTGGTTTTGTTATTACACAGACTACTATATCCTCTCTAATGACTGTGGTTGCATTGTCAAATACTAAAAGTATAAAATCTATTTATATCATTTTAATGATTTTATTTCCTCGTATTCCCTCATTTTCTTTTAAAATATCGCTTTCTTTATGCCAGCCTTGTCCATGAACTCAACAGCTTTGATCTTCCCTGCCTTCCATTCCTTGCTTGTTATCCTCTTTCATGTACCAAGCATTAGAATTGAAACCTTTGAGATTACTGTTTCCTTAACCGCAAAGAAAACGCTAAACTTCATATATACTTTTGAGGATGTTCTGTAATACTAATCGGTTTTTATGATAATTATTCATAAGTGGATAATTCACTACGGACCTCGTCTATTGTATCCCTAGCACTTCTTAACGATTTTAAACATTTTCCTAATTTCGCTAAATCTGTTTGGCTCGCAGCATCTCCATAGTTGTCTATAACAAATTGCAAGTTATCCATCGCCTTTAAAATAGATGAATGTAGACCCTTTAATTCTGTTGGGGGTTCTACATATCGTACACTTGAGATGAGATAAGACATTTTATAGAAAACATCGCCTACATCTGAAACCCATGATTTGTTTATAGTACCCTTAATTTCTGCATCAGCCTCTAAAATACTAAATCTGTTCGCCACATCAGATAGGTCCTTTAAATAATCATCCATTACCCATGCATAATGCTGCTTGTCTAAATGTTTATAATCACTTGTTTCGGCTCCTTGCTTTACTTCTTTTTGATTTCCTATATTTTTTTTATCCGCAGTGAATTCCTCAACTGCTGCTGTAATGGTTTTTATACCTTTTTTGCTACCAACAAGAGCGTCGATAGTTAAAATACTACAGATAAAAATCACAAACATGGCAATCCACTTAGCCCATTTCAGCATAAAAAAACTCCTTACTTAATATATTTCTCCTAAATTATAATAAAGGATTAACGACCATCATAAACACTATGTCTCTTTACCTAATACCTTACCTTCTGTTTTACCAAAATCGACATCTTTAAGTAAATCTATATCATGTCAAAAATTCATTTTTAAATAACAAATTATTAAATCATAATATAACACTATATTATTTTTATATCAAGAATATTTTTCCAAACTAAAGATCATTCATAGCCCCTCTTTTCACCATTAAACCTAATTTATATATGATAAATAAAAAAAGAGGATCGCCCCATACTAGAGCAGATCCTCTCTTTCACTTCACATACACATAGGCTTCTTTTGCTGTTATATAATATGTTTTACCTTTACTATTGTGCACTCTATATTGTGGTGAATTATTTACAATTACCTTTGTATCAATAATGAATCCTAAACCCATATCTACAGTACCGGCAACATCTTTATCCTGCCAAGATGGAGAATCATAGAAACGTAAATTATTTACTTTTGAAATAACTCTTTTACCAATTACTGTAGCAGGTTCATTGCCTTGGCAACGAATATATGAAGAATTATAATAAATCCATTGGTTACCACCAAAATGTAACCAGTTCCCTAATTTATTCCATACTTTATAAGCCTCACCTTTTTGTAGCTTACGAATAACACTATTTTCTGTTGATGGTCCAGAGCGGAGATTTACATTGTATCCTTCAATATATGCAATACCATTCGACTCTACTGTACCAGATATTTCATTTGGTTTTTGTGGTTTGGTATCCACTGTAACCGTGCTCCCGTTATAAACCTTTAACACGTCTGCTCGGAACTTAGCCTCAGATACGCCATGACTACGAAGATAATCCAGTGGATCTTCATGGTCTGTCCCACCTAATTTATAAGTAATATCCCTATGTGTCCATAATCCTTTAGAGGGATGAATATTTCGTTCTCGCAAGATTTCCCCAATTAATTCTATATATTTTTCATATGAACGTTTAAATTTCAATGGATCACTTGTCTCACACAATTCCACATGAACAAATCTAGCATTTGCTGCTGGACCTGCCCCCCATGCCTGATGTTTTGTAGATGCAATTTGAATCTTCTCATCCCAATCCACTGCGTAGTGAACAAACGCTGAACGCCATGTACGAGACTCATATTTTTGAATATTAATTGCTGGCGCCTCTGGGGTAGCTGTAGAATGTGCTACAACACCTTCATAGGCTCCAACACCATAACGGTATGGTTGTTTTGGTAAATCAGGAATAAATAGAATTCTATCAGCAAATACATTTGTTTCAATTGATAATACTAAAATAATAGCAACAACTATGGATAAAATATGCTTGTATTTCTTTTTCATTTTCTATCGGCATCCCTTTTTATAATTTTTGTATGGTCAAATAATCCACTAGCTGACAATCCGATAATCATTCCTTGAAATAGATTCATTTTAATATCTTGAGACAAAAATAAAACACCTAGCGTAATGCCAAGTGTTAAATTAAATAACGGAATATATTTTGTTTGCAGTCCAGTTGTTTTTGCAATTTGTGAAATCCCTACAACAACCCCAATCATTGCTGTAATTTCAATCATTACATACCTCCTCCTTTCAAAAAGAAGGTAAGAGCAGCTCCAATTAGTCCACCAATAATAAGGCGTAGGATCCAAGTTGTATTAGCACTGATTTTGTCTAATTGCTTATTAATATTAATAATGTCCTTTTCATTACCTGTCGTCCGCATTTCTAAACTTCTAATCTCTAATCGTATTTCCTTAATATCTTGCCTTATTTCCTGAACATCACCCTTCACCTCTTGTAAACTATCCATTTTACCACCTCTTTCCTACTTCTTATTTAATTCAACATAAACAAATTACGCACTAAACTACTCCTTTTATTCTTGAATCGATACATAAAAACAACTTAGTATAGAACACTACTTACATTTTCTATTTCCAATCATACTCCAATCCAAAAATTAAATAGCCACTCATACGAGTGACTCTAATTCTTTAACCTTATCTCACATCAAAATGTTCTTCTTTTACCCATGCATTATTTCCAATCGCCAAATAACCATCTTTTCGTGCCAAAATTCTATATGGAACAGACCCGTCTACAAAGCCTGTATAATTTCCGTTAGGACCATCATACGTGTTAATACCGCCACCTGGTGGATATTTTGAATAAGCACTGAACCATTGTACATCGAAATGTTCCAGAGCAGCCCATGCCTCGTTTCCGAGACAAATCATAGGATTTTCATACCACGCTGCATCTATAATAAGATACGGTGTTTTATCATAAATTACCCTCGTAAAATATCCTCCTTGCGGTTGGCTATATAAATTAATCCCTCCATTATTCGGATATTTATTTACAGCAATCCCCAGACCTACTGGCTGTATTGGTTTATTATTATTGTTGTTAAATGCTTTATTTACTTTCTCAATGAATTGATCCAACCTTCCCTCGTCAAGCATACGGTGTGGACAATGTTTCCCACTCCACGATTTATGTGTACGTACATTACTAATTGGAATGTTGAATTGTTTCATTAACTGAGCTATAACGATTGCTGCATTATCTTCCGCCTTATAATATCTATCCCCACCGCTTAAAGAATAGCAAATTTCCACTCCGATGGATTTACGATTACCATTTCCGTTACCATCACCAGCATGCCAAGCATTACGATCAAACGGAATACCTTGTACTGCTTCTTTGTCATCTACTGCAACATGGAACGAAACTGCATTATTATTTCCAATCATATAAGAAATTTCATTTTCAGCTGATGCATCATTGTACGTATTATGTACTGTGATGAATTCTGGCTTCATTGCATTGGGACATTTTATAGCATATTTACTTGAATCCACTAATTTTTTTCTAATCTCCATTACTGAACATCTCCTTTTTATTCTCTCGTTTTTATTACTTAAAATTCTCACTGCATTATTTAGTACATCTAGTAACCTAATCTCCATACGGCCAGCATTATCTCTAATAAATTCCTTGTCTTCACCTGCTAAAAAAGAAAAAGAGCAACTGTTTATCAGTTGCTCTTCCTTTAATTCCTCTCTACACTCCTACACCATCGTTTTAAACGAATTCATAAAAAAGTATCACACTGCTTCTTCCATTTAATTTGATATTTATAGATTTCAAAATACTATCTCACATTAAAATGTTCTTCTTTTACCCATGCATTATTTCCAATACCCAGGTAACCATCTTTTCTTCCTAAAAGTCTATACGGAACAGACCCATCTACAAAACCTGTATAATTTCCGTTAGGACCATCATACGTATTAATACCGCCACCTGGTGGATATTTTGAATAAGCACTGAACCATTGCACATCGAAATGTTCCAGAGCAGCCCATGCCTCGTTTCCGAGACAAATCATAGGATTTTCAAACCATGCTGCATCTATGATAAGGTACGGTGTTTTATCATAAATTACTCTCGTAAAATGTCCACCTTGTGGTTGGCTATATAGATTAATACCCCCATTATTTGGATATTTATTTACAGCAATTCCAAGACCTACTGGTTGTATCGGTTTATCAGTATTGTTGCCACTGTCACCTTTCCCCAAATAATCTAGTGGATTCACAGCATTACTCTTACTAGCATCCCAGCGCCCTTTATGCAATTCAAAATGTAAGTGTTGGCCACTAGACTCCCCTGTGTTCCCCATAACCCCAATAGTTTGTCCTTGTGTAACATAATCGCCTACTTTTACTGTTCGAGAACCACTACGCATATGAGCGTATACAGTTTCCCATGTAACTCCATCAATAGTATGCACAATCATAATACATTCACCATAACTAGATGAAAGATAAGAACGGCTAACCTGCCCGCTAGCTGCTGCATAAATCGGATGATAGCCCGCTTCAGCAAGGTCTACCCCATGATGATCTGGTCTACTACCTCTAAAACCACTTGTTACTCTTGTTGTATCTGTAGGATAAATAAATTTTGCCATATTAGTCTTCCTTTCTATTTTTACACAATATAAAAAAGGTGCTTGAATGAGCACCTTCGTTCACTGTCTATATTTATTATTTTTTGGATGTATTTTAGTTTTTCAAATCTTAAGATTAACCGAACGAAAAGCTCCCCGTTATTATCTAACATCAAAATGTTCTTCTTTTACCCATGCATTATTTCCAATACCCAGGTAACCATCTTTTCGTCCTAAAAGTCTATACGGAACAGACCCATCTACAAAACCTGTATAATTTCCGTTAGGACCATCATACGTGTTAATACCGCCACCTGGTGGATATTTTGAATAAGCACTGAACCATTGCACATCGAAATGTTCCAGAGCAGCCCATGCCTCGTTTCCGAGACAAATCATAGGATTTTCAAACCATGCTGCATCTATAATAAGGTACGGTGTTTTATCATAAATTACTCTCGTAAAATGTCCTCCTTGTGGTTGGCTATATAGATTAATACCACCATTATTCGGATATTTATTTACAGCAATCCCCAAGCCCACCGGTTGTATTGGTTTATTGTTATTACCAGCTTCATCAAAATCTACATATTGTTTAACAATTTCAGAGTAGAAGAAATTCCCTCCATTTTTATATCGATAGCCACCATTATATGCAACAGCAATAGGTTGACTATATTTCACCATAACACCAGTCGTATTTCCAAGTGATGGAGCAACAACTGTTTTAGAATACAGATCTGCCACCGGTAATGAATGCTGTTTATTGTTAGAAGCTAACCAGCGAAGGTAAGCTCGTCCAAAATTATACGATTGAACAATGGCACTTAAATCTGTAATACCATTTTTCTTTGCATCATCAAAAGCTCCTTTTAGATGCTTTACTCCATAATAAATTGAATCTTTAGGATTTTTAATTGTATTCATCGCCCAACCTTGTGATTCACTAGACTGCATAATATCAGGTGTTGTCTCAGAGTTTCCTCCACTCTCCACCATAATAATTCCAAGCACGTAAGGAACTAACTCAGGTACACCTTGTGCAGAACATTCGCTTTCTACCATTGATTGCCAACGTAACACTTGCTGTGGCAGATTTTTTGTTTTAACTGAAGTAGCTAATATACTCATTACTAAATCTCTCCTTATTTTCCTATTATTTTTTTCTATAAAACTCTTAATCTACTAAGTACATCTAACACTTAAATGAAAAAATTTTTTAAAATTACTTCATGTTGCCCACCTTCTTTCACAACAAAAAGAGCAACCATAAAAATAGTTGCCCTTTCGTCGAAATCTTATATTACTACTATAAATCACTTTTTCAATACTTTCTGTACACTGCATGTATCCTACAAAAAGGTAACATTAAAACCCATCTACAAACTTGACAATCTTTCTTATTTCAGCATGTTTTCGGCGAATATAGCCTGTACTATAATGTAATTCAAACGCTATTTGTTCTAAAGTCATTCCATCAACATACTTCATTTTGAGAATTTGATGATCTAATCCTGTAAACTTATTAATTAAAATCTTTAAATCAAATACTTCATTGATCTTATGTCCTAATTCATATTCAATCGCTTCAATCCGATCTTCTACTTTAGCCCCTTCGGATTCAGCAGTTAATCGTACATTTTGTAAGTCCCCACTAGTCCAGCGCTTTAATTCTGCTTTTGATTTGTCTAAGTTATATTCTAAATATGCAATTTCTTCTTCTAGTTTCTGATAATCTTTGAGCCAGTCAAACATATAATAATCCCCCTACTTTTCTTTATTTAAATCCTGCTTTTATTTTGATCACCAAAGATAAACTAACCTTTATTATCAATTTAATAAAATTTATAAATATTAATTATGATTTATATTTTTTTAATAAAGTTTTTAATCTCTCACGCTCTTCTTCAATAGTTAACTCATTATTTTTTATAGGCTGATCTTCTGGAACATCTTCTTTTTCATGTAACCATTCTGGTACCATTTCACTTCGATTAGTATTCCTTGATCCAAATTGTTTTTTATTCTTACCAAGATCAAACTGTGCATCTAGCATAGCTACATCCTTGAGTGTTTTTACCTTTTTGGTTTCCCATTTTTTAAGAATCCCACGTACATATCTCCACTTTGGTACATTTTCATCAATTGATCTATTTACTGCTTCCCCAATTAGTTCACTACCTAATGATTCACAAAATACACCAAGCTCTCTAATCGCTATTTCACTTAATGAAATTCTATTCTTCATTAAAAATTGATGACTTATTTTAAAATCATCATTTATTAACCTTTGTGAGATTAATTTTTGTTTATTATCATGACGATGATTTATATTTTGTATATCAGTATTTAGTTCTTTCGTACTTTGTATATTAATATTTAGTAGCTTGTGATTTTCCACCGGTAGGTTACCAGCAACAGGTTTTCCAGCAGGTGGGTTTTCCACTGGTGGATAATCATCCACTGGGATTTCGTAAATAATTGTCTCCCACCTAACAATTTTGTTTTTTTCATCTCTAACAGGAAATCTTTTAATATATCCGTATTCTTTTAATTCCTGCATTCCAGCTCTTAAGCTATTTATACCGTCTTTTGCATGTTTCGATAATTCCTCTCTATAAAACACCCAATCATCTGGAAGTGTGAGTATGTAAGCTAATATCCCTTTCGCCTTCCAAGAAAGTCTTTTATCCTTTAAACCGGTATTATTAATAACGGAATAATTATTATCTTTTTTTACTCGGAAAATCCCCATAGTATCTACCTCTCATATTTTAAAACCTTTGTTTACCTACTTATTACATTCTTTAACTGTCCATTCACAGTTCTCTCATTCTGTCAAAATCAATAAATTCTTTTGCAATACCAATATGTCATTAACAAACCTTGTGCATTTATTACGATCTCTAATCCACTCCCTCCATTATTATTAAAATTTAGAAGGTCCGTACTCACTACTTTTAGCTTCCACCTAACAAAATCTACTTTTCATTATTTTCAAACCAGAGTGCGCTTAAAAAGAACTTAAAGTTCGATTTATTACTAAAAAAAATATTATCTACACTCTTATCAAAAAACTTTGCAATCTTCCTAGCTGTCTCCATTGATGGAGTTCTTTCTTTTTGATCAATCATTCGAATATAGCGTTCAGTTACTCCGCAATAGCTAGCAATTTCTTTATATAAGTTTTTTTTCGGATCGTACATTTTATTTCCCATTATCCTACCTCCATAAGAACAATTAGTTCTAAATACAGATTAAAGAACTAATTGTTCTTTGTCAATGCATAAAAGAACTTTTTGTGCTAAAATGAATTCAAAGAGAACAATTAGTTCAATTAGAGAGGTGAACAATATGATAGGACTTAGAATAAAATCCTTACGAAAAAAAGAGAATTTAACCCAAAAACAACTGGCAGAAAAAATTGGGGTATCCCAAAGAATGATAGGTTACTACGAATCAGAAGAGAGGTTCCCTCCACATGATGTTTTAACTAAATTAGCTGATTGCTTTTCAGTTTCAGCTGACTATTTACTTGGTCGATCTGTTACAGACGAACCAAACGAACAAGTAACGCCAAAAGATGAGAAAGATATAGCAAAAAGAATGGAAGAAATAAAGAAAGATCTACAAGGCGAAGATGGCTTAATGTTCTCTGGTGAACCTATGAGTCAAGAAGCGGTAGATTCATTATTAGATGCGATGGAGTACATTGTAAAACAAACAAAAGTAATCAATAAAAAATACGTGCCTAAGAAATATCGTAATCCAGACGATAACTGATGCAAGCTTAGGAGGGAAAACATTGAAATTCGTCATTAGAGATCTAGTCCAACAACTTTGCAACAAATACAACACGACAAACCCCTATGAGCTTGCAGATTACTTAAAAATACATGTACTAACATCGGATTTACATGAAGAAATAAATGGTTTTTATAAATATGAAAAAAGAAATCGTTTCATTGTTATTAATACTAATTTATCTCCATCTATGCAGAGAACTGTTTGTGCCCATGAATTAGGACACGCGGTTCTACATACTCATGCAAATACACCTTTCCTGCGTAAGAATACATTCTTTTCCGTTGATAAATTAGAGATAGAAGCAAATACGTTTGCTGCGCTTTTGTTAATTGACAAAAAGACCATTCAACCTGGTGATACAAAAGCATGTATAGCATACAAAAATAATATTCCAGTTGAACTATTAGAATTCTATAAACCTTTTTAAAAGGACTACAAGCTTCATATGGCTTGTAGTCCGTCTTATTCATCATCAATTGATTATCCTTTATGCGTTTAACTTAACACTCCAATCCTCATGATAGTATATTTTAAAGAAAATTAAGCAAAGCCCCCCTAAAGTGCCTTTCTCCGAATTGAAACCTCTTAATTGATGTTAAGAAAATACGCATTGCCTAAATACGATAAAAAAAAGACGCCATAAGGCGTCCCCCACATTTGGGTAGATAAGACTTTAGTTTTCCAACCTGAAGAAATTATGTATCAGCTCTTTAAGATTATATAATAATATTTATCTATTTTGATATTCATCGTTACATATTACCGTAAACCCCTCTATTTCCCATTAGATAAAGTAAACTACAACTTTAAAAAATTTCAAAGCATGTGTTCACATATATCAGTGTAATTCATCAAAAGTTGATAGATTCACCATCCTTTCTGTAGATTTCTCAAAAAAATAGCGTGCTTCTCGGCTTTAGAGAGTTATCTCACCCCCAAAATGGTACTGCATCCCTTATAGTATAGAACCATTAAAAATTTATAAAAGAGTGTTTTACCGCGATTTTGCTCTGAAATTCCACTTAACTCTCCTTTGTTAAATTTAATATGCCATTCCCTATCCAAAATGGATAGCAGTTTTTCATTAATTGGATATAACTCTATCCATTTCGAAATTAAACCATTTATAAATTATTTTAAGCTTTTCTTGATGGCCCTAATGATTTATCATTTCATTAAAATGGAATTACAAGAAAATATAGATTTTTTCCTCACTGAATATATAAGCACTAATTGTAAATTCTAATCGATGTAATAACATGATGAAATTAGGAGGATTTATATATGACATTAAGAAATTATAAGGTTTTAAAAGGAAAAGCTGTTAATACAGACATAGCTACGTCTGGAAAACCACATTTTGAAATCCATATTAAAGATGAACAGAACCACGATTACAGAATAGCTGTTAATATTAAGTCGGGGGCGCGTCCATCTGAAGTCCTTTACTTTGCTAGTGAAAATTTCAATTCTGAACAAATTACCAAATTACCAAATTTAAATTCTGGATTTACTTCAATAACCGAAAATAATAGAGATATTGCTCTAGACTATATTCGTGGTGGTTTATTTGATCCAAAGAAAATGATTGCTCTTCCTCATAATAAACCAGGTGCTGATAATGATTTGAAGGAAAAAATAGAGGGCTACATAAATGAAGCAATGGATCAAAACGCAACTATTTACGCTTTTGGCGAGGCATGGGGACCCGAGAAAAATGAGCCAGATAAATATTTTGATTTTGTACCTGGTAGCGGTATACATGATATTCATATGAATCAAGGTAATATCGCTAGATGGAAATCTGATGATGGAATATGGCAAGATGGTGGTCTTCTTATTCATTTTGAAGATGAAAATAGATGGGTAGGAATATTCTTAGCTTTCCAATCTCAATCGTGGTGTACAGATGAAAATGGCCACGCCACTAAACCAGCCAAACAGTGTGATCATTTACATTCAAATCATTAAGTTATAACATGGGTACTTTTAGACATGCATTAAGTTGCATTCTAAAAGCACCCAAACTAAATGCTTTATTCACTTATATTACTATTATATAAGCTAATTCTTATTTTCATTTCCTAGTTATCGTTCCACGTAATCTCGAACTTACTTTTTAGGTTTTTTAATCTATTCCCCTCTTCCATTTTCTATACTGTATCATAGGCTACACCTGATACACCATTTTCAATACCGTTGCACACGTAAATATATATAATTAAATATTTAAATTAACTTTTAAAATTGTCTTTCTTATATTATAAAAATCTAATATTAACTTTTAAATCTAATACATTTTTAGAATTAAATAATTATAATTCTCTAATCATAAAATTATCATGGTATATCTATACTTTCAATATTAATTCCAAATGGCATTTCCTTCCGAAAATAGCACGTAACTTCATATATATATCAAAAATAAATCACTATAAAACATGTAAATTTACCAATTAATACTTGTATAAATAAATGAGTTCATTCACAAGTTATATTTGAAATACTGCTTTCTAAGAAAAATATAATTAAGGTGGTGAAACTATAAGAATGAAAACATCCATTTTTCCTGGTGGTACTAATGATTCTCATAACGAATTACATGTTTCCGACAATTTCCCTAATCACTCTTCACCTGTTAACTCTATACAATCACTAGTGAATGAACTAAGCGAAAATCAGTTCCGGTCATATTTAACCCACTTGGTTTCATATCCAACAAGATTTTCTACTAGTTCTTTTTATGAAGAAGCTGCAACATGGGCTCGTAAGATATTAGATGAAATGGGATATAAAACTAGTAGTGAAACAATCTCTGTAAATGATAAAAATAGCCAAAATATTATCGCTGACAAATTGGGTACGAATCGTAATGATGGAAACAATTTGATTATTCTTACTGCACATCTTGATTCAGTTAACCATAGTGGAGGACCCTCATCTAATGCTCCTGGAGCTGATGATAATGGGAGTGGTAGTGCAGGAGTCCTTGAGATTGCTCGCATATTCAAAGACGTACCTACACAGCACGATCTTCGCTTTATCCTTTTTGGGGGAGAAGAACAAGGTTTATTAGGTAGTAAACAACATGTTGAAAATCTCACTACTCTTGATAAGAATCGAATTCGCGCAGTTATCAATATGGATATGATAGGAACATTAAACACCTCAACACCAGCAGTTTTAATTGAAGGTTCACCTTTATCAGAAGAGATCATTAATGGATTAAGAAATGTAGCATCTTTATATACCAATCTTGATGTCAAAATATCTCTTGAACCATTTGATAGCGATCATGTTTCTTTTCTTAATAAGGAGGTCCCTGCTGTTTTAACAATAGAGGGCGAAGACTCATTAAATCCTAATGAACATACCGCAAACGATACTCTTGAGCATATCCATTATCCACTTGCTCTCGATATTTTACGAATGAATGTAGCTTTTATTGCTTCTCAAGTTACAAATTTAGAATGAAAGAGGGAATTTTCATGAACAACTTTATCCATGAAGAAAGTTTCAATAACTCATCAGATGATTCTAAAGAAACTTCCCCTACCAGACGTAATTGTGGAACTATGAGTATGCACGAAAAATTATTGAGGGAATCAGAAGAATACAGAAAAGAGCGAGAAAAAATTGAAAAAATGACTGAAGAATATATTAAAAATAAAAAACGCTAGACATTTATATGATAACTTTTTAGTACTAAATTACCGTATATAATTACTAAAAATTTAAATACAATCTAAAGGAGAAATTACTATGACAAATCATACTAACTCATCAGAAAAAACAATTACACCTACTGTGCGTAGATGCGCAACTATAGATCTTCACCATAAACTACTACAAGAGTCCGAACAATATAAAAATGCACGTGTTGAAATAGAAAGTATGACGAATGAATACCTCAATAGCGCACGTGTACAAGAAGAAAGACCCGTTGTCAAAATTCCTGTTGTAGTTCATGTTGTATGGAATACTGAGGAACAAAATATCTCTGAGGAACAAGTTCATAGTCAAATTGATGTTTTAAATCTTGATTTCCGTGCAGCGAACCCTGATATAGCAAACGTGCCTTCTGTCTTTAAAGATTCTGTAAGTGACGCTAGAGTTGAATTCTTTCTTGCTACAAAAGATCCTAACGGAAATCAAACAAATGGTATCACTCGTACCCATACAACTAAGCAATCTTTTTCATATTTAGATGATCCCGTTAAATCACAAAGTACAGGTGGAGTAAATGCATGGCCAGCTGATAAATACTTAAATCTGTGGGTTTGTAAGTTAGAGGATGGACTTTTAGGATACGCCCAATTTCCTGGTGGTCCATCTAAAACAGATGGTGTAGTTATAGGATACAACTATTTTGGCACTACAGGTACTGCGACAGAGCCTTTCCATTTAGGTCGAACAGCTACTCATGAAATTGGACATTGGCTTAACTTATTTCATATTGGTGGCGATGATGATGGTGCATGCAGTGGCACTGATCGAGTTGCGGATACACCAAATCAAGCAGATCAAAATACTGGAAAGCCTACATTTCCTACAATTTCTTGTGATAATAGACCGAATGGCGATATGTTTATGAACTATATGGATTATGTTGACGATGACACTATGGTGATGTTTACAAAAGGTCAAGTAGATCGTATAGACGCATGTCTTGCTGGACCACGTTCATCCTTTCTTACAAACTAAAACATCAATCTAATTTTGTATCCGTACAGCTATAAGAACATGACGTAAAATAAGCATACTATACAAAATATATCAAATTAAAACTAAGGGCATGTACCTAGTACATGCCCTTAGTTTTATTCACCTTATAAATAACCTATCTAAATTTCCAAATTCCTTTTTATAGTTCTTGACTTATGCGCAATATTCCCTTCAAGTGTCTCTGCATATTTTGATTTCCTGCATGGACATAATGACCCCAGAATACATTAAAAATTAAAAACACTAAACATTCACATCACTTTTTAGTACTAACTTACCGTATATATTTACTAAAACTTCAAATAACATCTAAAGGAGAAATTCTTATGTCAAATCATACCAACTCATCAAAAAAAAAAATTACACCTACTGTGCGTAAATGTGCAACTATAGATCTTCACCATAAACTATTACAAGAGTCCGAACAATATAAAAATGCACGTGTTGAAATAGAAAGTATGACGAAGGAATATCTCAATAGCGCACGTGCACAAGAAGAAAGACCCGTTGTCAAAATTCCTGTTGTAGTTCATGTTGTTTGGAATACTGAGGAACAAAACATCTCTGAAGAACAAGTTCATAGTCAAATTGATGTTTTAAATCTTGATTTTCGTGCAGCGAATCCTGATATAGCAAACGTACCTTCTGCCTTTAAAGATTCTGTAAGTGACGCTAAAGTTGAATTCTTTCTTGCTACAAAAGATCCTAACGGAAATCAATCAAATGGTATCACTCGTACCCATACAACTAAGCAATCTTTTTCAGTTGTAGATGATCCTGTCAAATCACAAAGTACAGGTGGAATAAATGCATGGCCAGCTGATGAATACTTAAATATATGGGTATGCCATTTAGAAGATGGTCTTTTAGCATACGCCCAATTTCCTGGTGGTCCACCTAAAACAGATGGTGTAGTTATAGCATACAACTATTTTGGCACTACAGGTACTGCGACAGAACCTTTCCATTTAGGTCGAACAGCTACTCATGAAATTGGACATTGGCTTAACCTATTTCATATTGGTGGTGATGATGGTGGTGCATGCAATGGCACTGATCGAGTTGCGGATACGCCAAATCAAGCAGATCTAAATGTCGGAAAACCTACATTCCCTACAATTTCTTGTAATAATGGACCGAATGGTGATATGTTTATGAACTATATGGATTTTGTTGACGATGAAATTATGTTGATGTTTACACAAGGCCAAGTAGATCGTATAGATGCATGCCTTGCTGGACCACGTTCATCCTTTCTTACAAACTGATGCGGTTATCTAATTTTATAGCGCTATAGTTTTAGTGTTAAGTTATCAAAAAACACGAAATAAGTACTCTATAAATAATAGTAAATTAAATCTTGTTAAAACAAAAAGAGATGTCCTAGTATCATGTCTAGGACACCTCCTTTATTTTACTTGTCTAAATTTCTAAATCCTATATATCTCTATCGATTAAACAATTATTAAATAGATCTTCTATCTAAAACATAGTATTATCATTAACTGCCTCATTTGGAATCTCTTGAATTACATCCCAGTGTTCGACAATCTTACCATCCTTTATACGAAATACATCAACTATAGCAACTCCCTTATCTTGAGAGTTAGCACGAGAATGTACATGAAGAGCAACTATATCTCCTTCAGCCACTACACGTTTAATTTCTGCAGAGGAGTTAGGGTTTTTAACAAAATCCTCCTTAAAGAAATCCATGAAAGCTTTTCGTCCATCAGCCACAAAAAGATTATGTTGCTTATAATCTTCACTTACATATTTAGGAATGATATCGATATTATGTTTTTAAAAACTTCATTTTGTGGGTATCAAAATAAAGACGTTAAAAATCTAAACCTACATGAATGGGACTGTCCTTCTTGTTGTACACACCATGATAGGGATATTAACGCAAGTATCAATCTAAAGAATGAAGCGATAAGTCTTCTAACCGCAAGGACTGTGGAGATAGCCTAATAAATTAGAGTTCGATAGAACTCTTTACTTAGGAATCCCCCTCTTCTAAACGAAGTGAAAGTGGAGGTAGTTCAAGAAAAGAGACTTTTAATTCTGCATAAAAAATAGTTATTATTATCTCCGAAAATTTCTTGAAAATAAAAGCAGTTATGATTTGAAAGATAGCTTACCCATTAAATAATACATGCAGTTTCCATATAAAGTGTCAAGTGGTTTCAAGATAGTTTCTAACCCTATTTTTCAACTTTCTTTTCATGAAATTAAGTCTAATAATATTAATAAAATTCATTACATTAAGAGAAATACATGAAAAATATTGTTTTTTAAATTACTAATTGTACTATCTATGGTTATGATATGTAACCGGTTTAATATCAATCTTCATGCCGAAAATAACAAAAGGTGCATATACTAAATAGTATATATGCACCTTTTGTTATTTTTTAAAAAATCCAACTGGCATCGTTACATAGGATCTACATTCAGTTTTTGCATCTGTTAGAGAGGTCCAAGTTAATGAGCAAGAACCATAAGTTACATTTACAAAAACGAATGCACTGTTATAATCATATTAAAAATATTAAGTATCTCTTTTTCCAATTTCTCAAATTGTTAATACTCATTGGATTTCTGCTTGTTGCCAAACTCTTACTACAATATCTTTATCAACGTGCTTACTAATAGTTCTTCCCTTTCTCCTTTTAGACTAATTAGAAATAAAATCCAACTCGCGTAAAATAAATTTCCAAATGGATTCTTCACCCGTCACGACAGAAACTCTGCCTACCATTCCCATATGTAATTCATCAAATTCATTTGTATCAATTGAAGCTTCCATTTCATACATATATGTTTTGGAATCTTTATCAAAAATAGGGTGGGCAGATATATAAGTTACAGTCCCAACCTGCTTATCGGTCTTTTTTAATTTAAAGGAATACTGCGCTTTGTCTCCTTTTTTTATCCCTTTTACTTCTTGTGCAGGCATTAATATCTTTATCTTTTTGATATTTTCCTTTGGAATAATCGATATTAACTCTTGACCTGGGTCGACTAAATCACCTGTTTGTAAAATAGAGGGAAATTGTATAATACCATCCTTTTGTGCCTTTATAACAGTCGTTTCACCTTGATGATGTAAGCTATCCATTTCTTGTTTTTTTACAAATAGTTCTTGCTCTACTGACTGAATACGCTGATTAATTGAAACAAGAGCATCCTCTTTATATTTTCGTAAAGTAAATTTCTTTTGCTCTTGTTTTCCTTCCTTAACGGATTCAATTTTACTTCTTTCATTTTCTAATGTTACTTTTCTTTGTTCGACTCTTTTTTCTACATTAGTTTGTTGCGCCTCTAATGATTGAATCCTTTCATTAATTGAATCGATTTGTTCTAATGTCGTCTTTTCTTTCTGTTTTCGAGTAAATTTTAGCTCTCTTTGTATGTTTTCCTTTTCCGCAAGTAACCCTTGTAAAACCTCATCTTGTTCGTTAGGTAACTTATTATTCATGAGAGATTTAATCTCATTATCCTGTTCTTTTTCTAAAGCTTGATACCCTTGCTCATATGCCTTGTATTCATCACGTATTTTTTGATCTAAATCCTTAGAAAAAATTGCTTTTTCAGATTTAATACTCTGTTTTAGCTGTTCTAACATTGTTTTTTGTTCTTCTACATGTTTTATAATGTTATTTAGTTGCTTCTGTTTACCTGTTAACTCCTGGTTCTTCAATTGGAGTAAGGTCTCTCCTTTTTTTACTTCATCACCAGATTGCACAGAAATAGTGTCTACAATACCTACAATTTGCGTACGAATTGTACTGATATTTGATTTCCCTTCAACTATCGCAGTACCTTTGCTAACAATATCTACTTTACCAACATATGCCCAAATAGCAAAAACTAATAGACATAAAAAAAGAAAACTCAACAATATAGCTATAAAACGAGGCGGTTTTCTTTCTAATAACTCAACACTATCAGTTAATTCATCAAAAGAGTATATTTTAACCATATTGTCCACCTCGTATTGCATCAAATTCAGTCTCCAGATACTCCGCATGAACGGTTTGATTTTTCCATAGACGATAATACTCACCTTTTTGAGTTAATAATTCCTCATGAGATCCTTTTTCTAGGATATTTCCTTTTCCCATTACAAAAATTCTATTGGCATGTTGAATGGTACTAAGTCGATGCGCAATCATGATAACCGTTATGCCTTTGGATCCTAAGTCTTTTAACATATCTGTAATATGCTTTTCTGTTGTTGAATCTAAGTTACTGGTTGCTTCGTCTAAAATAATAATATCTGGTTTTTTTAACAGTGCCCTTGCAATAGCTAATCTCTGTCTTTGACCGCCAGATAGATTTGAAGCATTTTCCTCTAAATGAGTTTCATAGCGTAAAGGTAAATCACAAATAAATTCATGCGCACATGCACTCTTACAAGCTTGAATAATTTCTTCTAACGAAAGCATTTGTTCTAATCCAAATCGTAAATTATCATAAATAGATCCACTAAAGAAGAATGAATCTTGTGATACATAAGCAATACGATCTCTTAGTGCTGTACGATTAACCTCTTTTATATGAAATTCGTCATAATATATGTCACCTTTTTGTGGTTCATAATAATTCATTAATAACTTAGCAATAGTCGTTTTACCTGAACCACTTTCTCCTACAAATGCGACTTGGTGACCTGATTGAATCGAAAAGTTGATATTCTCCAACACGTTTTTACGTGTTCCATATCGGAATGTAACATCTGACCACTCTATCTTCCCAGATAATGCTTTAGGAGAAACTTTACGATATTCTGTTTCATCTTTTTCTCCATCTAAATCTAAAATTTCATTTAATCGTTCGCCAGCAACTAATGCAGATTGCATCGTAGGTTGAATACCGATTAAATTTTCAATTGGATTTAAGAAATATCCTAAAAGTGCATTATATGTAATTAATTCGCCAATTGTCATATTTCCTTTTAGGACTTGTATTGCTCCCACCCAAAGAATAACAGTACCTCCAATAAGTGCTAAAACCATTTTAATAGAACCTTGTAAATTTGATAACATTCCTCTTTTAAATGTATGTTTTAATAAGTTTACAAAGCGATTTTCTGTTTGAAAAAACACTTCTTTTTCCGCATTATAGGACTTTATTGTCGCAATTCCATTTAATGATTCCACTAAATACGATGTTAATTTGGCATTACTTTCCATCTCGTTACGATTTATGGTCTGATAGGGCTTATGAAATAAAAAAATAACCCCTATATAAAATGGGATGAGAAGTAATGTAACTACAAATAAAGTAGAGCTTTGCACATATAATAAAATACCACCCAACAAAACCATAACTGTATCAATCATTAATGTAATAGTAATTGTCGATAAAGCTTCACGTATTTTACTTGCATCCATAAAGCGGGAAATAATTTCACCGACTTTTCGGGTTTCAAAAAAATTCATAGGTAAGCCTACAACATGATGATAATATCCAAGCATTAATTGAATATCCATCCGTCTACTTAAATATAGAATGAGGTGCGTCCGAAAATAGGAGAGTAATACTTTAAAAATGTATAAAATAACAATTCCTATAGATACTATATGCAGTGTTTGTAACAATTGTTTCGTCACAATATCATCAATTAAGAACTTAAAATAAAATGCGCCAGCAAAACCAAATATATTAAAAAAAATAGAAGCTACAAATAGTGGAAGTAGCAAGCTCATTTGAGGTCTTAATAGTGAAAAAAATCGAGATAATGTCCCTTGAGATTGCTTCCCTTTTTGGAAATTCTGACGAGGAGCCAGTAGTATCAATATTCCTTGCCAAATCTGACCGAAATCAACCGATGTATATGTAACAAGGCCTTGTGCTGGATCTGCTACATAAATTTTACCGTTCTTTACTTTGTGTATGACTACATAATGAAGTAGTCCACCGTCCATAACGACATGAGCAATAGCTGGCAAAGGTATTTCTGACAATGCATCTATACTCTCTGCTTTTACACCCTTCGTATCAAAATCCAATCTATTAGCAGCTGTTAGTAAACCCTTAATGTTTGTGCCATGTAGGTCCGTTCCAGCAATTTCTCGAATTTTTGATATGGATATTGTAAGGCCATAGTGACGTGAAATCATAGCTAAACAAGCTGGACCGCAGTCTTTTAAATCGTGTTGTTTGATACAACGAAACTTCTTTCGAACCAATATACTACCTTCTCTCTCAGTGATAAAACTGCTAAGTTACAAAACATTTTATTATCTAAGTAGCAGATACGAAGTTTGCTATTACTTTTTACGTAGGATATTTACTGTTTCTACAAATGTAGTAGCATCTGCATTCGTAATTTTATTAAATTTCAAGAATTCATCATTGTACTGCATTCGGATTCGAATTCCGAAAATATTCTTTTTCAATGTGAATGAAGAGATCCCTTCATAAAGGAATTCTTCAACTATTTCGTTTTTAAAATTCATAAAAGGTGTTCCGTAAAAAATCATTCTTTGCTCAGTGGCAACTAATATGCCGGGACGAGCACAATTTCGGTTGACATATTGGTCGAATGAACATTGTAATGTACACAATATGTTTTCAGTAGAATCCAATTGTTCCTTTATTTTTCCTAATGACTTTTGCATTCCAAAAACTCCTTACAATTTTATTTTGAGTTAGGATCTATCTCTCTTAGCCATAAATCCTAACTCAAAATAAAAGTATTTACAGTAGTTAGGATATACTATTTATTTACTTAAAAAATTTTCAATACTATCTTTTAAAGCATTTAAGTTTGATTTGATTTCATCTAGCATAATGTCATCCTTTATTATAGAAAACATTTGAAAAGCCTTTGCATAATTCCCCACATTAAAATACAACATGCCTAATAGATAAAAGATATGATACCCATTAGAATTTATTATGGAATAAGGAGATTCGACCTTTCTCATATGTTGAAAACTTTTCTCGGTAAGAAGTGAAATTTGAGATGACTGGTATTCCCAGCTACTGATTAAATTATAGTATAATCCATCAATACAATACGGGAATCCATTAGATAATTCATTAGCAATTCCATGTAGCGCTTCAAAATTATGATTATTATGATAGAGATCTGCTAACATTAAAAGAGATAATAAATAAAAATGATTATTTTTTTGCTCATTTTTACTATTCTTTATTCCTTGTACGAGTGTATGAATTACTGCTTCATCAGAATAACCAGCTAATTTTCTTTCTCTGGCTAAGAAATAAAACCATCTGATGTTGTCTGGTTCAATGCGTACCATTTCATTTTCTAAATCTAGATTTCTTTTATATTTGTTTTTTAATTCAATTATTTCTGGCTTATACCCATCATGGTTAAGTACAAAATCAGTAGTAAAATAGATTAAGTCGTCCCCTTTTTTCTGGATATTATAACGTAAATCTTCATGGATCATTCCAAAGTATCTGAGATTATCATTCTTTTTAAAAATCCTTTTATTAAAATCCAACTCTTGGTTATCATGATTTTTAATTTTCGGACAGATAACCATTGGAGATTTAGGAAATTCATAAAATAATTCTAAGAAATCTCTTAAATCCTCTTGGTTGATTTCTAAATCCTCATCCGCATCAATCTGAAATATCCAATCGCCCGTCGAATAATCTATTAACTGATTTCTACATTCCGAAAAATCATCTTTCCACTCTGTGCAATATAATTTTACATCCGGGAATTTTTTTTGTATGATTTCTAGTGTTTTATCAGTAGAACCAGTATCTAAAACAATAATCTCATCTGCAAAATTTTTAATACTTCTAATACATCTCTCAATACATCTTTCTTCATTTAAAGTCATGATATTCACAGAAACCTTAATTCTTTTAGTGACTAGAAAGCTTTTTAACATTTCTATAAATTGTATATCACTTAAATGATTTATCTCATCAACTGTGCCTGAATGTAATTCAGAAAGTAATTCGTTAACTTCTTCTGAATATTTATGAATGTGGTTTAACAATGCTAATCGTTTCTTAACCTTTTTTAATAAGCTATTATCATCAATATTCATTGTTAATAATTTATTACATGCTATTTCAAAAAAATTTATATTATATCTTAATTCTTTTGAAACATAATTAAAGTTTGTCATATATCATCCCTGCTTTAATGTAATAGCTACAGGGTTAGTTTTGTAAACTAACCCTGTAGCTATTATTTATTAATAAAAGTTATTAACGGCTACCATATGATCCTTTTAAGTAACCACCGCCACTAGAAGTGTATGTGCTACCTTTAATATATGCGTCGCCCATACCGCAACCATAAGGGAAAGATACAAGTCCTCTACCAAAGTCTGCGCCCCATCTTAGATGGTCTCTCCAGCCTCCACCATTAATTTCTTCTAATTCAATTTCTTCTAGATTTTTTAATAAACTATTTTCTTTGTTTAAAGTTTTCATACATAACATCCTCCATTTTCAAAAATCATTATATAAATATATTGTAAGCTTACGATATTCATTGTACACCTATAAGGAAACGTTTTCAATAGTTTTTTTACAAAATATTAATCTTAGATTATATTTGCAGAATAATATATTCAGTACACATTTTCCAAGTTTGCCCATCATTATGATTAATAGTATAGTAAAGTAAAATACATAGTTCCTAACCAGGATTTATAATTTCACAACATGCCAAAGGAGTAGATCATGCAGAAACGTTTACATCATTTTATTTATAACTTAAGATTCCCTTATTTCATCATACTTATGACTATAGCTACATTTGTACTACCATTGTTATCCTTTCTTATACCAATAGAAGACGCGCAACAAAATCCGATTGAGGATATCTCTCTTATTCGGCAAGTTATATCTGGGTGTGTCGTAGCCCCGCTAATAGAAACAGCCCTTTATCAAATGTTTTTGTTTTGGATTTTAAAAGATATTCCATTTGTGCGTAAATACGATAATATCCCAACAATTTTTCTTTCAGCCATTATTTTTGGAACTATTCACTCATATGGGCTTTCCTATATAGTTTATAGCGCCCTAATGGGTGTCATACTAGGATACTCATATTGGATTTATCAAAAAAAGAAAGAAAAAACATCCAAAGCCCCCTCCGCCTATTGGGTTGTTTTTTTAATCCATGCATTACATAATTTATTTACCTTTCTATTAAAAAATTTCTTTTAAACAGATTATGATTTGAACAGCAATATAAGGAATTTTCAAATTAAAAATTATATTTCACCTCGAATTAAAAAATTCATAAAAAACGCTATTCTTTCTGTATATTTCTACAAGAAGAATAGCGTTTTTTTGATTTAAATTAATATGAGATTATATTGGTTTAATAATTTTTATTCTAGTTTAAACTTCTTGCAAAAACTTTACAGAATTAAATCCTTGTACAGCAAAGTTATGCTTCCTGTTGCTGACTAAAGTCCTGCATGGACTTTCCCGTATCGTAAATTCTGTAATCCCTTTTCATAATTATTGACTTACTTTTACTATCTCCTTTAAATATCTTTGCATATTTTGATTTACTGCATAGACATAACATCCATTTATCCCACGAGATAATAGCACGTAATAAATACGTTTAATATAGGATGTTAACTCCCCATTATTTATATCTGTTCCCTTAATTGGAAGACCATTTCGATCTTTATATTCTTTTGGGTTCACTACAATTTTAGCTTTATTTAAATCATAGTCTCCATTTTCTTCACCTGTATAGTCACAATCAATTTCAGCTCCTAAAATCACACCCACATAATTTAAATCCGCACCTTGGGTAGTATGTATACATCCTATTTCCTCTATACTATTCTCAAAGTTAATCCAACCTTTTACCTTTGAGTTCCATTTGAATGTATCGCCTGTAACAGGATCTTTTATATCATAATGATTTTTGTCCTTCTGTGTAATCCATTTCCAAGAATAACCGGCGACTACACGACATAATTCATATTTTTCATTTAACGCTTTCATAGATTGATTCAACTCTGTAATAGAGTCCATTACCTTAAAGTCATAACCCCGCAATAACCCTTCTTCATACACTCCAACATTATTTGCTATTTGTAAATATTTACGAAGCCATGCTAAATATTGATCTCCAGATTTTAAACGGAATTGTTTATGTAAAGGATGCCTCTTATAATTCGCTGTCAACTGCTGGAATACATCTGTATCTATATCTGCTGGTCGAATTGTTTGGTATGGATCATAAACCACAGTTAAGTGATACGCAAATGTTTCTATTAATTCCAACTCAGTTGTATAACCATTATCGGTGACTAAATGTTTTAAATCACGTGCTTGTTTACCAAAATATTGTTTTAGACGATGTGCTTCGTCCACAAAAACATATTTATATTTTGTGCCCCTACTTTTTGCCTGCTTAATAAATTGTGAAGGTGACAGTACTGTAATACTTTGTAGACCTAGTTTGTTCATCAAGCTCTTATATAAATTTAATGAGTGATTTTGTGGAACAACAAGTGCTATATCCTTATAATTCAATCCCTCTCTCGCTTTACCAGTTTCACTGTCATAAGCAAGCGCATATAAGATGTTTGTTAATACAATTGTTTTACCAGTACCCGGGTCCCCTGTAATCAAATGTCGACTATTTGATGTAGTAAGCATTGTATTAAAAATGTCTTTACAAACCTCAATTTGATTAGCCGATAACTCTTTAAACGGTGAATATTTATAAATAAATTTATTATGTATCTCACCTAAATTCTCACTTGCTACCCCTTCTTTAATTAACTCATTCCAAATTTCTTTAAACATACTTTGAACATCTTCAATGCCGTTATAAGAATGAATCTTTTGGCCCCTTACTTTATTCAGTAAGTTAAATTTATCATCTGCAGATAAATATTCAATTAACAATGTTTCAATATGCTTAATTGAACTTTCATTAAATAATTCACTTTTTATTACAATAACTTCATTGAATGTTTTAGCTTCATCACTTATATGTGCAACAAAACGCTCATATATATCTGTAGACTTACCTACATATAAATTCTTCTTATCCCGCTGAATATAGACTACTGGTATTCCATCTATTTTAGGATCTCTGATACAACCTTGCTCAAACTCTTTTCGCTTCTTTTTAATTATGTAAAATGAAGATAATTTTGCTGCAAATGATAGCATTTGAATAACTCCCTACTTTTTAATTTTAAGAATACTTAAGGATGTGTGGATTTCATACTTTTGAAATACAATCCGTACATCCAAATCATGATCTCAACCATCTGCTTTCTCATAACCATTTTAAAAAACTGTAAAACGATTTTCGCTTTACAGTTCGTTATATTTTTTATTACTCCCAAATGCTTTTTCTACAGGATATTTCTCTGCATTCTTTTCCAACTTAGCATGTACTACTTCTTCTAGATCGATATCTAATTTATCACTTAGCATAAGTAAATAGATCATTACATCGGCCATTTCTTCTTTTATTTCCTGCATTTTCGTCTCTGTTGCTTCTTCACTAGACTTCCATTGAAAAGTCTCAAGCAACTCTGATGCTTCTAAATTTAAGGAAATTGCTAGATCCTTCGCATTATGAAACTGCCCCCAATTTCTCTCATCTCGAAATTTTATAACTGCCTTTTGCAAATCTTCCATCATTATTAATCTCCTCTCAATTACTTACTATTTCTTTAAAACAAAATTCATTACATCTATAATTCCATTTAATTAACCTTGATCCAGATATAATCATCTTCATATTTAACAGTTAATTTTAATCGAATCCCCTTGATATAGTCCTCTAATTGTCTTGCAAAATCCTCATCATTGAATTGGTCATATTTATCTATGGCCAGATATAACTTAAATATATTCCCTTTCGTTAAATCAAACTCCCATTTCAAAAAATTATGTAGCATATTTTCCTTACTCATATAGTGATTAGCTTCCATATAATCTAGTAATTCATATAGATTATAGTATACCAAGTTATTTGGTTTAAGCTCTTCACATTTGGGACAATATTCTCTATATCTATCTTGTAATTGCATAATCATTTCTGTTCCACATTGACTACAGTTATACATGTACCATTCCCCTTTACTGGATAACACAATTCGTCTCTCTTATGTACTTCCTGTCCTTGAAGTTAAAAATTATACTATTTCACTTTAAAAATATTCCTCTTATGCCACTTAAAGTATAATTTATTTTCCGGTTGAATTCCTATCTTAGCTTTTGGTATTAATCCAAATTTCAAATAATCCGTTTCCACTATTAATGAGGAAATATGCAGTCGTCCCTGTCCATCAAATGTGATAAATCCTTTATCATAAAGAGCATCATGATTACAGCACAGTAGTACACCGTTATATGGATCTAAGCGTTCCATACTTGTACTATCTTTCCATGGCTTAGAATGACTTGCTCTTAACAATTCTGGTAAATCTATTCCACATAATGCACATTTTCCGCTCCAAAGCTCCATTAATTCCTCTCTAAATTTTTGCTGTCCAATTCGGATTTTCGCTTTTACTTCGGATTCCGTCTCAGCTATAACCGGAATTAATGTGTTGTTTTCTGTCCTTCTTACCGGATCAACTGCTAACTCTAATTGCTCATCATTTATTTTATAAATGTTTGAATCACCAATTAGTTCCATTAATTTAAGGGCTAATTCTTCATTACATGGATATAAATAACCTTGGTTTCCATTTGCATCTGATTGAAAAGGTGAATATTTAATTGGCAACAGGTGCGATATTTCTTCAAATTTCTCACGTATATTAATTGGTTTTTCTAACTCATGATATTTTAAAGATACCAAATAGCCTTCATCATTCCATTGATCATGGCTTTTCATAATCGATGGTTTATTCGATTCCTTGCAATCTTCTTCAGCGATACCAACTGCTACAATATTCCCTTTTACATAATGAAAGATCCGATCCCCCTCTTTTACATCCATCATTCTTTTCCATGAATGTGGTACATTACCGCCTCTATCCTTTTTAGGTGACCAAATAATTTCTAATCCTTTTTCCTCTTGATATGTATGCCCCTGCATAACAATAAAATGATTCATATACTCTCTCCTAAAGCGTTAACTCATTACGCTATTTTCTATTTAATATAATACTAAAAAACTCTCCTATGATTAGCAAATTGTCTGTTTCATTTTTAATACCAAACAACCTTCTCTACAGAAAAATTCTGCAATTCCTTTTACTCAACAATTGAGAAATCCAACTTTATATCCATTTATAAAAACAAAAGAGTTGACCCAAAAGGTCAACTCTTCTATTTTAAATTTTTTATTTCTCTTCTTCTTCTTTTTTTGCAATTTCCCGTTCATTTTTAGCGATTAAATCATGAAAATGTTCTTCTTTGTTTTCTTCAATATAATTCATAAGGTCTTTAAGTTCCATTTATATCGCCTCCTGTATTTATTATATCAATAATATAATAAAATGTCAGGATAAAATCTATTAATTATTTTATAAAATTTATACGATATAAATCATCTAAAAAACAAGGACTGATTTCTCGATAAATTGATTATTTCGAGATTCATCAACAATAATTTCTTTTACTCGTTTTGATTCTTTAAACGCAAAAACTTCTGGTTCCTTTCCTGTATTATCATATAAAGTATAGCAATCTATTAAATCTTTAATTTTAGAAAATGTAGTAGCTACTCTCATATGACTTTCTTCAATAATATGTTCAGGAACCAATCTTCCTGTTACTTTAAAACGCATATTAGATCGTTCCAAGGCCAGTTTTATTGGGACATCCACAATGATTGCTTTAATGCTGAAACCCGCTTGTCTTAATTGTTGAATTAACTTTATGTATTTCACTTCATTTTTCATTGTACCATCATACATGAAGTTTAGTTTTCTTTTCATGCAGATCTTTAATAGTTTCATGGTAATATCACTACTTTCATCATGAACTAAAAAAGCTGCTTGTTTCATTGACTCAATATCTTCAGATTCCATTGCATCTTGATACTCTGGTATTTTTTCTTTAATCTTATCAGGATCTATCCAAATCATATTTTGTTTCTGAAGTTTATACCCCTTACTTACTAACTCTCCAATTGAGCTTTTTCCAGCAGCAGAACCACCACCAAGTAATATAGCCTCAGGTTCTTGCTCTTGCTGCGGTTGATCATTTAGAAATAATTTAATGATTTCATTATGTAAAAGCTTACGTTCTATTGTATACTCCCCATTAATCACGTACTTTTCTCTAGTTGGTTTCAATTTTAATTCTCCTCTTCTATAGATGCATTATTGTGTCCCTTTAAAAATTTGAGACCTTTCCCTTTAACTGCACTTATTACTTCGGTATTTTGAAATCTCTATAAGAAATTTAACTTACTATAATTTCATATAACTCTTTTTGTTAGATGCTATAGGTTTCAATTCATCACCATATATCCCTTCTAAACAATCATATTTCTCTTTAGCTTAAAACCTACTTTATACATCCACTTAAACAAAAAAGGGCTCCTTTAAGTCGATTAATCGTGCATAGCAAATAAGCTATATACACTAATCGGCTCAAAGAAGCCCTTTCAAAATTGAAACAAGAAAAAACTTGCTTCTACAACTCAACCACAACACATAAGATGTGGGAATAAACGGAATCAAATAAACTAACAATATAATTATATATTACATAATAAAATTATAATTCTCAAGGATATTTCATTAAAATATTCCTACAGTGCTTCTACGGTAGGAATATCAGCAGGTGCCCACTTTAAATGCTTTAAATCTTTAATACTCATCCATTTTAGCTCTGCATGCTCAAGAGCTTTAGGCTTACCTGCCATGATTCTAGCTTTATATGTAGTAAGATGAACAACAATAGTTTCATACTCGTACTCGACTTCCTCTACCTTCTTATCTACAACTATTGTACATCCAAGCTCTTCTTTAATTTCACGAATTAATGCAGCTGGTGGCTCTTCTCCCTTGTTTATCTTACCACCTGGAAATTCCCAATAATTCGGTAACGTCATTGTAGGAGAACGTAATGCACATAAGACTTCATTATTTTCATTAACAATTACCGCACCAACCACTGATACTTTTCTCTTCATACTTACACACTTCCTTATACAGATTAATTAATACTTACTATCTTATATTAATTCATATTTTAATACCAAATTTTCCTTTTAAATGATGATTAACCTTTCATTTGCTAATGAATGAGCCAAAATAAAGCATCTAAAATCTCTAATATACTAAAATCTTTCGATTGACACTCCCACGGCTAAAGCCGCAAGTCCTACACCTTACGGTGTAACGGGATGGGATTCTTGAATGACTAAGCATTCGCAGTCCATTTCTGTTTTGAACAGCCTTCAAGATGAGGGTGTGCCATCACCCCTCCTAAGACAGACCATATAGGCTCTTAGG
>NZ_JBPWBC010000024.1:0-48008 GCF_051776965.1 Bacillus cereus group sp. BceL220 | reverse complement strand
AGTGATTGCAGAAGCAGAAGAGCAAGAAGAAGTAGAAGTAATTGCAGAAGCAGAAGAGTCAGAAGAAGTGGAAGTGATTGCAGAAGCGGAAGAGTCAGAAGAAGTAGAAGTGATTGCAGAAGCAGAAGAGCAAGAAGAAGTAGAAGTAATTGCAGAAGCAGAAGAGTCAGAAGAAGTGGAAGTGATTGCAGAAGCGGAAGAGTCAGAAGAAGTAGAAGTAGAAGTAGAAGTAGAAGTAATTACAGAAACAGAAGAGCAAGAAGAAGTGGAAGTGATTGCGGAAACAGAAGAGCAAGAAGAAGTGGAAGTAATTGCGGAAACAGAAGAGCAAGAAGAAGTAGAAGTGATCGCAGAAACAAAAGCGCCTGTAGTAGAGACATTTGTAGCACTTGAGGAAATTCAGCAAGAAGATGAAGTAATTGAACAAAACAGTGAATTCATACATGTAGCTGAGGCTGATGAACAGACAAAGAACGATGTTCAAAGCTTTGCGAATGTTTTAATTGCAGAAACAGAAGAAAATAAACGAGTTGTAGAAGAAGCACCGGTCGTAGAAGAGCAATCAGTTGAAGAAGAAGTGCCGGTCGCAGAAGAACAACCCGTTGTAAAAAAAGAAGAACCAAAACGTGAGAAAAAGCGTCATGTACCATTTAATGTTGTTATGTTGAAACAAGATAGAACACGATTAATGGAAAGACATGCAGCTAGAGCAAATGCAATGCAGCCTTCTGCTAATGTACGAGTAGAGAATAAGCCAGTACAACAAGAGGTAGCAGAACCACAAGTGGAAGAACAACCAATGCAGCAGGTGGTAGTAGAATCACAAGTGGAAGAAAGCCCAGTGCAGCAAGTAGTAGCAGAACCACAAGTGGAAGAACAACCAATGCAGCAAGTAGTAGCAGAACCACAAGTGGAAGAAAGCCCAGTGCAGCAAGTAGTAGCAAAGACACAAGTAGAAGAACAACCAATGCAGCAAGTAGTAGCAGAACCACAAGTGGAAGAGCAATCAATGCAGCAGGTGGTAGTAGAATCACAAGTGGAAGAAAGCCCAGTGCAGCAAGTAGTAGCAGAACCACAAGTGGAAGAACAACCAATGCAGCAAGTAGTAGCAGAACCACAAGTGGAAGAGCAACCAATGCAGCAGGTGGTAGTAGAATCACAAGTGGAAGAAAGCCCAGTGCAGCAAGTAGTAGCAGAACCACAAGTGGAAGAACAACCAATGCAACAAGTAGTGGTAGAGCAAGTACAAAAGTCAATTTCAAGTACAGAACCAAAAGAGAAGGCATATGTTGTAAATCAAAGAGAGAACGATATGCGAAATGTATTGCATACACCACCGACGTATACTGTTCCGCCATTAGCGTTGTTGTCAATTCCACAGCAAACAGCGCTAGATAATACAGAATGGTTAGAAGAGCAGAAAGAATTATTAGATACAACGTTTAATAATTTCCATGTTGGAGCACATGTTATTAATGTATCGCAAGGACCAGCAGTAACTCGTTTTGAAGTGCAACCAGACCCAGGCGTGAAAGTAAATAAAATTACAAATTTAAGTGATGATATTAAGTTAAGTTTAGCTGCGAAAGATATTCGTATTGAAGCGCCGATTCCAGGGAAGAGTGCGATTGGGATTGAAGTTCCAAATAAAGAAAGTAAGCCAGTATTTCTTCGTGAAATTTTAAGAAGTCCTGTATTCACAAAGAGTGAATCACCGCTTACTGTTGCGCTTGGACTTGATATTTCAGGGGATCCAATTGTAACGGATATTCGAAAAATGCCGCACGGACTTATTGCGGGTGCAACGGGTTCAGGTAAAAGTGTGTGTATTAACGCAATTTTAACGAGTATTTTATATAAAGCGAAACCACATGAAGTGAAGTTAATGTTAATTGATCCGAAGATGGTTGAGCTTGCACCATACAATTCTGTTCCGCATCTTGTAGCACCTGTTATTACGGATGTAAAAGCAGCAACAGCTGCATTAAAATGGGCAGTTGAGGAAATGGAACGCCGTTATGAATTGTTTGCACACGCAGGTGCTCGTGATTTAACTCGCTACAATACGATTGTAAGTGAGCGAGAAATTCCAGGAGAGACATTACCTTATATCGTTATTGTCATTGACGAGTTAGCTGATTTAATGATGGTAGCACCGGGTGATGTTGAGGAAGCGATTTGTCGTATTGCGCAAAAAGCACGTGCTTGTGGTATTCATTTATTAGTAGCGACGCAGCGTCCATCTGTAGATGTTATTACAGGTTTAATTAAGTCAAATATTCCAACGCGTATTGCGTTTACTGTATCATCTCAAGTTGATTCACGTACGATTATCGATATTGGGGGCGCGGAGAAATTACTTGGCCGTGGTGATATGTTATTTTTAGGGAACGGTACATCTAAGCCAGTTCGTATACAAGGTGTCTATGTATCGGATGATGAGATTGAAAAAACAGTTGATCATGTGAGAAAGCAAATGAAGCCGAATTACTTATTTAAGCAAGAGGATTTATTAGCGAAAACAGAACAGGCTGAGTCGGAAGATGAATTGTTCTTTGATGCATGTCAATTTGTTGTAGAACAAGGGGGAGCGTCCACATCTTCTGTACAGCGAAAATTCCGCATCGGTTATAATCGCGCGGCACGTCTCATTGAAGAGATGGAATCGCAAGGAATTATTTCTGAAGGTAGAGGAACGAAACCGAGAGATGTCCTTATTTCTGAGGATGAATTTGCCGCTATGCAGGAAACAAATGTATAGTAAACGGTTTTGCTGTATACTAAGAGAAAATGTTGGATAGTAAAGTAGGGAGTAAAGCGACATGAAAGAAATTGAATTAAAATTAAAAGGTGAAATAAATAGACTAACAAATAAAACATTTAAATTTGACGAACGTGTTGGAGAAGGTTGGTTCTCTGCCGTTTACTTTTTAAAGACTAGAGAAATCATCGAAGAATTTCGCCCGAAAAGTGTTGTAACGATGCAATTTTTCCAAAAGGAAAATGCAGTTCTTTGCGGAACGGATGAAGTAATTGCATTGCTACAAACATTCGCTAAAAATCCTGAGGAACTTGAGATTAACTCTTTAAAAGATGGCGATAAAATTAGTCCATTTGAAACAGTGTTAACAATTCATGGTCCTTATGAGAATTTCGGATTTTTAGAAGGTGTTATTGATGGGATTTTAGCTCGTCGTACATCGGTTGCAACAAACGTATATAATGTTGTTCAAGCTGCACGTAGTGTAGATAAAGAAAAACCAGTTATTTTCATGGGAGATCGTGACGATCATTATACACAACAAGCTGGTGACGGTTATGCAGCATACATCGGAGGTATGAGCGCACAAGCGACGCATGCGATGAATGAATGGTGGGGCAGAAGTGGTATGGGAACAATGCCTCACGCATTAATTCAAATGTTTAATGGTGATGTTGTAGAAGCGGCAAAAGCATATCATAAGAAATTCCCAGAAGATGAATTAGTTGTACTAATTGATTACAATAATGATGTTATTACAGATGCACTTCGTGTAGCGCGTGAGTTTGGATCAACATTAAAAGGTGTGCGTGTAGATACGTCTCGCACAATGATTGATCAATACTTTATTCGCCACCCAGAAGTACTTGGAACATTCGATCCACGTGGTGTAAACCCATCGCTCGTATTTGCACTTCGCAAGGCGCTTGATGAAGAAGGATTCCAGCATGTAGACATCGTTGTAACTGGTGGATTTGATGAAAAACGTATTCGTGAATTTGAAGCTCAAAAGGTACCTGTTGACATATACGGGGTAGGAAGTAGCTTGTTAAAAATGAATATTGGCTTTACTGGTGATAATGTAGAATTAAATGGGAAACCAGAAGCAAAAGCTGGTCGTAAATATCGTCCAAACCCACGTTTAGAGCGTGTTCAATTAGAAAAAAGAGAAGATATGTAAAAGAGAGAAAAACTGATAGGTGATTGACCCTATCAGTTTTTCTGTTATCATAGTATAGCGGCTTCTTTTTTGCTATAATGGACTTGTTATGGACATATAAAGAAGTACGTACGAGTTTATCCTGATAAGTGAAGGGAAAGAATAACTTCACTACATCAAAAATGTATGATGATTACCAAAATAAGAAAAGATTCATATACTGTCTTATAGATAGGCCGTTGTATTAGTTCGAAATGTTGGAGGTTCTTTAAGATGACAGTTTACCATTTTGTAGGAATTAAAGGAACAGGAATGAGTTCATTAGCGCAAATTCTTCATGATATGAAGCATACTGTTCAAGGGTCTGATTATGAAAAGCGTTTCTTTACACAAACAGCGTTGGAAAAGCGTAGTATCTCGATCCTTCCTTTTGATAAGAATAATGTAGAAGAAGGACAAGTGATTATTGCAGGAAATGCATTTCCTGATACGCATGAAGAAATCGTAGCAGCAAAAGAATTAAACATCCCAGTCCATCGTTACCATCATTTCTTAGGTGACCTGATGAGCCAATACACAAGTGTTGCTGTAACTGGTGCACACGGAAAAACATCAACAACAGGTTTGTTAGCCCATGTAATGCAAGGTGCACACCCGACATCTTACCTTATTGGAGATGGAACAGGGCATGGGGTAGAAAATAGTAAGTATTTTGTATTTGAAGCTTGTGAGTATCGTCGTCATTTCTTGTCTTACAATCCAGACTATGCAATTATGACGAATATTGATTTTGATCATCCAGATTATTTTGCAGACATCAATGATGTATTCAGTGCATTCCAAGAGATGGCATTGCAAGTGAAAAAAGGCATTATTGCATGTGGAGATGATGAAGAACTTCAAAAAATTCAAGCGAAAGTACCTGTTATTTTCTATGGATTTGGAGAAGATAATGATTTCCAAGCACGTAACATTCAAAAGAGAACAGATGGCACGATATTCGATGTATTCGTTCGTAATACGTACTATGACACGTTCAAAATTACAGGATACGGCAACCATAGCGTATTAAATGCATTAGCAGTAATCGCGCTTTGTCATTATGAAAACGTTGATGTAGAAGCAGTAAAACATCAATTAACAACTTTTGAAGGCGTAAAACGTCGCTTTAATGAAAAGCCGATGGGAGAGCAAGTAATCATCGATGACTACGCACACCATCCGACAGAAATTAATGCAACGATTGAAGCTGCTCGTCAAAAACATCCAGAGCGTGAAGTTGTCGCTGTATTCCAGCCACATACATTCTCACGTACAGAAAAGTTCTTAGATGAGTTCGCAGAAAGCTTAAGCAAAGCTGACCAAGTATACTTATGTGATATTTTCGGATCAGCACGTGAAAACAAAGGTGAATTAACAATCGAAGATCTGCAAAAGCGTATTGACGGTGCAGAATTAATTACAGATACAACAACGGATGTATTAAAGAAACATAAAAACGGCGTTCTAATTTTCATGGGCGCAGGTGACATCCAAAAATTCGAAGCAGCTTACGTAAAAGAAGTTCAAGTTGCAGAGAAATAATAGAAAAGACGCATAGCGGTGGCTGTGCGTCTTTTTTGTTGTGTTCAACTTTTATTTATGTATTGACCTAGAGCTAACTCTAGGTTGTAAGATGAAAATGTAAAAACAAGGGGGAGAGAACATGTATAAAATCGGTGAAGTAGCAGAATTAACAGGGATGGGCATTCACACTTTGCGCTACTATGAGAAATTAGGTTTATTACCACCACCAACGCGATATAGTGGTATTCGTCAATATACAGAAGGCGATGTACGTTTATTAAAATTTTTATATTCATTAAAACAAACTGGGATGTCATTAGAAGAGATGGCTGAGTTTGCAAGTGATGGGTGCATTATAGAGGAAATTAGGCAGAAGAAAGAGGAAGTACCAGCGAAAGTAAAAAAGAGAATTTCCATTTTAACAACGCACTTGGAGCGATTAAAAGAACAGCAGGAACAATTGCAAAAAGTTGTTCAGCTAACGGAGGAGAAGTTAGAAATTTATTACGGTTTTCTAGAAGAAAAGGACTTGGAGGCCGGCAATGAAAAATAAAGTATATACGCAGTTATTAGGTTTTGCGATATTTACTGGTGGGACATTTAATGCGTCGAAATATGCGGTGCAGTATTTCGACGTAATTCATATAGCAGCATGGCGTTTTGGGATTGCTGCATTTGTGATGTTATGTTTGTTAAAAATACGAAAAGATTTTGATTTGAAAGTATGGATGCAGAATAGGACCTATTATCTTTTGCTAGGTATTGTTGGTGTATTCGGCTTTAACTTTTTTTTCTTTTTAGGAATGAAATATACAGAAGCTGTTAATGGTGCACTTATTATGGCGACAAATCCTCTCGTTACGACGCTGTTAGCAAGTGTCATTTTACGAGAGAAAATTGTGAAGCGCCAAGCTATTGGAATGTTACTTGCACTAATTGGCGTTGTTTTTGTACTTACACAAGGTTCGTTTACAATACTACAACATTTATCATTTTCAAAAGGGGATTTTTATATTTTATTAGGGAATATTTGCTGGGCGTTATACGGCGTGCTAGGCAGACGGTTTATTAAAACTGGTAATTCAATACAAACGACGACATATACGATGACTATTGGTGCACTTGCCTTTATTATCATATCTTCTACACAAAAAAGTATAGTACCAGTTTTAGAAATTCCTTTGTTGGCATGGGGAGCAATTCTCTTTATGGCAATTGGAATGAGTGTGCTTGGTTACTTATGGTGGAATAATGGAATTGCTCAAATTGGTGCAGCAAGGACATCATTATTTTTTAATCTAGTGCCTGTTGTTACAATACTTATTTCTTTTATTGAAGGATTCAATATAACATCTGCACAATCTGTAGGAATGATATTAGTTATTACGGGAGTATCGTATTCTTCTGGTTTTATACAAAGAAAATCAAAAGAAAGTGTTAATATTTAACTTTTTACACCTAAAAATGTTAGAATAATAAGAAAACTAAAAAGGGGACTAAAAAGCATGTTCACACTCCGAGTAGATGACGAAATCGAACTACAATTACTAGAAAAACATCATAAAGAGGAATTATATCAATTATTAGATCAAAACCGTAATCATTTACGAAAATGGCTCCCTTGGGTAGATGGGACAAAATCTGCTGATGCTTATGATGAGATTTTTCCGATGTGGTTAAAGAAATTTGCAGAGGGAGACGGTTTTGAAAGTGGTATACGTTACAAAGGAAAGCTCGTTGGGATGGTAGGTATTCATCCAGTGAGCTGGGGGAAGAAAGCCGCGAGTCTTGGGTATTACCTTGCAGAAGATACTGGAGGAAAAGGCGTTATGACGCGTAGCGTGAAGGCTGTGCTTCAATATGCATTTGAGTATTTAAAATTAAATAAAATGGAAATCCGATGCGGTGTTGAAAATGTGAAAAGTCGCGCTATTCCAGAGCGTTTAGGGTTTAAGTTAGATGGTATTTTACGAGATGAAGAATGGTTATATGATCATTTCCATGATGTCGCTGTATATAGTTTATTAGCTTCAGAGTGGAAAGAAATTCGATGAACGAGAAAATTCGTATTGTTCCGTATGAAAGTACGTTTCAAGAGGAAGTAGTAGATCTTATCGTTCATATTCAGCAAAAAGAGTATAATGTTCCCATTACGAAAGAAGAGCAACCTGATTTACTTGAAATAGAAACATTCTATCAAAAGGATCACGGAAACTTTTGGGTAGCAATTTATGATGGTAAAGTAGTTGGAACAGTAGCTTTATTAGATATTGAGAATCATCAAGTAGCGCTAAGAAAAATGTTCGTACAAAAAGAGTTTCGTGGAAAAGAATGGGGCGCATCACATATGTTGCTTCAAACAGCAATTTCATGGGCTGAGGATAAAAAATTGAAAGATATTTACTTAGGAACAACAGTAAAATTTTTAGCGGCACATCGTTTTTATGAAAAGAATGGTTTTCAAAGTGTGAGTATAGATCAGTTGCCGAAAAATTTTCCAGTGTTACAGGTAGATAAGAAATTTTATAGGTACATTGTGTAAAAGGTCATTTAGAAATGGCCTTTTTCTATGAACTAAAATGGAAATAGTGGTATAATTTGGATTAGGGGGTGTAGGTATGAACTTTCCAATTCAAAGAAGTAAGTCAGTAGTCATTTTTGTTTGTCTTACGTTAGCTTTTATGTGTATATATCCAATTGTCATGCTTTTCACTAATAAAGCGCATTGGATATCGGCGTTGATTGGGATGGGTTTATGCTTCATTGTAAATGTACCACTTGTTTGGGAAGTATTTATTAAAAAACATAAAGTAGAAAATGGCGTATTAAAGTACGGTGTTTTAAATGACGATATTGTATTGAAAGAGATAAGAATAATTCGTCAAGTTAGGAAATCGCTTGAAATTACGACGAATGCATATAAAGTACATATAATTGCGATGCCGCAAAATATGAATGAATTTTTGGCGCTTATCGAGAAAGAAAATCCGCATGTGAAAATAGAAATGGTAGGTAAGAAATGAAATATGTAAAACCTTTGTTTTGTTTGGAAATTTTGCTTGTGTTTGCTATTTGCACTAGAGTATATATGAAATGGGATCTGCCCTTATATGAACCAATATTAATAGGTACTATCGCAGTGGCGCTTTTATATTATTTTCATTTTCAGCAAACAAAAAGTAAGAACAGTAGATCGATATAGGGTGAGGATAATAAAAAACGCTCGGATATAATTCCGAGCGTTTTTTATTATTTTAAGTTCTCTGGGTTTAAAGCTTCTAGTTCAGGTACAACGAAGCGTCCGTCTTTACGGATTAGTACGTCGTCGAAGTAAATTTCACCGCCGCCGTATTCAGGGCGTTGGATGCATACTAAGTCCCAATGGATGTTTGAGTTGTTACCATTCCATGCATCGTCGTAAGCTTGTCCAGGAGTGAAGTGGAAGCTGCCATCGATTTTTTCATCGAATAGGATGTCTCCCATTGGATGTAAGATGTATGGGTTTACGCCAATTGCGAATTCACCAACGTAGCGTGCGCCTTCGTCTGTATCGAAGATTTTGTTAATGCGTTCTGAATCGTTTGCAGTTGCTTCAACGATTTGGCCGTTCTCGAACTTAAGTTGTACATTTTCAAATGTATAACCGTTGTAAGGAGATGGTGTGTTGTAAGAAACTGTACCGTTAACAGAGTCACGAACTGGTGCAGAGTATACTTCACCATCTGGAATGTTTAAATGACCTGAGCATTTAATTGCTGGAATGTCTTTAATAGAGAATGTTAAGTCAGTTCCAGGACCAGTTAAACGAACTTTATCTGTTTTATTCATTAATGTAACAAGGCTATCCATCGCCTTATCCATTTTACCGTAGTCTAAGTTACATACTTCAAAGTAGAAGTCTTCGAAAGCTTCTGTACTCATTTTAGCAAGCTGTGCCATAGAAGCATTTGGATAGCGAAGAACAACCCAGCGTGTTTTTGGAACGCGAATGTCTCTATGAACTTTTTTGCCAACTGTTTGGCCATGAACTTTCATACGCTCACTTGGAACGTCAGCTTGTTCATTAATATTATCGCCAGAGCGAAGACCGATATAAGCGTCCATGTCTTTCATTACGCTTGCTTCATATGCAGCGATTTGTTCGAAATGTTCTTCAGTAGCACCCATTAATAAAGAGCGATCTACTTGATGATCTTTTAAAGAGACGAATGGGAAACCACCAGCTGCATATGCTTCTTTTACAAGTGCAGTTACAAGTTCTTTTTGTAAGCCAAAGTTTTCAATTAATACTTTTTCACCTTTTTGTAAGCGGATAGAGTAGTTAATTAAATTGTATGCTAACTTTTCAATACGTGGATCTTTCATATGTAAAGCCTCCCTACTAATTATGTATCCTCTCCTATTGTAACCTACTTAGTGGAATTTGTTGAATGATTTATGTTACAGTTAACGAATAAGTATGAAAATTCTAATGATGAGATAGGGATTAGAATGAAACGGAAAATGATTGTATAATAGGGGAAAGTATGAAAAAGATAAAGGAAGTGATGAAATGCAAGTTCTTTTATATGTAAGTGCGGCTATTATCGCGGTTGCTTTCGCAGTATTAGTAGTGTATGTATGCAGAACGTTGTTATCGGTTCAGAAGACGTTAGAAAACGTTGCAAGCACGTTAGAAGGTTTAGAAAAACAAATGCAAGGAATTAGCGTAGAGACAGAGCAATTATTACATAAAACGAATGCGTTAGCTGATGATATTCAACAGAAGTCACAGTCATTAAATAAAGTGGTAGCGGGTGTAGATGGGATTGGAACGACAATCCAATCTTTAAATACGAAGCTTCGTAATGTATCAGACTCTGTAACGGACGAAATTGAAAATAACGCTGATAAAGTAGCGCAAGTTGTACAGTGGAGCAGTGCGGCGATTGAAGTATACAATCATTACCGTGCGTCGAGACAAGAGAAGAAGGTTGAAAAAGAAGAGCGTAAATTAGAAAGAATTGAGAAAAACGCTGAAAAGAAAGAGAAGCGCTCTAGATTTCGTATGAGAGGTGAATCGTGATGAATATGACAAAGCTTGAAACAATTGAAGAGCTTGAAGTCTTAGTAGAAAAGAATGAGCCGTATGTTCTTTTTAAACATAGTACGACATGCCCGATTAGTCACGGTGCATACACAGAATTTCAAGCGTATTGCAGTGAAGAAAGAGAAGTGCCAGCGTATTACTTATACGTACAAGATGCAAGAGATGTGTCAAATCGTGTTGCAGAACAATACAGTATTAGACATGAATCACCGCAAGTATTATACATAAAAGATGGTATGGTAGTATGGAATACATCTCATTGGAATATTAAAAAAGATGCTTTAGAAGAGAATATAAAGTAAAAAGAAGCAAGCTAAAGGTGCTTGCTTCTTTTTTTTGTTTTTGTTGAAATATATTTAATGGTACACTATTAATAGTTCAAACTAAATAACTAGATTGTTGAAAGTAGGTTTTAAGTAATGAAGAAAATGGCATTATCCTTCGCAGTCGTAAGTTTATTACTGGGAGCTTGTAGTAACAATAGTAATACGATTAGTAAGAAGGATGAAGTTATACAAAAAGATACAAAAGAAAAAAGTATGATTCCGAGAACTGCTGTTTCTAAAGATTATTATAGAACTGTTATTCCTTTAAAAGAACAAAAGGTTATTAATACAGCTAATATAAAAACAAATTCTAAATTAGATTTAGCAGAGTATGAAAATGGTTTAATAAATATTGCAACGCAGCAATTTGATACAGAGAGCCACGTACTGCAATTAAATCAGTATATTCCAGAGAAACTAGTTGATGAACTAGTTGCGAAAGTAGAAGCGCCAGTTTTGACGAATATTATAGAACAAGACTATTTCGGAAAACAGAATTCAAATGAATTAAGTTTATCTGGTGTTATGATTGGCTTAGCTATGTCTTCAAGTGTATCGAATGAAGAAGCTATGTCTAAAGGGTCTGAAGTTGCTAAACAACTTATTGAAGCTATTAACAAAAATGATAAATATAACAAATCTCCAATTACGTTTGCTATCTTTAAGCAAGAAAGTACAAGTTCTTTAAAAAATGGTACGTATATTGCTAGTGCTACTGTTCAAAAGAATGATACGAACCTTGGAAATTGGAGTACAATTGATGAAAAGTCGTATTCATATCCTTCTGATGAATTTACACAAGCACATGGAGAAGATAATACAAAAATAACTAACTTTGCTAAGGAAATAAAAGGTTTTTCTACTGGAGATTTTATTCCAGTCAACGCAAAAGTTTCTTATAAGAAAGATCAAATGGATACATTAAATATGAATATTGTTATTAAATATAACGGTAAAACAGAATTAATGGCTCTTACCCAATTGGCTGCGCAAGGTATGTTGGACAAATTGCCTAAAGATGCGAAAGTACAATTACAGATCAAGTCCGAGAGTAAAATTGAGGCCGTTATTATAAAAGAGAAAAACAGTGATAAACCGTTTGTTTCCTTCTTGTAAAAAAGACAGTATGTAAACTGTCTTTTTTTTTATTTTAAATGAAAATATACAATGTTTTTTGATGATAATTCATTGCTGTATATCGTGTGACAATCGTATATGTATCAACTATAATAAGTTATCTTAAAAAAGTAATATATAGGAATTTGAAAAATGTGGCTTTTTTATGGCATCACAACAATTAGGTCATTTACGTTCTGAAATTGATTAACTTAATTTACAAATATTAGAGTTATTAAACGAAAGAGGTCGTCTCGTACAAGAAGTTGGTACTTTAAAAGAAGTATAAGGTGTGAAACGTTTTGATCCTGTACGTGAAAGAAATATGCTGGATTTAATTGTAGAGAATAATAATGGTCCATTTGAAACTTCGACTTTACAATATATTTTCAAACAAATTTTTCAAGTTGGTTTAGAGTTACAAGAAGAGGATCATCGTAAAGCACTACTTGTGTCTTGTAAGAAAAAATAGAAGATACGATTGTTGAAATTAATGCGTGGTGGTGCTTTCAAGCCACATACTTCACCGTATGATTTTCAAGGTCTTGGATTAGCAGGATTACAAATTTTACGCCAAGTAGCAGATAAATATGATTTGGCTGTTATTAGTGAAATTTTAAATCCAAATGATATTGAGATGTCATTAGATTACGTTGATGTTATTCAAATTGGCACTCACAATATGCAAAACTTTGATTTGCTAAGGGCAGCTGGTGCTGTAAATAAACCAGTATTATTAAAACGTGGTCTATCAGCAACGATTGAAGAATTCATTAATGCGGCAGAATATATTATGGCAAAGGGAAATGGGAACATTATTTTATGTGAACGAGGTATTCGCACGTATGAAAGAGTGACGCGTAAGACGCTTGATATTTCCGCTGTACCGATTTTAAAGAAAGGAACACATTTACCTGTTGTTGTCGATGTAACGCATTCTACAGGGCGACGTGACCTTCTCTTATCAACTGCAAAAGCAGCGATGGCAATTGGTGCAGACGCAATTATGGCTGAAGTACATCCAAATCCCGCTGTAGCTTTATCAGATGAGGCGCAGCAAATGAATATTCCGCAGTTCAATGATTTTATGAATGAATTAAAATCATTTGGAAGTAAATTATAAAAGCTTTTAATGAGCTGTTCCAATAAGGCGTTTTGGGGCATCTGTATAGAGACTGTCATTGTCGATTTTTGTTGGTAAGTTGATATATTTAAAAAATCGCTGATATAATTAGAGTTGTGGTAGATATATTTGGAAAATCGCTGATATATTTCGAGTTACGGTTCATATATTCGAAAAATCGTCGATATAAATTTCATTTACTATCGTACTGCTTAAAATAAGATTTCTACTTAGGAAACATCTATTTTTTTACAAAAAATGCTCTTTTTTCATAAAAAATACGAAAATACGAGAAAAGAAGCGAATTTTTTCGAAACTTTTGCGGGAAAATATTGTATGAGCCTGCGTTTTTATCGTATCATTAGTAAAAGGAAGAACTCGGGACGATTGGTGGCATCTGCAAATAGAGTTGATGTCTTTTTTTCATTCAAGTAACCGATACATAAAAATAGATAACAAAAATAGAAGGAGTGTGCGATGAGATGAACGTAACAATCTATGATGTAGCGCGCGAAGCGAACGTTTCAATGGCTACCGTATCACGCGTTGTGAACGGTAACCCAAATGTAAAGCCTACAACAAGAAAGAAAGTATTAGAAGCAATTGATCGTTTAGGGTACCGCCCAAATGCGGTAGCACGTGGACTAGCAAGTAAGAAGACAACTACAGTAGGTGTTATTATTCCTGATATCTCAAATACGTTTTATGCAGAACTTGCACGTGGAATTGAAGATATCGCAACAATGTACAAATATAACATCATTTTAAGTAACTCTGACCAAAACAAAGAGAAAGAGTTCCATTTATTAAATACGATGCTTGGAAAGCAAGTGGACGGAATTGTTTTCATGGGTGAAGATATTACAGACATTCACATTGAAGAATTTAAAAAATCTCCAGTACCAATTGTATTAGCAGCGTCATTCGATGAGCAAAATGAAACGCCATCAGTAAATATTGATTATACACAAGCAGCTTACGATGCAATGAAGCACTTTATTGAGCAAGGACATAAGCGTATCGGTTTCGTCTCTGGTCCATTCATTGATAAAGCGGGAAGCGCGAAAAAGTTACAAGGTTATAAAAAAGCTTTAGAAGAAGAAGGTATTTCATATGATGAAAATCTTGTAATCGATGGAGATTACACATATGACTCAGGTATCGAAGCATTCGAAAAGCTTTGGAGCAATGATGAAAAGCCAACAGCAATCTTCGTATCGTCTGATGAAATGGCACTAGGTGTAATCCACGCAGCACAAGACGCTGGATTAAACGTACCAACTGACGTAGAAGTACTTGGTTTCGATAATACACGCCTTGCATTAATGGTTCGTCCGCAACTTTCAACAGTTGTACAACCGATGTATGATATCGGTGCAGTAGCAATGCGTCTATTAACAAAGTATATGAACAAAGAAAAGGTAGAAGATCACACTGTTATCTTACCTCACCGTATCCAATTTAGAGATTCAACGAAGTAAGTATAAAAAAGCTCACAGCGATTGCTGTGAGCTTTTATTCATATTCAGGATAATATTTTTCAATTACTGTATCTACAGTTTCATTTTTCTTAACGTGTAAAAATCTTGCGTACAATTCTTTTCCAGTTTCAAATGGCGTATCGTCTAATTCAAACACATGTAACACTTTTCGGAACGTCCATGTGATTTGCTCATCATACATATTATCGTATGTGTGCTCCGATTGTATAGCTATATTTTCACCTAGTTCATGAGCTTCTTCTAAACTGTTTGCTTTAACAAGAATAATACTTTCTTCAAAAAGTGTATCGTGATTCTCTTCATAATGCTCATCAATTTTCGTAGGATCAGGCTCACCAGCATGAACAGACTCAAACAATAATTTTACAGCGTACACATTATGCTGCATGTTTCACTTTATAAATAATACTTGCGACAAGCGAAGCAGGTATTGTAAATACGTTACTTTGATAATGGTAATGCACTTGGGATTCTTCATAAGACATGTTGTCATATAGTTCGTTTTGTGAGACATTCATTTTTTTCTGTTTTTCTTTGAGCATTTTAATGTAGTTGTACTGTATTGGGACGAGAATGATGAAATAAGCTAATACGATTAGTGAAATCCAAATCATTATGAACACTCCCTTACAAAGAATATTTGTATATGGTAATTATATCAATTTATATGAAAAATATCCATATTTTCCCAGCGGTCAATTTCTTTTCCAAAATGCAAAAAGTTCTTCAGCGCTTCGTAAATTATGTTCAAGGCATGTTTGGGCAGTGCGTTTTAAAACTTTGTATTAACTGTTCTAATCTAGAAGGATTATATTGTTTCACATGGCCAGTAATAATGGTTTCATCTTTGTCTAAGTCAATTGTAATTTAATCGAATCGCTCTACTTGTTTAAAATATCCTACAATATCATCTTCCAATTGAAATTCTCCCTAGTTTATAGCTTATTTAGAAGATTTCTCTATAAATTGTATGATTCCTTGTTATATGTCACATAAGTGCAAATTTACCTATTATAGGGCAATGTCATGTATAATAGAAAGAAAAGGCTTGTGAGGGGGGAGAAGAGATGATCGTTCTTTGGATAATTACGCTTTGTATGACTGCTATTTTTGCATATATGACGTTAAAACAAAATGGCTTAAAGCGATTTGTTCCAGGAAGTATTCTTGCAGGAATTGCCCTTATCACGTATGTAATTTCTATTTTTATTGAAAGTGTATCAGTAGATATGAGCACAAGTTTAATGTTTATTGGTATTACACTATTTGCAGGTAGCATTATGGTACTTATGGTTGCTGGTATTATTTTATTTATTCATATGAATTCGGAAACGTTATAGCATATAGAAAAGGCATGTCCCGAGGGACATGCCTTTTTATCCGTTCAATTATGCTCTATCTTTAGAAGAGTTTTGCTGTTTTAGTAAGTCGCGAATTTCGCCAAGAAGTTCTTCTTCTTTTGTTGGTTCTGGAAGTTCTTCCTCTTTTTCTTCTTCTCTTTTAGATGTTAGTTTGTTGAAAACTTTAACAAACATAAAGATAGCAGCTGCAATAATTAAGAAATCAAAAATAGTTTGGATGAAGTTACCATACATAATAGATGATTTACCGAATGTAATTTTTAAATCTGTAAAGTCAACGCCACCTAATACCATACCAAGTAATGGTGTGATGATATCTTTTACTAAAGAACTAACGATTTTACCAAATGCAGCACCGATTACAACCCCGACAGCTAAATCGATTACATTACCTTTGAATGCGAATTTTTTAAACTCGTTCCACATGTGTTAATCCCATCCTTTCCACGATTCATTATGAAATTTATAATTCCTATCAACATATTCTATAGAAATTTACGAGAGAAATAAAGAGGAAATGGGAATGAAAGTAAATTCTGAAAAATGTATCCGTTTTAATTTTTGTTTACATCATCTAGTAAAGATTGTAGCATTTGCTGCGTTTTTAATCCTTCTAATCCATCTACAACAGGCTTTGTATCGCCTTGTACACACTCAATAAAATGATGAACAGCATCTTCAAAACCACGTTGTTTTAACGTCGTATCCCATGATGGGGAACCACTTTGTGAAACTGAGTTTTCCTGTTCAATTTCAAATGTATTCATATTTTTTACGCGAATGATTTTCCCTGGCGTTACAAGTTCAATTTGTTCTAAATTTGTACCGGCATGGCGATGCATTGCAGTAGAAAGTAACAGTCCACTTGGAGTTGTATATGTATGATGTCCGTAAAGAAGTTCATTCTTTTCATTGATTTGCATCATATTGTGGACGGCGTTAAGGTCATCATTAGCTAACCAGCGAGCAGTATCTACAATGTGTAAATAATCATCTAACATAGTGAAGTCGTACGTATATGGCCCGACTTTATTTGTACGATGCTTTTCAATTCGAATCCATGAAATATCATTAGCCTGTTCTTTGGCAGCGACATACATAGGAACGAATCTGCGATTAAATCCGACCATTAATTTTCGGTTATACTTCTCGCTCAACTCGACTAGTTGCTCAGCTTGTTCCACTGTAGCTGCTAGCGGCTTATCAACATAAACGTCGATCCCTTTTTTCAGAAGTTCAGAAACGATTTCATAATGTGATGCAGTTGAACTATGCACGAAGATTGCATCGCATTCCGAAGCTAACATTTCAATAGAATGAAAGTCTTGAATCCGGTATTGCTGGCAAACTTGTTTTCTTTTCTCCTCGTTAGGTGTAAACGCCCCTACAAAATTCCAATCTGTTTCTTTTGTAAGTGTTGGAAGATAGGCCTTTTGCGCAATACTTCCAAGTCCAATCATCCCAATTTTAGGTTTGTTCATTTTTATTCCCACCCTATTAATATTAATGTAACGGCTTAAATGTAGCATAGGGTGGGGGAGGAAGGCAAAAATTAGCTTTTTACTTACGTCCTTCTAACAAAATCTTCTCTATCTCTTCAAAGTGATGAGCGCGAGCATGCTCTAACGGGGTAACACCATCATGGTCTGGAATATTTACATCTGCACCGTGCTCAATAAGAAGGCGAATGACTTGTTGCTGTGTTTCGTTTCCGTTATTTAGTACGATGGCTTCCATTAAAGCTGTCCATCCGAGGTTATTTACATGATTTACATCAATATTTGTTCGAGTGAGGAGTTCTTTTATAACTTCAATATAGCCATGTTCTGAGGCTGGGATAAGAGCTGTTCCACCGTAACGATTTGTAATCGTAGGATCTGCACCAGCATCAATTGTTAGCTTTAAAATGTCTAAGTAACCTTCCGCACCGGCGTATAGAAAGGGATTGTTTTTCATGTCATCTTGGATGTTTACGTCAGCACCAGATTCGATAAGCATTTTTGCGGTTTTTACATCATTTTTGTATGTTGCAATCATAAGCGGAGTGCGTCCTTGATTATCCGTCGCATTTATATTTGAGCCTTGTTTTAGTAAAGATATAATAGTATTCGTTTCATTTTTTTCAGTAGCTGCTAGTAGTGCAGTCTCCATGTTTATCATCTCCTTTTTTACTTCTTGTTCTTGCGAGCATCCTTGTAAAAAAATTACGCAACATATCATACTGAATGTTTTTTTGAACATGGAATTTCAACCTCCTAATTTCAACTGTAAAATAGGAACATTAAATTTTTATAAACTGACGCTAAAATTACTATAAAATCGCTTGAGTATTTGAACATATATTTTTATGCTTATGAATATGAAGGATGGGTAAAGTGAGGATGTAAATGATGTCTATTAAAACAAGGTTTTTATTTTCTTATATTGCTGTAATTCTCGTTTCTATTACACTCATATTAGTCGCGGGATTTTTAATTGTTTTTTCGATAACAGGTGACTTGGAAGCAGTGAAAAATTTCTATAAAAGTTCTTACATTCAAAAGCCGCTTACACCAGAAGAAGAGAATGCCTATCTTGAATTAAAATTAGCGGCAAAGCAACATCAATCTCAATTATTAGATGAATCGTTCGTTTCATCAATTGAAAAAGAAGGCGTGAAAATAATTGTAAGAAAGGGAGAAAACATTTCTTATGCTACAAAGGGTTTTGAAAGTTCGACTTTAACAGAAGCCCTTCCGAAATTTGAAGCAGCAAATATTAATAGTCGTGGTACAACGGAACTAGGTGATACATTTTATCGATATGTAAAATTTGATTTTTATTTTGCAGAGAAAGAAGAAGGGAGTATATTTGTACTAAAAAAGCAAAGTTCATTTGTAGATCTTACACAAAAATTATTTCCAATCTTATTCGTATCGCTTTTACTATTAGCTATTTTACTTATTGGGTTATTAAGTTATCTCGTTTCAAGAAGTGTAATAAAACCAATTTTTGTATTGAAAGGCGCAACAGAGAAAATTAAAGAAGGAAATTTAGATTTTCAAATGCCAGTTACATCGCACGATGAAATAGGTCAATTAAATCAAGGATTTGAGGAAATGAGGAAGAAGTTAAAAGAATCGATTGAAGTACAAACGCAGTATGAAGAAAATCGAAAAGAACTTATTTCAAACATATCGCATGATTTAAAAACACCGATTACATCTATTATCGGATATGTAGAAGGAATAAAAGACGGGGTAGCAAATACGCCAGAAAAAATGGATAAGTATTTAACGACAATTCACACGAAGGCAAAACATATGGACACACTCATTGATGAACTCTTTTTGTTTTCGAAGCTCGATTTGAATCGAGTTCCATTCCAATTTGAGACAGTTGAATTAAATACGTTTATGCAAGAATTAATAGAAGAGATGCAGATGGATTTAAGTGAAGAAGGTATAGAAGTTAACTTACAATTACATTCATCGCCATTATATGTAACGGCTGATTGCGAAAAGATAAATAGAGTTATATCAAATTTAATTCATAATAGTGTGAAGTACATGGATAAAGAAGAGAAGAAAATTACTGTAACAGTATCGAGTGATAACAATAAAGTTATTGTGAAAGTGATGGACAATGGATCAGGTATAGAATCTGATACGCTACCGTATATCTTTGAACGTTTTTATCGTGCAGAACAATCGCGAAATTCTAGCACAGGTGGAAGTGGACTTGGTTTAGCAATAGCGAAGCAAATTGTTGAAGAACATGGCGGGGAAATTTGGGCGGAAAGCGAGCTTGGTAAAGGCACAAGCATTTTCTTCTCATTGGAAAAAGTAGAGGAATGTGGTGAGTAAATTGAAAAGAATTTTACTAATAGAAGATGAAGTAAGTATTGCAGAATTACAGCGAGATTATTTAGAAATTAATGATTTCCAAGTTGATGTAGAGCATTCAGGAGAAACAGGTTTACAAATAGCCCTGCAAGAAGAATATGATTTAATTATTTTAGATATTATGCTCCCGAAAATGAACGGATTCGAAATTTGTAAACAAATACGTGCTGTAAAAGATATTCCGATTCTACTTGTTTCAGCAAAAAAAGAAGATATAGATAAAATTCGCGGACTCGGATTAGGAGCGGATGATTATATAACGAAACCGTTTAGCCCAAGCGAATTAGTCGCAAGAGTAAAAGCTCATATTGCTCGTTATGAAAGATTATCAGGAAATGTAAGTAAGCAACGTGATACGTTATATATTCACGGAATTTCTATCGATCAACGAGCGAGGAAAGTTTTTATAAACAATGAAGAAGTGGCATTTACAACGAAGGAATTTGATTTATTAACATTCTTTGTCACACATCCAAACCAAGTATTAAATAAAGAACAGTTATTTGAACGCATTTGGGGATTAGATTCCGCTGGTGATTTAGCCACTGTTGTCGTCCACATTAGAAAGCTACGTGAAAAAATTGAAAGAGATCCTGCCCACCCACAATATATTGAAACAGTATGGGGAGCTGGTTATCGTTTTAATGTGTAGGGAACCTGCCGAGTAATTGGCAGGTTTTTTTGTATGTTATTCGAATGAAAAGGAAGGAATAGGTAATTTATGTTAAAATGTAAAGAGAAACAAAACAGAGGAGAGCATGAGGGGCGTGCTATATGTTGGGGGATATATTAAAAGATAATAAATCAAACAAGGCTTTAAAGATTGGAACTAATATCGTACTTATCTTATTGATTATTGGTGCAATACAAATGTTTTATGATGAAGATTCTACGAATGATCATTTTGGTTGGTTCTTTTTTGCGATCTTTTGGGTAATTAAAAGCATTTCTAGCTCTAAGGTAAGTTTAAAAGATAGAGATAAAAATTCGGTATTACTTGATGTGGGTTTAGTTGTTATTTCTTGTATTTTTTTAGTTGTTTTTAGTGTGAAATATTTCTTTTGAAAAAAGCTCATAGTCTTATAGAGGCTGTGAGCTTTTTGTTCGAAAATTAGCTTGCGACCTTAACATACTATTTTAGAGTTCCTTGTTGCAATGATTTATAAAATGTTTGAGTAGTAGAAGTAAACTGAGTAGCCTCTTCTAAAAAAGGATAATGGTTGCTGTTTTCAAATGGAATGAAGATAGAATTACGTATCCCATCATGCATCTTGATAGAATACTGAATTGGGCACTGTACATCATATCTTCCGCATATAATAAGTGTCTTTGTTTGGATGGAAGGTAAATACTCTCTTAAATCAAATGAAGGATATTCATTGACGAAAGCATTCATCCGGCTAACGGACATTGTTTTTTTGATTGGTTTACAAAAATAAGAGTTGTAGTTTTCTGGTTTATACAATGATAATTTTGTTCTCTTAGTAGATAGTTCTTTCCGTTCTTCACTTGTAAGGTGAGGGCTTTTTAAGTTTTCGATGAGCTCTTGCATATAATGAAATTGTGAATGTTCGGGATGATAAATGCAAAATGGTGTTTCGGTATAGTTACTTGCTGCAGCTCCTACTACGACTAATGATTGTAAGGAATTTGGATATGTAATCGCATATAAAAGGCCAAGCATACCACCTGTTGAATGACCAGCGAAATGCCATGTTGGAAGTTGTAATGCTTCTCGTATTGCTTCTAAGTCGTGGATTGTTTCAATCATGCTTAATTCGTTTTCTGAATGGGCGGTTACAGAGCGACCAGTATCTCGTAAATTAATGAGAAATACACGATGCGTAGCAGTAAAAACATCCGCAAAGTAATCACCAGTTTCATTAAATTGTGAATAGTGATGTGTAATACAAAGCGATTCGCCATCTCCTTTTGTAAAGAGTTCAAATGTACCACGTTTCGTGTGGATCATTTGTCGTTTCCACATAATATCACGACCTTTTCTCATAAAAGTTGGGCCAGGCTGTTATGAAATGAAAATATATCGGCGCATCTCGAAATATATCAGCGATTATTAAAATATATCGACTTACCGACAGAAACCGACAATAAATAAAAGGAGGCTATTCAAAAACGAGCCTCCTTTTCGTTTAGTACAAAGATTTTGTCATATTATTCCGAATAATTTCAAGGGATTTCGCTACAGTTAATGCATTTTTTTCTTCAATTTCTGGTTTACGGGGGATAGGTTTATACATGTTGTCTGGATCTTCCCATGTGAGGGGAAGTTCTGTTTCTGCTTGTCCTTTCCAAGCTTCAATCCATTCTGGAGGGAGATAACCTGAGATGTTTTGGATGTTGTTCATTTCGAGCCAAATGAGCGCCCATGCTCTTGGTACGACGCGCCAATGGTCATAGCCGCCACCGCCGACAGCGATCCAGCGACCGTCGCAATATTCATTAGCAATTTCACGAGCGAGTTTCGGTATTTCGCGGTAAATATTCATGGTCGCACAAAGGTGTGTAAGTGGGTCGTAGTAATGTGCATCAGCACCATTTTGCGTTAAAATAATATCCGGTTTAAAGTATGCTGCAACTTCTTTTACAACAGTTCGATATGATTCTAAGAACGATTCATCTTCTGTAAAAGCATCGAGTGGAACGTTAAAAGAATAACTATAACCATTACCTTGTCCGCGTTCGTTTACAGCGCCAGTTCCAGGGAATAAATAGCGACCAGTTTCATGTAATGAAATGGTGCATACGTTAGGGTCATCATAAAATGACCACTGTACACCATCACCGTGATGAGCGTCTGTATCAATATATAGGACGCGTAAACCGTATTTCTTCTGAATATACTTCATTGCGATAGAACTGTCGTTATAAATACAAAAGCCAGATGCTTTACCACGGAAGCCATGATGTAAGCCGCCTCCTAAGTTAAGCGCGTGTTTTACTTTTCCGGAAAGAACAGCATCGACAGCTGTTAATGTACCACCAACGAGCAATGCGCTTGCTTCGTGCATATTTGGAAACATCGGTGTATCTTCTGTTCCAAGTCCATATGTCATCGCAATTGATTTTTCTAAATTTCCTTCTCCAGCACGTTTTACCGCATTTATGTACTCCTCTGTATGAACGTAGGCAATCTCTTCATCTGTAGCCATCCGTGGTGAGATGATTTGAGAGGGAGAGATGAAACCGCCCTTTTGTAATAAATCATACGTAAGTGTGACGCGCAGTTGGTTAAAAGGATGATTAGGGCTAAATGAATAGCCCCGAAAGTCATCCGAATAAATAAACGCGCTACTCATGCTTGCATCCCCATGATGTTCGGCCATAATACGCGATAGCCTTCTGCTTCAAGTGCATCAATCACTTTTAGAGGATTCATCGTTTGAATGCGGAAAACAAGTACTTTATCATTCTCGTCTTTTGCTGGATAGACGAGAACGCTCACGATATTTATTTGTAAATCACTAAAAATAGCAACGACTTTTCCAAGAATACCAGGTTCGTTTTTTACTTGAATTTCAATTTGTGAACTCGGTTGATGTGCCCCTGTTAATTTCACTAACGTGTGCAGTACTGTAGATTCTGAGATGATACCAACTAACTTACCAGCCTTTGTAACAGGAAGGCAGCCAATTTTATTTTCAAAAAATAAAGTAGCAATTTCCTCAACGAAATCGAGAGGGTGGCAAGTCATTACAGGATGTTTCATAATAAGTTCAAGCGGTTGCTGTAGCATATCGAGTGAAACTTGTTCATCTAGAATAGACGGACTTGCATCTCTTACATCCCGATCAGAAATAATGCCTACGACGTGATTATTTTGATCGACAATTGGAATGTGCCGAATGCCTTTCGTGCGAATCGTTCGGATTGCTGTTTCGATTGTATCGTTTGGATGTAGTGTAACTACATTTTGATTCATAATTTCTTCTACAATCATTCCAGTTGCCCCCTTTATTAATACATAAAACGATTGTGAAAACGTAGACGATCAAAAGCTTGAATAGAATCCGTATCAACGCGTTTACCGATGCGGACCATTAAACAGTTGGCGGGATGTGAACAAATTTCAGGATCGTCTGTAGCCATCCATTGTAACCCGCCGGCATTCATCATCTTTTCCATTACTTTTCGGTATTCCCACACATTCAATCCTGTTTGTTTCAAATCCCAGTGCCAATAATATTCAGTCGTCAATATAATGTAATCTTCCATATAATCGTCCATCATAGAAACCTCTAGTAAGTTCTTTCCGACAGAACTCCCGCGGAAGGCTGGGACTACTTCTATTGCCCCAAGCTCAATTAAGTTTTCCATTTTTCCTTCTGACCATCGTTCAAGTGGATCAGGATATAAATATGTAACATATCCAACAATCATTTGGTCATGTCTAGCGATAATGAGTCGAGCTTCTGGTAATTTAGAAATTTCGACAATTGCTTTATATTGCTGTTCAGCAGGACGAAATGCAACTAAATCTGGATGAAATTCATACATTTCAAGATTATGTGTAGAGACAGGACCTTCAATAATTAAAGTGCCTTTCGCTGTTTTTAAGTTTCTAGCATTGTATATTTTTTTATGAATCAATGTATTGCTCACCACCTTGAGGGTTTGTGAATCTATTAATATCGTACTTTATAATATATGCGATGTGAATCGAATTTTGTCATTAAAAATTTGTCTAAAAATCAACAAATATACTGAAAATTTTAAATAATATCATTATAATAGATAATAGAATACATAGGAGGGGGATGTAAAGTATGAAAGTAGAAACGCTTCCTGTCATTAAAGGAGAAAATAATTTGCCGAATTATGATGAGGCATACGCGAATTTTAACTGGGAAGAGGTTAATAAAAACTTTACTTGGAATGAAACAGGCCGAGTAAATATGGCGTATGAGGCAATTGATAAGCATGCGAAATCCGATCGAAAGAATAAAGTAGCTCTTTATTATCAAGATGGATCGCGAAAAGAGAAATATACGTTTAAGGAAATGAAGGATTTTTCTAATAAAGCAGGGAATGTCCTGAAAAATTATGGCGATGTAGAAAAAGGCGATCGCGTTTTTATTTTTATGCCACGTTCTCCAGAGTTATATTTCGCACTTTTAGGTGCAGTGAAATTAGGAGCAATTGTTGGACCGTTATTTGAAGCATTTATGGAAGGTGCGGTTCGCGATCGTTTAGAAGATAGTGAAGCGAAGGTGTTAATTACAACGCCTGAGTTATTAGAGCGTGTACCATTAAATGATTTACCTGCTTTAAAAACAGTTTTCCTTGTTGGAGATAATGTAGAAGAAGGCGGTAAAACGGTAGCGTTCAATCCTTTATTTGAACAAGCTTCAAAAGAATTACATATTGAATGGTTAGGCCGTGAAGATGGTTTAATTCTTCACTATACGTCTGGTTCTACTGGTAAGCCAAAGGGTGTGCTTCATGCGCAAAATGCAATGGTTCAGCACTATCAAACGGCGAAATGGGTATTAGATTTAAAAGAAGATGACGTATATTGGTGCACAGCTGACCCGGGCTGGGTAACGGGAACTGCTTACGGTATTTTCGCACCGTGGTTAGTTGGAGCGTCAAATGTTATTTTAGGTGGACGCTTTAGTCCAGAAGCTTGGTATGAAGCACTGCAAGATTACGGTGTGACGGTTTGGTACAGCGCACCAACAGCGTTCCGTATGTTAATGGGAGCTGGACAAGACGCAATTAAAAAATACGACTTATCACAAGTTCGTCACGTATTAAGCGTTGGTGAGCCGTTAAATCCAGAAGTAATTCGCTGGGGTATGAATGCATTTGGACTTCGTATTCATGATACGTGGTGGATGACAGAAACAGGCGGACAAGTTATTTGTAACTACCCTTGTATGGAAATTCGCCCAGGCTCAATGGGTAAACCAATTCCAGGTGTGAAAGCAGCGATTGTTGATAATGAAGGAAATGAAGTTCCTCCATACACAATGGGTAACTTAGCAATTGCGAAAGGTTGGCCATCTATGATGCGTGCAATCTGGAATAACCAGAAAAAGTATGAATCTTATTTCATGCCGGGAGATTGGTACGTATCAGGTGACTCTGCCTATATGGATGAAGATGGATACTTCTGGTTCCAAGGACGTATTGACGATGTAATTATGACGTCAGGTGAGCGCGTTGGTCCGTTTGAAGTAGAAAGTAAATTAATCGAGCATGCTGCTGTTGCAGAAGCAGGTGTAATTGGTATTCCTGATCCAGTGCGTGGTGAAATTATTAAAGCATTTATCGCACTTCGAGCAGGATACGAACCATCTGATGAATTAAAAGAAGAAATTCGTCAATTTGTAAAGAAAGGCCTAGCAGCTCATGCAGCGCCAAGGCAAATTGAATTTAGAGATAAATTACCGAAAACGAGAAGTGGTAAAATTATGCGCCGCGTATTAAAAGCGTGGGAATTAAACTTACCAACAGGTGACTTATCAACGATGGAAGATTAAGAGAGGAAGGTCTGAACGAAAAATGTTCAGACCTTTTTTTATGTTATTATTAACTTATATATATAAGTTAAAGGGGGGAGTATGATGAAAACAGAAAAAGAAAAGATGATACTAGGAGAAATGTACATACCGGCTGATCCAGTTTTAGTACAAGAAAGAGAGCAAGCACGTATATTAACGAGAAAATTAAATGATACGCCAGAAGAGCAATTAAAAGAGCGTAGCGAAATCGTAAAAGAATTATTTGGAACGACAGGAGATAATATTCATCTTGAATCTTCTTTTAGATGTGATTACGGTTATAACATTCACGTTGGCGAAAATTTTTACGCGAACTTTGACTGTACAATTTTAGACGTATGCCCGGTAACAATCGGAGTGAACTGTATGTTAGCTCCAGGTGTTCACATTTATACAGCAACACACCCGCTTGATCCAGTAGAGCGCATAAGCGGATCAGAATACGGAAAACCAGTTACAATTGGCGATAACGTATGGATTGGCGGAAGAGCAATTATTAATCCAGGTGTAACAATTGGAGACAATGCGGTGATCGCATCTGGTGCTGTCGTAACGAGAGATGTATCTAATAATGTAGTAGTTGGCGGGAATCCCGCAAAGATTATAAAAAAATTAAAATAATATTTGAACGAAGTGTCTTCCTCGTCTGTATACATTTGTGAAAGAATAGATGAGGGAGGCTTTTTTATGTCTAATAAATTACTTCTTGCTTTTGCTTTAATTGGAATTATAGTTGTATTTTCTTGTGGTCTTTTCTTACCGATACCAATTGGATATAGAGTATCAATGCTTACAGCTGGAGCTATAATGGGTGTTCTGTTTTCAATAATTATTCCATTTGATAGAAAACATATAGTACGGAAAAATGGATATAAAATTGATTTTACAAAAACAAAAGTGTATTTTCGCTGGAATGTATTTGATACTATTTCTGTCTGCCTTGCGTTGTATGCATGCATATGTGTGCAAGCGTTAAATATTTTAGTTGCAATGGGATTTACGATTCAAAACCCATATGTGCAATTTTTTACAAATCAATCACAATTGTGGATTTTTATTGCGATTGCATATTTAATTTCCCGTATTTCATTAACGTTAAAAGGAATAAAGGAGATCAAAAATCATGGCGCAGATTGGGATTGAGGAGGAGCTCATGCTTGCGTATCAAAGTGGAGATAAACAAGCGGGAGAAAGACTATATATTTTAATCAAACCAGCGCTATACAAATTTTTATATCGATTTAACCGAGATGAACAATTAAGTATCGATCTTGTGCAAGATACGTTTTTGACGCTAGAGCGTAAGAAACATATGTATGAAATTGAAAAAGGTAAAATAAAAACGTATTTATTTCAAATTGGTTATCGTCTTATGATTAATAAATTAAATAGGAGAAAAAGGTGGCGTACGCTTTTGCCATTTTTAGTGCCGATTCCGGAAAAAGAATTTTCTCACGAAGATCGGCTCACAGTAAGAGAAGCAATTTTGAAAGTTCCAGAAGAGCAAAGAGCGGTCCTAATCCTTTCTTATTATCATGATATGCAGCAAAAAGAAATTGCAGAAATATTAAACATTCCGATTGGAACAGTGAAATCGAGACTTCATAATGGAATAAAGAAATTGAAACAATTGCTGGAGGTGGATGAAATTGAGCGAAAATCCCTTTAAGAGTGAATATAAGTTAAAGCAACATTTAGATAGTGATCATGTAGAAATACCAGACTTTCCAAAAACGGTAAGTCGATTCGATCGATTAATCGGGTTTCTTGGTTCCCCGGCGAAAGATCCTGTGGAGGCGACCATTGGAAATGATTTATCGGTTGTGTTTCATGTATCGTTGTTAGTTGGGGTTCCAATGCTTTCTCTTATTACGATACTCTTTATGGCGTTGTAAAGGATTGGAAAGAAGAGAAATTCCACCTCTATTTGACACGCCTATATAAATGATGGTATAAAGAAAAGTATATGAATAATTGAGCGTGGAAAGGGAGAAGTAGTGATCATTTCCCTGTTTTAGAGAGCTGATGGTCGGTGGAAATCAGCACATAGATGATCGCGAATTACGCCCCTAGAGCATCTTTTTTCGATTGAATTGTATTCAAAAGGGAAAAGACGGTGCTAAGCCGTTATGTAAATAAGGTGGTAGGCTTTTTTGCCTGCAACTAGGGTGGTAACGCGATAATCAAAATCGTCCCTTATTTGAAGGGGCGATTTTTTTATGTTTTCAACTTTCACGCCAGTAATGAACTTAAAGGAGAGTATGTAGGATATGGGTATTTTACAAGATCTTGAATTTCGCGGTCTAATTAATCAGCAAACAGATGCTGAGGGCCTTGAGCAATTATTAGAAAAAGAAAGCGTTAAATTATACTGTGGTTTCGATCCGACAGCAGATAGCTTACACATTGGTCATATGTTACCAGTATTAATGTTACGTCGTTTCCAATTAGCTGGTCACCAACCAATCGCACTTGTTGGCGGTGGTACTGGTATGATCGGTGATCCAAGTGGTAAAAAAGCAGAGCGTACATTAAATACGAAAGATACAGTTGCTTACTACACAGAAAGCATTAAAAACCAACTTTCAAACTTCTTAGAGTTCGAAAACGTGGACAACCCAGCAACGATGGCTAACAACTATGACTGGCTTGGTAACTTAGATGTAATTTCATTCTTACGCGATATCGGTAAAAACTTCGGTTTAAACTATATGTTAGCAAAAGATACAGTAGCATCTCGTTTAGAAACTGGTATTTCATTCACTGAGTTCAGTTACATGATTTTACAATCATATGACTTCTTAAACTTATACCAACACCATAATTGCCGTCTGCAAATCGGTGGTAGTGACCAATGGGGTAACATTACAGCTGGTCTTGAATTAATCCGTAAATCAGAGGAAGATGCGAAAGCATTCGGTTTAACAATTCCACTTGTTACAAAATCTGACGGTACGAAGTTTGGTAAAACAGAAGGCGGAGCAATTTGGTTAGACCCAGAGAAAACAACTCCTTACGAGTTCTACCAATTCTGGATTAACACAGATGACCGCGACGTTGTTAAATACTTAAAATACTTCACATTCTTATCTCATGAAGAAATTCTTGAGCTTGAAAAGCAAGTAGCTGAAGCACCAGAAAAACGTGCAGCACAAAAAGCATTAGGTTCTGAAATGACAAAACTTGTTCACGGCGAAGAAGCATTAGAGCAAGCAATCAAAATTTCAGCTGCACTATTCAGCGGTTCTGTAGCAGAACTAACTGCAAGCGAAATTGAACAAGGATTCAAAGACGTACCATCTGTAGAACGTACTGCAGAAGATACAGTATTAATCGACTTACTTGTAGAAAGCAAAATCTCTCCATCAAAACGTCAAGCACGTGAAGATGTAACGAACGGCGCAATCTACGTAAACGGTGAGCGTACACAAGCGTTAGACTACGTTGTAACAGAAAACGACCGCATCGAAGGTAAATTTACAATCATTCGCCGCGGTAAGAAGAAATATTTCTTAATTCGTTACTAATTAGGAACGAATGTAAAACAAATAAAACCCCGAATTGTAAACTGAAAAGTTTATGATTCGGGGTTTTTTATGTATGGATTTAAAACGTCGGATCTTTTCTTTTAAATAGAATATAAAGAATTAATATGAACATATAAAGTAAACTCACTAGCATAACGATAAATGCTGTTGGATAAAATTTTGCTGCATATATAAAGAAATCGATTTGATAAATATCTTCGTAATTTGAAACGGTGCCTTTGAAGTAATTCGTAAACTTAGCGCTATATTTCCATTCATCAGGATCATCTATTAAATTACTTCCCTGATACCAATTAATAAGCGCGGAAGTAATAAACAACATACATGCACTGCCTAACTGAACCATTTGGTTTATCGTCAAAATGAATCAACCTCCTGTTTTATGGTTATTATAGCGTGCATTCATATACTTGTAACCGTTTTGTTGTAATCTCCTTTTCGAGTTCATACGGAAATCACATGTAAGCGGTATGATAAATGTATAACAACTAGAAAGGAGTGGTAAAACGAAATGTCACTAGAAGCGCTAATTATTTTTTCTTTGCTAAATGCGGGTCAGCTTGCAGAGAATTCGAAGGTGGATGTACATAAAGAGCAGAAAGATGCTTATGTATATGTTCAGAAAGAGGAAAATAAATAATTTTATTTTATATATAAACGAAAAAAGCCAATCCACAGGATTGGCTTTTTGTCATTAACGAGAGTAGAACTCTACGATTAATGCTTCGTTGATTTCAGCTGGTAACTCAGCACGCTCAGCGTGACGAGTGTAAGTAGCTTCTAATTTGTCAGCATCGAAAGTTAAGTATTCTGGTACGAAGTTGTTAACTTCGATCGCTTCTTTAACAACAACAAGGCTGTTAGATTTTTCGCGAACGCTGATAGTTTGACCAGGTTTTACACGGTAAGATGGGATATCTACGCGAGCGCCATCAACCATGATGTGACCGTGGTTTACTAATTGGCGAGCTGCACGACGAGTGCGAGCTAAGCCCATACGGTAAACTAAGTTGTCAAGACGAGCTTCAAGAAGGATCATGAAGTTTTCGCCGTGCTTACCAGGCATTTTACCTGCTTGGTCAAATGTGCGACGGAATTGACGCTCAGTCATGCCGTACATGTGACGAAGTTTTTGTTTCTCTTGTAATTGTAAACCGTATTCTGAAAGTTTCTTACGTTGGTTAGGACCGTGAGGACCTGGTGCGTAAGGGCGTTTTTCTAATTCTTTTCCTGTGCCGCTTAGAGAGATTCCAAGACGACGAGACAGTTTCCAAGCTGGACCTGTATAACGAGCCATAGTTGACTCCTCCTTTAAAAATGTTTTTATTTACGTAAAATAAAAACAGACGTAATCGATATTTACGGGCATTTTGTTTTCATGTACCTTCGCTCCAGCAGCAGGGAGTTACGAGATACACCTCCGTAGAGGAACAAAATACAAACGATAAACTCACATTACAAGGCTGCCTTTTTATTTTACACAAACGCTATTATATCTTTTACCCAGAGTTTCGTCAAGCGAGTACGTTTTTGTTTTATGCATATAAATTTTGGGAATTAATATAAGAAGGAATTTAAAACAATATAAAAGAAGAGATAGAAACACAAATAAAACGCTTACATAAAATGTAGTAAAAACGTTCATCAGTTTTTTACTGGTGAATATGCGGTAATAAAAACATAAAGGGGATGTTTTTATGAAAAAGAAGCATATGGAGACAGCGTTAATTCATCACGGTTATACACCTGAGGAACATAAAGGAAGTTTAACACCACCTTTATTTCAAACCTCTACGTTTACATTTGAGACTGCGCAGCAAGGAGAGGCGAGTTTTGCGGGAGTGGATCCATCTTATATTTACTCAAGGCTTGGAAATCCGACTGTGAAATTATTTGAAGAACGTATGGCGGTGTTAGAAGGAGGAGAAGAAGCACTTGCCTTCGGATCTGGTATGGCAGCTATTTCAGCAACTTTAATCGGTTTTTTAAAGGCTGGAGATCATATTATTTGTTCAAATGGATTATATGGGTGTACGTACGGTTTTTTAGAAGTGTTAGAAGAAAAATTTATGATTACGCATTCGTTTTGTGAGATGGAGACAGAGGTTGATATTGAAAATAAAATTCGTCCAAATACAAAGCTTATTTTCGTTGAAACACCGATTAATCCGACAATGAAATTAATCGATTTAAAACAAGTTATTCAGGTTGCGAAGCAAAATGGTTTACTTGTCATTGTTGATAATACGTTTTGTTCACCTTATTTACAAAGACCGCTTGAGCTTGGCTGTGACGCTGTTGTGCATAGTGCGACAAAATATATTGGTGGTCATGGCGACGTTGTGGCGGGTGTAACGATTTGTAAAACGAAAGCGTTAGCTGAAAAAATTCGTCCGATGCGAAAAGATATCGGCGGCATTATGGCGCCGTTTGATGCGTGGTTATTATTACGCGGGTTAAAGACGTTAGCGGTAAGAATGGATCGTCATTGTGATAATGCAGAAAAAATTGTATCGTTCTTAAGAAAACATGATGCGGTAGAAAGTGTTTGGTATCCAGAAGGGGAGTTAGCATCTCGTCAAATGAAGCGCGGGGGCGGTGTTATTTCTTTTTCAGTAAAAGGCGGAAAAGAAGAGACGCAAGCATTTATTAATGACCTCCACTTTATTACAATTGCGGTGAGTTTAGGAGATACAGAAACGTTAATTCAGCATCCAGCAACGATGACGCACGCTGCGATTCCAGCTGAACTAAGAAAAGAAATGGGCATTTTCGATAATTTAATACGCTTATCGGTTGGTTTAGAATCTTGGGAGGATATCGTTTCTGATTTAGAGCAAGCATTAAAGAAAATATCTACTGTTAATCAATAAAAAAAGAGTGAGCTATCGGTTTTGTACAGGACGTACTAAATCGATAACTCGCTCTTTTCTTTTTACATATGTTTTAGGAGTGTTTCCACAAACTTTTCTAAATAGCGCTGATCTACTTCATCAAAACGATTTTTTTCAGGACTATCAATGTCAAGTACACCAATGACAGCTCCTTCTTTCACAATCGGTACAACGATTTCTGAATTAGAAGCACTATCGCAAGCGATGTGACCTGGGAATTGGTGAACGTCCGCTACAAGCTGCGTTGTTTTTGTTTCAGCTGCTACGCCGCAAACGCCTCGTCCAAATGGAATGCGTACGCAAGCAGGCATTCCTTGGAACGGTCCAAGGACAAGCTGATTTCCTTCTGTTACATAAAAGCCAACCCAATTAACGCGATCTAAAAATTGGTTTAATAATGCGGACGCATTTGATAAGTTTGCGACTACGTTTGATTCGCCAGTTAATAACGCATCCAGTTGTTTAATTACTGTCTCATATTGCTGCACGCGAGATCCTGCATAACTTTCTTTAGTAAACATGGAAACAGCTCCTTTTTTATCGAGATGTGTAAAATATTAGCAAAATACGATGTATTTCACATGACTTTGTCGATAGAAAATTAAAGGAATTTGTCTTAAAAGTCAAGAAATTTAAACTATAGCTGTTCATTGAGAGGAAGTGAGCGCATGAAGCAGACGAAACAAAAAGTAATTGATGCGGCAATATCGTTGTTTAATACGAAAGGTTATGATGGAACGTCGGTGCGAGACATTGCAAAGCGAGCGGATGTGAATGTAGCGAATATTTCATATTATTTTGCTGGGAAGCAAGGTTTATTAGAACAGCTTATTACTGATTTTTTAGAAGGGTATATTCATGTGATTGAAATTTCGTTTGAACAGAGAGAATATTTGTCGGCTAAAGATGTGATGGTGCAAATGGTGCGTGGGATGTTACGATATCAATTTGAAAATAGAGAACTAACACGTTTCTTCTACCGAGAGCTTTCACTTGATACGACATTAATTCGTGAAGTGATGACCGTTTATTTTTCTAAAGAAAGATATTATATAGAGCAAATTATTAGACAAGGACAAATGAAACAAGAATTTCAGAAAGTATCATTTACAATGTTTATGACGCAATTAAAAGGTATGATAAATATGCCGTTTTTATATCCACAATATATATCAGAAGTACTGCATTCTTTCCCGTCTGAGACATTTTTCATAGAAATGTACACGAAAGAGATTGAGCAATGGATGGAACAAGCATTATGTAAAGCGAATATGTACCATGAATGGCCAAGAGCTGTTCATATGTGAAGAATCCCCACCTAACGAACTGAGGTGGGGATTTTTATGTTTACTTTTCTTTGCCATAAATTGTTACATAATAGCGCGATAATTGTTAATGCAGCTCCAGCGATTTCAATTTTATCGACTGTATAACCTCGAAACATAGAACCGATCAGGGCAAGGATAGGAACTAAATTCATAAATAATATGCCGTTAATAGATGAAATATAGCGATTGCCCATATTCCAGCAAAATACAGCGATAACTCCTGCGATAATCGACATATAAAGGAGCTCAAAACGAACGCTCACAACTGTACGCAGTGAAGGCATAGTAACTATATTTGTGTACGTTAAGAAAGTAACAATAACGATGAGTGAAATTGAGCCAAATAAACAAGTTAATGTCGTATATCGAAGTGGTGACCAAGATTGAAAACGAGCACCCCCGTTTGTATAAATGACCCAGCAAGTAACACCGCATAGCATTAATATATTTGTCGATAAGTGACTTGCAGCTCCAAATAATAAGTGAATATTTCCTTTTGAAATGACAAGCATAACACCGAGTAATGCAACGAACATACAAAGAAATGTGTAGTTTTGAGGGCGACGATTTTTCGTTATCCATTGCAGTGATAAGGCGATTAGAGGCATAAGGGACTGAATCATAGCTGCATGAATTGCTCCAGAAGGCCCGGCAAGTTGTTGTCCGTAGAAAACGAGAAAACCATATCCTGCGAAACCGACTGTCCCGTAAAAGAACAGAGAAAGTGTTCTTTTTTCTAAGCGGAGTGAAGTCTTCCCTTCAGTAATTAATAGCAAAATAAGAAAAATAATAGCTGCTGATCCATAGCGAATCGTTGTGAAGAAGAACGGATCGATAAATTGCAGGGCATTTGCCATTACAGGAAACATAAATCCCCAGGCAGTTACGGCGAGTAAGCATAGAAAGGATCCGAGTAGCATTTGTTTTTTGTTCAAGAGTATCTTTCCCCTTTACATTTCGTTATAGTAAGTTGATGAAATAAGTATAAAGAGTAATTGTTTATAGGAGGAAATATCGATTTCTTATAACGGTTATAACTTTTTGTTAGAGGTGTGTACGATGGATTTGGAGGCAGTACGATCGTTTATCGAAGTGAAGCATACGCGAAGTTTATCAAAGGCAAGTAAGATTTTACATATATCTCAACCAGCGCTTAGTAAGCAAATTCAAAAGTTAGAAGCGGATTTAGGGGTTACTTTACTTAAGCGTTCTGCGCAAGGAGTGGAGTTAACGGAGGCAGGAGAGTTATTTATAAAAAGAATGCTACCGATTTTGGAACAAATAAATGAAGTGAAAACAGAAATGAGGAGGTATCAAGAGAACCGAAAGTTTTCAATTGGTATACTACCGAGTTTAGCAGAGCATTACATATTAGAGTGTAAAGATGTATTAGGTGATGAGTTCGAAGTAGAGTGGCAAATCGGACATACGGAAGTATTAAGAGATTTATTTAAAGCGCGGGAGATTGACGCGATGTTCATCGATTCAGTAGTAGAAGGTGCTACGTATATAAAAGAAGTGCAACAAGAGAAAATTGTTTGTGCCATTTCAAATAATCATCCGTATAAAGAGAAGAAAGTCATTCAAATAGAAGAGCTGCAAAATGAAAAATTAATTGTATATCCAGAAATATGCGATGTAAGGAAAATGATTATGAACATGTTTCATGAGATAGGTGTAAAACCAACTATAGCTGTGGAAACATCTTACGCAGAACCGATGCTTGCAATGGTAAAAGCTGGCCTTGGCATCACGTTACTTCCAGAAAGGGCAGTAGAGCAGTCTGTAAGGCAGGGAAATGTACATGGAATTTCTGTTGAACCACCACTCATGCGGAAAATTTATTTCGTATCTCATACGAAAGATTGTTTGTTATTACAATCATTTGAGGATAGGTAGTGAGGTAGGCGGAATATTGAGAAAGATTACAATCGCATTGAAAGAAACATGAAATTTTAAAAAAAACTAGGTCAAAAACAAGCCATTACATGGTATGATTAGTACATTGTTAGTTGTTAAATATAGGGGAATTCCCTTTTTATACATAATGCCTTCCATTTTATAAACGGAACGGACAAAAAAAGAGATATAACTAGGAGGCTTTTTTGCATGGATTCTATCCTGACGATCGTTATCATTGTAGTAAGCTCTATTCTAGTGCTGCTCATGATAGAGCTTGTGATAAGAAATCGTTCATATAAAGATATTGAAGCACTGGAGCAGTGGAAACAAGAGATAAAAGATAAACCTGTGGCAGATGAACTAAAACGGGTAAAAGATTTAAACATGACGGGTCAAACAGAAGAACTGTTTGGTAAATGGCGTGAAGAATGGGATGAAATTGTATCAACAACCCTTCCGAAAGCTGACAAAGATTTAGCGCAAGCGCGAAAATTCGCCTCGCAATTCTCCTTCCGAAAAGCAAAGCATGCGATGAACGAATCCATAAGTGGTTTAGATGACGCTGATAATCGTATTACAGGTGTTTTAAATGAATTACAGCAATTGTTAGAAAGCCATGAGAAAAATAGCTCGGAAATTGAAGGGTTACGTGATACATATCGTAGTATGAAAAAGAGTGTTCTTGCTCATAGACATATGTATGGAGCAGCAGAGCAGAAAATCGAAGAGATGCTAGACGCTGAATCTAATAAATTTAAAAGCTTTGAAGAAGCAACAGATAATGGTGACTACTTAAAAGCGAGAGAAATTGTTATTAGTTTAGAAGAAGGTTTAGCAAGTTTAGAAATCATTATTCACCAAATTCCAGATTTATTAGTAGAGTGTCAAGCGACGCTACCAGTTCAACTGGAAGATTTATTACAGGGTCATAATGATATGGTAAGACAAGGTTATGTATTAGAGTATTTGGAAATCCCTAAAGAAGTTCGTGATATGACGACACAACTAAACACATGTTTAATGGATATACAGGAGCTTCATATAACAGAAGCGGCTGAAAAAGTGGAAGACTTAAAAACTCGTTTAGATGGTTTCTATGATCAACTTGAGCAAGAGGTGCATGCGAGACATTATGTGGAGCAAAAAACACTTTCTGTTTATGAAGACTTAGAAGAAATACGTATCGAAACGATTGAAACGAAAACAGAAACACAACTTGTGAAACAAAGCTATCAATTGCAAGATAAGGATATTGAATCTCAAAAAGTAATTGAAAAGCAAATGCACATTTTAACGAAACGTTTTGAAATGCTACAATTACGCGTTGCTGAACAAGATATTGCCTTCTCTATTATTCGTGAGGAACTAGAAGAGGTTTATGAGCAATGTGAAACGTTAAAAGTACTTCATGCAGAATATAAAGAAATGCTGCAAACGATGCGTAAAGAAGAATTTGAAGCGCGTGAGAAGTTACAAGAAATGCGAAATACTATTTTCGAAACGAAACGCTTTATGCAAAAGTCGAATTTGCCAGGTCTTCCAGAGAGTATTATGGAAGATTTAAAAAGAGGGCAAATGGCAATGCAAGCTGTATATGAACAATTAGAAGTGAAGCCGTTAAATATGAACGCTGTAAATAGCAGTTTAGAAGAAGCATACACAACTGTGAACGGTGTAGCTGAAATGACAGAAGAATTAATTGGACAAGCGTATTTAGTTGAAAAATTAATTCAATACGGTAACCGTTACCGCAGTCATGATGAAAGCCTTGCAGAAAGCTTAAATTATGCGGAGAAATTATTCCGTGAATATCAATACGATGCAGCTTTAGAACAAGCCGCTTCTGTACTAGAGCAACTTGAACCTGGTGTTGTTCAAAAAATAGCTGAATATGTAGACAATGAACAAACCCTTTAGGGTTCCCGATACTCTGGAATCTTTTTTGATTTTTAACGAAAGAAAAACATGTAAAATCATAGATTTTAGAAAAATAGCTCTCCATCTAGCTGGTGGAGAGCTATTTTTTTCATATTTTGACAAGCTGCTGTGGGATAAGCACATTTGAACAGACTTCAGCCCTCAAAATCGGACATATAGATAGTCATGTAATTCTTTGGTATCCGCACAGTTCGCTCATGCAGAGCAACAAGGGATTAAAAGAGGAATGGAAGAAGGGAAAATACAACTTATTCGTGGTATGTACAAAAATGAATGCCAATAAAAAATATTGCAAGTGTTACAAAGTTACGTATTGAATAAACGTAAGAAAATTTGTAAACATAAATAAAATAATATAATATCTGTATATGCAAGTGTTATTTGTTAATATCTACCATAATTTTCAGGTGGATATCTCCAACCTAAGCCAATAACCAGTGTTTCCATTTGCGTAGTTATTAACCTTCGTGATGTTTCTGAAACAAGAAGTATTTCATACTACAGGAATCTTATGGAATCAGCAATAACAACAGATACTAAGTGCTGATATAGAAATTCCGAAGTTATGTAACAATGGCATAATAAACAAATTAAAATTTAAAAAGATTCGTTGGTTATTATTACTCCCAGTAAATGAGGGTGAACATTTAACTCAAACTTTGGAGGGCATTGGTATGAATTAAGATTCTGATAAATATGAATAGCATATCGAAATACCCTTGTTGGATACCTGCGCCTTCTCGTGCAGGTATTTTTGTGCTAGTTTCTATCTAGCAAATACATTGTTTTCACTCCTGTCTGATGACCCGCATCCAATAAATACATATTATTAAACTTGAAAAAATCTAAAGTATGAACAATCGATTACTTAGGATACAGGAAATCGACGTTTTTCTTTATCGAAATTGGTTAGTGGGGTTTTGTCGATATCCTTGTACCTCTTATAAGTTATGGTTCTACAAATATTAAGTGTTAAAAGCCTTGATAATAAGGGATAATAAAAATGATTTATTATTCAGAAATATCGTAATTTATTGAATTGTTATTTTTTGTATGTTAACATAATTAAGAGGGATCTGCACGACTTACAATTTAACAGGAATAATTTTTATACACCAAAGGAAATAGGGATATCTATATATATGAACGGTCCCCTTTGATGTATACTTAAATATTTCATTTGGCTACTGTGACTGGAGGGAGAGATATGGAAGGATTAGCTTTACAAATTAAAAATACTCAGATTAATTTTGGAAGTAAAGAGATATTTAATATAAAAGAACTAACAGCTTATCAAAATGATAGAATTGGTATCGTCGGGAAAAATGGCCAGGGAAAAACAACCTTATTAAATGTAATTGCAGGTTTGATTGATCCTGATAATGGCGAAGTTGACCGATTTGTTGATTTCAATTATTTTGAACAAATAGCGGAAGTAAAAGAAGAAATAAATGCTGGCGATCTAAATCCCCAATTACTTAGCCGCTTGAACATACCGAAAAATAGTGTGGCGACACTTAGTGGAGGAGAGCAGTCGAAATTTCGTTTGGTACAGTTGCTTTCTAATTATAAATTGGGGTTACTTTTAGATGAACCAACCACTCACATAGATAAAAAAAGCATCAATATTATGATAGAAGAGTTAAAGTATTACTATGGAACTTTAATATTTGTGAGTCATGATCGTTATTTTATAAACTCTATAGCTACTAAAATATGGGAAGTTGACAATGGAATAATTCGAGAATTCAGTGGAAACTACGATGATTATATTGAACAAAAAGAACATGAGAAATTAGAGTTACAAAGAAAATATCAAAAGGTCACAAAAGAAAAAGAAAGATTAGAGATAGCGGTAGAATCTAAAAGAAATCAGGCAAGAAAAATTTCTAATGTTAGTGAAAAAAACAAACAAAAAAATATTAAACCTAATCGATTAGCTTCTTCAAAACAAAAAGACACTGTTCAAAAGAGTATGTTGAAGACTGTTAAATCAATAGAAAAAAGAATTGATATGTTAGATGAAGTTCATATTAAGAAAGACTCCAAACCAATTTCTTTTCCAATGGTAAAAGGACTTGAAATACACAATCGTTTCCCAATAATGGGCCATAACATTGCTATTACTATCAATGATAATGTTCTTCTTTCTGGATTGAATTTCCAATTCCCTCTTGGAAAGAAGATTGCTATAGTCGGAGACAATGGAACGGGAAAAACAACTTTATTAAATTATATTATTAATAACCAAGAAGGCATAACACTTTCTTCTAAAATTGTATTTAGTACGTATAAGCAAATGGATTATAAACTTTTTGGTAATATAAGTGTATTAGAATACCTTATGAAAATGAGTGAGTATAAAGAAAGTCTTATTCGTGCAATACTTAGTAATTTAGGTTTTGAAGAAACTGAAATCAGAAAACCAATAAGCTCGTTAAGTGGTGGAGAAGCAACCAGAATTTCAATGGCCTGTCTTTTTGCAAAACCGTCTAATGTTCTTATTTTAGACGAACCAACAAATTTTATAGATTTGGCTACAATTGAAGCCTTAGAAAAGTTTTTGAATGGATATAGAGGAACAGTTCTTTTTACTTCTCATGATCACTTTTTTGTAGAAAGAGTCGCTGATCAGATTTGGGAAATGAAAGATAAAACTTTACATCTTATAAAAGAAAAAAAGTAGATAGAAGTTATCAAAAAAGCGTTTCATTAAAGAGATATAAAACTTTAGTGAAACGCTTTTTTCTTAAATTTTATTTCTTATTATTAATTTAAAATAAGATTGTCACTATTGTATTTATTCAGAGCAACCTTTTGTTTCAGAACTCTCCAAACCATATTTCCAACCAGCTCTTCTTCCTCTGATTTAATGCCAAAGAGTCTTATACATGTTATATGTATTAAACTTCGAATAATATTAAAATCGAATAGGTTTTCTTGTTTTAATTTGTTAAAGTAGTTGGATAATTCATATTCCCAAAAAGTAAGTTGATCTTTATTGAATACAATATAGTTAGCAGTTAAATTATAATCTGAAGATGCAGCTAAATCACTATACGTCAAATATTTTTTCCTATTATCTCGATAATTTTTTGCAAAGTCCTTATTAGAGTATCCGTCGTCCATAATTAGGAATTGCTGATAAACTTCTTTAGTATGAATAGATAAGATCTTGAAAATTAGATATATTGCATGGTCAACCTTATCTAGTTTCTCGTTTTCTAAACAGGAGTGTAACAAATCAAGAATAAGGGAGCTATCAGCACAGAAAAAGTCTTCAGCACTAGATATAGTAGATAATCCCCCATATCTTTCGTACTCTGGCTCATACTTTCCAGGACTATAGTCTATGATATCGCCTTTGATGACTCCCTTTGCTAAGTAGTCATCAATCAAGTCATTTTCATACTTAGAACTTGGAGAAAGCCTCACCCTTATGTGATGCCGGTCATCAAAATAACGAATAAAAAAGAATTTACTCACTACTCCATTATCTTTTAATTTATTTATAAATTCGAATAAAAAAGCACCTAAAAAATCGTCATGATGTTCGTGTGGTAAGTATATATTAAAATGATTCCACTTAACTTTTCTTTTTAGATTTAATTCTTCTTTGCTATGATACGGAGATTGAAGGTTTAATTTCTTAGGGTTAATCTTTTGAGATACAAAATTGAAAACAAACTCAGATATATAGTGATTTCCTTCAGAGTCAATTGTGGCTGAGTTTGAAAAATCCATTGATTCTGCTTCAAGGTACATATCCAAATGAGTATCTTTTTTATAAATATCCCATAAAATATCCAAATCATCTTCACAATTAGTATCAATTAATAATCTTAAATCATTAGTTCTAATGAAAAAGGAATCGGGTATCTCATAAATTTTTTTCATATCGTCAAACTTACTGAAAAATTCATCTTTTTGAAGTCCATCTTCCAAATAATTTTTGATCAACCAAGATTGAGGAAATAATTCAAGGCCTTTAAAGTGAACCCTTGGGAAGTAAATGAAGTCTTTTCTTAATTTTTGAATATCAAAAATTAAGGACATTAAATTTGAATAATAATTACTGCTCCAGAATAACAAGTCATTTAAGACATGTGGTGAAAAGTGTTCTATGTTGGATACATTATATTGTTCAAATTTAACAATTTTTTCATTTCCATTCAAACATGAAAAAAATGTTAGTTTATTATCTTGAACTCCTATAAACAAATTTTCTAATGATAGGGATTTATGATTTTCAGCAGTTCCAAATTGAAGATTAAAATTCCCTTCATAACAATCATTCATAATGTTATAGTAATGATGTTCTTTCGGCATATATTTAACGGTAATAATCTCTGTATTAGCTTCTAAATGTTTATTCCTTTCAATATCTTTCACCATTGTAAAATATTCAGGGTTTATATAAGAAAAGCGACCTTCTAAACGACCAAGACCATTGTTACCACCATATGGAGTGAGAGAAAAACTAGTTTTGTCATTTTCTACCCCTAAATGAAAACAAGTTTGAATTGTAGGAGGCATTTCGCCTTCTATCTTCATTTTTTTGAAACACAGTTTGGATATGTCTATCTCTATTGAGTTTAACTTGCTTGCTGTAGAAATAAAGGCTAATAATTGTGTTCTAATTTTGCTCTCCAAATTAGAGGTTTTGCTTTCTAGTGAACGATTATTTTCTCTGACTAATTGATAGTTTTTATAGAATTCGGGAAACTTTACCTTTGCATTTCCATACTTCTCTTTGAAAAAATGTACATCAGCTTGATACCTCTCACTTAATGGCACTCTTATAGCATAAGAGGAAAGAAAATTTATTAAGGGTAAGACTGATTCCTCGATCATTTTCTTATCTAAATCAAGATTAACTACATTTGTTTCGCTATCATAACGAAGATAATGTTTACTAACAATTATCGAAGATAACAATTCTTCCAATTCATTTACAGTATCTAGGTTGAAATCATTTACTGGACAATTTAACCTCTTTATCATATTTTTTGCTTTACTTATTGTATCCTCTGGAAAACTATAGTTTTTCTTTTTAAGGTACCGAATGAGAAGTTCAAAATTCTGAACAAAAGTTAAATTATCAATATCAGTAATTAAATAGCCCCCTTTTACCAACTGCTTCACTACACTTAATAAAATATGATTTGGTAGAGGGATGTTGTTATTTTTCTCCAGTTTTTCTGAAAGTTCTTCAAGGGTTAAGAAGTTTTTCGAATTATCTCGAATGCATTCAATAAGATTATTCACATGAATTTTATTACTACTGAACTTTTTCTTATCATCTGGTGTCCAAGTGTTATATATATAATTAGAGTTTTGATATATAACATTATTATTCCAGCACACCGCTAGTTTATCTAAATTTTCACTTTTCGTATTTGAAATAAACTTATGAATCCATTCTGAATCAATACTTGTATACACTTTGTAATCGTTCTGAATAATCATTTGGTTTTTCGGGTTACTTACTTCAGACATCTCGCATAATTTTACCGAAGAAAACAAACCAAAAGGCGTAGCTCTATATCTAGATCTATTTATGTATTTCCTTTTCGCTATTGTAGCTTTCTGAAGGTTTTCGTTTCTTTGCAGTTGGTCGTATAAACTTCTGGAACCAGTAAAAAGTTTTTTGTCAAGCCAACTATCGTGAATTGATTTGCTAGTTGGCTGATTTACTGTTCTAACTTTTGTGTAAGGTATCATTTTATACATTATATATTCCCCCAAAGAATTAGTTTATAACATTAAATGGATTATAGGTTAACTCTCATAAACGTAATTTCCTTTTTCTACATCACTATGCTCAAGTATGTAATCCAACATACGAGTAAACATAATCTCGTGTTCATCTGCTTCGATATGTCCAACAAACTCAATTGTTTTTATTATTTCTGAAATGTTTTTTCGATTGTTGTTAATATTTATTTCATAGAATCCTTTGAATATTTTAGATAGTGTTTTTTCGAAGAAGTCACTATCATTTAGCTCTATCGTTCCTAGTAAATCAACCCATTTGTTGGTGTAAAAAGAATTTTTTTGTTCAAATGATAAAATTAGGGCATTTACCACAAGTCTAAAGCTCTCATTCCCATAAGGTCTAACTTGACTATATTTCTTGAAGTTTTGAATACAACGCACAAGAAGAGCATCAATTAACTCTAATGAAAATACATACATGCTATTTGTAAATAGAACAAGCTCATAGTGAGTCCAAAACTCAGTATTAACCAAATATTTAAATAATTCACTATTTTCTCCGTTTACATCTTTCCCCACCAATCTACAAATTCTAAAGTTTAGAAGTTCCGTCAAATGTTCTTTTTTTACACCAGTAAAATCTGCCTCTAATTTACTTCTCAAAGAGCGTATTCCTTGAAGGTCTTGTACCCTGTATGCTCGTGATAATTCTTTTAAAAATGAAACTATCTTATCGCTAGCATAGTTGTTATGAATTAGAAAAAACTCATCAGGGGAAATCTGCAACCTATCCATAAATAAAGATAGATTCAGAATACTAGTGTCAGATTGTCCGATAGCAAATCGATGATAAGCTGCTCTAGATACAATACCGTCACAAAGATCCTTTATTTTAATCTTTTTACCTTCTCTTATCTTCTCAATTGTAGGGCCAAACAAGTAATTACCTCCCAAAATGTGTATATTTATATACATTTTACCTTTAAATCAATTCGATTGTCTATCATCAACCTTATAAACAATTTGTTAATTCAAAATAATTCAAAAATTAAATCTGTAAAGAGATAAAAAAAGGGGGATTCAAAATGGGAGGATGGATTGATATTTTATAAGTTATTATAATTTTCAATTTATAGATATGGATAAGTGAGTAGTTATTGTGAATTTTACATAAACAAATGCTTCCGGAGACATAAATATATACATCTCACCACTAAATCAAGATCTATTCGCTATCATCAATCTTGTGAGTGAACTTGTTTTTCGGAAAAAACTAAATATAAATAAGTGAAAGTAAAAAAGGGGGATTCAAAATGGGAGGATGGATTGATGTTTTATATTTTTTACAATATACAATTTATTAATATGGATAAGTGGGTAGTTATTGCGAATTTCATATAAAAATATATAAATAAACACTTCCTTACATGTATATATTTGTATACATCTTGCCGCTAAATCAAGATTTATCCTCTATCATTAATCTTGTAAGCAAACTTGTTTTTCGAGAAAATCTAAACAAAAAGCAAGTGGAAGTAGTAAAAGGAGGATTCAAAACGAATAGATGGATTGATGTTTTAGGTTTTATTGCTACTCTCTTTATTTAAACAAGAATAAAATGGGAGGATTATTATATATATGAAGAATTCTATGATTTTTGGTATTAAGAATAAAAATACCTTTCTGTTGATTTTAATTCTAGTTGTTTCAACGCTTATTGGAACAGTTATTCAATTCGTTAAAGGAGATTTATTTCAAGGAGCACTTGATCATAATTTAAGTAATGTATATAAATATATTTTGGTATTCGGATTATTAATAATGATAGAAGTACTTTTTTACTTTTTTGAATGGGTGTACGAAAATTACTTAATTAGAAATACTTTTGCAAACCAAAAAAGTCTTATTATTAAGAATGTACTTAAAACTAAAGACTTCACAAATATAAAAAAGACAAAAGAAAATAGTTTAAACACGTTAACTAATGTGGTTGACAGCTTAGAGTTTCTATATTACAGAAGTTTTTTTGATGCTATTTACTTATCACTGAGAATAGTATTCGTTACAACATCCTTATTAATTATAAATGTCTATATTGGTTTGGTTGTAATTGCATTCATGTTTTTACCATTATTATTAACTAGAGTATTTAAAGATAAGTTGGCTAATCTGGAGAAAAAATTCCTAAATCAAAAGGGCGATAACCTGAATTTTTTTAAAAACCTACTAGACAATCTAAAGTACGTAAGAGTTTTAAATGCGGATGTTATTTTTCTTAATAAATCAAAAAGAATAATTAATAAAGAAAGGGAGGCTGGGTTAACAACTGAGAATTATAAAGTAACATTAAATGCCCTATATTCGTTACTATCATATGTATCGCATTTCATAATACTGGCTATTTCTACTTTATTAATTATAAAGGGGCATATTACTCCTGGTGTTACTATTACCCTTCTAGGACTGGTAGAGCAATTAAGTATGCCGATTCTATCACTTTCGAGAAGTATTAACAATATAAACAGTACGAAGGAATTGAGAGAGGAAATCAGTTCGATCCTTTGCTCAGAAGTGGATGAAAGAGAAACAATCATTGATTATCAAAATTCAATTTCTACTAAGAAAATATCTTTAAAATTCGATAATACTATTTTCAATTACAAGGATATAGCTTTCCTAAAAAATAAAACACATATCATTACGGGGCAAAGTGGCTTAGGGAAATCTATATTCTTAGAATCAATACTTGGTTTGTTAAAGAATAAAAATGCTGGAGAAATCTGTTATGACCATGACAACCTTAAGATTAATAGTAATCCATTTGAGGACATTATGTATGTTATGACTGACAATAATCTTTTTGATGAATCGCCTATATTTAATATCTTGTTAAGAAATGAATATAGCAAAGAAGAATTCATTTACATGAAGAGGTTTTTATCTGAAGAGAAACTTTTAAGTGAGGATGTAACAAAACTTTCTAGTGGCGAAAAAAGAAGATTGCTTATATTGAGGGGATTAATGTCAAATAGATCAACTTTGATATTTGATGAACCTACATCTAATTTGGATCGCCTTAATAGTCAGATATATTGGGATGAGCTTTTAAATATTAAAGATAAAACTATCATAGTTATTTCTCATAATACGCCTAAAGATATATACGATAGATTTGATATTAAATATGATTTTACAAATTATGTATCTAAGGAGTCTGTCAGTCATGTCTAAAGTGATAACTATAGAAAGAGATACTTTAGAAAAATTCCTTGAAAAATTCGGTATATTCGTTAGTAAAAGTAATTCTAAAATTTATATTATAGACATTTATCCACCATTACCAAAAGAGATACAATCCAATGTCATCGTTAAAGTTAACGGTAAACCACCGGATGTTATTAGTAGTTGGTTAGTCGGTGATAATCTGGTTGAATTCAACAACGGTAGCCAGTGGATACTAACTTTGGAAGACTTAGATTGGAATAAGATAGTTTACAAAAACTTTGCAAGTAATAATTATTTTTTTATACAATGCATCAGTTTTGATATCATTCCAGAAATTGATGAAACTATTTATGAGAAAAATGTAGTTGTAGATTTAAGAATCAATTTTGGTGGAGAACTACATAAAATGATTGATTTCTATAATTGGTTTAATAATATATGCAATAAATATTCTATTAATCATAAATATATACTTGTTTCAAACTCAACTTGCAGCTCTGCAGAGTTATTCACCGATAGATTTAAAAGCGATGAGGATACAACAATTATTGGTAGTAAGACCTACGGGAAGAAGTATATCTATAAACAAATCACCAATCCTAATACAAAAGTTCTTATTCCTATATCGAAAATAGAAACTGAATTTGACATTGATATTAATTTTGATTTCGATTATTACTATCCTATCAAAAGCATATCCAATTTTCGACACTACAAGCCTCCTGAAATATTGATGCTTTAGTTATGAATTGGAACGCCTAAAGGAGGTGAAATACATGAAAAAATGGATCAATCCAAAAATGGACTCTCTATCTATCACGAAGTTTGATAATAAGATTGTGTCAATTGAATCTTCATTATATGCAAGCAGTGGTCACCGTGGAGAGCTTACAAGACCCTAGTTCTTGGTAAGAAATATAACCTGAAAAAAAACCTTAAAGGGAGGTGAAATACATGAAAAAATGGATCAATCCAAAAATGGACTCTCTATCTATCACGAAGTTTGATAATAAGATTGTGTCAATTGAATCTTCATTATATGCA
>NZ_JBPWBC010000023.1:0-48574 GCF_051776965.1 Bacillus cereus group sp. BceL220 | reverse complement strand
AAGCTAGTAAGATCCCTGAAAGATGATCAGGTTGATAGGTTCGAGGTGGAAGCATGGTGACATGTGGAGCTGACGAATACTAATAGATCGAGGACTTAACCATATAATATGAAGCAATGTTATCTAGTTTTGAAGGAATATGCCTTCATAGTTTGGTGATGATGGCAGAGAGGTCACACCCGTTCCCATACCGAACACGGAAGTTAAGCTCTCTAGCGCCGATGGTAGTTGGGACCTTGTCCCTGTGAGAGTAGGACGTCGCCAAGCAACTAAAAACACAAGTCTTTTGACTTGTGTTTTTTTGTATTGTTAAAAAGAATGGGAAAGAAGTAATGGTAATACAAACACGTTGCCCAAGAGTTAATCATATTATATAAGAGATGGGTGTATATTTTTCTGGAAATTGTTAAGGATTAGAAGTATAAAATAGGTTCACTTAAATAGGGAGGGAAGGTTATGAAATTACAAAGTGAAGTTTGTATTGTTTGTGAGACAAAAAGAAAAGAAGGTATATATGTTTATAATAATTTAATATGTTATGAATGTGAAAAGGATATGGTGAATACAGAGACAGATGATCCGAAATATATACATTATTTAAAGCAACTTCGAAAATTAGAAGTATCATATTTTTAAATAGGCATATGCCTATTATTTTTTTTGTTCTGTATAATAGATGGAGAATGAATAATAAGGAAGAGATGTAGATGAATCAAAATCATATGCCTTTATATGAGGCGTTAATCGAGTTTAAAGAAAGAGGGCCGTTATCCTTTCATGTCCCAGGTCATAAGAATGGTTTAAACTTCCCTCAGAAGGCAATAAGAGAGTTTAAAGATATTCTATCTATTGATGTAACTGAGTTAGCAGGACTAGATGATTTGCATAGTCCGTTTGAATGTATAGATGAGGCACAACAATTATTGGCTGAAGTGTATGATACAAAGAAAAGTTATTTTTTAATTAATGGTTCAACAGTCGGGAACTTAGCGATGATTTTGTCTTGTTGTGGGGAACATGATATTGTTCTTGTACAAAGAAATTGTCATAAATCAATTATTAATGGTTTAAAACTAGCGGGAGCAAATCCCATTTTTTTAGATCCATGGATTGATGAAACTTATAATGTACCAGTGGGAGTTCGTAATGAAATTATTAAGAAAGCAATTGGAAAATATCCAAATGCGAAAGCACTCATTCTAACGCATCCTAATTATTATGGTATGGGGATGGATTTAAAGGCAAGCATCGCTTTTGCACATGCACATGAAATCCCTGTTTTGATAGATGAGGCACATGGGGCACATCTTTGTTTAGGAGAACCATTCCCGAAATCAGCGTTAACATATGGTGCAGATATTGTAGTTCATTCTGCACATAAGACATTACCCGCAATGACAATGGGTTCCTATTTACATATAAATAGTCACTTAGTAGACGAAGAGAAGGTTACTACTTATTTAAGTATGCTACAATCTAGTAGTCCATCGTATCCAATTATGGCTTCCTTGGATATAGCACGCTTTACAATGGCGCGTATAAAAGAAGAAGGTCATGGTGAAATTGTTGAGTTTTTACGGAGATTTAAGGAACGGTTACGTTCTATTCCCCAAATCGCCATTTTAGAATATCCGTTGCAAGACGAGTTAAAGGTTACCGTACAAACTCGTTGTCAGTTATCAGGGTACGAATTACAGTCCGTATTTGAAAAGGTCGGTATATATACAGAGATGGCTGATCCGTACAATGTCCTATTTATTTTACCCCTGCAAGCAAATGAGGGGTATATGAAGGTTATAGAGATGATCCGAGTAGCATTGCAACATTATGACGTGAAAGACAAGAGGGAATCTATTCGTTATACTTATAAAGGTAAATTCTCTCCGTTGCCGTATACGTATAAACAACTAGAAAGATATGGAACAAGGATAGTATCTATAGAAGAGGCTGTTGGAATGATAGCGGCGGAAATGGTGATTCCGTATCCACCTGGGATTCCATTGGTTATGTATGGAGAGAGAATTACTTCAGAGCATAAAGAGCAAATTATGTATTTAGAGAGAGCAGGAGCTCGTTTTCAAGGTAATACGAAATATATGAAAGTGTATGACATAGAAAGTAGGTTTTAGGATGAAGGGATTATTTGTAACAATTGAAGGCCCAGAAGGTTCAGGTAAAACAACGTTAATTAAAAGCTTATTGCCATATTTTGAACAAAAAGCACAAAAGGTAATGGCGACAAGGGAACCAGGTGGTATTGCAATTTCTGAGGACATTAGGACGATTTTACATAAACAAGAATATACGATGATGGAAGCACGTACAGAAGCGCTTCTTTATGCTGCTGCGCGCAGACAACATTTAGTAGAAAAAGTTATGCCAGCACTTAATGAGAACTATCTCGTGTTATGTGATCGTTTTATAGATAGTTCTTTAGCATATCAAGGCTATGCAAGAGGATTGGGTATGGATAAGGTATTTGAAATAAATCGTTTCGCAACAGAGGACTGTATGCCTAGTTTAACAATTTATCTAGACATTGAGCCTGAGGTTGGCTTGGCTCGGATTGAAAAAGATGCAGGACGTGAAGTAAATCGACTAGATATGGAAGATATCTCTTTCCATAAACGTGTGCGCGAAGGGTATTTACAAGTTGTAGAACGTTTCTCGGAGCGTATTGTATTGGTAAATGCTGATCAGCCGATGGAAAAACTTATAGAAGAAGTTGTTCAGATTATAGAAGATAAATTGTTATAATAGAAGGAAAGAATGAAATAAGTGAGGTATGCATTATGATGAAGACGTGGGAGCAGCTTTCTGCTATACAACCCATCGGTGTAAAAATGTTGATGAATAGCATTGCAAAAGAGCGTATATCCCACGCTTACTTGTTAGAGGGAGGGAAAGGTACGGGAAAGTTTGCGACAGCAATTCAAATGGCAAAGAGTTTCCTCTGTTCTCAGCGGAATGGAGTAGAGCCCTGTCATGTATGCACAAATTGTAAGCGAATTGATTCAGGTAACCACCCTAACTTACATATTGTAAAACCAGACGGATTATCTATTAAGAAGCAGCAAATTCATGATTTACAAGAAGAGTTTTCAAAAACAGGATTAGAGGCAAATAAAAAATTATATATTATTGAGCACGCAGATCGTATGACGGCAAATGCGGCAAATACACTTTTGAAATTTTTAGAAGAACCAAGTAGTGATACAACCGCTATTTTACTTACTGAACAAAGTCATCAAATTTTAAATACGATTTTATCTCGTTGCCAAGTTGTTACGTTTAGACCGTTACCTACAGAATCTTTAATTAGAAGATTACAGGAAGAAGGTATTACAGCATCTTTATCGACACTTGCTGCTCAACTCACAAATAGTTTTGATGAAGCTTTAGCTTTATGTAGTGATGAATGGTTTGCACAAGCACGAGCTTTAGTGATAAAATTATGTGAAGCGCTCGAAAAAGATAAAACCTCTATTTTTTTTGTACAAGAAAAATGGGGAAAACACTTTGGAGAGAAAGAACAATTACAGCAAGGGTTAGATATGTTACTCCTTATTTATAAGGATTTACTATATGTTCAACTTGGAGAAGAAGATCGTCTTGTTTTTCATGAGCAGAAAGAGATGTTTGAATCGTTTTCCTATGCTCAGAAGCGCATTGTATCAGCTCTCTTTAATATATTAGAGGCAAAAAATAGAATCAACGCTAATGTAAATGCGCAGCTTGTGTTCGAACAGTTAGTGTTGCGGTTGCAGGAGGGATGACCGTTTTGTATGATGTAGTAGGTGTTCGCTTTAAGAAGGCCGGAAAGGTATATTACTTTGATCCAAATCAGTTCGATATCTCTGAAAATGAGTTTGTTATTGTAGAAACGGTAAGAGGTATTGAATACGGAAAAGTAGTTATTACCAAAAAGCAAGTTGATGAAAACGACGTTGTATTACCGCTAAAAAAGGTTATTCGTATTGCAAATGAAAATGATCGTACCATTGTTGAAGAGAACAAACATGCTGCAAAAGAAGCATATCAAGTCTGTCAGCAAAAGGTAGTAGAGCATAATCTTGATATGAAACTTGTAGATGTAGAGTATACATTCGATCGTAATAAGATTATTTTCTATTTTACTGCGGATGGTCGGATTGATTTCCGCGAACTAGTGAAGGACTTAGCGGCAATTTTTAGAACAAGAATTGAACTAAGACAAATTGGTGTTCGTGATGAAGCGAAGATGCTAGGTGGTATTGGTCCATGTGGTCGTATGCTTTGTTGTTCTACTTTTTTAGGAGATTTTGAACCTGTATCCATTAAAATGGCAAAGGATCAAAATTTATCATTAAATCCTGCAAAAATCTCTGGTTTATGTGGTCGCTTAATGTGTTGCTTAAAATATGAGAATGATGAATATGAGGCAGCAAAGGAACAACTTCCTGATTTAGATCAACGTATACAAACCCCGCATGGTACTGGCCGTGTGATCGGATTAAATATTTTAGAAAGATTAATTCAAGTGGAACTAGTAGACAAGGAACGGATAGTAGAATATACGTTAGATGAGTTAGTGAATAAAGGGGTCGTTTCGAGTCAAACCACAGATTAATGAGGTGGGTGCTTGTGGAGAAAAAAGATATTTTTGAATCGGTTTCTAGTATGGAAGAGCAAATTGGACATTTATACAAACAGTTGGGAGAGTTAAAACAGCATCTTGCAGAGTTGTTGGAAGAAAACCAGCATATAAAAATGGAAAATAACAATTTGCGACACCGTTTTGAAGAAGTGCAGAATAAAGAAAAACAAAAAACTCAAAAGCGTAAAGAAGTGAAGCCCAAGACAGATATTGGTGAAGGCTATGACAATTTAGCGAGACTGTATCAAGAAGGTTTTCATATTTGCAATCTACATTATGGAAGTGTACGTAAAGAGGGAGATTGTTTGTTCTGTCTGTCATTCTTAAATAAAAAGTGAAATTACCTTTCCAATTATAATTGGAAAGGTAATTTTTTATACATGAAATAGGGTAGGTTAAGGGTAAGAAAAGGAGCAGTATATGAATTTATATGAAGATGAACGTTTAGATTACTTATTAGCGCAAGACATGAAGATTATACAAAGCCCATCAGTATTTAATTTTTCTTTAGATGCTGTTTTACTAGCAGATTTTGCATGGGTACCAATTCAAAAGGGAAATTTACTTGATTTGTGTACAGGTAACGCAGTTGTCCCCCTTCTATTAAGTACAAGAACAAAAGGAAAGATTACTGGTGTGGAAATTCAAGAACGCTTATATGATATGGGAGTAAGAAGTGTTCAATATAATGGGCTGGAAGAAAGAATTCACCTCATACATGGAGATTTGAAAGATATGCCAGAGAAACTCGGACGTCATCAATATGATGTTGTTACATGTAATCCACCATATTTTCAAACACCTCAAACTTCAGAGAAAAATATGAATGAACATTTAGCGATAGCTCGTCATGAAATTATGTGTACATTAGAAGATGTTGTATCTGCAAGTAGTCAGTTAGTAAAACAAGGTGGGAAAGTGGCGTTTGTACATCGTCCAGGGCGATTACTCGACATTGTCACATTAATGCGTAAATATAAAATTGAACCAAAGCGTGTGCGATTTGTTTATCCTAAGGTTGGAAAAGAAGCAAATACATTGTTAATTGAAGGAATTAAGGATGGAAATGCAGATTTAAAAATTTTACCACCTCTCGTTGTATATGAGAACAATAACGAATATACAAAGGAGATACGTTCAATTTTATATGGAGAAGAATAAGCATTTTTTTTATGTGGTAGAGTGCTCTGATGGAAGTTATTATGCTGGATATACAAACCATATAGAAAAACGAATACAGACTCATAATAGCGGCAAAGGAGCTAAGTATACACGCGTCAGGCTTCCTGTCGTTTTAAAATATGTAGAGACCCATGATGATAAACGTACAGCTATGCAAGCGGAGTATTACTTTAAGCAATTAACGAGAAAACAAAAAGAGGCATATATGCAAAAAGGAGAACGCTATGTGGCAACAAAAAAGCTTTCAACAAAATGAAAAGGGAGTTTTATATTTAGTACCAACTCCTATTGGAAATTTAGAAGATATGACATTTCGTGCAATCCGAATTTTAAAAGAAGTTGATTTAATTGCTGCTGAAGATACGAGACAAACGAAAAAACTTTGTAATTATTTTGAAATTGAAACACCTGTCACGAGTTATCATGAGCATAATAAAGAAGTAAGTGGAAAGAGAATATTAGAGAAGTTAGAGAATGGAAAGAATGTAGCACTTGTTAGTGACGCTGGTATGCCGTGTATTTCTGATCCGGGTTACGATATTGTTGTTGAGGCAGTAGCTGAGCAATATCATGTAATTCCGCTTCCTGGAGCAAATGCAGCCCTTACAGCATTAATTGCATCCGGTCTTGAAACAAAGCAGTTTTATTTCTATGGTTTCTTGCAGAGAAACAAAAAGGAACGGAAGATGGAGTTAGAAAAGCTTCGTTATGTACAAACTACAATGATGTTTTATGAAGCGCCTCATCGTTTAGATGATACTTTAATTTCGATGCAGGAAGTGTTGGGAAATAGAGAGATTGTATTGTGTCGAGAGTTAACGAAAAAATTTGAGGAATTTATTCGAGGGACAATTCAAGAAGCAATTGAGTGGACGAAGCAAAATGAAGTACGTGGTGAGTTTTGTATTTTAGTAGCTGGTTCAACAGAAGAACCTGCTCCAGAAGAACAATGGTGGGAATCTCTTTCAGTATATGATCATATTGAACACTATATAAATGAAAAAGGTATGAATTCAAAAGAAGCGATTAAAACAGTCGCTAAAGATCGAGATTTGTCGAAAAGAGATGTATATCAAATCTATCATGTCGATAAAAAATAAGCTTCTCATAATTGAGAAGCTTATTTTGCTGTTTCGATATAATCTTGAAGTTCGTTTAAGATTTGCTCAGCGCCTTCTTTGCTTAAGATGATTTTACCTTCAGCTAAAGAAAGGTTACCGTCAGATACTTCACCAGTTACTTGGCAAGTCATGTTTGGTTTATATTTCTTTAAGATGATTTTTTCGTCATCAACATAGATTTCAAGAGCGTCCTTTTCTGCAATACCTAAAGTACGGCGTAATTCGATTGGAATTACTACACGACCTAATTCATCAACTTTACGAACAATACCAGTAGATTTCATAATTTTTTTCCTCCTAAATAAATAGTTTATAAGTTTCGAGTCTATTTTTAGATTCGTCATTTTTCGATAAAATACCCTATGGACATATGATACCAATCATTTACATTTCCGTCAATTCTTAAATTCTATATTTTTTAAAAAGATTTATAGATTTCTTATTTCTTATATATAATAGATTGAGAGGAAATTCCACAATTATTTACAATATTTTCAGAAAAAAATAACAAATTCCAAGTGGAGATTGTATATTTTTTTGAAATATGAGCAATAGATGATAAAGATATCGAGCATTAAGACCCAGAATTCAAAATTAGGTTGGCTTAAAGAAGATAAGTGAGATTCGGGCTGCTCGTAAAAGCCCGATTGATGTGGGCTAATAATCAGTGGGGATGAAGAAAAACCCCACTGATTAAAGTTTCACTTTATATATGAGTTTTTGATATACTGTTTATAAATACATATGAGGTTATTCGGGAGGTCCAAAACAATGACAGAGGAAAATAAGTCCTTTTATATTACTACCCCAATTTATTATCCAAGTGGAAAATTACACATTGGACATGCTTATACGACAGTAGCAGGAGATGCAATGGCACGATATAAGCGTATGCAAGGATATAATGTGCATTATTTAACAGGAACTGATGAGCATGGACAGAAGATCCAAAAGAAAGCAGAAGAGTTAAATATTACGCCACAGGCATATGTTGATAATATTGTTGCAGGAATTAAAGAGCTTTGGGAGAAGATGGATATTTCTTATGATGATTTTATTCGTACAACTGAAGATCGTCATAAAGATGTTGTCGAAAAAATCTTTAAGCAATTAGTAGATCAAGGTGACATTTATCTTGATGAATATGAAGGTTGGTATTCTGTACAAGATGAGACGTTCTATACAGAGCACCAATTAGTAGATCCAATTATGGAAGGTGACAAAGTAGTTGGAGGAAAAAGTCCAGATAGTGGTCATGATGTAGAACTTGTTCGTGAAGAATCTTATTTCTTTAGAATGGGTAAATATGTCGACAGACTATTAAAGTTCTATGAAGATAATCCACATTTCATTCAGCCGGAGTCTCGTAAAAATGAAATGATTAATAATTTTATTAAACCAGGATTAGAAGATTTAGCAGTTTCTCGTACTTCATTTGACTGGGGAGTTCGTGTTCCTGGTAACCCAAAACACGTTATTTACGTATGGGTTGACGCATTATCTAACTATATTACGGCGTTAGGTTATGGAACAGCAAATGAAGAGAAATATAAAAAATTCTGGCCTGCAGATGTGCATTTAGTTGGGAAAGAAATCGTTCGTTTCCATACAATTTATTGGCCGATAATTTTAATGGCATTAGATTTACCTCTTCCAAAGAAAGTCTTTGCTCATGGCTGGATTTTAATGAAGGATGGAAAGATGAGTAAGTCAAAAGGAAACGTAGTAGATCCAGTTACATTAATCGATCGTTATGGATTGGATGCATTACGTTATTACTTACTTCGTGAAGTTCCATTTGGATCTGATGGCGTATTTACACCAGAAGGATTTGTGGAGCGTATTAATTTCGACTTAGCAAATGACTTAGGTAATTTATTAAATCGTACAGTAGCTATGATTGATAAGTACTTTAACGGAGAAATCCCTGCATTTAAAGCAAATGTAACAGAATTTGATGAAACGTTAGTAGCGTTTGCACAAGATACTTTGAAAAAAGTAGAAGAAGCAATGGAGAATATGGAGTTCTCTGTAGCGTTAGGATCTATTTGGCAATTGGTTAGTCGTACGAATAAATATATTGATGAAACACAACCATGGGTATTAGCAAAAGATGAGAATGATCGTGAAAAGTTAGCTTCCGTAATGGCTCATTTAGCAGAAGTACTTCGTCAAACAGGTATTATGCTTATGCCATTCTTAACAGTAGCACCAAGCAAGATGTTTGCTCAGCTTGGCCTTACTGATGAGGCTCATAAATCTTGGGAAAGTCTATCTACAATTGGCTGTATTCCAGCTGGAACAAAAGTAGAAAAAGGAAACCCAATTTTCCCTCGTTTAGAAATAGAAGTGGAAGTAGAGTACATTAAAGAACAAATGAAAAGCTCTGCCCCTAAAGTAGAAGAGAAAAAAGAAGAAGAGCCGAAGGCAGAAGAAATTACAATTGATGATTTCTTTAAAGTAGAATTACGCGTAGCTGAAGTACTATCTGCTGAACCTGTGAAAAAAGCAGACAAGTTGTTAAAAATTCAACTAGACTTAGGCACAGAAAAGCGTCAAGTTGTTTCTGGAATTGCAAAATTCTATTCGCCAGAAGACCTAAAAGGTAAAAAGGTTATTTGTGTAACAAACTTAAAACCTGTAAAATTACGCGGTGAATTATCGCAAGGTATGATTTTAGCGGGTGAAGAGAATGGTGTATTGTCATTAGCATCAATTGACCAAAATCTACCAAATGGTACAAAAATCAAGTAATTAAGACAAGAAAAGAGATGTTTCACGTGTAACATGTGTGAAGCGTCTTTTTTCTTTTTACATTCTCTATTTTTGCATTAAGATTGTAGTATTGTTATCGTTAAGTTATTAAAGAACTTATTTTTGTAGAATAAACTTGATTTCAATATAAAAGGAGTTATGTATTATGTTGTTTGATACACATTCGCATTTGAATGCAGAGCAATTTGAAGAAGATTTGCAAGAAGTTATTGCCCGAATGAAAGAAGCGGGAGTTACTTATACAGTTGTTGTTGGTTTTGATGAAGTAACGATAAAAAAGGCGATGGAATTAGCTGAAGCTTATGATTTTATTTACGCTGCGGTTGGATGGCATCCAGTTGATGCAATTGACATGACAGAAGAACATTTAGCTTGGTTAGAAGAACTTGCTTCTCATCCTAAAGTCGTTGCACTTGGAGAAATGGGTTTAGATTATCATTGGGATAAGTCTCCAAAAGAAATACAGAAAGAAGTATTTCGTAAACAAATTGCATTAGCGAAAAAAGTGAAATTGCCGATTATTATACATAATCGCGATGCAACTCAAGATATTGTTGATATTCTAGAAGAAGAGAATGCAGCTGAAGTAGGAGGCATTATGCATTGTTTTAGCGGCAGCGTAGAAGTAGCAGAGCGATGTGTTGATATGAACTTTCTAATTTCGTTAGGCGGACCAGTTACATTTAAAAACGCTAAAAAGCCGAAAGAGGTTGCTACGGAGATTCCATTAGAGAAATTGTTAATAGAGACGGATTGTCCATATCTAACGCCGCATCCATTTCGAGGGAAACGAAATGAACCGAGTTATGTAAAACTCGTAGCAGAAGAAATTGCGAATTTAAAAGGTGTTTCTTATGAGGAAGTAGCAGAAATGACAACCAAAAATGCAAAAGCTTTATTTGGTGTTGAATAAAAAAGAATGGGGAAACCTGTTCTTTTTTATTTTGAAAAAACACTAGTAGAAGTGATGAAGAAAATAAATGTGAATGATGAAGTGTTACAATAAGGACAGAGAACAAAGATTTTTCTATTCTATTTTTTAAAATATAAGAATGAGGAAAATAATAATGGAAAAGTCGTCATTTTTTTGTTTTACTAAGTAGAGACGAAACGAGTGTGGAGGCAAGCATGAAAATAAAAGAGATTATCGTTGTAGAAGGTAAAGATGATACAGTTGCGATTAAGCGTGCTGTTGATGCGGATACAATTGAAACGAACGGTTCAGCAATCGGTGATCATGTTATTGAGCAAGTTAAATTAGCGCAGCAAAAAAGGGGCGTTATTATTTTCACAGATCCAGATTATCCTGGAGAGCGTATTCGAAAAATTATTTCTGACAAGGTTCCCGGCTGTAAGCATGCCTTTTTACCGAAGGAAGAAGCGCTTGCTAAAAGGAAAAAGGGAGTTGGGATCGAACATGCTTCTAATGAGTCGATTCGCCGTGCTCTAGAGAATATACATGAAGAAATGGAAGCTTATACAAGTGAAATTAGTTGGAGTGATTTAGTCGATGCAGGCTTAGTGGGCGGAGAAATGGCAAAGAGCCGCAGAGAAAGAATGGGTAAGCTATTAAAGATTGGTTATACAAATGCAAAACAGTTACATAAACGATTACAGATGTTTCAAGTTTCAAAGGAATCATTTGGAGAAGCTTATAAGCAAGTAATACAGGAGGAAAAAAAATGAAGGATATCGCAACGCCAAATCGTACAAAAGACATTGTTGAAAAGTATGGATTTTCATTCAAAAAAAGTTTAGGACAAAACTTTTTAATTGATACAAATGTATTAAATCGTATTGTCGATCATGCAGAAATTGGTTCAGAAAGTGGTGCAATTGAAATTGGACCAGGTATCGGTGCATTAACAGAGCAATTAGCGAAGCGTGCTAAAAAAGTAGTGGCTTTTGAAATTGATCAAAGACTATTACCAATTTTAGATGAGACGTTAGCACCATATGGTAACGTTACAGTTATTAATAAAGACGTACTAAAAGCGGATGTACATGAAGTATTTAATGAGCAATTTGAAGAAGGGCAAGATGTAATGGTAGTAGCTAACTTGCCATACTATATTACAACGCCAATTTTATTTAAATTGCTTGAAGAAAAGTTACCAGTTCGTGGATTTGTTGTTATGATGCAAAAAGAAGTTGGAGATCGTTTAGCTGCTAAACCTGGAACGAAAGAGTATGGTTCTTTATCGATTGCTATTCAGTATTATACAGAAGTTGAAACAGTTATGACTGTACCGCGTACAGTGTTTGTACCACAGCCAAATGTTGATTCTGCAATTATTCGCCTTCTAAAGCGTCCGAAACCGGTTGTAGAGGTGACAGATGAAACATTCTTCTTTGAAGTAGTACGAGCAAGTTTCGCACAGCGCCGTAAAACTTTGATGAATAATTTATCAAATAATTTAAATGGTTTCCCGAAAGATAAGGAATTATTGGATCGAATTTTAACAGAAGTAGGAATTGATCCAAAGCGAAGAGGCGAAACGCTATCTATTGAAGAGTTTGCAACATTAAGTAATGCATTGGTTCTTCATAAATTATCATAAGAATATGAAAGGGACAGTTCAACTTGAACTGTCCCTTTTGTCACCTTTCTCCCTCTAAATTCATATTTTAAAAACAGGTAAGATGGCCTAATGAGTTTGGAGGTAGGAGAATGGCTTTACATGTTGGAGAATTAGTGGAACGATATTCTCATAAGAGGGATATTCTTTTTCGTATTATAGAAATAAAAGGCGAGATAGCTATATTGTTTGGAGAGGAAATTAGACTGGTGGCGGATGCGCCACTTGAAGATTTAATTAGTATAGATCAACGAGAACATAAAAAAAGGGTGAAGCGTGAGAAAGAAACAATGGAGCGCACGTATCGTTTGTTTCAACAAGATTATGTGTTAATGAAACAAAGGCATGAACATACTTCAACTGGTGGATACACAAGTGAGGTGAATTATTTTCAAATGCCGGGACGTGTATTGCATATAGATGGAGACCCTTTATATTTGCGCAAGTGCTTAGACTTATATAACAAAATTGGCGTTCCTGTACAAGGTATTCATTGTAAAGAAACGGAGATGCATGAAAAGGTAGTAGACTTAATAGATCACTTTCGCCCAGACATTCTCGTTATTACGGGGCATGATGCATATACAAAATCGAAAGGAGTGAAGGGAGATTTAGCGGCATATAGGCATTCAAGGCATTTTGTACAGGCTGTTCGAGAAGTGCGAAAAAAATATCCATCATTGGATCAACTTGTTATTTTTGCTGGGGCATGTCAATCGCACTTTGAGGCACTAATTCGTGCAGGGGCCAATTTCGCTAGTTCACCATCTAGAATTAATATTCATGCACTAGATCCTGTATATGTAGTTGGTAAAATTAGTTTTACTTCATTTATGGAGAGAGTCAATGTATGGGATGTCGTACGTAATACAATTACTGGTGAAAAGGGACTAGGTGGAATTGAAACGAGAGGGATTTTACGAACGGGATTACCTTTTCAACATTACGAAGAGTAAGCAGGGTACATATGTATCTTGCTTTTTTGTATGGAAGGATTTAAATGAATTTGGATAAAAAGAGACAAGAACGTACAGACTACGTAATGATACTTTTACAATATAGTATTTCTTCTATCTATTCAAACGCAAGATGATATTAGCTGTGAATCGAGGTTAATAATTAGGATAGATATATCGTGTTTTAAGTGTTCAATCTAAATTACAGCGAGGTGTAGCGAAGTATATGTCAAAACGTTTAGATGAAATTAAAAGCGAATTAGATCACCATCTTGGACAGCGACTTATGTTAAAAGCAAATAGTGGAAGAAGAAAAACTGTGGAGCAATCAGGTGTACTAGCAGAAACATACCGTTCTGTTTTTGTTGTACAATTGGATCAACAAGAAGATGCGTTGCAACGTGTATCTTATAGTTATGCAGATGTTTTAACAGAGACAGTAGAGTTAACATTTTATGGAGACCCTCATGATGAGGTCATTTTATAATCCGTATATCATTACATATATTTCCATAAATGAAAAGCTATATTATTTTGCATACTAACTATACCGTAGCAAAATAAGGAGGGACTCTGCATTGAGTAGACGAAGAGGTGTCATGTCAAACCAATTTAAAGAAGAGCTAGCAAAAGAGCTTGGCTTTTATGATGTTGTTCAGAAAGAAGGATGGGGCGGAATTCGTGCGAAAGATGCTGGTAACATGGTGAAACGTGCTATAGAAATTGCAGAACAGCAATTAATGAAACGAAACCAGTAGTTGTAAGATACTTTCTATGCTACGGTAGCCGAGGAGACATTCCTCGGCTTTTTGTACTCTAAAAGGTGCCATCATTTTACATAAGTAGTTTCATTCTGAATGCTTTTCGTTATAATTAGGGAAGTGTCATCGTCTTACTATAAATTTATGGTAAAATAAACGATAAAAGATTGAGTACATAGAGTGGGTGAATAGATTGAAGCTACTAGTGAAAGCACCAGCAAAGATTAATCTGTCGTTAGATGTACTGGGAAAAAGACAAGACGGATATCATGAAGTGAAAATGATTATGACAACCATTGATTTAGCAGATCGTCTAGAACTAACGGAATTAGCAGAAGACCGTATTGAAATTTTATCCCATAATCGGTATGTCCCAGACGACCAACGAAATTTAGCTTATCAGGCAGCGAAATTATTAAAAGAGAAGTTTAATGTAAAAAAAGGTGTATCTATTACTATTGAAAAAACGATTCCAGTAGCAGCTGGATTAGCAGGTGGAAGTAGTGATGCAGCAGCGACATTACGTGGTCTTAATAAATTATGGAATTTAGGGCTTACAATTGATGAGTTAGCAGAGCTTGGCGCAGAAATTGGATCAGATGTATCTTTCTGTGTATACGGCGGCACAGCAATTGCCACTGGAAGAGGAGAGAAAATTGAGCATATAAAGACTCCGCCTTCTTGTTGGGTTATTTTAGCGAAACCACATATAGGTGTATCTACTGCTGATGTGTATGGAAATTTAAAGTTAAATCGAGTTACACATCCAAATGTAGATAAAATGGTTGATGTCATAAATTCTGGAGATTATAAAGGGATTTGTGATACTGTTGGTAACGTTTTAGAAGATGTAACATTTGGAATGCATCCTGAAGTTGCACGTATTAAATCACAGATGAAGCGATTCGGAGCGGATGCTGTATTGATGAGTGGAAGTGGTCCAACTGTATTTGGACTTGTACACCATGATTCTCGAATGCATCGCATTTATAACGGATTAAAAGGATTTTGTGAACAGGTCTATGCGGTACGTTTATTAGGAGAGCGAGAAACGCTTGAATAAAGACGTATAATACGTTATGATTTGTTTAGAATATTCGTGATTTGAGGTGAGAGTATGAAAATTAGAAGAAGTACAAGATTAGTCGATATGACTTATTACTTGCTACAAAACCCTCGTCAGCTAGTATCTCTCACTTTTTTTGCTGAAAGGTATCAATCGGCTAAGTCTTCCATTAGTGAGGATTTAGTTATTATTAAGCAAACGTTTGAGCAACAAGGGGTCGGCACATTGCAAACGATACCAGGAGCAGCAGGAGGAGTGAAATATATACCGTATATAAGTGAAGAAGAGGCAGATCTAATTATTGATGAGCTTTGTGGCTTATTTGAAAACCCAGATCGTATTTTGCCTGGCGGTTACTTATACATGACAGATTTATTGAGTAATCCTCGCCATATTAATGGCGCAGGTCGTTTGTTTGCTTCTGTTTTTGCTAGGCAATCAATTGATGCGGTTATGACAGTGGCAACGAAAGGGATTCCACTTGCTTATGCAGTGGCAAATTACTTAGATGTACCAGTTGTAATTGCAAGGAAAGATAATAAGGTAACAGAAGGTCCGACTGTTAGTATTAACTATGTGTCGGGTTCTTCTAAACGAATTCAAACAATGACGTTAGCAAAACGCAGCCTTCCAGAAGGATCGAATGTTTTAATTATTGATGACTTCATGAAAGCTGGTGGAACGATTCAAGGTATGATGAGTATGTTAGAAGAGTTCAAGGCTAATGTTGTTGGTATTGGTGTATTAGTAGAATCCACAGATATTGAAGAACGACTAATTAATAATTTTGTATCATTAATTCGTCTATCGGAAGTTGATGTGAAAGAAAAAACGATTCAAGTGGAAAAAGGGAATTATTCTCTTGCACCATTTGATGAAGGGCTTGTAGAGGCTGAATAAAAGGTAGAGCAGATAGCTCTATCTTTTTTTATTTTATTTATAGATTATAAAATAGATGGACAAACTGCCTTTCGTACACTATTTTTAAAGAGTAAAATAAATAATAAAAGGGTGAAAAGTATGAAAGTTGTTCAAACAAGCAAGGCACCACAAGCGATTGGACCTTACTCACAAGGGATTATTGTAAATAATATGTTTTATAGCTCAGGACAAATTCCATTAACGAAAAATGGGGAGCTTGTAACAGGAGATGTAACAGTACAAACAGAACAAGTATTTCAAAATTTACAAGCGGTATTAGAGGAAGCGGGTGCTTCATTTGATACAGTCGTAAAAACAACAGTATTTTTAAAGGACATGGATGATTTTAATGCTGTGAATGAAGTATATAGCTCTTATTTCTCTACTCATAAACCAGCTCGATCTTGTGTGCAAGTAGCAAAATTACCGAAAGATGTTTCCGTTGAAATTGAAGTAATCGCCCTAGTTAAGTAACCTTTTGTAAGCGATAACCTCCACTAATCTCTATATTCAACTACATTAAAAATTTTTATCTTAAAAATTTTTAAAAAATTAAAGGGAAAATAGAAAATTTGTGGAATTTATACAAATATATCGCTTATTTAGAAAAGGGTGGTGAACACAAGATGGAAGTGACTGACGTAAGATTACGCCGCGTAAACACAGAAGGCCGCATGAGAGCAATTGCCTCTATTACTTTGGACCATGAATTTGTTGTTCATGATATTCGTGTAATTGATGGTAATAATGGATTATTTGTAGCAATGCCAAGTAAACGTACTCCAGATGGAGAGTTCCGTGACATTGCACATCCGATTAATTCTGGTACACGCTCTAAAATTCAAGATGCGGTTTTAACAGAGTATCATCGTTTAGGCGAGTTAGAAGAGGTTGAGTTTGAAGAAGCAGGTGCTTCGTAAAATTCGAATGAAAAGGGCTTTGACGAAAAGCCTTATAATTTTGTAGCAAACTCCTGTAAGCATTTACAGGAGTTTGTTTTTTTTTGCTTTATATTTGAAAATTTCATAATTCATTAACATAAAAAGAAGAAACTACTAATTTTTTCAAAATCATTTTAAATAGTATAGCTTATTTCTTAAAAAAGATACTAAAGAGTAAAACATCTTATAAGAATTATGGTAAAATTTAATAGTTAAAATGTGTTTCTTGAAATATATGATGATTTAGGATAATATCTTTAATGGATAAATAGGTTGCGATGGAGGGTCTATATGTCAAACAGATTTGCAGTGATTCTAGCTGCAGGTAAAGGCACACGTATGAAGTCTAAGCTATACAAAGTGCTGCATCCTGTATGTGGAAAACCTATGGTACAACACGTAGTCGATCAAGTATCTCAATTAGGATTGCAGAAACTTGTAACGGTTGTTGGGCATGGTGCTGAAATGGTACAAGAACAGCTAGGAAACGTAAGTGAGTTTGCATTACAAGCAGAACAACTTGGTACAGCACATGCTGTAGATCAAGCTGCAAGTGTACTTGCAAATGAAGAAGGAACAACTTTAGTTATTTGTGGGGATACGCCGCTAATAACTGCTGAAACGATGGAAGCATTACTTCAGCAACATAAAGAAGCGGGAGCAATGGCGACGGTGCTAACAGCGTACATAGAAGAACCTGCTGGATATGGCCGTATTGTTCGTAATGAGAATGGTCATGTTGAAAAGATTGTTGAGCATAAAGATGCAAATGAGAAAGAATTAGCTATTAAAGAAATCAATACAGGTACGTATTGTTTTGATAATAAGGCTTTATTTGCTTCACTTTCTAAAGTTTCAAATGATAACGTACAAGGTGAATATTACCTTCCAGATGTTATTGAGATTTTAAAAAATGAAGGTCATATCGTATCAGCTTATCAAACAGAGCAGTTCGATGAAACGTTAGGTGTTAACGACAGAGTCGCTCTATCGCAAGCGGAAATTATTATGAAAAACCGTATCAACCGAAAGAACATGGTAAATGGTGTTACAATTATTGATCCAAGTAACACTTATATTTCTGCTGATGCAATTATCGGTAGTGATACAGTTCTTCATCCAGGAACAATTATTGAGGGGAACACTGTAATTGGTTCTGATTGTGAAATTGGACCACATACAGTAATTCGTGATAGTGAAATTGGAGATCGTACGACAATTCGTCAATCTACTGTACATGATAGTAAACTTGGTACAGAAGTATCGGTTGGTCCATTTGCACACATCCGCCCAGATTCAGTTATTGGAGACGAAGTACGCGTTGGAAACTTCGTGGAAATCAAAAAAACTGTCTTTGGTAATAGAAGTAAAGCTTCACACTTGAGTTATATCGGGGATGCACAAGTTGGAGAAGACGTGAATCTTGGTTGTGGTTCAATTACGGTGAACTATGACGGTAAGAATAAATTCAAAACTGTGATTGGTAATGGGGTATTTATTGGATGTAATTCAAACCTTGTTGCTCCAGTAACAGTTGAAGATGGTGCTTATGTGGCAGCAGGCTCTACAATTACAGAGAATGTTCCATCAAAAGCATTATCGGTAGCACGTGCACGTCAAGTTAACAAAGAAGACTATGTTGATCAATTGCTGAATAAGAAAAAATCATAATGTGGAGGGTTAATCTAGATGTCGACTCAATATCTAAATTCTAATTTGAAAGTATTCTCTTTAAACTCTAATAAGGAACTTGCTGAGCAGATTGCAAAGCATATTGGAGTAGGACTAGGAAAATGTTCTGTTGATCGTTTTAGTGATGGAGAAGTTCAAATTAACATTGAAGAAAGTATCCGTGGTTGCGATGTATTCATTATTCAATCTACAAGCTTCCCAGTAAACGAACATATCATGGAATTACTTATTATGATCGATGCATTAAAACGTGCATCTGCGAAAACAATTAATATTGTTATTCCTTATTATGGTTATGCGCGTCAAGACCGTAAAGCGCGTTCTCGTGAACCAATTACATCGAAACTTGTAGCAAACTTGCTTGAAACAGCAGGTGCAACTCGTGTAATCACTCTAGATTTACATGCTCCACAAATTCAAGGGTTCTTTGATATCCCAATCGACCACTTAATGGGTGTACCGATTCTTTCTGATTACTTTGAAACAAAAGGTCTTAAAGATATCGTAATCGTGTCTCCTGATCATGGTGGTGTAACTCGTGCAAGAAAAATGGCAGATCGTCTAAAAGCGCCAATCGCTATTATTGATAAGCGTCGTCCTCGTCCGAACGTATCAGAGGTAATGAACATTATCGGTAATATTGAAGGCAAAACAGCGATTTTAATTGATGACATCATTGATACAGCTGGTACAATTACATTAGCAGCAAACGCTCTTGTTGAGAACGGTGCTTCTGAAGTATATGCTTGCTGTACACACCCAGTATTATCTGGCCCAGCAATTGAGCGTATTCAAAATTCAAATATTAAAGAGTTAGTTGTAACGAACTCTATCGTATTACCAGAAGAGAAGAAAATCGACAAAGTACATGAACTTTCAGTTGCTCCATTAATTGGAGAAGCAATCATTCGTGTATACGAAGAAGAATCTGTGAGTGTATTATTCAATTAATTGGATAGAATGAGACGTAACCAATTTTGGTTACGTCTTTTCGTATCGAAAAAAGAAAGTAGTGGTACAAGAATGAAATTGATAGTAGGACTTGGGAACCCAGGTAGAGAATATGAATTAACAAGGCATAATATTGGATTTATGGCCATTGATGAACTTGCGAAGCGTTGGAACATTTCTTTGAATGAACAAAAATTTAAAGGTGTATTTGGTGCAGGGTTTGTTAATGGAGAAAAGGTAATCTTATTAAAGCCGCTAACATATATGAATTTATCTGGGGAAAGTATTCGTCCACTCATGGATTATTATAAAATTGATGTTGAGGACTTCGTTGTTATGTACGACGATTTAGACATTCCTGTAGGTAAATTGCGTCTTCGCATGAAAGGTAGTGCTGGTGGACATAATGGTGTAAAGTCAACGATTTCGCACCTAGGAACACAAGAATTTCAACGTATCCGTATGGGAATCGATCGCCCGAAAAATGGAATGAAGGTAGTCGATTATGTATTAGGACGCTTTACATCTGAAGAGATTCCGGATGTTAACCATTCTATTGAAAAAGCAGCGGATGCATGTGAAGAGTGGCTAAATAAGCCTTTTCTCCAAATCATGAATACTTTCAATAGTTAAAAATGAGATTGGGAATATTTCTCTTTTGTTTTACCCATACTAGTAGTAATTGAATTTTTAGGAGGCTAGTATGGAAGGGTATTATTATTGCAGACACTGCGGAGGTAATGTAGGCTCCATTAACGCAGAAAAAGTATATAGCGACGTTTTATTTCAACTAACAGAGCAGGAAGTAGTAGAGATGATTCATTTTCATGAGAATGGAAATATATATATAAAAACAATTTGTGAATCGTGTCAAGAAACGCTCGCATCTTATCCTGAGTATTATGAGTATGAAAAATTTCTGCAATAAAATGTTGTCGCTTTGGCATGTCCAAAGCATTTTTCTGTTTTCCTTTTCCAAAATATTTGCATAAAATAGAATGACTTGCTCTTTATGTTGAGAGGAGTTTTAAAAATGATAGGCTTATTAGAGCAATTTTATAAAAATGAAGAGATACAATCGGTTATTAATGGATTAGAAGATGGGTTAAAAGAACAACTTATATCAGGGATGGCAACGTCTTCTCGTTCATTATTAATGGCGGCTTTATATAAAAAAACAAAAAAATCACAATTAATCGTTACACATAACTTATACCAAGCACAAAAAGTACATGAAGATTTAGTGGCGTTACTTGGTGAAAAAGATGTGTGGCTATATCCAGTGAATGAACTGATAGCATCGGAAATTGGGGTTGCAAGTCCAGAATTGAAGGCGCAACGTATAGAAGTGTTAAATCGCTTGGCTGCGGGAGAGAATGGAATCATTGTAGCGCCAGTGGCAGGATTGCGTAGATTTTTACCAATAAAAGAATTGTGGAAGCAAAAGCAAGTTGAAATCAATCTAGGGCAAGAGATTGATTTAGATGCGCTCTTGCATACTTTACATCATATTGGCTATGAACGTAAGTCGATGGTAGAAGCTCCAGGGGAGTTCAGTTTGCGCGGGGGAATATTAGATATTTATCCTTTAACTGAAGAACTACCATTTCGTATTGAATTTTTTGATACAGAAGTCGATTCTATTCGATTATTTGATGTGGATGAACAGCGTTCTCAAGGTAAAAAAGAAAGCGTTAGGTTTGGTCCGGCAACAGAGTTTTTATTTTCACAGGAAGAATTAAAATCAGGAATTCAGCATCTTGAAGAAGGTTTGACTAAGACGATGCAAAAACTTTCTGATGATAAACTAAAGACTACAGTGCTTGAGACGGTAAGTCATGAAATTGAGATGTTGAAAAACGGGCAAAGTATAGAACAGATGTTTAAATACTTATCTATTTTCTATAAAGAACCTGCTAGTCTGATAGATTATTTACCAGAAGATGGTGTTGTAATTTTAGATGAGATTTCCCGTATTCAAGAAACAGCATCACATCTTGAAACAGAAGAGGCGGAATGGTATATATCACTTCTTGGTGAAGGAACAATTATTCAAGATTTATCTTTCTCTCACGCATTTGAGGGGTTTCTTCATCATAAAAAAAGAAGTTTTGTATATTTAACGTTATTCTTGCGTCATATCGCACACACACATCCGCAAAATATTGTAAATGTAACATGTAAAACAATGCAAGATTTCCATGGACAGATGAATTTGTTAAAAACAGAAATTGATAGATGGAATGAAGGGCATTTTACGACTGTTGTACTTGGAACAGATGATGAACGTGTGAAGAAATTACAACATATTTTAAGTGATTATGATATTGAGGCAGATATTGTAGAAGGCACAGATATCTTATTGCCTGGAAGGCTACAAATTGCTGTAGGTGATTTACATGCAGGGTTTGAAATGCCGATGCAAAAGCTTGTTGTCATTACTGAAAAGGAGCTTTTTCATAAGAAAGTTAAAAAATCACAACGTAAACAAAAGTTATCGAATGCTGAACGTATTAAAAGTTATTCGGAATTAAAAGTTGGAGATTATGTAGTTCACGTAAATCATGGTATAGGTAAATTTTTAGGTATTGAGACATTAGAGATTAATGGTGTTCATAAAGATTATTTAAATATTAAATATCAAGGTAATGATAAGTTATACGTTCCAATTGAACAAATTGATCAAGTCCAAAAATATGTAGGGTCTGAAGGTAAGGATCCGAAAGTTTACAAATTAGGTGGAAATGATTGGAAAAAGGTTAAAACGAAAGTTGAAAAATCTGTACAAGACATTGCGGATGACCTAATTAAACTATATGCTGAGCGCGAAGCTTCAAAAGGCTATGCATATACGCCAGATACGGCAGAACAACAAGAGTTCGAATCATCTTTCCCATATCAAGAGACAGAGGATCAGTTACGTTCTATTGACGAGATTAAAAAAGATATGGAACGCGGACGCCCGATGGATAGGCTCCTTTGTGGTGATGTAGGGTATGGAAAGACGGAAGTGGCTATTCGTGCGGCATTTAAAGCAATTATGGATGAAAAACAAGTTGCAATTTTAGTACCGACAACGATTCTTGCGCAGCAACACTATGAAACAATTCGAGAGCGTTTTCAAGATTATCCAATCAATATAGGATTATTAAGTAGATTCCGTACGAGAAAACAACAAAATGAAACGATTAAGGGCTTAAAGGATGGCACAATAGATATTGTAATCGGAACACATCGTATTTTATCTAAAGATGTCACTTATAAAGATTTAGGGCTTCTTATTATTGATGAAGAACAAAGATTTGGTGTAACGCATAAAGAAAAAATTAAACAATTGAAGGCGAATGTTGACGTATTAACATTAACGGCAACTCCGATTCCGCGGACGCTTCATATGTCTATGCTTGGTGTGCGCGACTTATCTGTTATTGAGACACCGCCAGAAAATCGTTTCCCAGTCCAAACGTATGTAGTAGAGTATAATCCAGCATTAATGCGAGAGGCGATAGAGCGAGAGCTTGCAAGAGGCGGTCAAATTTACTTCCTATATAACCGTGTAGAGGATATTGAAAGAAAAGCAGATGAAATTTCGATGTTAGTTCCAGATGCTCGCGTAACGTACGCACATGGGAAAATGAACGAAAGTGAATTAGAGTCTGTTATGCTATCATTTTTAGAAGGACAGCATGATGTTCTTGTAAGTACAACAATTATTGAGACGGGTGTAGATATTCCGAACGTAAATACGTTAATTGTATTTGATGCAGATCGTATGGGGTTATCACAGTTGTACCAGCTTCGTGGGCGTGTTGGACGTTCTAATCGTGTTGCATATGCATACTTTGCCTATAAACGTGACAAAGTGCTGTCAGAAGTTGCAGAGAAGCGTCTGCAAGCAATTAAAGAGTTCACAGAACTTGGATCTGGTTTCAAAATTGCGATGAGAGATTTATCTATTCGTGGAGCAGGTAATTTGTTAGGAGCAGAACAGCATGGGTTTATTGATTCTGTCGGATTTGATCTATATTCTCAAATGTTAAAAGATGCAATTGAACAGCGAAGAGGAACAGATGGAGCTGAAAATACAGTTAATGTTGAAATTGACTTAGAGGTAGATGCATACTTACCAGATGCTTATATTTCAGATAGTAAGCAAAAAATTATGATGTATAAACAATTTAGAGGTGTTTCTGCAATTGAGGATATTGAAGAATTGCAGGAAGAAATGATCGATAGATTCGGTGATTACCCACAAGAAGTTGGTTATTTATTACAAATTGCAAATATTAAAGTGTTGGCAATGAAAGAACAAATTGAGTTAATTAAGCAAAATAAATTTGAAGTAACATTCCTGTTTTCTGAACAAGCAAGTCAAAATATTGATGGTGGAAAATTATTCATGCTCGGAAATAGTTTTGGACGTATGATCGGTCTAGGAATGGAAGGATCACAATTGAAAATTGTTATGAAAACAAATGGCTTAGAGACATCGAAGTGGTTAACAATTGCTGAAAATTTATTAAAAGGCTTACCAGATGTGAAAAAAGAAGTAATAAATGCCTAAAATAAGATAAAAAAATACAATTCGACGTGCATAGAAGAACTAATGTGTAAAATACTATGTCTAACAGTTGGTGATTTTTACATGAACAGGTAAATTCACCACTTTGATCATCAGTAGAAAGTGAGGCAGCATTAGAATGAAAGCAACTGGAATCGTACGTCGAATTGATGATTTAGGCAGGGTAGTAATCCCAAAGGAAATTCGTAGAACTTTACGTATTCGAGAAGGAGACCCACTAGAAATATTTGTTGATCGCGATGGAGAAGTAATTTTAAAGAAGTATTCTCCAATTAGTGAACTAGGTGATTTTGCAAAGGAATATGCTGAGGCTTTATATGACAGCTTAGGACATAATGTGCTTGTCTGTGACCGAGATTCTATCATCGCAGTATCAGGCGTATCGAAAAAAGAATACTTAAATAAAAGTGTTGGCGATCTAATCGAAAAAACGATGGAAGAAAGAAAGTCTGTTATTATGACGGACGAAAGTGATATTTCCATTATCGATGGTGTAACAGAAAAGGTTCATTCTTATACAGTTGGACCGATTGTTGCAAACGGAGACCCAATTGGAGCCGTCATTATTTTTTCAAAAGAAGCTATTATAAGCGAAATCGAGCATAAAGCGGTTAATACTGCTGCCAGTTTCTTAGCGAAACAAATGGAACAGTAAGGGTATATTGATTTTAGAAGTAGCAATCTTTCCTAATTATGATCTTTCTTTTTGAGAAATCAATTATTTGGAGATATATGTATATTGAATGAAGGTAGCGCTTTGCTACCTTTTTTCGTTGAATATTTTTAACGTGTAGGGACCTAGTATTACCCGTGGTGGTAAGGGATTTTGTACTTTTCTTTATGATATAATATGAGAGGTGAGAATAGAAAAAGGAGTTTTCTTGTATGGAAGCGAAGAAGTATCAAGCCTTTTGGCGTGGGGCTATTATATTAACGATTGCAAGTTTTGTTACAAAAGTATTAAGCGCTTTTTACCGTATTCCATATCAAAATATAGCAGGGGATATTGGTTTTTATATTTACCAACAAATTTACCCGTTTTATGGATTTTGTTTAATTTTAGCTACTTATGGGTTTCCTGTTATCATTTCAAAAATGGTTGCAGAACGACTAGAGTGGGGAAAACAGAGAGAAGCAGAAGAAATTATTTGTGTATCTTTTTGGTTTTTATTAGGAATTGGTTTTATAGGTTTCTTTACATTGTTTTTTGGGGCCGAAACAATCGCGATAGCTATGGGCGATATGCACTTAGATAAGTTGCTACGTGTTATTTCATTTTCGTTCTTATTGATGCCGTTTTTGTCTGTAGCAAGAGGGTATTTTCAAGGGTTCAATAATATGATGCCAACGGCTGTTTCGCAAGTAATAGAACAAACAATTCGAGTTTCTATTATTGTATTTTTATCGCTATTCCTAATTGCTCACAGATTTGATTTATATACAGTTGGTGCAGGGGCTATGTTAGGCTCAATTGCGGGTGGACTTATTGGGATTATTGTACTTATGTTGTATATGCGTCGAGATTTTCGTTCCATATTTTTTAAACGTGTAGCGAGAATTAAGGGTAAAAGGAAGATAATTAAAATCCTTTTTTGGCAGGGGTTAGCGATTTGTGTTAGTAATTTAGTGCTTATTTTTATACAGATGGCTGATTCAATGTCCTTGTACACTTTACTTATTGGTGCGGGAGAACAGACTGAAAGTGCAAAAGTATTAAAGGGTGTTTATGATAGAAGTATTCCGCTAATGCAATTAGGTACTGTTGTGACGACTTCTTTCTCGTTATCACTTATTCCAATTATTACAGCGGCGAAAGAAAGAGGAGATCTTTCCTTTATTCAAGAAAAGGTAAAGTTAGCAATGAAAATAACATTTGTTATTGGATTTGCAGCAGCTATTGGACTAACTTGTATTATTCAACCTACGAATATTATGTTGTTTGAAAATAGTGATGGATCAGATGTTTTATCTATTTTATCTTTATCTATTTTATTTAGTTCATTGTCAATTACGACGGCTTCTATTTTACAAGGGTTGGGACAAACATTTAAGCCAGCATTATTTGTTGTATTTGGAGGTTGCTTAAAGTTAGCGTTAAATTATATATTCATGCCTTATTTTGGTGTGAAAGGGGCAGCCTTAGCGACTTTATGTGCGTTAATCATAATTTCTGGACTAAATAGTTTGTTGCTTATGAGAGCTGTATCAGGGTCACTTATCAATAAGCGAAATATGTTAGGTGTAGTAATTAGTGGTATCTGTATGGGGTTTGTATTAATGATGTTCACGCGTGTGTTGCAGATGTCTGGATTAGTAATTGATACGGAACATAGAGCGAGCGCGACGCTTGAAGCGTTGTTAGGTGTAGCCATCGGCGGATTGACATATATGTTTTTTATTTTAAAATTACGTGTATTTACAAAAAAAGAATTAGGAACTGTTATGAAACAAGAGAAAAAAGAAGGTTCATTGAAGAAGAGTGGATAGAGGTGACAGGTTGTGAGTGGAATCATTACTGTTTTAGGTTTAGGTGCTGGTGAATTAGATCAGCTAACGATGGGTGTATATCGAAAAATAAAAGAAGCAGATCATCTGTTTGTTAGAACGAAGGAACATCCAGTTATAGAAGAATTGGAGAAAGAAGGCATACAATATACGGCTTTTGATGCTGTATATGAAGCACATGATACGTTTGAAATTGTATATGAAACAATTGCGAATAAATTGCTAGAACAAGCTGAAGGTACAGAAATTATCTATGCGGTTCCGGGGCATCCACTTGTAGCAGAAAGAACAGTTCAGCTATTGTTGGAAAAAGGAGACGTTTCAAATGTTGAAGTGCGAATTGAGGGTGGACAAAGTTTCCTTGATCCTATGTTTGCAAGCCTAAAAATTGATCCGATTGAAGGATTTCAATTACTTGATGCTACATCATTTGAAAGAGGGCAATTAGAATTACGTCAACATTTAATCTTTTGCCAAGTATATGATGCATTCGTTGCATCTGATGTGAAATTAACATTAATGGAGATGTTGCCAGATGATTATGAAGTGTATATCGTAACAGCTGCAGGAACTTCATTTGAACAAGTAAAGAAGGTACCGTTGTACATGTTAGATCATGAAACGGAATTGAATAATTTAACAAGTGTGTACGTGCCACCTGTTCAGGAGCGTGCGTCCTTGTATCAACAGTTTGATGTTCTTAGAGAAATTATTGCAGACCTGCGTGGTCCAAATGGTTGTCCGTGGGATAAAAAGCAAACGCATCAATCATTAAAGAAATATTTAATTGAGGAAGCTTATGAGGTGTTGGAAGCAATTGATGAAGAGGATGATGATCACTTAGTAGAAGAATTAGGTGATATATTATTACAAGTTATGCTTCATGCTCAAATCGGAGAAGATGAAGGTTGGTTCTCTATAGATGATATCATTCGAACTCTATCTGAAAAAATGGTTCGTCGTCATCCACATGTATTTGGAAATACGGATGTAAACAATGCTGATGAAGTGATTGCCAATTGGGAAGAAATTAAAAAACAAGAAAAAGGATTCGTGAAAGAATCTGTTTTAAATGGCGTTCCTAAAAGTTTGCCGCAGTTACTACGCGCCTTTGAAATTCAGAAGAAAGCTGGTAAGGTTGGATTTGATTGGGTTGATGTGCAGCCGATGATAGAGAAAGCTTTGGAAGAATGGCAAGAGTTCCAACAAGAAGTTACAAACATGGATGAGGAAAAGATGCTAGGTGAGTTTGGTGATTTACTATTTGCATTTGTTAATATAGCCCGTCATTACAAAATAGATCCAGAAGAGGCGTTACGTTCAACTAATGAGAAATTTACTGGTCGTTTTTTATACATGGAGGCAAAAGTAGCTGAAATGAATAAAGAGATGGAAGATTTATCATTAGAACAGTTAGATGTTTTATGGGAAGAAGCGAAACAAACAGAGCGTTAATAGGGGGATTTGATATGCGTCTAGATAAGTTTTTAAAAGTGTCACGTTTAATTAAAAGAAGAACATTAGCGAAAGAAGTAGCTGATCAAGGAAGAATATCTATTAATGGTCAAGTGGCAAAAGCGAGTTCTGATGTGAAAGTAGCTGATGAATTAACAATTCGTTTTGGTCAAAAAATAGTGACTGTAAAAATAAATGAATTGAAAGAAACAACTAAAAAAGAAGATGCAGCAAATATGTATAGCTTAGTTCGTGAAGAAAAAGTAAAAGCGGAAGAAGGCTTGTTCTAAAATCATGTATCCCCTCATACATTACTATTAGCTAGTAAAAACCTATGGGGGGATTTACGTGAATAATGGTTACTCACCTACGTCTTCTAATCAACAAAATGTTTCTGTAGAACATGACATTATTATGCGTGGCAGGCGTATAATTGATATTACCGGTGTGAAGCAGGTAGAGAGTTTTGATAGCGAAGAGTTTTTGCTAGAGACCGTAATGGGTTTTTTAACGATTCGTGGTCAAAATTTACAAATGAAAAATTTAGATGTAGAAAAAGGTATTGTGTCGATTAAAGGGAAAGTTAATGAGATGCTGTATATTGATGAAAATCAAGGGGAAAAAACTAAAGGTTTCTTTAGTAAGTTGTTTAAATGAGTCTAACAATTCAGTTGTATACAATGCTTTCAATGATTGGAATGGGTGCTTGGATTGGAGCGTCTTTAGATACATATCAACGTTTTTTAAAGCGCCAAGAACGTAAACGTTGGCTTGTATTTATACAAGATATATTATTTTGGATTGTCCAAGCATTATTCGTCTTTTATGTATTGCTTCTCGTAAATGAAGCTGAACTACGTATATATGTGTTTTTGGCATTGTTATGTGGTTTTGCGGCATATCAAAGCTTACTGAAAGCACTATACATGAAGCTGTTAAATTTTCTCATCTATATTTTTATGCAAACAACATATTTTTTTGTTCGAATTATACAGCTACTCATGATAAAACCTGTTATTATTATAGCGCAGCTATTTATTGCATTTATATTATTCTTATTTCGTATACTGCTTTCAATTGGACATGTGTTATGGAAAATTGTGATTTGGATATTACTTTTCATATGGAAAGTTTTTTTCTGGCCTGTTCGATTTATTGCTTCGCTCATATGGAAACTTCTCCCTAATCGTGTTAAACTTTTTATAGTGAAACATATAGGGTTCCTGCAATATATAGCAAAATTGAAGGGACATATCTTCCAAATATGGGAGCGTATAAAAAAGAAGTTAGGGGGACCTCGGAAATGAGGGAACTGAGACAAAGAACAATCGAAAAACAGAGTCCAAATCCTGTTAAAGAGCATATAATACAAACGGATGAGAACAGGAAGCGACTTTATCGCCGTTTAGCGGTTTTTCTTGTCTTTACTTTTACAATTATTGCGAGTATTAGTGTAACGTTTTATCAACAAAACAGTTCCATTAAAGCAAAAGAAGCAAAAGTTAAGGACATGAAAAAAGAACTGGATTCATTAACGAATAAAGAAAAAAGTCTAAAAGACGAAGTTCAAAAGTTAAATGATGAAGAGTACGTATTAAAGATTGCTAGAAGGGATTATTTCTTCTCTGGTAAAGGGGAGATAATTTTTCCTGTTTCGAAGTAGAGTATGTCTTATTGACACTATATTTTAGGATTATATATAATAAAGTAAAATTTGACTTTTTAACCACTAAGGAGGAGCATTTTTTTTATGTCAATCGAGGTAGGCAGCAAGTTACAGGGTAAAGTAACAGGTATTACAAATTTTGGGGCTTTTGTGGAGCTGCCAGAAGGCTTAACTGGTCTTGTTCATATTAGTGAAGTTGCTGATAACTATGTAAAAGATATTAACGATCACTTAAAAGTGGGCGACCAAGTAGAAGTAAAAGTTATTAATGTTGAAAAAGATGGAAAGATTGGTTTATCTATCAAAAAAGCGAAAGAACGTGAAAAAACAGAAGGAGATCGTCCACGTGGTGAATACCAACGCGGTGGTGATCAACAACGTTCTGGACGTCCACAACGTAATAATCGCTCTTTCAACAGAGATAATCGTGGTGGCGGTAACGACCGAGCTCCAAAAGAAACATTTGAGCAAAAGATGGCGCGCTTCTTAAAGGATAGCGAAGATCGTTTAACTTCTTTAAAGCGTAACACAGAGTCTAAACGTGGTGGCCGTGGCGCACGTCGCGGATAATAAGGCCGTTTAGTTTTTAACATATAGAGAGGTACCCAGAGTGATGGCTCAGGGTGCTTTTTTATATGTGAAAATATATTTTAAAAAAGTTTTCAAGATGTGTTGACTTTAAATAATATCTGATGTAAGATACTAATTGTCCGTTAAATACGACGACATGGCGGTGTAGCTCAGCTGGCTAGAGCGTACGGTTCATACCCGTGAGGTCGGGGGTTCGATCCCCTCCGCCGCTATATTTATTTTAACGGCCCGTTGGTCAAGTGGTTAAGACACCGCCCTTTCACGGCGGTAACACGGGTTCGAATCCCGTACGGGTCATCTAAAAAGATCATGCAAATTTGCATGATCTTTTTTTGTTAAATGGATTAAGACATACAACACTTCTACAAAATCACCCTATATTTTCTGAATATTTAATTAAAAAATCAAGGATAACTTACATACCGTGTATATCTGTAGAGTTATTTCGAATAAAAAGTCGAACGATTATAAAAGTGAAAACTGTTGTTTTGACAAAAATCCCAACAATCATCTTTTATAATGACAGTAATTAAACTATGCAGGTGGTGTTAAAAATATGCCTAAAGCAGGAAGGAATACTATGAATACAAGTGCATTGGCAATGAATGAGAGTCAGCTTGGAGGAATAAAGTGGACGAGTAAGTTGCGAATGAAATTCGAACAAGTTTTCTTTAGATGGGGATTTATTATTGTTGTTATTGGTTTTCTTTTGGGAAGAGCATATATATTAACAAATATTTTACCGTTTGCACTACCGTTTTTTGCTGCTGTTTATGTTATGAAGCGGGATAAGATGCCGCTAGCATTTTTAGCTCTAATGGGAGGAGCTCTTTCAGTCTCGATAGATAATTTGTTTTTTACTTTTGCATCTATCTTTACTTTCTTCATTTATAATATCTTCTTTAGTAGATTTACACGTAAAACCGTTGGACTTGTTCCATTTCAAGTATTTATCTCCGCATTAACCGCACACTTAGTTGTTGTATATTTTGCGCAACAAACTGTCACCATGTACGATTTACTCGTTAGTACCATTGAGGCTGGGCTTAGTTTCGTATTAACTATGATATTTTTACAAAGTGTCCCGCTTTTAGTGGAAAGGAAAGGAAAGCAACAGGCGTTAGAGACGGAAGAAATTGTTTGTTTGATTATATTACTAGCATCTGTTTTAACGGGTACAACAGATTGGTTTGTATATGATGCTTCTATTCAACATATTTTTACAAGGTATTTAGTACTAGTATTTGCATTTATTGCGGGTGCTGCTACAGGATCTACAGTGGGGGTCGTAACAGGATTGATATTAAGTTTAGCAAATGTGTCTAGTTTGTCTCAGCTTAGCCTTCTCGCTTTTTCTGGATTACTTGGTGGGTTGTTAAAAGAAGGGAAGCGTTTAGGTGTTAGTTTAGGTTTATTAATAGGGACAAGCTTAATTACATTATATGTAGACAAGCAGACAAATATTGTAACAACTTTAATTGAGTCAGGTGTAGCGATTGCTATCTTCTTATTAACGCCAAAGCTTGTTTTGGATCGTATTGCTAAATTTATGCCAGGTACACAAGAGCATTCGCAAGATCAACAACAATATTTAAGAAGGATGCGTGATGTTACAGCGAACAAAATCAACCAATTCGCAAATGTATTTGCTGCTTTATCTAATAGTTTTTCTGTATATGGGTATGTAGAGGAAGAAGATAAAGAGACAGAAGCAGATTTGTTTTTGAGTACAATTACTGCGAAAACATGTCAAACGTGCTTTAAAAAGGATCAATGCTGGGTAGTGAATTTCGATAAAACGTACGATTATATGAAACAAATAATGAATGAAACGGAAGAAGGAACCCTGCAACATAATCGTAAATTAGTTCGTGAGTGGGATAAGCATTGTGTGAGAGGGAAAAAAGTGACGGATTTAGTAGCGGGTGAATTAGATCACTTCTATGAGGGGCAAAAATTGCGAAAACAAATGAAGGAAAATCGTAGAATAGTAGCGGAGCAACTATTAGGTGTATCAAAGGTTATGGAAGATTTTGCTAAGGAGATACAACGAGAGCGTGAAAATCATCAAGTGCAGGAAGAGCAGATTATGCAAGCGTTCCGTGATTTTGGTGTCGAAGTAGAGCATGTTGATATTTATTGTTTAGATAGAGGAAGTATTGATATTGAAATGTTGATTCCAGTTGCATCTAATGAACATGGTGAATGTGAAAAGTTAGTTGCACCGATGCTTTCGGATATCCTTAAAGAAAATATTGTCGTTAAACATGAAGAAAAGTCTTCTTATCCGAATGGCCACAGTTTAATATCATTTGGTTCGGCGAAGACGTATTCTCTTGATACAGGATTGGCTACAGCCGCAAAAGGCGGTGGGTTTGTTTCGGGTGACTCTTATGCGATGATGGATTTAAGTGTTGGTAAATACGCACTTGCGATTAGTGATGGTATGGGTAATGGGCAAAGAGCTCATATGGAAAGTAAGGAAACGGTGAAATTATTACAAAAAATACTCCAATCGGGTATTGATGAAGAAATAGCTATTAAGTCTATCAATTCAATTCTTTCTTTGAGAACGACAGAAGAGATGTTTACAACATTAGATTTAGCTATGGTAGATTTGCGGGATGCGAGTGCTAGGTTTTTAAAGATTGGATCAACCCCGAGTTTTGTTAAACGCGCGAATAATATTTTGAAAATTGAAGCAAGTAATTTGCCGATGGGAATCATCGAAGATGTTGAAGTTGATGTGGTGGGTGAACAATTAAAAACGGGCGATATCCTTATTATGATGAGCGATGGGATTTTTGAGGGCGCGCAGCATGTAGAGAATCATGAATTATGGATGAAGCGGAAAATTAAAGAATTGCAAACCGAAGACCCGCAAGAAATTGCTGATATCATTATGGAAGAAGTGATTCGCTCTTGTGATGGTTATATAAATGATGATATGACTATTGTGGTGGCAAAAGTGAAGAAAAATATGCCGAAGTGGGCTACGATTCCGATTGTAGGAATGCAGGCGCAGTAAAATATAAGTGGAATGTTTATCTATAATTTGATTTTAAAAACCTAGGTGAATACCTAGGTTTTTTTGTGGGAAAAGGTAATGTTATTGATTTTATGAATATACACGGAGGATGTAAGATAAAAATGTAATTTTTGTATATCTTTTTTTTGCACAATGTTTGTAAAAGTTGTACCATTATAGACAAGGTAACTAACGTTGCTGTTCTTGTTTAATGAAAGGTGATTGCGAAGTTGAAAGATACATTTGTTGAAAAAGTAGATGACTTTGTAAAGCAGCATGATGTATTAAAGAATGATTCAACAATTGTTGTGGGAGTTTCTGGTGGTCCTGACTCGTTAGCCCTTTTATATTATTTATTAGAAAAAAGAGCGGAAAAACAGTTGGAAATTGTAGTAGCTCATGTAGATCATATGTTTAGAGGTGATGAATCTCATGAGGATTTACAGTTTGTGCAGGACCTTTGTGAAGAACTAGGAATTATTTGTGAAACGATAAGGATTAATGTATCACAATATCAACAGCAATACGGAATGAATGCACAGGTTGCTGCTAGAGAATGCAGATATGCATTTTTGGAAAGAATAATGAAGAAATATGATGCAAGATATGTTGCTCTTGGACATCATGGAGATGATCAAGTCGAGACAATTTTAATGCGTCTTGTAAGAGGGAGTACTCCGAAAGGATATGCAGGAATTGCAGTGAAGCGTCCTTTTCATAATGGATATTTAATTAGGCCGTTACTTGGGGTAACGAAGGAAGAAATTGTTGATTACTGTAATAAGCTAAATTTAATTCCACGTATAGATCCGAGTAATAAAAAGGAAGTATATACAAGGAATCGATTACGTAAATATGTCCTTCCTCACTTAAAAGAAGAAAATCCACAAATGCATGAGAAATTCCAAAAATTTAGCGTGCAGATGCAAGAGGATGAGGCTTATTTGCAGGAATTAGCTTTTGAGAAAATGAATAAAGTAATTACAAAAAAAAGTGATAAACAAATTAGCTTATCAATTCCTGCCTTTGAATCCATGTCTATGCCTTTACAAAGAAGAGGGATTCAACTAATATTAAACTATCTTTATGAATATAAGATTCCATCTTCTCTTTCTTCTATACATATTGACAAGGTGATTGAGTTTTTTAAGCGGACACAACCTTCAGGTTCACTTGATTTTCCAGGTGATTTGAAAATTGTTCGCACATACGAGGAGTGTAGCTTTAGATTTAAACAAGAAATTGTCTCTCCTTTTTTGCAAGATTTATCAGTACCCGGGACCATTACACTATTGAACGGGGATGAATTTGTAACAGAGGTGAGCGAAGATATACCAAGTAACATGAATGAAACAGTATTTGTTGCTAAGTATAATGATATATCATATCCACTTCGTATTCGTTCTAGGGAAAATGGAGATCGCATGTCAATACAAGGTATGGATGGCACGAAAAAGATAAAAGCTATTTTTATCGAAGCGAAAGTACCAAAAGAAAAAAGAGAAGAATGGCCGGTCGTTTGTGATGCAAGTGGGAACATTATTTGGGTACCCTTGTTGAAGCGATCTGCATTTGCAATTTCGAAAGAGATGGCAAAGAAGGGTAAATATATGATTATTCACTACAAAAGCAAGGAGTCTTCCGGGAGGATAATGAAATGATGAATCAAGATATCGAAAAAGTATTAATTTCTGAAGAACAAATACAAGAAAAGGTGCGCGAACTAGGTGCAGTTATTGCAGAGGATTATAAAAACACAGTACCTCTTGCAATTGGTGTATTAAAAGGCGCAATGCCATTTATGGCAGATTTATTAAAGAGAACAGATACATATCTTGAAATGGATTTTATGGCTGTATCTAGTTATGGTCACTCTACAGTTTCAACAGGCGAAGTGAAAATTTTAAAAGATCTTGATACTTCTGTAGAAGGTCGCGATATTTTAATCGTCGAAGATATTATTGATAGTGGTCTTACACTAAGCTACTTAGTAGACTTATTCAAATATCGTAAAGCGAAGTCTGTAAAAATTGTTACATTATTAGATAAGCCAACAGGCCGTAAGGTTGATCTGAAAGCGGATTATGTTGGATTTACTGTTCCACATGAATTTGTAGTAGGATATGGATTAGATTATAAAGAGCAGTACCGTAATCTTCCTTATGTAGGCGTATTAAAACCAAGCGTTTACTCAAATTAATTAAATACAGGCTTTACAATTGTATAGGAAAGTTTTTCTATGTTACGATTTACTATAGTGTTTATGCCGTGAGAGGAGGTTAGGAATGAATCGTATCTTCCGTAATACCATCTTTTATTTACTGATATTCTTAGTAGTAATTGGAATCGTGAGCTATTTTAATGGTTCGACACAAAAAACGACATCAGTTAGCTACGACAAATTCATTACTAAACTAGAAAGCGGTGAAGTGCGTAATGTGCAACTTCAACCGAAAAATGGTGTATTTGAGGTAAAAGGACAATTCAATAACTCTAGCCAAGGAGAACAATTTGTTACTTATGCACCAAATACTGAGGAATTACAAAAGAAAATCAATGATAAAGCGAAAGGTGCCGAAGTTAAGTATCAACCAGCAGAAGAAACAAGTGCTTGGGTAACATTCTTTACTTCAATCATTCCGTTTGTCATCATCTTCATTTTATTCTTCTTCTTATTAAACCAGGCTCAAGGCGGCGGTAGCCGTGTTATGAACTTCGGGAAAAGTAAGGCGAAGTTATATAATGATGAAAAGAAAAAAGTTCGTTTCAGAGATGTTGCTGGGGCGGATGAAGAGAAACAAGAACTTGTCGAGGTAGTTGAATTCTTAAAAGACCCTCGTAAGTTTTCTGAAGTTGGTGCCCGTATTCCGAAGGGTGTCCTATTAGTTGGACCTCCAGGTACAGGTAAAACTTTATTAGCACGTGCTGTTGCAGGTGAGGCTGGCGTTCCATTCTTCTCTATCAGTGGTTCTGACTTTGTAGAGATGTTTGTCGGTGTCGGTGCATCACGTGTACGTGATTTATTTGAAAATGCAAAGAAAAATGCTCCTTGTATCATTTTCATTGATGAAATTGATGCAGTAGGTCGTCAACGTGGCGCAGGTCTTGGTGGTGGTCATGATGAGCGTGAGCAAACATTGAACCAGTTACTTGTTGAAATGGATGGATTCGGTGCAAACGAAGGTATTATTATCATTGCTGCGACAAACCGTCCAGACATTCTTGACCCAGCGTTATTACGTCCAGGTCGTTTTGACCGTCAAATTACAGTAGATCGTCCAGATGTAAATGGCCGTGAAGCTGTACTGAAAGTACATGCGCGTAATAAACCGCTTGATGAGCATATTAATTTAAGAGCAATTGCGACTCGTACACCAGGATTCTCTGGTGCGGATCTTGAAAACTTATTAAACGAAGCTGCTTTAGTAGCTGCACGTCGAGATAAGAAGAAGATTGATATGAGTGATATCGATGAAGCAACGGATCGTGTTATTGCAGGTCCAGCTAAGAAAAGTCGTGTTATCTCTGAAAAAGAACGTAATATCGTTGCTTTCCATGAAGCAGGCCATACTGTAATTGGTGTTGTTCTTGATGAAGCTGATGTCGTTCATAAAGTAACAATTGTCCCTCGTGGTCAGGCTGGTGGATATGCGGTAATGCTTCCGAAGGAAGATCGTTACTTCATGACAAAGCCAGAGTTACTTGATAAAATCACTGGTTTACTTGGTGGTCGAGTAGCTGAGGAGATTGTATTTGGTGAAGCAAGTACAGGTGCTCACAACGATTTCCAACGTGCAACTGGTATTGCAAGACGTATGGTTACGGAATTCGGTATGAGTGATAAGCTTGGACCGATGCAATTTGGTAGCTCACAAGGTGGTCAGGTATTCTTAGGAAGAGACTTCCATTCAGAACAAAACTACAGTGATGCAATCGCACATGAAATTGATGTGGAAATGCAAACAATTATTAAAGAATGTTATGCTCGTGCGAAACATATTCTTACTGAAAAACGAGATAAGCTTGATATTATCGCGAAAACGTTACTTGAAGTAGAAACATTAGACGCAGAGCAAATTAATCATTTATATGATTATGGCAGATTACCTGAGCGTCCAACATCTTCAGATGATGTGAAAGTAAACATCAATATGAAGAAAGACGATGAAGATAAAGAAGATAAGTAAGAAATGAAGGAGTGACTATCGTCACTCCTTTTTTGTTTGTTAAGATTTTTGTTAATTACTATTAAGGGCTTAGTGGATAAAGTAATTTAAGTAAAACTAGTATTAAAAATTGAAATAGAGAGCAATCTTTTTGTAAAATGATGAGGATAGGAAAGCTGATTATATAAGTATGTGTGATATGATGTTTTTATAAGTTTTATACATACTACACAAATATAGATTAAATAAGATAAGTGGTGAGAATATGATTTTTGTATTGGATGTAGGGAACACAAATGCTGTACTAGGCGTGTTTGAAGAGGGGGAACTTCGTCAGCATTGGCGCATGGAAACAGATCGTCATAAGACAGAAGATGAATATGGAATGCTTGTAAAACAGTTACTTGATCATGAGGGTCTTTCGTTTGAAGATGTGAAAGGTATTATTGTGTCTTCAGTCGTACCACCAATTATGTTCGCTTTAGAACGTATGTGTGAAAAATATTTTAAAATTAAACCGCTTGTAGTAGGGCCTGGAATAAAAACGGGGCTAAATATTAAATATGAAAATCCACGTGAAGTAGGCGCAGATCGAATTGTAAATGCAGTAGCGGGAATCCAATTGTATGGAAGTCCACTTATTATTGTTGATTTTGGTACGGCTACTACATATTGTTATATTAATGAAGAAAAGCATTATATGGGTGGAGTTATTACGCCAGGAATTATGATTTCAGCAGAGGCTTTATATAGTAGGGCAGCAAAACTTCCTCGTATTGAAATTACAAAACCGAGCAGTGTTGTTGGGAAGAATACAGTAAGTGCGATGCAATCAGGTATTCTTTATGGTTATGTAGGACAAGTGGAAGGTATTGTTAAGCGTATGAAAGAAGAAGCTAAACAAGAACCGAAAGTTATTGCAACAGGTGGATTGGCGAAATTAATTTCAGAAGAATCGAATGTAATTGATATTGTAGATCCATTTTTAACGTTAAAAGGCTTGTATATGTTATATGAGCGTAATGCAAATTTACAGCATGAGAAAGGTGAATAAATAAGTATGAAAGATTATTTAGTAAAAGCGTTAGCGTTTGATGGAGAAGTACGTGCGTATAGTGTACGTACAACGAATACAGTAAGTGAGGCACAAAGACGTCATGATACATGGAGGACAGCTTCGGCGGCACTTGGTCGTTCTTTAACTGCAGGTACAATGATGGGTGCGATGTTAAAAGGTGATCAAAAGTTAACGATTAAGGTAGAAGGTAATGGTCCGATTGGCCCTATCTTAGTAGATGCTCATGCAAATGGGGATGTACGTGGCTACGTAACGAATCCACATGTTGATTTTGAAGGAACGGAACAAGGGAAATTACGTGTATATCAAGCTGTAGGTACAGAAGGGTTTGTAACAGTAATTAAAGATATTGGTATGCGTGAGCCGTTTATCGGTCAATCTCCAATCGTTTCGGGAGAACTAGGGGAAGATTTCACGTATTATTTCGCAGTTTCTGAGCAGACGCCTTCTTCTGTTGGTGTGGGTGTACTTGTAAATGGAGATGACAGCGTATTAGCGGCGGGTGGATTTATCCTTCAAATTATGCCGGGCGCACAGGAAGAAACAATTTCATTCATTGAAGATCGTTTGCAAAAAATCCCGCCTGTATCAACATTGATCGAACAAGGTCTTTCTCCAGAAGAGCTACTATATGCAGTCCTTGGAGAAGATAAAGTAAAAGTATTAGAAACAATGGATGTTCAATTTAATTGTACGTGCTCACGTGAACGTATTGAGAGTGTGTTAATTAGTTTAGGTAAAACAGAGTTAGAGCAAATTCGTGAAGAAGAAGAAGAAACAGAAGTTCATTGTCATTTCTGTAATGAACGATACAAGTTCTCTAAAGAAGATATTACAAATTTAATTGAGAATTTGTAATAAGGGGATTAACCCTCCGAATAGATTGACAAACAGGGAATTTTCTGACAAAATCTAAATATAGATAAAACCAATAAAAATACTCGGTGTTAGGAGTGACAGGAATGCGAGTGGCACAATCAGTTTCAGAATTAATCGGGAAAACGCCGATCGTTAAGTTGAACCGCATCGTAGAATCAGACAGCGCAGATATATACTTAAAACTAGAATTTATGAATCCAGGGAGTAGCGTTAAAGATCGTATTGCACTAGCTATGATTGAAGATGCTGAAAAAAAGGGATTGTTAAAAGAGGGCGATACAATCATTGAGCCAACAAGTGGTAACACAGGGATTGGTTTAGCGATGGTAGCGGCTGCTAAAGGATATAATGCAATTTTAGTAATGCCAGAAACAATGAGTATTGAGCGTCGTAATTTATTACGTGCTTACGGTGCTGAATTAGTATTGACTCCAGGTCCTGAAGGGATGGGTGGAGCAATTCGTAAAGCGACTGAATTAGCGAAAGAGCATGGCTACTTTATACCACAACAGTTCAAAAACCAATCAAATCCAGAAATTCACCGTTTAACAACAGGTCCAGAAATTATTGAACAAATGGGCGACCAATTAGATGCGTTTATTGCAGGTATTGGTACAGGTGGAACGATTACTGGTGCTGGTGAAGTGCTGAAGGAAGCGTATAAAGATATTAAAATTTATGCAGTAGAACCTGCAGATTCACCAGTATTATCTGGTGGGAAACCAGGTCCACATAAAATCCAAGGAATTGGGGCGGGATTTGTTCCGGAGACGTTGGATGTAGAAGTATATGATGAAATTATTCAAGTGAAAACAGAGCAAGCATTTGAATATGCGAGAAGAGTGGCTAAAGAGGAAGGTATTTTAGTTGGTATCTCTTCAGGCGCAGTTATTTATGCAGCAACAGAAGTTGCGAAAAAGTTAGGTAAAGGGAAAAAGGTACTTGTTATTATCCCGAGTAACGGTGAACGTTATTTAAGTACACCACTTTATCAATTTGAATCATAATTAAATGCGATTGAAAAAGCATCCTTGAAAAAGGATGCTTTTTCTTTTTGGATTGGAAATAGGAAAAGAGTGAATGACTAGAAAACTTCATGTAAAATAAGAGGTAGTATAATTAAATTATTTTCACTAGCCTTCGAGTATAATCAATCTCTATATAAATAACTTATGTAGTTGGAGCTGGTTCATCTAAGAGGGTGGGATAAAAGAAGACGGGGTGTTGATATGCAACGAAGAAAATCTTTAGCGCTTTCTATTCCATATCAGTTAGATTTCTTTAAGCAATATAAATTTCTTTCTCAGGATAAGCCGCAACATATTTTGCTGGAAAGTGGACGTGGCGGTCGTTATAACATAGTGGGTTTAAACCCGGTATCGGTAATCCAAGGGAAGGGTGAAAAGTTACATATAAGTGAAAGCGGTAAGGAAACAATAAAAAGAGGGAATCCATTAGATTTAATGCAAGAATATATGGAGAAATGGAAAACAGACTACAATCCAGAGTACCCGCCTTTTCAAGGTGGTGCAATTGGCTACTTTAGTTATGATTGTATCCGTTATATCGAAAAACTCCCTTCTCTTGCAGAGGATGATCTGAATATACCCGATATATACTTTTTATTATTTGACGATGTGTTTGTCTATGATCAAAAAGAAAAGCTATTGTGGATTATTACACATTATGTAGATAAGCATGCAGAAGCAGAAGAACGTTTAAATGAATGGAAGGATCTTTGGGTGGCAGAAGTGCCTGAAGTGACTATGCCGTTTGAACGTCCTAAAAAGAAAAACGAAGCGGTTGCCTTTACAGAAACAGGCTTTATGAAGGCAGTTGAATGTATTCAAGAATATATTGGGGCGGGTGATGTGTTCCAAGTAAACTTGTCGACGAGACAAGAAAGAACTTTACAAACGCATCCACTAGAAATTTATACAAGTCTTCGTGAAATTAATCCATCTCCATATATGGGTTACCTGGAGCTTGGGGATTTTCAAATTGTTAGTGGATCGCCAGAGTTGTTAATTAAGAAACAAGGAACTGAAGTAAGTACAAGACCAATTGCTGGAACGAGATCTAGAGGCGCGGATGAGCAAGAGGATGAAGAATTAGCAAGAGAATTAATTGAGAACGAAAAAGAAAGAGCAGAGCATGTAATGCTTGTGGATTTAGAAAGAAATGATTTAGGGCGTGTTTGTAAATATGGCACTGTAGAAGTAGATGAATTTATGGTAATTGAGAAATACTCACATGTTATGCATATTGTTTCTAATGTGCGTGGTGAGGTGGAAGAAGATAAAGATGCTTTTGATTTAGTGAAGGCTGTATTCCCTGGTGGAACAATTACTGGTGCCCCGAAAATACGTACAATGGAAATTATTGAGGAATTAGAACCTGTTCGCCGAGGGATTTATACAGGTTCAATCGGTTGGATTGGTTATTCTGGAGATACAGAATTGAATATTGTAATTAGAACACTTCTTGCTAAAGATGGAAAAGCTCATGTACAAGCGGGGGCGGGAATTGTAATTGATTCAAATCCGGAAAATGAATATAAAGAGTCGTTAAAAAAGGCGATTGCTTTATGGCGTGCAAAAGAACGTAGCGAAGAAACGGTTAGGTGAGAGAAATGATATTAATGATTGATAATTATGATTCTTTTACATTTAATTTAGTGCAGTTTCTTGGAGAACTTGGACAAGAGCTCGTTGTTAAACGTAACGATGAAGTGACGATTTCAGATATCGAGAATATGAAACCAGATTTTCTAATGATTTCTCCAGGTCCATGTAGTCCTAATGAAGCGGGGATTAGTATGGAAGTTATTAAATACTTCGCGGGGAAGGTTCCGATTTTTGGAGTTTGTTTAGGGCATCAATCTATTGCACAAGTGTTTGGTGGAGAGGTTGTTCGTGCAGAGCGATTAATGCATGGGAAAACTTCGCTTATGCATCATGATGGAAAGACGATTTTTTCGGATATTCCTAATCCGTTTACTGCGACGCGCTATCATTCCCTTATTGTTAAGAAAGAGACGTTACCAGATTGCTTAGAGGTAACATCTTGGACGGAGGAAGGGGAAATTATGGCACTTCGTCATAAGACATTGCCGATAGAGGGTGTGCAATTCCATCCGGAATCTATTATGACTTCTCATGGGAAAGAGTTATTGCAGAATTTCATTCGTAAATACAGTCCAAGTGCGACATTATGTTAATTTACGTAAATGGTCAGTATGTAGAAGCAAGTGAAGCGAGAATTTCTCCTTATGATCATGGTTATTTATATGGTCTTGGAGTTTTTGAAACGTTTCGTATTTATAATGGTCATCCTTTCTTATTGGATGATCATTATGACCGTTTAATAGAGGCGCTGGATACATTGCAAATTAAATGGACAATGACAAAAAATGATGTGATGCTTATTTTGAAAGATTTACTCGCTAAGAATGAATTGAAGCATGCATATGTACGTTTTAATGTATCGGCAGGTATAGATGAAATAGGATTACAAACGGAAATATACGAAGAGCCTTCGGTTATTGTTTTTATAAAACCTTTAACAGCTCCAGGAGATGTAGTAGAAAAAGAAGGTGTTATTTTAAAACAAGTGCGAAATACACCGGAAGGGACATTTCGCCTGAAGTCTCATCACTATTTAAATAATATTTTAGGTAAGCGTGAAATTGGAAATGTTGTGAGCAAGGAAGGTATTTTCCTTACTGAAGCAGGTTATGTTGCAGAGGGTATTGTTTCGAATCTATTTTTTGTGAAAGGTGATGTTTTATATACACCTTCGTTAGAGACAGGTATTTTAAATGGTATCACTCGTGCGTTTATTATAAAGAGTGCTGAAGAATTAAATATAGAAGTAAAGGAAGGTTTCTTTACAAAAGATGAGCTACTTTCAGCGGATGAAGTCTTCGTAACAAACTCCATTCAAGAAATTGTTCCGCTTTATCGTATAGAAGCGCAGGATTTCCCGGGTAAAGTAGGAGTGGTTACAAAAAGTTTAATGTACCTTTATGGAATGCAAAGAGAGAAATTATGGAGCAGAAATGAATTACGAAGAGGAGATGTGTAGTTTGAAGTGGGATTATGATTTACGCTGCGGCGAATATACATTGAATTTAAATGAAAAGACATTAATTATGGGGATTTTAAATGTAACACCAGATTCGTTTTCTGATGGTGGGAGTTACAACGAGGTAGATGCTGCGGTACGTCACGCAAAAGAAATGCAAGGTGAAGGTGCTCATATTATTGATATTGGTGGCGAATCTACTCGCCCAGGTTTTGCTAAAGTATCAGTAGAAGAAGAAATAAAGCGAGTCGTCCCGATGATTCAAGCAGTTTCAAAAGAAGTAAAATTACCTATATCTATCGATACATATAAAGCTGAAGTTGCAAAGCAAGCAATTGAGGCTGGTGCTCATATTATTAATGATATTTGGGGGGCGAAGGCGGAGCCGAAAATTGCTGAAGTCGCAGCCCATTATGATGTACCCATCATTTTAATGCATAACCGTGATAATATGAATTATCGTAATTTAATGGCGGATATGATTGCTGATTTGTATGACAGTATTAAAATTGCTAAAAATGCTGGTGTGCGAGATGAGAATATTATTTTAGATCCAGGTATCGGTTTTGCTAAAACACCGGAGCAGAACTTAGAGGCGATGCGTAATTTAGAACAGTTAAATGTGCTAGGTTATCCGGTTCTCTTAGGTACTTCGAGAAAGTCCTTTATTGGGCACGTATTAGATTTGCCAGTAGAGGAACGCCTTGAGGGAACGGGAGCTACTGTTTGTCTTGGTATTGAAAAGGGCTGTGAGTTTGTTCGTGTCCATGATGTGAAAGAAATGGCGCGTATGGCTAAAATGATGGATGCGATGATTGGTAAGGGGGTAAGGTAATTGGATAAAATTTATATCCACGATATGGAATTTTATGGTTATCATGGTGTGTTTCCAGAGGAGAATAGATTAGGTCAGAGATTTAAAGTTGACTTAACGGTGGAGTTGGATTTAAAGCGTGCAGGGGAAAGTGATGACTTAGAGCATTCGGTCAATTATGGAGAGCTTTTCGAATTATGTAGAAAAGTTGTTGAGGATAGAAAGTATAAGCTTGTGGAGAGTATCGCTGAAAATATTGCTGCAGATATATTAAAGCAATATAAAAGTATTTCACGGTGTACAATTAAGGTGATTAAACCAGATCCGCCGATACCGGGCCATTATCGCGCTGTAGCAGTAGAAATTACGAGAGAACGTCCATGAATAATATAGCGTACATTGCATTAGGGTCAAATATTGGAGAGCGTTATACGTATTTAACTGAAGCCATTCAGTTTTTAAATAAAAGTCCGTATATTCAAGTTGATGATGTTTCGTCAGTGTATGAAACTGATCCAGTTGGCTATACTGACCAAAGTTGTTTTTTAAATTTAGTTATAAAAATTTCTACCAATTTATCACCGCAAGAATTATTGAAAGTAACACAAAAAGTAGAAAATGACCTAGGAAGAAAAAGGGAAATTAGGTGGGGGCCGAGGACTATCGACCTTGACATTTTACTTTATAATCAAGAGAATATTGAAGCAGAGAATCTTATTGTTCCGCATCCGCGGATGTTCGAAAGAGCTTTTGTTATCGTTCCGTTGTTAGAGATTAATCAAGATATAAAACAAAACATTTCACGTTCACAAGTAGAAGAAATGAAAAGGCGAGAGGGAGTAACGGTATGGAAGCAGAAAAATGGGGAAGACGCATTCGTGCTTTTCGAAAGCTAAAAGGCTACACGCAAGAAGGTTTTGCTAAAGAATTAGGGGTATCAGTATCTGTTTTAGGTGAAGTTGAGAGAGGGAATCGATCGCCTTCTCAAGATTTTGTAGTAGAAGTTGCTAAGGCGTTAAATGTTTCGATAGATGAATTAATGCCAAAGTGACTGTGCAGGAAGGAGTAGGTTGATTGTTAAAGATTGCAAATATTGAGATGAAAAATCCGGTTGTATTAGCACCGATGGCGGGAGTGTGTAACTCTGCATTCCGTTTAACAGTTAAAGAATTTGGTGCAGGTTTAGTTTGTGCTGAAATGGTAAGTGACAAGGCAATATTACTGAATAACAAAAGAACATTAGATATGTTATATATTGATGAGAGAGAAAAACCATTAAGTTTACAAATTTTCGGTGGAGAGAAAGAAACGCTTGTAGATGCTGCGAAATACGTAGATAAATATACGACAGCAGACATTATTGATATTAATATGGGTTGCCCAGTACCGAAAATCGTTAAATGTGATGCGGGGGCAAGGTGGCTTCTAGATCCAAATAAAATATACGAAATGGTAGCAGCGGTTGTAGATGCTGTTGAAAAGCCGGTTACGGTTAAAATGCGTATCGGTTGGGATGAAGAACATATTTTCGCAATAGAAAATGCTAGAGCTGTTGAGCGTGCTGGCGGACAAGCTGTGGCGGTTCACGGACGTACGCGAGTGCAAATGTATGAAGGGAAAGCAGATTGGGATATCATTAAACAAGTAAAGCAAGCTGTGAATATCCCGGTTATCGGAAATGGTGATGTCGAAACACCGCAAGATGCGAAGCGTATGCTTGATGAGATTGGTGTAGATGGTGTTATGATTGGTCGTGCAGCTCTTGGGGATCCATGGATGATTTATCGTACGGTAAAGTATTTAGAGACAGGTGAATTAATGCCGGAACCAACAGTCCGTGAGAAAATTGATGTATGTATGTTGCATCTAGATCGTCTTATCGATTTAAAGAACGAAAATGTTGCTGTAAGAGAGATGAGAAAGCATGCGGCTTGGTATTTAAAAGGTGTTCGTGGTAATGCGAGTGTGCGTAATGGTATCAATACTTGCAACACGCGTGAAGACCTTGCGAATGTATTAGGTGCATTTGTAGAAGAAGTAGAGGCGAAACAACAAACGATTTACGTTGGTTAATAAGGAGGACGGAGAAGATTGACATTCTTCTACACACTTCCTATAATTACGTGAAAGAAAGAAGAACTGCCAGTTAGTTGCTGGCAGTTTTTCTAGTTGAGTAGAAAATGCTATACTGTATATATTGTAAAAATTAATAGAGCTGGAGTGATATCAATATCATGGATAACATGAACCACGAAGAATTAAACGACCAATTGCTTGTTCGTCGTGAAAAGCTACATAATTTACGTGAGCAAGGAATCGATCCGTTCGGTAAACGATTTGAACGCACAAATTCAACAACCGACTTAGTAAGTCTATATGGAGAATTCTCTAAAGAAGAATTAGAAGAGAAGGAAATCACGGTTTCTATCGCTGGTCGTATTATGACAAAACGCGGTAAAGGAAAAGCTGGATTCGCACACATTCAAGATTTACACGGACAAGTTCAAATTTACGTTCGTAAAGATACTGTTGGAGATGAAGAGTACGAGTTATTTACGACAGCAGATTTAGGTGACTTAGTAGGTATTGAAGGTAAAGTGTTCAAAACAAACGTTGGAGAACTTTCAGTAAAAGCAACAGGATTTACGCTTTTAACGAAATCTCTTCGTCCATTACCGGATAAATACCATGGATTAAAAGATGTTGAACAACGATACCGTCAACGTTACTTAGACTTAATTACAAGTATGGAAAGTCGTGAAACATTTGTTACTCGTAGTAAAATCATTCGTGAAATGAGAAGATATTTAGATGACAACGGTTATCTTGAAGTAGAAACGCCTATGATGCACGCGATTGCGGGTGGAGCATCTGCTCGTCCTTTCACTACGCATCATAATGCGTTAGATATGGAATTATATATGCGTATCGCAATTGAACTTCATTTAAAACGTCTTATTGTGGGCGGATTAGAAAAAGTTTATGAGATCGGCCGTGTATTCCGTAATGAGGGTGTATCAACTCGTCATAATCCTGAGTTTACGATGATTGAATTATATGAAGCGTACGCTGATTATAATGATATTATGAAACTAACAGAAAATATGGTTGCTCATATTGCGAAAAAAGTATTGGGTACAACAACGATCCAATATGGTGATTATGAAATTAATCTAGAACCAGAATGGACACGTCTTCATATGGTAGATGCAATTAAGCAACACTCTGGAGCGGATTTCTGGACTCCGATGAGTGTAGAAGAAGCGCGTGAGCTTGCAAAAGAACATAATGTAGAAATTAAGGATACAATGGAAGTTGGTCATATCATTAATGAGTTCTTCGAGCAAAAAGTAGAAGATAAATTAATTCAACCAACATTTATTTACGGTCATCCGGTAGAAATTTCGCCACTTGCGAAAAAGAATGACGAAGATCCACGATTCACAGATCGTTTCGAGTTATTTATCGTTGCACGTGAACATGCAAATGCATTCACTGAGTTAAACGATCCAATTGATCAAAAAGAACGTTTTGAAGCTCAATTAAAAGAGCGTGAGCAAGGTAATGACGAAGCTCACATGATGGATGATGATTATATCGAAGCTCTTGAGTACGGTATGCCTCCTACGGGTGGATTAGGAATCGGTATTGATCGTCTAGTTATGTTATTAACAAATGCACCATCTATTCGTGATGTATTATTATTCCCTGCTATGCGTCATAAACAAGACTAAGCTTTGGAGATTTCTCCAAAGCTTTTTTTATTTGAGTATGAGTTGCGTGGGTATAATAGATCTTGATGGTGCGAGAAATTATATTTATATAGAAGAAATGTGCTGTTTTTATACTTTTTTACTAAGTTAAAAATTTTATTAGAAAAACTATTGCATTTTAATGATTAAACTGGTATATTTATATCCGTTGCCACGAAAGGTAACAAGCAAAACAAACGAAAAACAACTTATTGAAAAAAAGTTGTTGACGAAAATATAACAAAATGTTATATTGATAAAGTCGCTTGTGAGCGACAACGTAGTTCTTTGAAAACTGAACGAAACAAACAACGTGAAACGTCAATTTTTATTTTTAGATGCTAGACAAACTAACTTTATTGGAGAGTTTGATCCTGGCTCAGGATGAACG
>NZ_JBPWBC010000022.1:0-48921 GCF_051776965.1 Bacillus cereus group sp. BceL220 | reverse complement strand
GGTTTGTCCCGCTACCTGACATGGTACATTAATTGGACATTGTTCGCTCATGTTTTATGCTCCTCTTTTTATAAGATTTTAGAGTTTATGAAATTTTCAAACTCATAATACCTGTATATGTCTTTCTTCTATTAATGTTTGGGTTCTATAGTAGTCTCTTTAATCATTATCATGAAGTTGGTATAATCTATATCATTTTTATTGAAAATTAAGAATATTAAGAAAATTAATGTTTTTAGACAGATACTAGATTATAGTAATTAAAAAGCTGACTAAAATTATTTTCAGTTTTTTAGCTTGCGAAGCTGAAGCTTCAATGTACTTAGAAGCTTTCACCGTTTTTATCATTGACCAGGCTTTCTTTAATTCTTGCCAAGATGTTTCGATTACTTGGTTTAATTCATCATTTTTACCACTTTTCATCGTATTCCCATTTGTTGATTTTCTTTTTAAATATTCTACCGTGTTCTTTATTATGGCGATCCACACAGATTGTTTCGAGATTATCTATATCAAGTGCAAGCTCTTTGATATGATGAACAACTAGTTGTATCTTCTTACGCTGGGCACTCTCACTGTACTCATTCGTATCAAAACGAACCTGACCATTACGTTTACATTCTTGATATTCATAGTTGTCACGTTTCTTTACTTGTTCAAGTATACTCTTCCAGTCACCACTGTCATAGAACTTACGCTTCTGTTGTTTAGTTTTATATTCATTCATCTGTCTTTACCCAGAGTATTCAATTCCCTCTATCTCTTTCCAATAAATCTTTTATTGGCGTTTGTGTGAGATATTCTACAGAATAAAACATCGGCTTCTGTTCATATAACTTATAATATTTGAATTGATTAACATCAATCCCAGACTTCTTGTACGCTTTCTCATGAGGTTTAATGTATTTGATATATGTTTTTTTATCAATAGGTATAAGACCGAGTGCAGCAATCTTACCGTTTAATACACTTTCCAATTATCCTCATTCCTCTCTTAATTTTCTCCAAAATAAAAAGCATCCAATTATGGATGCTTAGATATACTTTAGACGTATATTCATTCTTTTTTATTAAATTGTGATCTATGTCTTTCAATGTCAACTCTTGGTGTTTTTACTCTTTCAGACTAACAGCACATATTAATTACATGTAACCTTTTCAAATTATAACAATGCATATTATCCTGCACTTTATTACAAAAAATTAATATCCTTAGGCTTTAGCAATTAAATAAAATTCAATTGGTCTTGGGCTCCCTGTTCCTGGCGTTGGATTAAACGTAGTAATTACCCATTGATCTATTCTTCTAGGAAAACTCTCCATTGCATACAAAGGAGCGTAGTCCTTTGGTGCCCATCCTCCATTTATAACTTTCATTCCAGGCGCATTTAAAAAAGCAACAAGATATTCGTCTGTATTAATATCATAGCCTGCCCATCTAAATGATATAAAACCATTTCCAAGGTCGGTTTGTGACGCTGAACCAGGTGATAACTGAATTTCTCTTCTTGTAGATCGTTCATCTTTATATTTAGTACCAGGATTTGAATATAGATGGTAATCCTGTTCAACAGTCGACATATCATTTTGGTAATACTGGTAATCAGAGTTCACACTTGAAACAGGGTTTTGATACAAATTATTATTAGCCCCTACAACTGGAACAGGATTTTGATTCCAATAATTATTATACATACTTAGTCACTCCCCTATTGATATTTACAATTTTCATGATATTAATTATCATTATTAATGTGCTTTATCAATGAAAAATAAGGCTTCTTTATAAGAAAACAGCCTATTTGGGGTAACCATGAATTAAATAAAGTTAGTTATTAATTTATGCCTTGATTTACGTTTTTTACGTAATAAAAAGCACTCCATAAGGAATGCTTTTATAATTTTTACTTATTTATTTGTTCACACCAAAATGATAGCTTTAGATTAACACACGTAATATATGGAGATATAAACCCTCTACTATCTATCTTATATGCATAGCCTTCAATGTATACAATTTCCCTACATCAAGAATAGGACCTCCAAAATTATCATAGACTCTTTCTTTTTCATATACTCTCGTCTTTGACATATCTAGAAATTCTAATTCCACTATCATTTTTAACCTCTCTCTTCTATCTACATATCAAAAGGCGACTAACCACCAGTGTTCCTTTCGTCAAAATTTTATATTATTTTTATAAATGCGGTAAATGAATTTTTATTCTTCTTCCAACTACTTAATGTTTTTTATATTTATTCACTTCAATAATATTAAGTAACTGGAAGAAGAGCGAAAGCACTCCTTAATAGCGGTATCATTCAGTCGCTACCATCTGCTGGTTTCGGATTTTATGTGCCGGCATTATGAAACCGTTTAGACAAAATATAAATTATAAAGGAATGTTTATGAGTTGTGTTTTCCGCCACTTCTCACAGTACAAATATATCATGTTGATTCCAAAACAATGGGCACATTTTCTGCCAAAAAGCGGCCAAAACTCTGCCAATATTATTTGAATCTTTCTATAACCCTTCTCACTAATCTATATCTCTTGTCCTTTTTCTCTGTTTAATATATATTTTCGTTCTGTAGCTTTACAAGTAGAATCATAGGATAAATTCAAATCCCTCCACTTCATTGTATTCATTTTGTATTCTTGATCAACTAATGCGGTTAGCCCATTTATCTTTTCATTATATTCTTCGAATTCACTACTCTTTATATCATTTAAAAAGTTATAACAGTCTGTACATGCTTCCATAAACTCAAGTAAACTTTCCTTACTAATTGAATCCACCTGTTTTTGATATTTATCAGCATCGGTTGGTTTGGGGTGGATAAAAGAATTTCGCAGAGTAATTATTGGACGAATTTTACCCCATCCTTTTTGCTGCAAAAACATTTCTCCACATAAAATTTGTAAAAACCAATCCAGCTTCCCTAATATATTTGTTGGACCGTGATATCTTACCTCGCTAGATGCTGTAACCTTCATCTCATGTCTAATCATCCCAAGTTGTCTATAAATAGGAACATTTTCAAGAATCTCTTCTAAACGAGTCTGCTTTGCGATCAATTTTAGGTAAAAAAGTTAATTGCGCCATATATAAAAATACCCCTTATATATTTTGTTAATAAAAACAAAATAGCGGACACCAAACTACAGAGCAATATCACTAATGCTCTTATAGTTCGATGTCCGCTGGTTCTTCCAGTAGGACTAAATGTTTAATTTGGATTATTATATCATTTTCTCATATTTTAGTAACCTTTTATTAGAAAAGGATTATTTTGTTAAAAAATTTATTTCGATTTATAATCGCTATCTTTTTCTTTAATTTTCCAGTAAAATCAAATGTAAATATTTTAATTATATAGGAGAAAGCAATGAAACATAACATCAATCTATGGTCCTTTATTTTTTCTTTTATTTGCATTGGTTTATTCCTCTTATATCTTGAAATGGGTTCGATAGCCTCATCTGAAACGAAATTGTTTATTATGAATTCGCTACCTGTCCATCCTTTATTTTTTTTACTAGTTTTAACAATAGGAACTTTTTTTGCTGGTATGAAAGGCTTTTCTAAAATAGATAATTGGGTTGCTATGCTTAGAAGCATAGCGACAGTTCTACTAACACTTTTATTATCAGTGTTTTTAACACTAACTTTGATCGTTGGCTATGCATTAAGTTAAACGTCATTCTTTGTGTTTAAAACTCAATATCTCGTCAATAATGTAGACACATGGTTATCTTTCTCCGATTTCCTTATAAGAGCAGTTAGCTTTTGCTAGCTGCTCTTTTATTTTCAAATCATTGCTGTCATTACCACTGGCGGCCCATTGGTTCCGTATTTCATAATTTTAGAGATTGATTTTAATTGCTGAATTCCTTCTTTTTCATTACGTTCACCTGGGATGATTACTGACGAACAATATAACGGTTGAACTGAGTCGCTATATGGAGACTCTTCAAATAAATAAAACTGCGAGACCATAGGAAGATCTTCTCGTTTACATATTTTTAGGATTCGTTGCAATAAAGGTGCAATTTCCTCATCGTATACTTTCTCTTTATCGTACATATCAATCCATTCCCCTTTTATACAAAATGAAATTTTTATGCTAATTTCTTTCGTCCCTCACAATCCAATTCAATTTCATAAGTACATGGTCTAAAATGCCTATTTGTTTATTAACACCCTCTCTATATTCCTCGCTATGGATTCTTGAAAGACCATTTTGGATCCGTTTTAACCTTGATTTTCTACATTCTAAATCAGTGATAAGCTGATTAACTTCTTCCGATTTCAATCTGCACATCCTTTTCTACAAAGTGAAGTTTTTGTTATACTCCCTCTCAAAACCCACAATATGTTAATATATACATAGATTAACAACACTTATCATTTAGACATATAAGAAAGGATGATAAAATGGTTATTTTTCAATGGTTAGAATCATGGTTATCTAGTGACATTCTTCATTTTAATTTATTTGTAGGTATAACAACCTTTCTTACTCTAGCATCTGTCATCTTATTCTCTATAACATTTAAGAAAATAGGTACCAACGACACAGAAAGGCTTAGAATCAAGCTCCAAATCTCTTATACAATGTGTACTTCACTACTTGTCTTATTAGCCCTCTTTATTCTGTGGATGCCTACAAATACTATCTATTCAAGACAGTATCTCATCATGATAATCTCCATCTCACTTCTTTTGGGATCAATATCTGGCCTGTACAATTATAGAAAAGAAGCACTCACACAGAGTTAAACTCTTTTTTAGAACTCGTTGCAGTTAGCGGGTTCTTTTTTTATAAAAAAGCGTTTTTGTTAGAAACTCATCTTTTTCGTTGCCATACATTGAACCTCTTATATATGGTAAAATATAGGAATAATATATTTTAAGGAGATTTTAATATGCCACACGAAGTTTGGTTTCCTATATTCCTAGCAATATTCGTCGTATTTTTCCTTGATAAAGAGGAAAAACATAAACGATAACTTTATTTGTTTGTTCCAGCTTAAATGTATGTACGCAATATTTAAGCTGGAATTTTTTCAAATAACGATTTTATTTAAAAATTGCACAGCCATAAAAAACATACATACAATACCATGAGGTATTCTTTTTCAATTTTAATGTTGACCAGAGCAACTTTTTAGGTGCTCTTTAACTTTAAAATAAGGATCTTGTTTGAAATTCATTAACATTATTGGTTCCTTTGCATACAGTATTATCCCAAGGAATTTTACGGGTTACTCTGGTCAAGTTACCTTGAATTTCTTGCACACCTTAAGGGAAGAATCCATTTATAAAAAATGGGTTCTTTTATTTTTTTCATACAATAAGAATTTTGTTCAGTTTCACTCTAAAAGTAAAATTTTCATTTTTCATTCAACCAAGTTCATAACATATTCTTTTCTTCCAATAAAATAATGATTAGAAGCCCCACACGCATTTTATCCAATGGAAATAATACCTTTTACGTACTTACGTATTAGAAACTTCATTTCTGCTTCTCCTGCAATAGCAATTTTGTTCACTTTTTTGATACATTTATGAAACATTCACATGTTATCTTCAATATGTTCTATTCTTTTTGAAAAACCATGTGAGAATACCAAAACAAGAAGCCCTATCTCTAGGGCTTCTTGTTTTTATATAACGATTTTGTTAAAAACTCTCTTTTTTTGTTTTCTTACATTTCAAAATACAAATGTAGTAGTATATAAGAACACATAGTTTAAGGAGGTGCAAAAATGTCAGTTGGAGCATGGATTCCCATTTTATTAGTATTTGCTGGGTCAATTCACTTTGCTTGCAAGAAAGCAAAAAGTAATTAATTAAAAGAAAATTGTTAATATATATCAGATGATTCACTGTTTATTTTTTAAGTACATATACTTATACAGACTATAAAAATAAACACTATAGTTCTTGGTCCAAGAGAACCATACGCCCTAATGGTTCTCTTTTCGATTAGTTGCGATAAGTAAGACTTTGAAGTTATCTCCATCTTTTCCCCCGCTTAACACTGTACGTGCGACTTTCATCGCATACAGCGTCCCATCTTATTCTTCTATACTAAAGTACCTAGATTACAAGCTTTACGGAGTTTGTTTATTTTCTTCAATTGTTTATCATTCAATTGAAGGATTTTCATATATGTTTTAATCGTCTCTTCATTTGTAGCGTGAATCAGTCTGTGAACAAATTCATATACTATGATTAGGTTATTGAACTCATCTGTTCCTTCAGTTTTAGAGCCAGTGTTAGCCTTTATACTAGGATGATCGGCAGTCTATTTTTATTTCACACTTAGCTTTTCTTTCACTTTCGCAGGTAATTCATCTTTTTTACTTCTTCCCAAAATTTCACTCCTTATCTTCAGAATAATACGCGAGAAGGAAAGCATCTTTACGAAGGTTTTTGGGGGCGAAAAATTCTAATTCCTTCTCTTTATCTTCCTTATCATAACCTACTAATTTATATGTGTAGTTTTTCCCCATCTATTGTCATTCTTATTTTTTGTTTTGGATTTGCTGTTACTACCCAAGCATTCGGTAAATAACGATCTTCATGGGATAAAGTAGAAGGTGAATTTATAACCTTTCCACCTAAATATAACGTAGCCGAAGATCCTCCATCCATTGCCATTGCATTTATAGCTCCTTTTTCATATAGAATATCTTGACACTCTTTTAACGTAGCTCCTATACTATGCGTCTGCCTACCGTCAATGACTAGAAACATAATTGTGCCATCTTCTTTTTGGGCCATAATACTTCGCGGAGCAGAACCCCAGCCACCGTCTCCTTCTGTAATCATTTTTTCTCCATTTACAATTAACTGTGGCATAAATCCTGCTGCTGAAACGACTTGTTTATCCAAAAGTTGTTGAGTAGAATAATTTCCTGTTATCATTTGTCCAAACTTTGTTAAACCTGTAATAATTGTAGGAGTATTTTTATCTATATTTGTATCAATAGCTTTTCCACTTTCTATTACTATTCCAGTTGCAACATTTCCTCCACCCCTTCCTGTTTCATCAGCAAATCCACTTGCATTTACAGCAACAAGTGAATGATTTCGTTTTGCCATTACACTAATTTTTTCTCCTCTGTTAGCACCCTGTGTTCCTTGATGGCTAACAAGTTTAACATTGAAAGGATTACTAATAGTGACTAACTTTCCCTCAAAAAGAAAACGACTATCTTTATTACTTTTAATCGTTTCTACATCAATTTCTAATGGCTGATTTTTTAATTCTTCTAATCTTTTTCCTGCTATTTTCTTATAGATATGCTCATCACTGTTTGACCATTTCGGATGATTAATTCTAGCTTGCAGTTTATCTAGTTCCTTTTGGGATAAGAATGTATATTTCGCATATTGTGGATGCTGAGAAGTTAGTATACTCCCAGCCATTGTTATACGAAGCTCTCGGCCATAGCTAGTACCAAATAATATTCCTATGCCAATAAGCATGAAAATAGACAACAGTAGCAAAATTCGTTTGAAGATTTTTCTTAGATGTTTCATAGTTTTATCCTCCAGCATTAATTACATTCAATAAATACATTAAAATATTATTTATCTCAAGACATAAGTGTTTGATTTTCTCATTCCTGAATTCTCCACTAGATTTTAGCAATCAAGGTAAAATACTTATTCCCCATTTCGCTTTTACTTCAGTGTATATTTACAAATTTAATAACGTTTTTGCAACCATGAAATAAATTACTAATCCTGTTCCATCAACAAATGTTGTAATAAATGGACCTGAAACAACTGCAGGATCTAGTTTTAATTTTCTTAGAATCAAAGGTAAAACAGCTGCTACAAGGGAGGCCCAAATAACAATAAATAATAAAGTAATTGCTACAACTTGTGCAACTTCTGTTCCAACTCCTAATATATAAGCACGAGTGAGCCCAGCTACCCCAAGTGCAAGTCCGAGAAGCATACCTATTGCAAATTCTTTTTTTATTACACGGAAAATGTCTTTAAATTTCACCTCTCCGATACCAATTGCACGAGTAATTGTTGCTACAACCTGTGTTCCTGTATTCCCACCAGTACCTACTAATAACGGAACAAAGAAAGCAAGGGCAACTACAGTTTCAATTTCATCTTCAAAATACTTTAATACTGTACCTGTATATGCCTCAGCAACAAAAAGAAGTAATAACCATGGTAGGCGTTTTAAGAAAATGCTCCAAATGCTAGCTTCAAAGTAAGATTGATTCAATGGCTCACTTCCGCCTAACTTTTGAATATCTTCTGTAGCTTCTGCTTCCATAACATTCATTACGTCATCAAAAGTGATAATACCAATCATTTTATTATTTGCTGTTGTGACAGGTATTGCTGCTAAATTATAATTCAGTAGCTTTTTTACAACTTCTTGCTGGTCAACTTCAGCGTGTACTGAAATTACCTCTGGCATCATGATAGTAGATAATATCTCTTCATCTGCTGCTAGTAATAACTCATGTATGGAAACGATTCCCTCAAGATAACCATGACTATCAAGAACATAACTATAAGATATTGATTCTACATTTTCAGAATGTTCCCTAATGTACTTCAATGTCATTTTTACTGACCAATTTCCTCTAACTGCAACAAAATCACTTGTAACAAGACTTCCTGCCGTTTCAGGTTTGAAAGTCATTAATTTTTTTACGTTATGTTTTGTAATTTTATCTAGATACGCCATTAATTTAGCCTGTTTTTCCGGATGAACCGCTAGAAGTAAATCTACTAATTCATCAATCGGTTGTAAATTTAGTAACTTTTTAGCCTTATTTTCAGATAAGTGAATTAAGATATTATATTTTTCTTCTGCACTCATATATTGAAGAACTTTAGAGCTTTTTAATACAGGAATCGTATTTAGTAATATGACTTGATCTTCAATTGAAAATCTTTTTACTTCTTGCGCAATATCATACGACGGAAGACGTAAAACTTTCTCTGCATGCAAGTTATTTTTGGTTATAAGTAATTCCTTTAATAATTTCTTCATGTTAACTCCTCCTCATATTGCTAAGGGAGACTCTAGAGTTTCATGAGTGGTTTTGTTTTATTTTATCTGTCTTAAATTTTTTATTAGAGCAATAATAGTTACATTGCAATCAATTCATTAGTTAGAATTACCTCCTTTTTGAATATAGACAAGATAAAAATAAATAACATTAAACAGAAAAACCTTTACTCAAAAAGGAGTAAAGGTTTTATCACAATACAAATAAATGATTATTAAGACAGCTCTGCCGAAATCACAGAGGTGCCTTTCTATCAAATCGTATACCACTCCCTCGTTGAGTTTTAGCACTGTATAGCATAGGTTTTTATAACCAGCTACATTAAGAAGGGCCTTAATCCGACCGTTCCTGTTGACCCATTGGCGTCTCTCGACATTTTTGGGCAGCAGCGTTTCTCTATACAGGAGCCTCACCTAACAAAGTTTATTGAATTACTTCAAAATTTAAACCAGAATTTAATATTTGTCAACTGACTTTCAATTCCATTCATAAAAAAATCTTTTATAGAAAATGAAATTATATTTTATTATAAATTTAAAATTCCCCTTAAAAAACATAGAATTCAAATAGATTTAATTCGAAGAAACGTAATAAAACATATGAAACTTATTGTTTTTAATCAAATTCCAACTTTATAACAAAAGATGAATAATTAGTCATTCTGTATATCAAAAGAACATTCACAAAAAAATCTTCTTTTATGATTAAAATCTTCTTTACTGTTTATCAAATTTATATGGTTAAACTACTTAATCAAACTATACACTACAAGTTGAAAATATATACTTATACAGAATGATTACATATATTTTCTCATATCATTTCTCAAAGGACTATAAAGCAATAAAACAGATAAAATTAGCAATATGGTTACTTGACAAGCAAAAAAAATATATTTATGCTTGCTACACGAAACAAACACATAAAATTTATATTGCTTAACCTGTTAGGTGAGGCTCCTATGCAAACACAGGCTATTGCCCAAAAATGTCGAAAGACGCCAATGGGTAGAACAGGAATTGTCGGATTAAGGCTCTTCTTAAGATAGCTAAGTAATGAATTTTCATTACTTTACGTTGTATAGTGCCAAAGCTCTACTAGGGGGAGAAAAGCTTTATTTAGTCATGCCATTTTGAATCCCTCTAGTTACATACTAGGGGGATTTTTGCGTAAAAAAAAAGGGAGTAAGCAATAGAATCTTCCTAAACAAAAGTCATATTTAATAATTGACGAGAACAAGATTCTATTCATTAGCAAATGTAATATTATGTTTTGTTTTAAATCAGGAGGATATTAAAATGAAAAAAATATTAAAACTCGATTATCTATTGCTCCTTCCTCTATTCATAACATGTACTTTAGGTATTATCATGATGTATAGTGCAAGCTCCATTGTCGCTGTCCAACATTACGGTTATAACAGTAGACATTTTGTTGATTCTCAATTAACAAAGCTACTTTTAGGAACGATAGGGTTAATAGTTTGTGCTTTACTCCCATATGAAATATGGAAAAAACGAATAATCTCAATCTCTATTATGGTTGGGGGGATTTTTTTATTAATTATGGTTTTATGGAAAGGAAAAGTGGTAAATAATGCTCAATCATGGATCTTTGGAATACAGCCAGCTGAATTTCTTAAATTAGGAACAATACTTGTAACAGCCCGTTTTTTTGCATTACGACTAGAACAAGCTAAAAATAACTGGAGTGGTATCGGAAAACTTTTATTTTTTTTAGCTACAATTTTTTTTCTTATCTTTAAACAACCAAATTTAGGATCTGCACTTTTAATATTAGGTATAGGTTTTAGCATATTTCTTTGCTCAGGAATAAATATAAATCTACTAATCAAAAGAACTACCATCGGTTTTATTTTATGGTTACCTATTTTATATTATTTGATTCAATATAGTTTATCAGAAGTTCAAAAGACACGTATTACTACGATTTTCAATCCCTTTGTTGATGCGCAAGGAAATGGATACCAGCTTGTAAATTCTTTTATTGCCATTGGCTCTGGAGGAATCACTGGTCGTGGGTTTGGAAATAGTATACAAAAAACAGGTTATCTGCCAGAACCGCACACTGATTTTATAATGGCGATAGTTTCTGAAGAACTAGGATTTATTGGTGTATTTATTATATTGGCTGGAGTTTTGACTATAGTACTTCGCTCCTTAAAAATTGCACAATTATGTGTAGATCCATTCGGCAGTTTTATAGCAATTGGTATAGGATGTATGATCGGTATGCAATCTGTTGTAAATTTAGGTGGTATTACAGGACTATTTCCTCTTACAGGTACTCCATTTCCATTTGTAAGTTTTGGTGGAAGTTCTTTAATGGTCAATTTAATAGCAATAGGAATATTAATTAACATTTCAATTTTTAATAAAATTAAGTTTGATAATATTAATATATAATTTTTATATTTTAACTTAAAATTTTTTAAATGTATGAATATAAATATTTATGTTCCTTTTAATACGAAAAAAGGCAAGCATAAACTTATGCTTGCCTTCCGTTCTCAAAATCAATTAAACCTAAAACAACGTGAGGTTAACCTAATCTAGATACTGTCTTCTACGCCCTATTTTTTACTTTTCTAAAACAATTCCTGCTATTTCATTAGCATATTTTTTAGAGTCAAATTCATCATAGTTACTTAGTACCACAACAGACAAATATTCTTTTGGAAACCGCATGAAGTGTGAGCGATAACCTGCCCAACTTCCTGAATGTTCCAAGTATCGACAGTTAAAACCTTCAACAAGCCTTAACCCAAAAGCATAATCTTCATTGTCAATAATTGTATCCCCAGTTGAAGAAATTTTCGGACCTATTTCGCTCATTCTTTTAACAAGATTTTTTCCACCAACGGTACCTGTAGTTAAATTTTCTCCCCATTTTACCAGGTCTTCAACTGTTGTATGAACTGCCCCATCCCCTGTATGTTCCCAAGGGCTTTCATAGATTTTATATGTTCCTTGCTCATTCCTCGAATATCCACTAGCAATTGAAATAGTAGTTGGATAGCAATCCACAATCGTTGTGTCTTTCATGTGTAAAGGATCAAAAATACGTTCCTTTGCAAACTGACGTAGGGACTTGCCACTTACCTTCTCTACCACTAGTGACAATAAAAAATATCCTGTATTGCTATACTCAAATTTTGTGCCAACAGGGAACCTTGCAATTTGATGACCATTTAGGTGTTTTAGTGATTGTTCCACAGTTAATGTATCAGTAAATTTAATATTTGCTGCTTCAGCCAATGCCATATAATCAACTAGCCCACCAGTATGATGAATTAGATGTCTCAATGTTACAGGTTCAGCATATGTTCCTATAAAAGGGACAAACTTTACAATTGAATCATCTAAACCCAATCTTCCCTCTTGTTCTAAGAGCAATATAGAAAACGCTGTAAATTGTTTAGAAACTGAGGCGATATTAAAAACGCTCTTTGTGGTTGTCGGCAGATTTTCCTCTATAGAAGCTAAGCCAACTGTACCTTTATACGTTACTCCGCTATCAAAACTAGCAATATATGCAAAGCCAGGAGCTTTTGGTGAAAACTTTTTTAATAATTGTTTAATCGCTGTATGCGTCTTTTCATTATATGTATTATTCATCTTAATCACGTCCCCTTTCTTTTAGATAATTAGAAATAGATTACCTTATTATCTTTCTCATATTGAGTCCAATTAACCTTCATATCCAATGTTTGATATGGGGAATATCTCAAGATATCTCTTTTTGGTTTCCAAGGAAACTAAAATGGAGTATAATTATATTTGCACAATAGATATCGTTTACAAATCCATTGTGCAAATTCTTGTATTAGCTCTTAATTACGTAAAAAAAATGGAGGGCATGACATGGAAAATTATTATGATGTAGCGGTAGTTGGCGGTGGTCCGGTTGGACTTATGACAGCATGTGAATTAGCTATTCAAGGTGTAAAAGTTGTCGTTTTAGAGAGAAGATTAAATCGGATAAGAAATTCTAGAGCACTCACACTTCACCCCCGCTCCTTAGAATTAATGGCTATGAGAGGTATTGAAAATCGCTTTTTATCTAGAGGGAAGAAATTAGATACAAGCCATTTTGCTGCCCTAAATACAAGATTAAACTTTAAAAATTTAGATACCGATTTTCCATATACACTTTTTATTCCCCAATCTATTACAGAAGAATTATTAGAAGAGCGTGCGTTAGAATTAGGTGTAGACATTAAACGTGGTCATACTTTAAAAGATTTAAAACAGTATGAAACATTCGTACAACTAGAAATAGAACAAGGAGAAACAATATATAAAATAGAAGTTCCATATGTAGTAGGCGGTGATGGCGCAAGAAGTGTAGTTCGTGAGTTATCACATATACCTTTTAATGGAACAGATACAACAACTACCGCTATATTAGGCGATGTTATTTTAGAAGATGTACCAAATAACCCATTTTTTTCTACATCTAATATAAATGGGATACTAATAATGGTACCTATTGCACCTAATGTATTTCGCTTTGCAATTGTAGATCCTAAGAATCAGACACTACCTGTTCATGTTGCTGTCACAGAAAAAGAGCTTATAGATAGTATTTATAGTATTACAGGTGAACATATTCAAATTAAAAGCTCAATATGGCTTTCTCGTTTTGGAAATGCAACCAAACTAGCAAATACTTATCAGCATAAGCGTGTATTCTTGGCAGGTGATGCAGCGCATATTCATTTCCCTGCAGGAGGACAAGGTTTGAATGTAGGCCTACAAGACGCTTTTAATTTAGGATGGAAATTGGGACTCGCTATAAAACAAAAAAAATATGAAAGCCTATTAGAAAGTTATCATATTGAACGACATGCTGTGGGAAGACAATTTTTCAGGGAAGTACAAGCACAAGAACAATTAATGATAAACTTTTCAAATGCAGGTATAGAATTAAGAGAATTATTCTCGTATTTACTCACATACCCAGAGGTGAATCAAGATTTAGCTGAAAGAGTAAGTGGCTTGGGAGTTATATATACTTCTATGTATACTAGAGAACGGCACTCATTGACAGGGAAAAGATGTACAAATTTAACTATTTCTTCTCAAAATAAGAAAACTTATAAACTCTTTGAATTGATGCAAGATGGTAAATATATTTTATTAATACATCCGTCTTATAAAGAAGAAATAAATAAAATGAACATTGATTCGCACACAAAGGTGGTTGTAGGAGAAATACAGGATTCTCAGTTGAAAAATATAGATGTCATTTTAATTCGCCCCGATGGTCATATAGCTTACATTGAGTATGACAAAAGAGATAAATGTAAAAAAACAGAAATAAAATTGAATAATTTTTAAAAAATCCTATTTATTAGCATAGATGGTTTTATACTAAACCATTTATAGCATAAATTTAGAAGTTTCTAGTATGAACTTTAAAACACTAGAATATAAAATGACCCCTACAACTATTAGCGGGGGTCATTTTATATTAAATAAAGTGCATTGAAATCACTTTCTAACTAAATCTTTCTAATTAATTCTCTATTTCGGATATTAATACTGATATCTAGCCCGAATACTACATTCATATTTTTTCAACTCTAAAGTTATCGAGAATACTACACATCGCTTTCAAAATTCTTCACACATTCCAATAATGTATAATAATGTTAATGTAGGGCATTCTCATCTGTTCCAACTGGTGATTTAAAAAAGAGTGAAAGATGTTCCATTATTTCTACTTCCCCTAACCAATTTTCAAAGTCAATCGTATCCCATACCCCTTTCCCATCTCCTCGAACAGGAAATTCATCAATTCTTACTTTATAATTTGTATGACTGTTAGCTATCAAAAGTAACGACTAATCAAGTAAGCTCGTAAGAGCTACTAAGTGGCGGGTGGTTCACTTGAATAACACTTATTAAGTTAACAGTGAGATTTAGTATGAATAATCAAATCCTCAATAAAATATAGAGGAAAAATTATAATTATATTGAATATAATAACGTGTTTTTAAGTATACCTTTAAAGGGGTGTTGTCGATGAGAAAATATTTCTATCTGATTGGGCAAAAAAACAAGAGGATAATGTTTCACTAGCCCATAAACTACGTGGTTCCTCCTCAATATTGGAAGGAGAGTATCAGATTGAAGAAACTTTATTTAAAGGCTATTGACAAAAATAATTGGGAAGAAGCAATTAGACTGTCTGTTAAAGAAGAACAACAAACATTTATTGCATCCAACCTTTATTCTATCGCAGAAGTTCAATTTCTAGATAATTTCTATGCAAAAGGGATTTATTTTGATGAGAAAATGATAGGATTTACTATGTTTGGAATAGATCCTGATGATAATAATTATTGGATTTATAGACTTATGATTGATGAAAAATTTCAAGGGAAAGGTATAGGTAAACAAGCTATATATCTGGTAATTGATGAGATAAGAAGAAATAATAATGCAAACATTTCTATAATAATGATTGGATATGCTCCTGAAAACCTTACAGCTAAATTTGTATATAAAAAAGCAGGATTTATTGAAACGGAATTATCATCTTGGGGTGAACAGTTAGCTAAGTATTCCTTGTAAGCACTTGAATCTTTTAGACTTATTAAAGAAAAGAGTCTGATAGTATAGTAATGCAGATAGGAAATAATTAAACTTTTTTCAAACACGAATTTTTCTATTCTTAATGGTTCTAATAATAAAAAGTAGGAGGAGTCTATCTTAACAGACTCCTCCTTAAAATAACCATTCTATACATGTTAGAAATGAATTTATTTTACCAATAATGAATATTCACCATTTTTATCATCAAATTTATACACATTCAGATAATATTTCCCTGGTTTTGCTACGAATTTTCCCTTTATAGTATTTCCTTCATCTTCACCACAAGCTACGTAATTTTGCATGTCTGATTCATGATAAAGTACCCATGTCATCCCAATATTTTGTTCATTTACCACAGAAATATCTACTTCTTTTGGATCTGTAACATTAAACGTATAAACATCTGTTTGATCAGGAGTAACCAGATTTCCTTTTACAAGCGTATTAAATGGGAGTACCTTCTCTTCTTCAAGGGACCCGCCTGTTTGCGGATCTTGTTTTACAGTAACTTTTGTCTGTTCTTTACTTTCTTTTCCTCTACTATCTTTCACAGTTAGTTCCACAGTATATGTTCCTTTTTCTCCATATACGTGGGTAGGATTCGCTTTTGTACTTGTTGAACCATCCCCAAAGTTCCATAGATAAGAAATAACTTTTCCATTTTCACTTGTTGTACCATCGCTATGGAATTGAATTTCTTCATTTACTATCCCGCTGTATGGTCCATTCATATTTACTATAGTAGTCGTTTTTTCTTTTTCCTCTGTCGCAACACCATGGAAAACAATATCATATTCAAACTGATTAGCTGCATTCACACGATAGTTTACAAAATAGGCTGTAACTGTTTTATAGCCGCTCCACCCTTTTTGGGATAACTGCTCTAAAGTTTGGTTTACTTTTTTACTCATCGTTTTCCAATCTTCAGACTCACCTTTTGATGTACCACCTGTGTACTTGCCTTCCACGGTAAATGTATTAAAGAATTGCGACTCGTGTTTGGTAATTTTTTCATCTTTTATATTTGCTACATCCACAATTTCGTTTTTCACTTCCGCTAACGGCTTTGGTGCGTGTTGAATTAAATAATCATTTGTTACTTGCGGTACATTATATTTATCTTGATTATCAATCAACTGTTGCATATACGTTTGATATTCTGCATTCAATTGTGTATTGTTGCTTAATGCTTCACGATACGAGTCATAATTTTTCACATCGTTTGCACGGATTAAATCTTGAAGCTTATCAAATGTTTCAAATTGATGATTATACAAATATGACTGTAGTGCAAAGGAATACTTATAAAAGTCCCATGATCCATATTTTGCGAACAAGGTTTGCTTTGCTGTATAACGGCTTGCAGGATCAGGTGACAAGCCACTTATCATACTTTTACGCGGAACAACATTATTTGTACGTGTAGATCCTGCAAAAAATTCTGCATTCCCTTCTTGGAACCAAGTTAATCGTTCATTTTGATACATTTCTCCACTTCCAAATAAACCAGGAACCTCATACCTTCCTTGTAAATAATGAGTGAATTCATGACGGAATAACTCTTCTAAACTATAGATACTCTGCTTTGGCGTACGCTCATATGTAAAGAAGGTTCCCTTCTCTTCAATGTAAATTCCACCGTTGTTTGTTTCGTATCCGTATAATTGTCTATTTAATTGATATTCATCGGGATCATTATAAATTACTATCGTCAATACATCGTCTGCATTCCCCGGTTTTAATGCTTTATCATTCCCAATTACCCGGTGATATTGTGCTTTTACTTCTTTGGCTGCCCAATATAATCTCTTAATTTTTTCTTCTGTTACTTTATCGCCCGTCTTAAAGACAATAGATCCGTCATCAAATGTATATGTTTTAGGTAAGTATTGTTGTTTCCCTTCTTCACGTATTTTCTGTAAATCTACTGTATTTCCACTATAATCTTTTCCACCATAGTTTGTTTTAATTTGTTCTACTGCTACAAAATAAGGCCCACTTAGATGAGGATACAGGCTCATCGCTTGTGTAATAACTTCCAATCCTTTGTTTGAATTACTATGAAATTTCCCTAAACGACCTGCATAATAAATGCCATTATTAATTAGCCAACTATTTTCATTTGTTATATTCCCCACGAGAGCAATTCTATTAACCTCATTTATAAAGTTATCCATCTTTCCATACCACATTGTTTCATTAGGTTTCTTATTCGTATCCTGCAAATAAGACTGTATATCATAATCAATTCCTTTTACAATTTCATATACAGCTTGTCCTTTCGCATAATCACTTACATACGTAGAAAGGTTATCATTATACTGTTTTAAAATATTTACCGCATACTGTACTGTTTCAGTATCACTAGAAGCATTACCAATTAATTTTCCATACGCAGCAACTACTCTATCTTGCTCGGCTGTACCTAATGCAAAGTTTAGATTTTTTGCAATCGCTTTTAATGCTGGTAAACATTTGTCATGGAAGCTTCTCTCTTTTAAGTAACTTAATTCATTATTATAATATCCCACATAAAAAGCAGAACGTAGTACTTCAACAAATGTTTCAATGCCCTTTGAGTCCTCTTTAGTAAACGATTTTCCTCGTTGTCCTAATTCATTAATGATAACGTTCATGCGTTCTTTATTCTGATAAAATGCTTTCGTATCTTGATTAAATTGAAATAAATCAGTAATTTGATTCCAAGAAATTTTTGAGAGTGTATCAATGAGTTCTCTATCAGGCATTTTATTTAGTTCTGCCAGAGTGTAGCTTTGCTTTAATTGACTTTCATCACGTTTCATAGCCAGAGTAGGTCGTTGCGAAAAATCACCTACCTTTAAACGCTCTTCAAAAGTCAATATTTCGTCAGTTTTTGTAGCATGTACCATTTCATCTTTTGAAGTTTCTGTCCCAATGGGTTTCATCTGTAAGATATTATAGGGTACTTTTTCTTCTGCTGATACCTGTGTTTGAATACTTCCAAATGATAATGCCACCGTACTAATCCCAATCATCATTTGATTAAATTTTAAATTCTTGTTCATGATGTTTCCTCCAATTATATATTCCATCACATAATATAACATTTCGCATACATCAATTATTTAAATATGTAATATTTCATATTATATTAAATGTATTTATAAATAATATAATTCAGAAAGTAACATTATTGAATTACTTTCTTTTTCCCATCCTTTCATATGAATTAATTAAATTTTTTTGTTTGGGATTTACATATTCGTTATACGAAACTAATATCTCTAGTAAGATCTCGCTAGATATTTGAAGATAATAGTTATAATTCATCAAATATAAATATACCTAATTAAATATCTATATAGCGAGATAATACCACATGTTTGTATACACAATTTTACAATATAAATACTACATTAAGAGTCAACCTATGACATAGAAGTCTTAGTCACTTACTCAAAAAAATCAACACTCACCCACACTTACCAATACCTCTGTAGGTGTGGGTGAGTGTTGATTTTTAACTTTATTTAGAAATGTAAAATGTTTAAAAATTCTACCTATGTAATTTATAAACTTACAAATTATAACGTAACTAATCCTATTCAACACATACATAGGGTATTAGCAGTTTTAAATTTTTTATCATCTAAAAAAAGAATTATGTACTTTTATACCGATACATTCTAAATAATGACACTTACAATTATTTAAGGATGTGAAATACCGATGGGTATAACTGCAAATATTTTTTAGTAATTTCATGAATCGGGAAATTGAATCAGTTGTAGATTCAGTTTTAAATAAGGGATATTTTATAATGTAGGATTATGTATTAATGAAGAAATAATTCTGTTTACAAGATCATCTGTTATCCACTCTGTTTGCATATCATTGGAATCTTTTTGATTCATCGAATCAATAAACTTTTTGAATTTGGGAAATAAGACAATGGAGGTAATCCAATAAATTGCATGGTTTGTCGAAAAGAAATAAAAAATCCCTTGTTCTTTCCCTTCCAATAAGATTTCTTTTAATTGTTCAAAATTCCCAATAATATATGGTTTGATTTTTTCTAATTGTGAACTTTCGTTGATAATTTCCTCATATGCAAGAGTTCCAATTTCAGGATGTTGTTTTATATGTGTAATAAAGAAAGTTAAATATTGTCTGAGAGCAGTTTTAGGATTATTTTGCGTTTCTTCAAGAAAATTGGGTAGTTTTTTTCCAAAACCATATTTTTTAAATACCTCTAAGTAAAGGTTCTCTTTTCCGTTAAAGTAATACGAAGCCATAGCAACATTCACTTTTGCTTCTTTTGCAATTTCATGGATACTTGTACCATCATAGCCACGTTCTCCAAATTTTTTCTTAGCCGCTTCTAGAATATTTTCAATTGTTTGTTCGCGAGATTTTCCCATTCTATACACCTCAAATAATAAATGATTTTAAAAAAAATATGTGATTTAAATCACATATTTTTGAAATTCAATTATATATTTAAAATGATGATTTAACAACTGATCAGATATTAAGTTCTTTTTATAAGAACCTTTTCTCTCCATTAATGAATAGAGATGGAGAGAAATAAAATTTGTCTAAAAAATATTAAACTTATCTTTAAGTATTTGATAATATTGTTTCTCTGTTATTTCTTTTTTAGATTTATTTCCATGTTGGGTTTCTGTAAAGCTTTGTTTAGTAAGTGCAATATGACCATGATCAATCAATTTACAAATAATATTCCCCTTATTTACTGGCGATTCCGGATGCTCTATAACCATATTTTGTATAGCATTCACTTTTTTTTCATTAATTGCATTTAAATAAAAAGCATAACCAATAGACCAGGTATCAGTAAGATCAGAATCCAGAAAATGAGAAGTTTCTCCATTTTTTCCTTTCTTCATTTCAAATACGTGAGTCCCTTTCTCTGTGTTTTTTTTACGAACACGATATTCTCCCGTTACAGAAGTTACACTGTCACCATGAATAGGAACAGGTTGTAAAGGAAGATACGATGCAAAACCAGCATCTATTATATAGTTTTCATTTTTGTGCTGTAAAACGATGAGTACATGGCCATCATCAGGATTCCATTTTCTTATTTTCGGATCATATAGAGTTCCAGCTACTCGATACACATTAAATCCACAATCACATAAAAAATAATATAATAAAGAATTAATCTCATAGCATAATCCACCACGATTCTTTAAAAGCAGTTTTTCTTCAATATTATTTCTAGAAAAATCTTGCATGTTTCCTTCCATGACATCTATGTTTTCATACGGTAATAAGTGCCCCATCTGTAAAAGAATTGTATGCAAATCTTCAAATTCCACATTTTCTTTTGGTTGAATTCTCAATTTTGAGAAAAACTTCTTTTGTAACTCAGTTAACATAATATATCCCCTTCCATTCATAAAAAAACATCATTATAATAATATATTAAGAATATAAATTATATATTATGCAACTAGAATAACAAATTTTGGGTAATTATGCACATCGTCAGCGTGCACAAAAAGTATATATGAATTTGATTTTCTGAAATTTCTAAGACTACATTATAGATGTGCATAGCTAAAAACTATTAACTCAAAGAATTTGAGAATATGGACATTTTAAGCGAGATTGAGATAATTATATTCACAAAAGAATTGATGCCAATTTTATGATTTTGAAAATAAAAGTCCAAACAAAAATAAAGGACGCTCAAATGAACGTCTTTTATTTTTGTATAATAAGAGTGCTCTCACATTTACGACAAGCAATTTTCTCTTCTTCAAAAATGAATAGATTCTCAGCATCACATTCTGGGCATACAACTGCAAATGGTGTTTTTATATTTTTATAGCATAGGAAAGACATAGCTGCCAGGAATAGAGCAGGTATAACAAGCATCATAAGTAAGAATAAGCCTGCAAAAACGCCTGCAATTATGGAAAGTGGTTTCATTAGTTTTCTACCCACGGAGTTTACTTGATTATCCTTCTTACGAAAAGCAGTAACAAGGTAAGTATTGGTTTCTCTTACCGGCTCAAATACTTTTATCGTATTGTAATCTTGTTCATTCATAGTGGGATAGGAAGTGTTTGGTCTTTGAAATCCTCGTTGTTTATAATAGTTATTTGACTCTGCTATTCGTGGTGTATACGAGATTCCAGTGCCAGGTACATAAGTTGTTACTCTTGATTCAGGCGGAACGGTTCTTCCTCCCGAATCAGTGTATGTAAAGTTAATTTTCACACCCGGAGAAACTTGGATAATTCTACGAAACTTATAACCCATAATATTGTATCCTCTCAATCTAATTATTAGAAATCTTTACTAATTATAACATTTTAAAATTTATCATTAATATATTAAGATTTAAATGAATAAATAAAAAAGGGGAATACTGCGCTTTACTAATTTAAGGCACCTTAGGGAGTCTTCCTCAGATTTGATAACCACTTTAACTTAATAATATGGATTTATATTAATTACCATTAGTTTAAGTATTTTTTACTTTCCAACATAACCCATAAAAAGAGAGCACTCCCTGTAAGTGCTCTCTCATAAAAAGTATCGGTAAATGGATTTTTAGCCAATTTGCACACCGTTTTTAAAATGGATTTACAAAACGGATTCTTTCTAAAATGTTTTTAATGTTTACTTTCTATATACCAAAGAAAAAACATTCATTAACGAGCATTTTGTATTACTTTTATTAAGTCATTTATATTTTCAACTTTCTGCTGAAACTGACTAAGTCTACTATGTAGTAATGAAGGATTTTTATCTTCTCTTGAAATAACTCGTTTTAATTCGTGTTCTAATTTATCATACACATCAAAGAAATTATCAAATTCTACACTTGCAAGTTCTTCATTTTCACGATAAAATCTTTTAGCTTCTAAATAAGTTATATATGATTTATTTAAAAATCCTAATGAAATTAGATATTTAGAATTGTTTTCTTGATAAATAGCAATATCACATGCTGTTTTAATATCAGAATAAGTTTTTTGAATGAATTGTTGTAATTCGTAAATATTATACTTTAGTTCGTTATTCATTTAATTCCCTTCCATCCCATCTATTCTACAAAAATTTTCACTTTGATAAAAATAAGAATATATTATTGTTACTGTATCCACATTTATTAATTTTTTTCTTGTTCCGTAATAATAAATCTTGAAAGCAATTCAGTTAATGCTTCTACCTTTTCTTTCATCCTGTTGGATTGAATTGAAATTTCTTTGATTGAAACTGCTTGTGATTGAATTGATTGTACTGTTTGAATTGTTTCTCTTTCTACTTGTGTTGCAGTATCAGATACTAGTGAAAGAGACGCATTTACTTCTTCTGTGCCGGCAGACATCTCTTCTGTTGCTGCAGAGACTTCTTGAATTTGACTTGTAATTTTATCAATATCTCTCATAATAGATGAGAATGTTTGATCCGCTTTGTGGGCCGCTTCTTTTCCTTCTGCTGCCTTTTGTTCTCCTTTTTGCATGACTTGAACTGTATCTTGAGTATCTTGTTGAATAAATTTAATTAAATGGTTAATTTCATTTGCGGACTCTTTAGACTTTTCAGCTAAATCTCTCACTTCTGCTGCAACCACTGCAAATCCTTTCCCATTCTCTCCAGCACGTGCCGCTTCAATAGCAGCATTTAGAGCAAGAAGATTCGTTTGCTCAGCAATATTAGTGATTGCATCCAGGGCTGTATCAATCTGTTGTGTACGTGTAACAAGTCTATCTATTACTTTTGATGTTTCCTCGACAACATCATGCACACTGTTCATTTGAAGAATAGAGTGCTTTATCACTTCACTACCGGTATGTATTTGTTCAGTGGTTGTTACTGCTACTTCAGCAACTACTGCTGAAGATTCAGCTACTGTTTGCACACCAATTGTTATTTCTTCCATTGAGGATGAACTCTCTTGAATGCTAGTTACCTGTCCTGCTATTTTTTCTTTTACTTCAGAAATGGTCTGAACAACCTCATTTGAAATATTAGATGCTCGCTTTGTGTCTTGTAAAACCCCCTCCGTAGAAGAGATCACCTCTTGTGTTGTCACCTTAACATTCGCAATTAATTGTTGTAGGTTATCTAACATACTATTGAACGACTGTACAATAATTCCTAACTCATTATTTGCTTTATAAGACGTACGTATTGTTAAATCACCTGCAGCTACTTTTTCCATATCATTTTGCAATAAAATAAGCGGTTTTCGTATAGTAAATTTAATAATATATCCAATAAATATAACTATGACAATTGCTAAAATTGATATAACCACAAACATTATCATTGTATTTTGAGCACTATTATTATTAACTTTCTGTAACTGGTTTGCATTGTTGCTGTTATATATAATTAGTTCACGAATTGACTGAATTGTTTTTTGCATATTAGGCTCAATTTCTTTTAGATAATAGGCATATGCTTCCTCATTATTGGATTTCCCTAATTCTTGCGCTTTTTTCATCAGAGTTCTTAATTCATTAAACGCTTCATGAAATTTGCTATATAGTTCTTTTTCTTTATTAGAAATAACTTTAGTTTCAAACTGCTTTAATAACTGATCGTTTTCCTTTCGAATTCCATCCATTTCTTTTATTAAATCGTTCATTCTTTTTTCATCTTTGGACACCATTATTTCCATAAAATTCATATTAACATGATAAAAGTTAGATTCTACAATTCCTATCCATTCAATTGGCAATAAGCTGTCCTCATACATATTAGAGGAAGCATTCTTTCCTTTTTCTAGTCCCGAAAAACCTATTAGGGATAATACTATACAAGCGATACTTGATATAGCTATTAATATGTTTAATTTTGTACCAACCCTACTGTTTCTTAATAATTCCAATTAAAACTCTCCATTCTTATATATAATTCAATTGATATATTGTATAATAATAATCTAGTATATACGATATTTATTTTTAAAATATAAAAAAATGTATAATTCTTAAAAATAATAAATATCGAATTTTTCAAGAAGTATATTCTATTGACTCGATAACTATATATTATTTAATTAATACTCCCCTAGATTTTATAGCGTTTGGCTAATCTAATCCTTCGTTTTATGTGTAATTAAAAAGACACCTTAATTTAAGGTGTCTTTCAATTTATTAAACAGCAAGAAAATAGCACAATAATCATTTTCTATCTTTTTGATATCTGTTTCATGGTTATCTTTCTTGTATTATGTAACATTAGTAATAAATAGAAATATAAAAACTATTGAATTGGTCCTAATAACCCCATAATTTCTTCAGCTTTTGGATTTTTAATGCTGTAGTAAATTTCTAACCCCTGACGATTTCCCTTTAAAACCTTCCCTCTCATTTTAGATAAATGTTGGGATACTGTTGATTGTGGAATGTTTAAAATTTCGGTCATTTGGGTTACATTTAGTGTTTTATGTTTAGAAAGCTCACTGATCAGTTTTAAACGCATTGGGTGTGCCATAACTTTTAAAAGCTCTACATCCTCTTCTAAAATTGTGTTCTCTACGTTGTGATTTACAAATCTCGTCATAGTATCTTCTCTCCCTTATTTGTTTTCTTCTGTTGTAGTGTAACTTCCGTATTACATAATATTATTATGTTTGAATGTTTATCGTTAAATATATTAAATTAATTATACAACTTTAGTTTGTGCCGTTAGTGGAGTTAATGTGTGGTTCGTATGAAGTTTTTATTTACTATTTTCTATTTAAGTGTGAATGCTCCTTTGGAGAAATTAATTATTAAGATGACAACTTTTAAAGTGACAAATGTAGCCTTTCAACACTTTGAGCGTAACTTCGGGGTGTACCCTCCTAAATGTCCAACGCTTGGACGTTCTCTTGGTACGATTGATATTTTACGCAGGAACCGAGTGGTACGGTTTTCGCACTCTATTTTCTCCCCACCACCTCCTATATCAAGTTATCAAAGAACTTCATATAGCTAGAAAAAAAGTTATGTACATTATCAAAAAAAGACAAACTCTCCAAGATGAAAAGTTTGTCCAAAACCGTGACCCCTTTGGTTCAACACTATAAAATTCAGTTCCGACAAGAATCTTTCTTTTTTCATATCCCACGATTTTTGCATCAATACTAACAATAGTGGATTAGAATAGTGACTTAATACTTGCTAGTACAGTAAGTATACCTATTATAATGACAAATACATTGCTCATCTTACCTCTATATTTAGCTAGTACAGGCACTTTACGAATTGCATACATTGGTAATAGACATAAGATAGCAGCAACTAGCGGACCGCTAAGGGCATCAATGATTCCAAGAATACTTGGATTTGTATAAGCAACATACCAACATGTTAATACAACAAAAGTAAGAATCATTGTCTTAACTGTTTTTTCTCCTATATCTTTCCCACGTTTTTTACCGGACTTGATAATCATGTCACGCATTACCTCATACGCTCCTATATAATGGCCAAGGAAAGACTTTGTAATAGCCACAAATGCAATCATAGGAGCTGCAATAGTGATTACTGGCGAATTAAGCTCATTAGCAAGGTATGATAGGATTGACAAGTTCTGTTCTTTTGCCACCTTAAGATCATCTGGAGTCAAACTTAAAGTACTGCTCCAAACAAAGAACATAACAACAGCGAATGTCATGATATAACAAACTTTTTGTATTTGGGCACATTTGGCATCAGTAGCTTCTATTCCATACGTAGCTCTCTGTTTCATAACAAATGACGAAATCATAGGCGAATGATTAAACGAAAATACGATGATTGGAAGTATCATCCATATCGTTCCTAAATATCCTGTTCCTGTTGAGGCAGTAGAAACACTTGAAAAACTAAGCATTGACGTATTCCACTGTGGAATCAAAGATATTGCGATAAAAAGTAGAGAAGCTATAAAAGGATACACTAGCATGCTCATGATCTTTACAGTTATATCTTGACCAAAATTTAGTATAGCGATAAGACCGAGTACTAAGACAAGCGATAAAATGGCCCTTGGAGGCTCCGGCATGTGCAATTGATGCACGATAAAACTACTAGCGGTATTTGTAAGTGCGACCGAGTACATCAGCACGATCGTATAAATGGAGACAAAATATACAATGTTAAAAATGATACTTGCCTTATTTCCAAAATACTCTCTTATAGTACCTGTAATCCCCTCATCAGCAGAGTTCGAAGCGTAAATCATTTTAGCAAGCGCCCTATGTGAATAATACATAATAGGATAGGCAAGTATGGTAATTAACAGCAATGATAATAAACCACCTGAACCTGCATTAATCGGTAAAAAAAGTACCCCTGCTCCAATTGCTGTTCCAAAAAGGCTCAATGCCCAGGTAGTATCCTGTTTATGCCACTTTTTAGGGTCTAGATAATTCTCATTTTTTACTGCAGTATTATCAGCTTGAAATTCTATGTTTTTTGCAGTATTCCCATTCATATAATAATTCCTCCTTGTGTCCTATTCTCAATTCTCTATTTAAGGTATAGGAATATAGACCGTTCTTGAAAAATGAATTGCTTATATAGTGCACCACAACGAATATCCCTCTTCTAAATTAATCAAAATTAAAAAATTAGCGAAGCATCAACCTGAAGGGTTTGTTACCACTTACAAAACATTTTAATTATATAGTAGTATATTTTATTGATAATTCCCCCAACATACAGGCATCCTTAAGCGAACAATAGAGTATAGAATGTTAAATATTTCACAATATAATCGATAGCTGTTTATTAATTGGATTGTTTCTCCCCAAAGATTTTATTTTTAATGGCAATCCCTGTAGGTGTAGCCGCAATTCCACCTAAACCTGTCTCTCTTAATTCGCGAGGCATCTGTCTTCCAACTCTATACATCGCTTCAATAACTTCGTCAGCATTGATGATATTGTTTACGCCAGCTAATGCGATGTCCGCTGCTGCTAAAGCATTTGTCGCTCCAATGGCGTTTCTCTTTACACAAGGAATTTCTACCAAACCAGCGACCGGATCACAAACTAAACCGAGTAAATTTTGTGATGCAGTCGAAAAAGCTTCAGAAGATTGCTGTGGCGTTCCACCCGCAGCTTCTACCGCAGCTGCAGCCGCCATCGCTGAGGCACTTCCTACTTCAGCTTGACATCCTCCGTACGCTCCTGAAATACAAGCGTTGTTTGCGACTATAGTTCCAAATAACGCTGAAGTGAATAGAAAATGAATCATATCTTCATGACTTAACTGCAACGTATCTTTAATACTAAATAAGACCCCTGGAATTGTCCCACTCGCACCTGCTGTTGGAGTTGCACAAATAGCTCCTAATGCAGCATTTACTTCATTAACACCGATAGCACTTTGGATCGCTAACACCATCAAATCTCCAGAAAGAGCTTTCCTATTTTCTCGATAGTTTTTAATTTTAACAGCATCACCTCCGGTTAAACCGGTTGGAGAAAATACACCGTCACCCTCAATACTTTTATTTATAGCATTTTGCATAGTCGTTAAATTTCGTTCCATTTTACTCCAAACTTCTTCATAAGAAGTTTTAGTTTGTTCGATTTCCTGTTCGATTGCTAATTCATAAATTGGCTTTTGGCTTTTATTAGCTGCATCCACAATTTCTTTTATGGCCATATACATATTTTTCACTCCTTAATGTAATTAAAGAATAATAAGATTAGCTATATTACTGAAATTTCCTAATTCCTTCTGAGCATTACCAGGCAATAGCGAATCTAAAGCGAATGCATATAAATATTTTGTTTTATCTTCCAAACTATGAAAGTTGTTAATTTCCACATCATATTGTTTAAAGATCCTGCGTAAGACAAATTCAAAGTCAGCTCTTTCTGAAATCGCAATAACAACTGGTAATGGCCCCTGCAGATCTAAGCTAAATCCATCAATTTCAACATGTTTGACTTCAATCAATCCACCACCGACCGAAATACCCATCGTTCTAATACTGCGACTTTCATCCTCTACATATACATCTGCCGTATTTGGATGACCGGCAGGACTATCACCCGATTTTTCAATAAAGGTAATGTCAATTCCTTTAGATTCTGCTATTTTAATAGCATCTGGCACTTTACTGTCATCGGCAGCAAAGCCTAATATACCAGCAATAATTGCAAAATCCGTTCCGTGACCTTTATGGGTTTCAGCGAATGATTCATAATACTTTACTACAACTTTTTTTGGAAGACCTTGAAATAATTTATTAGCAACTGTTCCAATAGCCAATGCACCTGCAGTATGTGAACTTGAAGGACCTATCATAATGGGTCCAATCACATCAAAACAACTTTTGTATTTAATAACCTTTTTTTCTTTAATAGATGCTACATTTATATTCATATAAGCACCCCCATAATTTATTATTTTTAATTGCAGTTGTATCTAAGTTATTAGAATGCTCAATTCAAAATAAGATCCGTTTGATAACGCTTTCTTTCTTGAGTTGAATAAACTTCCCTTCTGATCCACAACCCTCCGTATAGCAATCATATCAGTATGTCCAATTTTAGAAAATTACTGACAAGGTTTGTAGAATTTTCGAACCAAATCGAGGTTTGATTTTTTCTCTAGAGGTAATATATTATTTCTCGACGCCCTCATTATAGCTTGTATATTTATAAGTTTAATCTTTTTATATTTTTAGAAAGATCGAATAGACAGAATTTTGAATGGGTAATAAATTACACTTAGTATGTAGCAATTGTGTCCTTTGTTTGAAGCTGTATTAGTTAGTAGAAAAGCAAAAATAACACAGAGTTCCTTTCATAAACATATTGATTATATTGGAAAATCATTATAAAGATACTTATATTGTCCTTTGTCGGAACATCTTATTTCGGACAAGAAAGCTGTTGCAATAAATAATTCATGCAAATGGAAAGGAATCCATTAGTGAAATATAAATCCACTTAAGTATATTAATCATATAAAATGTATTAATATTAATTATCAGAAAAGATGAACTTTTTCTGCGGATCTTAACATAAAGAATATGTTCCAAATAAAAATGGAGATTCCTAGTAGAATCCTTTTTATGCTGTTTTTATATGAAAAATCCTCTTCAAAATGCAAATAAAAAAGGGCTATTTTAGCCCTTTTTTATTTATAAATCCTCTATATCATATTCGGTATATCCCTCATATTTTTAAACACAACTATTTCACTAATCGTATGAAAGGCTTCCTAACTATTTTTACGGCACTTCTATGTGATCAATTAATAAGGATCGGATTCATGGCTTTTCTTTACTGCATCTTTTGTTGCTTCATTTGCAGCTAATGATCCTTGACCATATTTTGATTTACTTACTTCGCGGCCAACCATGAATTAATACAACTGACTTACCTATACCATAATCTTTATAATATAACTTAATTGACGCTTAATTTTCGATTTATTATCATACCCCCAAAAGTAATTATTGGTAGCCTACCAGTTCTAGCTTTAGGAGCTGAAGGTGATAATTTTTGAATTTTATCTGTCCCATAGACAATCTTTCCACCTACTACTATCAATGCAGACTCGATATGCTTGTTTTTTACCTCCAAGACTAGGAGGTTAATAGCAGAAAGTATGGATAAATGTGCATATTGTCTCTTTTTGATGTTACCTTGTATTTCTTTTTCTGTAGAGAACCGTGTATTTCCTGCTGTATATAGGAAGACCTTGTTCTCAATTCAATCGGTTAAACATAAGATTTAAGCGATTTTCAAGATAAAACCTCATCATTACCAATATTTAAAAAACATCTCAAATTCGAGATTATTTGTATAAAAACTGAAATATTAAATCAATAATACATTTAAGTTTTAACAAACTACTAATATATTATTTCTCAACATAGGAAGTATAGAATTATAAGAAACCAATTGTTAATATATAGATATCTCAATTGCGTTATTTCTTTTTAAAGAGAGTTTGTGTTTTTACACAAGCTCTTTTTTATTGCATTTCATATATATTCAACAAGGTGAGTCTTTTCCACTTACAGCAATAGAAAATAAAAATTTGCTTCTTATACAAAAACTCAATACAATTCACAAATAATCTTTAAAACTCAGATATAACAATGAATAAGCAGTCTGTATCCTGACTGGTAAAACTAAGTTATAGAACTATTTCTCTGTAGCAAAATAAAGTAGAGCTATGGTCGGAAAAGCGATTCCTATCCATAATGCTAGATTCCACTCTCCTAAGGCATATGCCCATCCTCCAATAAAGGATCCAACTGCACCTCCTAAAAAGAAAATAGCCATAAATAGCCCATTTAATCGACTACGAATTTCTGGACTCAACGAGAAAATTAAACGTTGGCTAAGCACAAGGTTTGCAGATACTCCCATATCCAACAGAATTGCAGCAATTACTAAAACAGCTATTCCGATGGGCGAACTACTTTGAATAATAAGTGGTAATAATAAAGAAATAATAACAACAGTGAGAGCTATCCCAGTGGCGGGTCGTGTCCAGCCAAGATCAGCTAGACGACCACCTATTGGAGCGGCTATTGCACCTGTAATTCCGACAAGTGCATATAATGCTATGGCAGTCTGAGAAAAATGAAAAGCAGGACTAGATAATAATAATGGAACAGTTGTCCAGAATAAGCTGAAAGCCCCAAATACACAAGCATGATAAATGGCACGACGGCGTAAAATTGGAGTAGTTCGTAGTAGTTGCCACATTGAATTAAGTAAGGTGGTATAATTTGTTTTTGCCTTGGGTTTCCTAGTAGGGAGTACTTTCGATAATACAAATGCCAAAACAATAATTACAGTAGAAGATAAAGCAAATATTGCATTCCATCCCCACATACCGGCTACTAAACTAGATATCGGTCGCGCAAGCATAATACCTAATAACAGACCACTCATGACGTTGCCAACTACGCGACCGCGTGCATTTTCAGATGAAAGATATGATACAAGAGGTACGAGCACTTGCGCTGCGACCGAACCCAGTCCGATAAAGAATGAAGCAATTAACAACAAAGTTGCGCTTTTTACAAAAACCATAGAAATGAGTGCAAATGCACTTGAAAATAACAATATAAGTATCAATTTTTTATTCTCAACAATATCCCCCAAAGGCACAAGAAATAGTAAGCCAACAACATATCCAATTTGAGTTAGCGTTACAATTAATCCAGCGCTACTATTAGAAAGCCCAATTTCATTACTAATTACCCCAATTAAAGGCTGCGCATAATAAAGATTAGCCACGATGATACCACATGCGGTTGCCAGAAGAATGATTAAACCCGATGAAATTTCCTTATCAATTTCTTTATTTTTAAAATTAGACATAACTATTTCCTCCCATACTTTTATTTCAAAATTACTAAATTGCCTTGGCAAGAACTACTGCGATACCATTTTTTATTGTAATAAATTAAATCTGAACTACATTCTGCTTTTAAAAGATCCAATTTCACCTCTTGTTTATCCCCCTTTTCTAAATGTTTTTTAGCAATGTAATTTTTGAATTTTGGAACCTAAATGTAGCCATACCATTACAAGATGTTAGTTAATTAATAAACTGTACGTTCAGTTTATTAATTAACTAAAAATATATACTAAACGTTCAGTTTTGTAAATAGGCTATTTTGTTTTTTATTCATATTAAGTATACTAAACGTATAGTTTATATTTTTGAAAGGAATGATTAATGTGCAAGGTAAAAGAGGTCGACCACGTAATATCGAAACCCAAAAGGCCATCCTTTCTGCGTCCTATGAGTTATTATTGGAAAGTGGCTTTAAAGCAGTCACAGTCGATAAAATTGCAGACCGTGCTAAAGTCAGCAAAGCTACGATTTATAAATGGTGGCCAAATAAGGCTGCTGTGGTAATGGATGGTTTTCTTTCTGCTGCTGCTGCCAGATTGCCTGTACCTGACACAGGTTCAGCGTTGAATGATATTTTAACTCACGCTACAAGTTTAGCCAGTTTTTTGATAAGTCGGGAGGGAACTATTATCAATGAGTTAGTTGGCGAAGGGCAATTTGATTCGAAACTAGCAGAGGAATATCGTGCTCGATATTTCCAGCCACGTCGACTGCAAGCAAAGCAACTTCTGGAGAAGGGAATTAACAGAGGAGAATTAAAAGAAAACCTCGATGTTGAATTAAGCATCGATCTCATTTACGGACCAATTTTTTATCGTTTGCTAGTAACCGGTGAAAAGTTGGATGATTCCTATGTACATGACTTGGTTATAAACGCATTCGAAGGGATACGTTTGAAATGATTAACATGCAAAGAAAGATTTAAATCCCCACTACTTTCTCCTATGCGTATGTAATTTAAATTAACTTAATAAATAAAGTGTTTCATGTTTTAAACTGATGTATATGGAGTAATCTTTTATATACATCAGTTTAAGCATTGATAATTACTTTAAATGGAACATCATGCGATTAATTTTCGTTATGTGAGTATTATAATATCTTAATTTGATTGGCATATAGCATTAATCCATATAAAAAAATACATAGTTAACTCCCCTCCTATCTTGTGGTGTACACGGACATGAAAGTCTAAACTGTAATTTTTTTTATAGCTACAGATTTGTACCCGTTTAATTTTATGTTAAATCAAATAAATACATTTGAAAGAAGAAAAACCTTTAAATAAAAATCCCTCAAATTTTTATTTTTGAAGATTAGATGAATTATACGTATAAATATTTCAGTACTTGCTTCATTTATGAGTAATATGAATGAACGAATTTCTAATACTTCTTGTTCAACTTCTTCTAAATTTATATGGTAGTTTAAGCTGCAGCATCTCGCACCTTAAAATGTAAACCAAAGTGTTAAATACCAATTTATTATCATTAAACTCTTTTTCTTTATCTATAAAATTCTTTTTAATTTTGTCGATATTTATACTTTTTGATATAGCTAAAATCGTAAAAATTAATCATATCAAAAAAATACACGAACCATTGGTGTCATATTTTATTAGTCTTGATAAGGGAATTTAAATATTCTTATTGATAATAAACAATTGAGGATAAACAATTGTACAATGGAAACTCTAAAATTATAAAATATTATAATTAAAAGAGGTATATTTATGAGAATTAGAAAAAATCAAGCTAACCTAACACATAATGAAAGGTTGGCATTTACTAATGCATTATTAGAATTAAAGCGTAGACCAAGTCGTTTACCAAGCTCTTGGGGGAGTACAAGTCGCTATGATGATTATGTTTATTGGCATTTGATGTCAATGATGGATCAAACATCAACTAAACCAGGATCTGCTCATGGAGGTCCTGCATTTTTACCTTGGCATCGATATTTTATAAATCAATTGGAATTAGATTTGCAACAAATCGATTCTACTGTCACACTTCCCTATTGGGATTGGACAGTTAATAACTCTACTGATCCGTCAGCTCCAGGGAGTCCATGGACTAATGATTTTATGGGAGGTGATGGTGATCCTAATCAAGGGTATGCTGTCACAACGGGCCCATTCACAGGTGATAATTGGAAACTAACTCTTTTTGATTACCACCATTCTGACGAGCCTCAAGATATTCGATTACGCCGTCAGTTGGGTACTTTAAAAAATAGCTCGGGAGCTACTATATTGATTAATCTTCCAACAAATTCAGAGGTACAAAATTGCTTATTAGAAACACCATACTATGTTTCTCCTTGGCGTGCATTCCAGGATTTAAACAATCCTTCAAGTATGACGGTAGCGAAACCAAGTTTTTGTAACCGACTTGAAGGTTGGTATGGAGATGGAAGAATTCATAATCAAGTACATTTATGGGTAGCTGGTGCTATACAAGGGTCTATGTATTGGATGAGCTCACCGAATGATCCTGTCTTTTTCTTACATCATGCAAATGTTGATCGTCTATGGGCTCAATGGCAGGTTGCTAATCCAAATGAAGGGTATCATCCTACTGGAACTGGTAGTGAAGTAGGGCCAACAGGTCATAATTTAAATGATCCAATGAAACCTTGGGGGAACAGTGTTACTCCCAATAGTGTACTTAACCATCATAGTCTTGGCTATGCGTATGATACAGATTCAACACCTCTGTCTGAAATTTTGATGCACGCATTCAATACAGACATTACTACAGAAAAGAAAGTAAGTATTGGTAGCTTTATAACTCGAGAGGATTTAGAGAAGATGTAAAAGATTAGGGCGTGATATTAAAATTAACAAACAGAAACCTCTCATTTTTGAGAGGTTTCTGTTTTGTAGATTTTTTACAGATAAATCTCTCACCCCTTCAATGAAGTTCAGCCGAGATACATGTAATTTCGGGGCATAATCTATATTTTATTTTCATTTACAAATTAAAGTGTAACATCCAACTTCTGTACCACCATTATTGACTATGTTCTAATACAAGCGAAGAATAGCCCGTAAACCCTTCATTCATAAGCCGTTAGAACTTCAACTAGTACCATCTCCTCTAATCCATCCTGGAATACAACCGTTTTCCATCATATTCTCCAGACTACTGTTTATAATTGGATTAAAACTAGAAGATGTTTCTCTTTTTTCAAGCTATACCACTTGTCGAAACTCCACTATTTTCTACCTGAAAATAGATTTGTGATTTTCGCGTTTGCTCTGTTGTTTCAAAGGTAACTTGGCAATTTGTACAATCCTTTTCGTCCTGTACTTTATTAGATTTCAGACATACTCTATATGGTCGGTCTTATCCTCTTTTAGTAATAGAGAATAATAATTTGATTCTATACAGAAGACAGTTTAGAACTAACCTTTCAAGCTCAGATATACCAAATTTAAGCAGTCAGAATCCTGACTGCTTAAATTTGGTTATAAAACTTTTTCTCTGTAGCACAATAAAATTTCATTTTTTTATTCTACCAAAAGCATTTTTGTACTTTGCAGCCGCCTCTAGTTCCATTCCTTGTTTTTCAAGGTCACCAAAATTCCCTATAACTATATTAATTACATGTGAAATATAACCGCTAGTGTAACCCTTTCATAATCTACTGGTCCACACTATTAACTTGTTATTAAATTTCCACCTTTGATTAACTTTCCTATTCCTCATCTAATTTCTATTGTTTCTCAGCTTTTTACTCTTATTTTTTGTACTAGAATTTTCTTATCTATTATGTAGTAAACTCCAACATCTTCCTGGTACATCTGTTTCAAACGTTTGAATGTTTCCTGTATCAGCTACAGTAACATAACAGGTTTTCCCAGCAGGACCTCCAAACGTAAGATTATTGCAATTTTTTCCATTAAGTTGGATTTCACTTATAAGATTACCCTCAGGTGAAATTTTTGCTACCACACCTTTGCCAATGCGCGTTACAAACAAATTTCCGGCCAAATCACAACGCATTCCATCAAGTCCAAAATCAGTAAACTCTATTAATACGCGTTTATTACTTAACTCATAATTACTTGATAAATCATATACCCATATTTTTCTTTGTACAGTTTCATTTACATATAGTTTTTTTTCATCAGGACTCACTTCAATTCCATTAGTAGTTCCCATATTCGTTTCTAATAAATGAGTGCTCCCATTTTTATCAATACGCCATAATTGTCCTGTTGATTTTCTCCAGTTAGGATCACTAGCAAATAAAACACCTTCATCAGTTATGGCTAAATCGTTAGGCTGATTCATAGCAGGATTAAAAGCAAACACCCTTATTGCTTTTGTTTCAATATTAACTGCGAATATATTATGGTTACAATAATCAGCAATATACAATGTTCCGTAACGATCAATACGTGTCCCACTACCTATACTATTTTTAGGTAACTCAATAAAGACTTTACTATCTCCATTTGGACTTACTTTGCCAATCGTACCTTTTCTTTTAAAATTAACAGCATAAATATTCCCTTCTTTATCACATGAAGGGCCTTCTATTCCTGCAGTAAATCCATGTGGCTTAGTTAGCATTTTTCTATTTAATGATTCAAAACCCATGATTTTGAGCCTCCTTTCAAGTCACTTTTTCCAGGTTTTGCAGATATACATTTTTTTAGGAAAAGTCTGTATTTTATTTCTATTATCAGATTATGACCTGTTCAAGTAAAACTAGAACAAAATTTAGATTACACGATTGATCTTGAGTACTGATAAGGATTCATCCCATTTAAAGCAGAATATGTACGAACGGAATGATAATATGAATAAATTCAGCGATTAATTGATTATCTAGATGGCCATGTCGTCCTATTCCTAAATCTAAAGTGAATTCTATTTATCTCCCTTTACTATGAGTGTGGTTCCTATATTAATTTCTGATTCAAAATTATCGTTGAATTGCCCACCGCATCCTTCATCTAGTGAAGCAAATCCCCTTAGGGTTACATCAAAGTTGATTTTTTGCATTTCATTTGATTCATCTGCAACTAATTGAAAAAAATTCATACAACACTTTAAATTAACACCCGTTCCTTCACAATCCACAGAAAAATTATCATAAATTAAAGTGATTGCTTTTTCATCAGGGCTTATAAGCCCTGAGAAAGTACCTGCTGGACATCCATTTGGACATCCGTTTTTTTCAATTAATTCAAATTCTGTAAACTTAGCTGCTCCATTTACCACAATATCTAATGAATCTATAACAATTAACCCCGAAGAATCAGAGACACAACTTACTTGAAGTATAGTATTTACATCTATTTCAAATTGTTCATCTGGACAAATAAATTCAGGAGTAGAAAGAATATTTTTAACATTTGAGTTTTCACCTAGTATAAGCGTCTCACTTTTGTAAACCTTTTGATAACAGGGACTAGATTTACTAAACTTTCTATGTTTTTTATCCATCACTTAAATACCTCCTTGAATTTCCCCGATTTTTACTTCATCTAGAAGTCGGCAACTCCTCCACAAATAGTAGTAATTCATCTTAAATCGAAAAATTTATAAGAATACGTTATTCTTTCTAATCTAGCTTGTTTAGAAAGAATAACGTATTTAGTGTTTGGGGAGATTAAAAAATTTTAAATCAATAAACATGTACGTTCGTCTCTATCAAAATAAACTAATAATCAATTCAATAGTGCGATTTCAATTATTAATTCTACTGAATCATATTAATAAGCTGTTTTAAATCTGGTCGATTCCCAATACGTTGTGTTTTTGGTCTTGTCTGTGCATCTTGCTGTGGAGAGCCCGAATTTCTAAGCATGTTTCTTACACGTATAGGAGTCAACGGACTTTGCCCGCGAGCTTTTACAATTCCCTGAAGGCAAGCGATTGTTCCTACAACAATTGGCGAAGCACTAGACGTTCCACTAAATCTATCTGTATACCATGAATCCTCATTTACTCCACTTTGTAAATCACTGTATCCAGTAGTCGTTACTTCTCTTCCCCAGGCTTGTGTATCAACGATAGACCCATAATTTGAGAAGGGAAGTCTAGATCGATCAGGGCCATGATCGCTACCATGAGTACCTGGTGGAGGCGCTCCAGCTCCTACTAAGATAGCACCCGAATCCCTTTGACTACGGTTAAATCTGTTCTCATAAATTGGATCATCTAAATCTTCAGATCCATTGCCCGCAGCCCCTACTACAATAATCCCTTTAGCAGTAGCGAAGCGAATTGCTTCAAAATCGTCTTTCCACCACTCCATAGCAATGTATCCCTTTTGATCAGGTCTATCTTGAAAATTAAACCGTGGTCCAGGTGCATGTAATTCAATAAGAATAATATCTCCAGCACCGAGAGCATTAGCAGCTTGTAAAATTGCATTTGAAGAAGTTTGATTTTGCCCAAAAACCGAAATTGCATGTATTTTTGCGTTTGGACTAATTCCGGTCACACCTACGCCATTTTCATCACCACTAATTTCACCTATTACAGCTGTGCCGTGATTCCTCCACCCTAAATCAGAAGATGGTGTTCCTGCAATAACTCCACCTTGATTTTCTCGTAAATCTTCATGGGAAAATCTCCACGCACCTTCAATATCTACTATATTTACTCCATTACCTTTTCCTCCAGGGAAATTCCAAGCATGTCGCGCATCAATTCCGGCTGGAGCTGCATTTAGATAACCTTGTCTAAAGCTCAAGTCTGGAGTACCTTGGATTGTAACATCCGTTTTAGGTTCTACAGCTAATTTTGCAAGTTCCGGAGCTGGTTTAATGTAAGCATCTTCAACTACACTTGAATTGCGAAATTGCGCTACAAGTTCTTCCAATTTCTCATCAGGAGCAATCACTTTATAGTACTTAGAAAAATCAGGAGGTTCTATATCACTTTCAAGAGATACTGTTTTAATTGGTTGTATTTGCTCCTTCTCGAAAAGTGGCTGAATTTGAACATCCTGAGCAGCTAATAAACCTATAAAATCATCTGTTTCCTGACTGTCAGAAGAGGAGGTTCCTAATTTACTTAAATTTACATTTGATTTAGCTATTATAATCAATTGTCTAGACATAAAAAATTCTCCTTAGTATTTTTTATTTATCTACATATTGTTAGTCTTTAAACAAAAATTACATTCGGTAAAAAATACAATTTCTATATTTGAAGAATTTGTATTCAATTTCTTAAGAAAAAACTACCAGATTTGCAGAAAACTCTGTTATAACTAATCCAACCAGCAGAATTACATAAATTTCAAACTCATTGGGTATTCTCAAGTTTCAATGTTAAAACGTTCGTAACACCTGGAACTTGCGAAATTTCAAGGAGTGCACTCCCTAAATAAGAAGAAGACGTTGCATTAACCTGAAGGATTACTCCCTTAGCTGGTGTTGTAACTCCAATTACCAATTGTTTAGCATTTCCTAAAGACATACTTCTTAATGCTTCTGTACTGATGTTCTGTCCTTCAACCAAAATTAAACTTTCAATCATAATTTGTCCTCCTAACTGCTACTTACACCTTTGTTTTTTTGTGTTCGAATGATGCTTTATTAAATTTGGACCCTGTTGATTTTTTTACATTACTCCAATATCCTTTACGACCTTCAATTTATATATATTGGTCAAATTAAATCGCGATCCAAAATTAAATCACCTACACCTTGAATTAAATGATACTCAGGTGTATTGATTTCTGCACTTTCAGTTAAACTATTTGGACGAAAGAAAAGAGGATTGGTTTTATATAATAAATCATTAAACTCTAAACCAGTCAGTTGACTAACCGTATTCAAAGGAACTTGGTAACTTTCAAGTGGTTTAAACCTTCTTCCTTGATTATCAAACCAAAACTCATCTTGTTTAACTAAAAAAGCAACTGAGCGTAATTTTTTCTTAGAATCAATAAAGAACATAGTTTTCCAAAAACCCGCCGGAATTTGAATACCACAACCCAAATTACCATTTTCGCCACAATATTTTCTGTCGTTTTCAGTAAAAATTGGACCTGTAAAGATGGAAATTTTTCTTGATGGATTGTCATCATGTTCAAGAATCCATTCTTCAATATCATTCCAAATTCCTTGATTAACTTCGCAATGTTGTAAAACAATATTTCCCCAGCAAAATGAATCATCATTTCCTTTCTTTGCTTCTTCTACACTTCCCCAACCGACATCCTTTCTTCGTACCATATGTCCCCTATCCCAAGGATTGTTTCGATATAATTCATTTCCAACCTGATTTTCCTCACCTATACAAGGAGCGAAGTGCCACACATCGGTCCTTTCTATATTTTTCATTAAATTTTTATCAACATTATTAGCACCATAAATTAAAAACTTGCGCCGCTTATTCATTATTAAAGAAAAGTGTGTAAAATTAAAAACTTGTCCATTATTTAAAGTTTCTTCAGCAGATTTACCAACAAGTCTTGGCAATTCTATTACATGTTCTGCTCCTAGAAATTCAGTATTAAATCCTTCACCGATACACATCTTGACCATCCTCCTAAAGCTTAATATATACCTTCACTACTCTGCTTCAACTCTATTTGCTTTATATGAATCGAATGTCTATTAGAAGTTTCTTTATGTTCTGTACAAAAATCATTTGTTTACTAAGACTAATGCAGGTAATCTTCTATTAAAGCGTATAGTACGAAGAATAATTATTTACATAAATTTAAAACCCATTCTGTTTTTAGTATGTCTTTCTCTAATAACCATTTTTTCTCACTAAGAAACTCTTTTAATTGTTGATGTTGTTGAATTGCAACATCCTTCTCGTTGAATTTTTTCAAAGATACTTCAACAATTACTTCTGAGCAACTATCCATTGACCATATTTCTACTTTCACTTTATGTCCTTGCCATTCTCCTGTATATTTCCTTTCAAATACAGGACCATATACAATTGCTTCATTAATTTTATCCTGAGTCGTACCACCCATCTTCCAATTCCGAAACTCTTCGGGAGCATTTTGAAGGAATTTTTCACGTAACTCTTGAATTGACATTGGGTTTGAAGAATCAGGTGCTGTGTTGATCGTATCAAAAGAAAGGCTTAATGTCTTTTTTGGAAATCCCCAATCCACTTCAGGTTCAAATTTTGTACTATTTAAATCAAACCCATCTTCTTTTGCTTGTACTAACATTGCTTCAATATCATCATTGGTAATCGGGTATCTCTTTTTATATGTTAATTCTTGACCATCATCAACTTTACGGTTTCGTAAAATCCATCCCACTTGATACATTTCTTTATTTACCGTATCTATAAATTGAATGTACCGTTGCTCAGCTTTTGTAATTTTAAGTTCATTTTTTACACTTTCTTGTAATTCATGCTTTTCATTTAAAATTTGATTACTTTGAAGAAAAAATTTAACTTCATACTTAATCGGATTTAAATCTTCTGACATGTTATCATCCTTCTTATTAAAGATATTCTTAAGCCGTATTAGAAACATAAGCTGTTAATATGAAAGGAAATCAGCTAATGAATCCTTAATCAATTTAGTATTTATAGTTAACATTATTTAAAGATCTGTATTAGTTTTGAAGCTTAAAGTATTCTTTTAAAAGGGTACTTTAAGCTTCAAAGAAACTAATTCTAGAATATGCTTATAATTAACAGCCAAAAAACTTATTTGGGTTTCTGGGAATTTCTCTATCAAAAAGAACTGCTTTTTTATTTTACATTATTTGAATTTAACATTATGATGCAACGATTTTTCATCCCAATATAAAACCTTTATATATTTATCGCATTTGTAATACACGATATTTTCAGATATACCTGACACCCACTTTTTTATAAAACTTCAAACTTAACTTTTAGAATTTTTTAATGTACACACCTATTAAATCAAGCAAGCCAATACCTTCTGTTTTATTCTTTTGCTAAATCTAACAATCCATTACCTACTAAACGCTTAGAATCAACAAGAGCTGTTGTTCGTTTAATCAATTGTGCATAAATTTCATCCTCTGATAACGTTCTATCAAATTCCTTATTACTTTCACAATGTTTAATAATTAATGCTGCACCACCTGAAATATGCGGAGTTGCCATTGAAGTTCCACTTAAAGTTGCATAGCCTCCACCTTTGTAAGTTGATAAAATCCCTACTCCAGGTCCAACTAAATCTACATTTTTATTTGATTCACTGAAAACAGCTATTTTTTTATTTAAATCAACAGCACCGACCTCTACAACCTCCTGATATGCTCCTGGGTAACTTAACTCATCAGTATTTTGGTTATTATCCCCACCATTACCAGCTGCACAAACAACTAATACATCATTATTGACTGCATTTATCACAGCTTGATGTAGTTCTGGATTATCCTCTTTTCCTGATAAAGACATAGAAATAACTCTTACTTTTTCTCCATTAGGGCCTCTCCAGTTTACTGCATAATTAATCCCATTTATAATCCATTCATAAGCGCCCGATCCATTTGGACCGCCTAGCACTTTAACAATAAGTAGCTTAGCTTGTGGGGCAACTCCTAAAACACCTTGATTATTTTCTGTAGCAGCAATCGTTCCTGCTACATGTGTTCCATGACCATTCATATCAGTATAATTATTTGGATCACTATTGTTATCAGTAGTAAAATTTCTTCCTTCAATAATGCGGTCCTTTAAATCTACATGGTCAATTTGACAGCCTGTATCTAGAACAGCAACCACAACATCTTTTCCTTTTTCACTTTTTTCCCATGCTGCCGGAGCATTTATTAATTTTACACCTTCAGGTATTTCACGAACTTCACTAACAACCTCCAACACATCAAAAGGAATTAATCCTACCTCGTTTTTCTTTACTTCATTTGAATTATTTTGACTCATATCTTCACCTCATGTAATAAATTTTGATTGTTTTTACACAATCAAAATTTATTCTCTACACGTATCTCACTAAATATGTAACTTATTTTTAGATTGCTCTAAAAATCTAGAAAACGATAATCTTCAACAGAAATTCTCTTAGTTTAAAAATTAAATGTATGTCAGTTTATTTTCCCAAAAATCCTTAAGACTTAAATTAAAACTTACCAATAATCCACCGTGAACATTACTAATTTCCGTGCATTTCTAATACTTTATCAAAGAGAGAGTAAAAGTTTGAATCTAATCAAACTAAATAATTTATTTAATCTCCAAAGTAGATACAAAATTTTATCGATAAAAAATATTATCTTATTAAAAATAAGTAAACTAGTAGGTATTCTTCACTGTAATAACCGTTTTTCATATCTACATTAAATAAAAATCCTAATATATTAATTTATAGTTATAATTTCTAACTAAAATCCAAAAAGGCTTTTTCTGCAAAATTCCCCTAGTTATGTTTGCCCAATGATTTCTAATTAATTATGAAGTTTCAATATCTTTTTATAAAATTTTTACGTTCACATCACTAACTGGGGCTCCGCTCCCTCACGAAACAATTCCTGCATAAAATCTAGTTATCATATATCCCCTCGTTTAGTTTAAAAATGTTTTAAAGTAGGTGTATCCTCAATATTTTCACTTTTTATGGCATTTGTTTTTATCTTCAATTTGCTGCATTTGCAAAAGTGTTTTCTTTGCTTCTTCATTCCCCTTTTCCGCTAATTTTTCAAGCTGATATTTTGGTACAAAACCTCCACTATGAAGCTGTTTCTTGTCCATGTACTTTCCTCCTTCAACAGGATTTAATAAATTAAAGTCAATCAAAATTAGTATGAAGCAATCGTATTTCTTTATACACGCATGCACAATTTTCAATTTATCCAAAACAAATTATTTGGTTAGACTTTTTATGTAGATCAATTGAATATTTTAATATTCCAAGTTCTCTCATTTGAACTGTATAGAAATTAGGGTTTTCATTTAGAGAGTATTTCCAGACCCAAACTCAATTGCGATAGGATAACCCATATAGAAAAATTTTAAGTTTATATATTATATGTCCGGATCCTTATACGTTAAGGATCCGGTTACTTACTTACTTACTTACTTACTTACTTACTTACTTACGATCTTTTATCATTTTATCTTAAAAAAGCTTTAGATTATTAAAAATTATTTTCTCATTTAATTTCCACACATAATTAACTGTCAACGTATTATAATCTCTTCCAAATGAAGATATATGTTGTAAATATACTATTGGAATGTCAATGACTTCTACATATAAATCATCTATTACACACGAAAGATGAATTTGCAAATCATTCGCTCTATGTAATTGATCTACTTTCCCCTAATCAATTAAAATTATCTTCTTATAACTTACAGCATCAAATCTTTTTATTGCCTCTTTCACTGCGAATTCAACTACTTAATAAAAGGATTATCTTATGCACATTAATTTCGTTTCAAAGCTTCTTTCACTGCATCAAATGCGTCCACTCTACCATGTCCAAACCATGGACTCCATGTCCCATCACTGCTTCCAATATTAATAAATGTACCTTTATCAAATGGTTGAATTGGTGAAATGTCCCACGATGTATCCATATCAAATGAACTTGGTGGTGTCTTTGAATAACCCTCAAAGTTCAAATTTTTAGATGCTGTGCTTTTTAAAATAGAAATCACTTCTAAAGCTGATAAATGTGGATTCGCTGAAATAGTTAAAGCCGCAATCCCCGCTACTAAGGGAGTTGCACTGGAAGTACCACCAAAACGACTTGTTACATTTTCTGGTATACAATTCCCATGTAAAACTGGGATAGAACCAGTTGTTGTCGTAATTGGTACTCCTTTAACAGGCATTCGAAAATATTCGTGCAGATTGCTACTAGGTGCAGTTATTGAAAGTCCAAAACCATAATTTGAATAATGACTTCTTTGCGCTAGACTACTGAGTGCTCCTACAAACATAACACCAGAAATACTAACTAAAGAGTGATGAAAATTTTTAGTTTTTATTACACCTACCCATGAACCATTTTCCCATCCATCAGTATACGGTACATCAACCAAAGCATTATGCTCAATTGGACAATTCTCATTCCCTGCTGCCCACAAAAAAACAATGCCTTTACGTCTTCTTCCACCAGTTTTTGTTAATTCAGTGATTTTCTCCAAGACTTGAATAGGCCATGTTCTTTCAGGACTCCTTCCCCATGAATTTGAAAAAACATCTACCTTATCAGCAATATAGTTTAAAACAGTGATTAATTTTGAATCAGTTATAAATAAACCTTCTTCGTTTGATTCCCATTTTATAGGTAAAAGCCGACAACCTGGTGCTGCACCTACTGTAAACTGTGCATCAACTTCTGCTGCAATTACTCCAGCGCAAGAAGTACCATGATTTTTACACGTTATATACATTTGTTGTTTTTGAAAGTCACTATCCGTATTTACAAATAGTCGTTCATTTTTAAAGTATCCATAGCTAGCAAATTTGTTAGTTGAATTAAAATCTGGATGATCTACTTTACATCCATCATCTGAAAAACCTATAACAACTTCTTCACTGCCAAAATGACCAAGCAATTTCCAAGCATCTTCACATCTTGTGGAAGAACGCAAATCATATTCTGCATTTCGAAAGTGCGTATGTAAATGCCATTGCTTAGAATACGATTCATCATGCGGTATTTCCAAATCATACGTATGCATCCGATGATTTAAATCATGATCTGCTACTTCTACATTTACTTCTTCTTCCATAAGTTTAACAATTAATTTGATCGGATTCATACCAGTAGCATTAGTAAGTTGAAACAGATAATTATAATCATCATATTTCTGTAGTAATACTAATTTATAACGTGTAGTGAAAAGAATAACCTCTTCTTCAGAATATATTTTACGAAACTTTACAAATATACGATCTGTAATAAGAAATTCATCGTTTGTTTCCATACGATAATATGCATGATGTGCAGGCGCTATTTCTCGTGCAGCATTCATCAAATCCTCAAGGTTACTTTCGTCTGTTGTAATACGAAAAGATGCTGGAGATACTTGTTCAACCTCTGATTTTTTATGTACTTCCTTTAAATTATCAGGACTTGTTCTAATTACAAATTGATTTTCTCGTTTTTGAAGTAAAACCTTTTTTCCTGCACGATAAGTATATAATTCTTGTACCATAACACAGAACCTCCTGATTATAAGGAAACATTACTCAAGTTTTTATCGATTAATATATAAACTAGATTATAAATTCCCTTTATGATTATAAAAATTAGGGCTATGCATTTATTTCTTAACCCTTTTACAATTTTTTCATTTGATCAAACTTGCCTCTTTAAAAGTGTTTTCCTTTTACATTTACTTCCATCCACCGTTCTCCACAGATAAAAAACATAACTTATTTCATTAACACTTTTACAAACATTATATTTTCAAATAATTATTTCTTTATTTAATTCCTTACACGCCGTAATAATAGACCCCTTGATAGAATTACAAATATTATTTTAATTACTACTTTTACATTAGTTATATGTACATATTTTCAATCCATATATATTATGAGCTGATATTTGAATATTTTATTCATAAATTTTTCATTATAAATTCTTAATAAAAAAATACTACTTCACATTTTTACTAAAGTATTTTTAGGATAAAAAATAAGATACGGATAATACTACATTCTGATTAAACAAATTTTTAGGAGCTGATAGAATTGCCGTTAAAAAACTATGGAGTTTTAAAAGGGAAAGTTGTAGGGTATACCCCTCCTGATAATAAGGATAGGACACCCCATTTTACAGTTAATGTCTCGGATAATAATAACCGTGAATACGAAATTATTATTAATGTAAAATCAAAAAAACGACCATCCGAGTTATTATATTATGCAGGTAAAAATTTTCATTCCGAACAAATTACAAATCTACCTAACTTAAATTATGGTTTCACAAAAATCACTCGTAACAACAGAGAAATTGCATTAGATTATATTCGTGGCAATTTACTTGATCGCTGTAAATTAGTCCCTCTTCCAGTAACTGCGCCTGGAGAAGATAACGACTTACAAGACAAATTTTTAAATTACATGAAAACATCTGCAAATAATCCCAAAGTCGATATGTATGCTTACGGTGAAGAAATCCCACCTGGAATTCATGATGTTCATATGAACCAAGGAAATGTAGAACAATTCAGAGTGGATGATGGTATTTGGCAAGACGGTGGTGTACTTTTCCATTATAAAGACACTGATAAATGGGAAGCTGTATTTTTAGCTTTCCAATCACAATCATGGTGTACAGATGATGACGGACATGCAACCAAGCCTGTAGAAGAATGTAATTACAAAAGCGATTGTTAAGAATAAAGTATATAGATAGTAACGATCTTATAAAACCATTTTTGATACACATTAAAATATTAAGTTATTTCTAATACCTATCTTGGCATTAACAAAAAAAGATTAACTTTGAATTTTCCCCATCAAAAATTAAGAGACAGTGTAAACTTACACTGTCTTTTTTTAAATCCAATTAATTTAAGTTATTATGATAAACCTAAAATTCAGAATTAACGTGGTATCTAGTTATATTTATAAAGAGGTTGTCTTAACAATGAATGAATAAATAGAAACCCCATTTAATTATATAAAAAATATATAATTAAATGGGGTTATTTGCGTTATAAATTTTAAACCAACATATCAGCGAAAGAAGATCCAACATTATTTTTACGCTTCATATGCTTTTCTAAATATATTTTAGTGGTTTGTATATTTTCATGACCAAGTGTTTGCATTAAATGATATAAATCTGCATTTCCCTGTTCTACTGCCATAATGGCAAAAGCATGACGAAATGTATGCGCTGTTACTGGATTTTCACGATACAGTAGAAACTCTAAGTTTGTCTTTTTTACCATATCTGTTACTTGATTCGATAGTGTTTTAGAGTTATAAGTATTTCCTCTTTGATTTATAAATAACGGACTCTCATCCCCTTTTTCCAATACGGTTTGGCATCCTCTTCTCCGCCTCATTTCACAAATACACTGGTATAAATGTTCCGAAATGAAAAGTTCACGCACTTTATCCCCTTTTCCAGTAACTTTTAACCAGTACTTTCCGTCATAATGTAAATCCTTCACTCTCGCGTTGCACAATTCTTGAATTCTTGCACCAGTACTTGCCAGGGCAAGTAAAATTGTATAGTTTACTAAATGTCCTCTTTCTTTATAAAACCCTAAAATTTTCATAACCTCATCATAGGATAGATCCCGATTTGGCCGATCTTGTTCATTTACATTTGCGCGCTGCAGTTCTTCATGAAGAGGTTTTTCAATATAAGAAAATACATGAAGATGTTTTAGAAAAGAACGAATGAGCACTGTTTTCTTTGCAAGTGTTGCGACTGCATATGTGTCACCATTCCTACCGTTCTCTACCCGTTTCAACCAAGAATTGTATTTACGAATATGCCAAGGTTGCAATGTTTTCAATAAAGATTCCTTTTTCTGTACCTCCTCCCCATTCAATTCAAATTCTTCTGCACGCTGCACCATGCACTGACAAAATGATACGATTTCTGAGATATAACTCTTTTTTGTATCCTCTTTTCTATTCTTCTTTTCATCCATATCTTTTTGTAAATGTACGAAATGATAAATGACTTCTATATCACTTAAATACGTATATTTATTCTTCCCCTCTTTTTCTGCAACCTCCATCTTCTCTTCCACCTTATCTACATAACTATTGTTATGCAGAAATGGAACGATATCTCTTATATTCTCTACATATGTATCTATATACTCACTTTGATTGTTTATAATTGATAAATTTTCTTTTATATATTTATTATTCATATTTCGAATTAACCTCTCCTATTGAAGATTATAAATATAATTATCTTTATTACTTATAATTATTATTTTATTT
>NZ_JBPWBC010000021.1:0-58456 GCF_051776965.1 Bacillus cereus group sp. BceL220 | reverse complement strand
GCAGAGAGGTCACACCCGTTCCCATACCGAACACGGAAGTTAAGCTCTCTAGCGCCGATGGTAGTTGGGACCTTGTCCCTGTGAGAGTAGGACGTCGCCAAGCAACTAAAACACGAGTCAAATGACTCGTGTTTTTTCGTGTTTTATTTTATAATCCATAGTAATAAAAAATGTGTTTAAAGTATTCATATTTTGTTTAAATACAGGGGAATGTGGCTAGGATAGTGAATAAGCAAAAGAGTTGCAAATTTTATTAATACGTATATAATTAAAGTCAAAGATAGTCAAAGTCAATAAAGGTGGCGGATAAATGAGAAATATATCTGATATCATTGAGCAATATCTAAAGCAAGTTATTGACTTAAGTAATAATAATGTGATTGAAATCAAGAGAAATGAGATTGCGGATCGATTCGAGTGCGTACCATCTCAAATCAATTATGTAATCAATACCCGTTTTACGTTAGAAAGAGGATTTGTAGTAGAAAGTAAACGTGGTGGAGGAGGTTACATTCGCATTATAAAAGTCAAACTGCATGATGATATAGACATTATTGATCAAATGCTTCATATGATTGATCATAGCGTTGCGCAAGGGAATGCAGAAAGTATGATTATACGTTTAATAGAAGAGGGAATCATAACAAATCGTGAAGCGAAACTGATGTTAAGTGTAATAGACCGTTCTGTATTATCAATGGATGTTCCTTCTCGAGATGAACTTAGGGCTCGAATATTATGCGCAATGTTAAGAACACTGAAATATAAATAAATATAACTTTTGTAAAAGATTGATAACTAAGATAAAGCAGTTAAATATTGTAGAAGTTTTGAAAAAGAACATGCACTTTTATTTAAATGGATTCAGGAAAGCGAACAATCTAGTAATGTATGAAAAGTACCATGAGATAGAGCGTTCCTGTTGTAAAGGTGGGGATAGTGATGACTTGTCAAAACTGTAACATAAGACCAGCAACTTTACATTATACAAAAGTAATTAACGAGAAGAAGGCGGAAGTTCATCTTTGTGAGCAATGTGCAGAGCAAAGTGGCTATACGTCTTTCTTTCAATCATCGCAGTCTAACTTTTCATTTCATGATTTATTTGCTGGTTTATTACACGGTGAATCAACAATGTTTGAAGAAGGAAAAAATGGATTTTCAAATGCAGATATAGTAAGGTGTCCAGATTGTAAGATGACATATGAACAATTTACAAAAGTCGGACGTTTTGGCTGTTCTTCTTGTTACGATACATTTAAGGAGCATTTAAAGCCATTATTAAAACGCCTTCACGGTGGGCATACAGAACATTGTGGAAAAATTCCGGAACGTATAGAAGGAAATATCCACTTAAAGAAAGAATTAGATGAACTAAAACTTATTCTGAAACAATACGTACAGAAAGAGGAATTTGAGAAAGCTGCAGAGGTAAGGGATAAAATCCGAGGTCTTGAAATACAGCTTAGTGAGCATAGGGAGGGGGAATAATTCTATGTCACTGGACAAAATTATGAACGAAGCAATTAGTCCATGGATGAAGGGGGATGGCCCTGATTCTGATATTGTTTTAAGTAGTCGAATTCGTTTGGCTCGTAATTTTAAACAATATCAATTTTCCACTATGCAAAACGAAGAAGAAGCTAAACAGATTCATGAACTATTCAAAAAGAAATTTATAAATAAAGCAGTAGGGTCCTTTGGGGAGTTTGGACTATTAAAGATGAATGAATTAACCCCTCTTCAAAGGAGAGTTTTAGTCGAAAAGCATTTAATTAGTCCAAATCTTGCAGGGACAGAATATGGAGCATGTCTACTATCAGAAAGTGAACATATTAGTGTTATGCTTAATGAAGAAGACCATATTCGGATTCAGTGCCTATTTTCAGGATTACAGTTATCAGAGGCGCTTCAAAGCGCCAATCAAATAGATAATTGGATTGAGAAAGAAGTTGAATACGCTTTTGATGAGTCACTTGGATATATTACAAGTTGTCCTACTAATGTTGGCACAGGGTTAAGAGCTTCTGTGATGATTCATTTACCGGGACTGGTTTTAACAAAAAGAATTAGCCGTATTATACAAGTAATTCAAAAATTAGGGTTAGTAGTAAGAGGAATATACGGTGAAGGTAGCGAAGCGTTAGGTAATATATTTCAAGTTTCAAATCAAATGACGCTAGGAAAGTCTGAAGAAGATATTATTGCAGATTTAAAGAGTGTCATTCAACAAATTATACAGCAAGAAAAAATAGCTAGAGAATTAATTGTACAAAATTCAAGTATTGAACTTGAAGATAAGGTTTATCGTTCTTACGGCATACTAGCAAACAGTCGTTTAATTCAATCTGCAGAAGCAGCCAATTGCTTATCGGATGTACGACTTGGTATTGATCTAGGATATATAAAAGGTATATCGAGAAATATTTTGACTGAGCTAATGGTTCTTACACAACCAGGTATTTTACAACAATACGCAGGTGGACCTTTAGGGCCAGAAGAAAGAGATTATCGAAGAGCAACCTTAATCCGTGAGCGATTACGTATTGAAAAAAACTAAGCGCAAGTAGGAGGCGATTTCTATGATGTTTGGAAGATTTACAGAAAGAGCACAGAAAGTATTAGCTTTATCTCAAGAGGAAGCAATTCGTATTGGGCATAATAATATTGGAACAGAACATATTTTACTTGGGCTTGTACGCGAAGGTGAAGGAATTGCAGCAAAAGCATTAATTGCTCTTGGATTAAGTCCAGAGAAAGTTCAAAAAGAAGTAGAAGCGTTAATTGGGCGTGGAACAGAAGCTTCTCAAACTGTACATTATACACCTCGTGCTAAAAAGGTTATTGAATTATCTATGGATGAAGCGCGTAAGCTAGGCCATTCTTACGTTGGAACAGAACACATTTTACTCGGTTTAATCCGTGAAGGTGAAGGTGTAGCCGCACGTGTTTTAAATAATTTAGGTGTAAGTCTAAATAAAGCAAGACAACAAGTTTTACAACTTCTTGGAAGTAATGAAGCTAGTTCAGGTCATCAAGGTGGTTCAGCATCAAATGCAAATACACCGACACTTGACAGTTTAGCAAGGGACTTAACAGTTGTTGCGCGTGAAAATCGCTTAGACCCTGTTATTGGACGTGGTAAAGAAATTCAACGTGTAATTGAGGTATTAAGCCGTAGAACGAAAAACAACCCAGTATTAATTGGTGAGCCTGGTGTAGGTAAAACGGCAATTGCAGAAGGATTAGCACAGCAAATTGTAAATAATGAAGTTCCTGAAACTTTAAGAGATAAGCGTGTTATGACACTAGATATGGGTACAGTGGTAGCTGGAACGAAATATCGCGGTGAATTTGAAGATCGTTTAAAGAAAGTGATGGATGAAATTCGCCAAGCAGGCAATATTATTCTATTTATTGATGAGCTTCATACATTAATTGGTGCAGGTGGAGCAGAAGGTGCAATCGATGCATCGAATATTTTAAAACCATCTTTAGCACGAGGAGAGTTACAATGTATTGGGGCAACAACTTTAGATGAGTATCGTAAATATATTGAAAAAGACGCGGCTTTAGAAAGACGTTTTCAACCAATTCATGTTGATGAGCCAAGTTTAGAAGAATCGATTCAAATCTTGAAAGGTTTACGTGATCGTTATGAGGCGCATCACCGTGTATCTATTACAGATGACGCTATTGATGCAGCTGTAAAACTTTCAGATCGTTATATTACAGATCGCTTTTTACCAGATAAAGCAATTGATTTAATTGATGAAGCTGCTTCAAAAGTTCGCTTACGTTCTTATACAACACCACCAAACTTAAAAGAGCTTGAAGTGAAGCTTGAGGAGATTCGAAAAGAAAAAGATGCAGCTGTACAAAGTCAAGAATTTGAAAAGGCTGCATCCTTACGTGATATGGAGCAACGCTTACGTGAGAAGTTAGAAGATACAAAACGTCAATGGAAAGAGCAACAAGGAAAAGAAAATTCAGAGGTTACGGTAGAAGATATTGCAAATGTCGTTTCTACATGGACGCGTATCCCAGTTTCTAAACTTGCACAAACAGAGACTGATAAATTATTAAATTTAGAATCCATTCTCCATGATCGTTTGATTGGTCAAGATGAAGCAGTAGTAGCTGTAGCAAAAGCTGTTCGTCGTGCAAGAGCAGGATTAAAAGATCCGAAGCGCCCAATTGGTTCATTTATTTTCTTAGGGCCAACAGGTGTAGGTAAAACAGAACTTGCAAGAGCACTAGCAGAATCTATGTTCGGTGATGAAGATGCAATGATTCGCATCGATATGTCAGAATACATGGAGAAGCATTCTACTTCCCGTTTAGTTGGTTCTCCTCCAGGATATGTTGGATATGAAGAAGGTGGACAATTAACAGAGAAAGTTCGTCGCAAGCCATATTCAGTTGTCTTATTAGATGAGGTAGAGAAAGCTCATCCGGATGTGTTTAATATTTTACTACAAGTATTAGAAGATGGTCGTTTAACAGATTCTAAAGGACGTACAGTTGATTTCCGTAATACGATTGTTATTATGACGTCTAACGTTGGTGCCGAGGCGTTAAAACGTAACAAACATCTTGGATTTAATGTACAAGATGAAAGCCGTGATTATTCGGATATGAAAGGTAAAGTAATGGATGAGCTGAAAAAGGCATTTCGTCCAGAATTCTTAAACCGTATTGATGAAATTATCGTATTCCATATGCTTGAGAAAAAACATATTCAAGAGATTGTAACTCTTATGGTAAATCAGTTAGTTAATCGCTTAAAAGAACAAGAAATCGAATTGCACTTAACGGAAGGGGCAATTTCAGCTATTGCAGATAAAGGATTTGATCGTGAGTATGGCGCTCGTCCACTTCGCAGAGCAATTCAGAAACATGTAGAAGATAGACTATCAGAAGAACTTTTAAAAGGTGCTATTGAGAAAGGACAAAAAGTTATCTTTGATGTAGAAGGAGAATCATTTGTCATTCATAGTGCGGAAAAGGTAAAATAAGTATAGACAAACAAAGAGGGCTACGCGATAGCCCTCTTTCTTGTACGAGAAGGATAAACGTTTATAGACGAAAGTGAAGTGAACTATAAAAAGGTATGGCTAAAAAGAAAACGAAATTTATATGTCAAGAATGTGGTTATCAGTCACCAAAATATATGGGTAAATGTCCTGGATGTGGTCAATGGAATACACTTGTTGAAGAAATGGAGCCAGTTGTATCATCTAGGCGCCTTAATTACGCGAATGCAATTCAAACGGAAGTAACAAAACCAAGACGTCTTACCGAAGTAGAAACAAAGTCTGAGGCACGTATTGAAACGGAATTTCAAGAGTTTAATCGTGTGCTTGGTGGTGGAATTGTAGATGGGTCCTTAGTGCTTATTGGTGGAGACCCTGGGATTGGAAAATCAACATTACTATTACAGATTTCATCACAATTAGCAGATTCTTCATATGATGTATTATACATATCGGGTGAGGAGTCGGCAAAGCAGATTAAACTTCGTGCAGATCGTTTGCATGTAAAGGGTAGCAATCTATTTGTTGTAGCAGAGACAGACCTGCAGCGTATTGCAGCACATATTGAAGAGATGAATCCAGCTTTTGTTGTTATTGATTCTATTCAAACGATACATTTACCTGAAGTGACGTCAGCACCAGGAAGTGTGGCACAAGTACGTGAATGTACAGCGGAATTAATGAAACTTGCAAAAACAAAAGGAATCCCTATTTTCATTGTCGGGCATGTGACAAAAGAAGGAGCAATTGCAGGACCTCGTATGTTAGAACATATGGTCGATGCAGTTCTTTACTTTGAAGGAGATCGACACCATACGTATCGTATTTTACGGGCTGTGAAGAACCGTTTTGGTTCCACGAATGAAATGGGTATCTTTGAAATGAAAGAGCTTGGTCTTGCGGAAGTTTTAAATCCTTCTGAAATCTTCCTTGAGGAAAGGCCGGTTGGTGTTGCAGGATCAACAGTAGTTGCTTCAATGGAAGGAACAAGACCGGTTTTAGTAGAAATACAAGCATTAATCTCCCCTACTAGTTTTGGAAATCCTCGAAGAATGGCGACGGGAATTGATCATAACCGTGTTTCGCTTATTATGGCAGTATTAGAAAAAAGAACAGGTTTACTATTGCAAAATCAAGATGCATATTTAAAAGTAGCTGGTGGTTTGAAATTAGACGAACCGGCAATTGATTTAGCAGTGGCTTTAAGTATAGCCTCAAGTTTTAGGGATAAATCTACGGCACCAACTGATGCAGTAATAGGAGAAGTAGGATTAACTGGAGAAATAAGAAGAGTATCAAGAATCGAACAACGTGTACAAGAAGCGGCTAAATTAGGATTTCAACGTGTTATTATTCCTAGAAAAAACTTAGGAGGATGGACAATTCCGGATGGGATTGAGGTTGTAGGTGTTTCTAATTTAGGAGAAGCGCTTCGTTTGACATTAGGAGGCTAGGCTATGGAAGAAAATAAGCAACGTGTCAAAAGTATGATTAATATTTTACAGCTCGTGGCCCCAGGAACACCACTGCGTGAAGGGATAGATAATGTACTTCGCGCACAAACAGGGGGGCTAATTGTTCTTGGATATAATGAGCAGATTAAAAGTATTGTGGATGGTGGTTTTCACATTAATTGTGCATTCTCTCCTGCTAGTTTATATGAATTAGCAAAAATGGACGGGGCACTTATTTTAAATGAAACGGGAAGTAAAATTTTAATAGCGAATGCACAGTTAGTTCCAGAGGCATCTATTGATTCTATTGAAACCGGTATGCGTCACCGAACAGCAGAACGTGTAGCGAAGCAGACGGGCAGCCTTGTTGTGGCCATTTCACAAAGACGTAACGTAATTACGCTATATCAAGGGAACTTACGTTATACACTAAAAGATATAGGGGTTATTTTAACAAAGGCAAACCAAGCTATTCAAACGTTAGAAAAATATAAGGCTGTATGGAATGATGGTATTACGAATTTGGGCATTCTAGAATTTGAAGAGGTCGTTACAATGTCTGAGGTAGTTCACGTTTTACATAGTGTTGAAATGGTACTGCGTATTAAAAATGAAATATTGAGCTATATTCATGAGCTAGGAACAGAAGGTAGGTTAATTCGTTTACAGCTTACAGAATTACTAGCTGATTTAGAAGCAGAGGCAGCATTGTTAATTAAAGATTACCATCAGGAGAAAACACAAGACCATCATCAAATTTTGAAAAAGTTACAGGACCTTGCAAATACACAACTTTTAGAGGATAGTGATTTAGTTAAATTACTTGGTTACCCAGGGCAAACCAGTTTAGAAGAAAGTGTGACGCCAAGGGGATATCGAATTACAAGCAAAATCTCTCGTGTTCCGCCACTTATCATTGAAAATTTAATTAATCGATTCAAAACGTTGCAAGGAGTTTGTCGCGCGACTATTCAGGAATTGGATGATGTGGAAGGAATTGGGGAAGTAAGGGCGAAGAAAATACGAGAAGGCTTAAAAAGAATTCAAGAGCATCTATATATGAGTAGACACAATTAAGAATATTACATTGATTCCATAATATAACGACACTAGAACATTTTTGGTATATGATATGATATATTGGTAAATAAAACTATTTATAAAAAAACACGTCCGCTTTTGCATTCGGCGTTTTGATTAGCGAAACAATGGTTAATAATGAGTAGGAGGTGGTTGGATGTTAAAACGGATCGTACAGCTCTTCTTTCTAGTGATCGGGGGAGCGTTAGGGATTTACTTAATCCCAAAAGTTATTAATGTATTAGACATCGGTGCTGTTCCTTTATTGGAAGGATCGTATGTTCGTGCGATTATTGGTGCAATTATTTTATTTTTAACAACATTTTGGCTTGTAGATTATATTGTTCAACTTATTAAGCATATTGAAGAGGCTCTTGTAAAGGCGCCTGTAGCAGATGTTTTATTTGGTACATTAGGATTGATCTCTGGTCTTATTGTTGCATATTTAATTTTAATACCGATTCGTGAATTTACAATTCCGGTTATTAGTACGGTATTGCAAGTGTTCTTCACTCTTTTACTTGGATATTTAGGATTCCAAGTAGGATTTAAAAAGAGGAATGAATTGCTAGGATTATTTACATTACCCCAACGCGGAGGTAAGAAGAAAAATAATAACGAGAACGAAGAGGCAGAAGCAGAAAAATCTACGACTCATTGGAAAATTCTCGATACGAGTGTAATTATCGATGGACGTATTGCTGACATTTGCCAAACGAAGTTTTTGGAAGGAACAATTGTGATTCCACAATTCGTATTAGAAGAGCTTCAGCATATTGCCGATTCTTCCGATGCTTTAAAGCGTAATCGTGGTCGCAGAGGACTAGACATTTTAAATCGTATTCAAAAAGAGATGCCGATTCCGGTAGAAATTTATGAAGGCGATTTCGAGGATATCCAAGAGGTGGATAGCAAACTTGTAAAGTTAGCAAAAATCACCGGTGGAACTGTAGTAACGAATGATTTTAACTTAAATAAAGTTTCTGAATTACAAGGAGTAACAGTGTTAAACATTAATGATTTAGCTAATGCAATTAAACCAGTTGTACTCCCTGGCGAAGAATTAAATGTTTATGTTGTGAAAGATGGTAAAGAGCAAAACCAAGGTGTTGCGTACTTAGATGATGGTACGATGATTGTAGTAGAAGATGGTAGAGAGTATGTAGGTTCGCAACTTAATGTACTGGTTACTAGCGTATTACAAACATCAGCTGGTCGTATGATTTTCGCAAAACGTAAATTATTAGAAAAAGCATTATAGGTAGAGGATTATTAATATGTATACATTAATTATTCCGGCAGCCGGCCAAGGAAAGCGGATGGGTGCTGGCAAAAATAAGTTGTTCTTACTTATAAATGAAGTACCGATTATCGTTCATACATTACGTGCTTTTGAAAGAGATAAAGCGTGCAAAAGTATTGTTATGGCAATTAACGAAGAGGAACGCCCGTATTTTGAAGAATTAATGCAGAAGTATCCGATTGAAAAACAGGTACAATTTATTCAGGGTGGAGCCGAAAGACAAGATAGTGTATATAACGCGATTCAGCATGCGAGTGATGTTGAATACGTTCTTGTACATGACGGAGCGCGCCCATTCGTAACGAATAAAGTGATTCAAGATGTATTAACAGCAGCAGAAAAATATGGAGCTTCCATTTGTGCAGTGCCAGTAAAGGATACAGTTAAGAAGGTAGAGCAAGGTGTTGTTGTCGAAACGGTAGAACGATCTCAGCTTAAGGCTGTACAAACACCGCAAGGGTTCTCTGTTTCTCTTTTGCTAGAAGCTCATAGAAGTGCAAAACAGAGCTGTTTTCTTGGTACAGATGATGCAAGTCTCGTGGAACGTATTGGAAAGCAAGTAGGTGTAGTAGAAGGGAGTTACTATAATATTAAAGTGACGACTCCAGAGGATTTACTAATTGCTGAAAGTTTCCTTCATGTTCTGAAAAAATAGCCGTGATAGTGTATAACAAAGAAAAGCTCGGCAATGGCCGGGCTTTTCTTTGTAAGGATATCGATATAATATAGAGTCATAAAGCTCAGTGGTTTAGCTCAAGGAGGATGTAAAGAATGTTTCGAATTGGACAAGGTTTTGACGTGCATGAATTTGCAGAAGGTAGACCGTTAATTATTGGCGGAATTACAATTCCACACGAGAAAGGATTAATCGGCCATTCAGATGCAGATGTATTGTTACATACGATTGCTGATGCATGTTTAGGTGCCATTGCAGCAGGAGATATCGGAAAGCATTTTCCTGATACAGACCCAGCTTTTAAAGATGCAGATTCAGCTGTATTGTTGCAAAAAGTTTGGGAATTTGTGCGTGAACAAGGTTACGAGTTAGGGAATTTAGATTGTACAATCATTGCTCAAAAGCCAAAAATGGCACCGCATATTGAAAGTATGCGTAAACGTATTAGTGAACTGTTAGAAACGTCTATAGATAACATTAATGTAAAGGCAACTACAACAGAAAAATTAGGATTTACAGGTAGGGAAGAAGGAATTGCCTCTCAAGCAGTGGTATTATTACAGAAAAAATAATGGTTTTTAATTCGTAAGATGGATAATCACATTTTTTTGTTGTACAATTATAGAATGTGTAGACATTAAGAATGGAAGGTGTACCAATTATGGAAAAGCAAGTGAGAGTGCGCTATGCGCCAAGTCCAACAGGACACTTACATATCGGAAATGCGCGTACGGCATTATTTAATTATTTATTTGCTCGTCATTTAGATGGCAAGTTTATTATTCGTATTGAAGATACTGATGTAAAACGTAACGTGGCTGGTGGAGAAGAAAGCCAATTAAAATACTTAAAATGGCTCGGTATGGACTGGGATGAAGGTGTTGATGTTGGCGGTGAATTTGGACCATATCGTCAAACAGAGCGTTTAGATATTTATAAAAAATTATATCTAGATTTATTAGAGCGTGGTTTAGCTTACAAATGTTATATGACAGAAGAAGAGCTAGAAGCAGAGCGTGAAGGACAAATTTCTCGTGGTGAAACACCTCGTTATGCAGGTAACCACCGTGATTTAACTGAAGAACAAATGAAAGAATTTGAAGCTGAGGGACGTATTCCGAGTATTCGTTTCCGTGTACCAGCTAATCGTGATTACACATTCAAAGACATCGTAAAAGACGAAGTTGCATTCCATTCAAATGATTTTGGTGATTTTGTTATCGTGAAAAAAGATGGAATCCCAACTTATAACTTTGCGGTAGCAGTAGATGATCACTTAATGGAGATTACACATGTACTTCGTGGTGATGATCATATTTCAAACACGCCAAAACAAATGATGATTTATGAAGCTTTCGGTTGGGATATCCCACAATTCGGTCATATGACTTTAATTGTAAATGAAAGTCGTAAAAAATTAAGCAAGCGTGATGAATCTATTATTCAATTTATTGAGCAATATAAAGAGCTTGGATATCTTCCAGAAGCAATCTTTAACTTTATTGCGCTATTAGGTTGGTCACCAGTAGGTGAAGAAGAAATCTTCTCTAAAGATGAGTTTATCAAAATGTTTGATGCAGCTCGTTTATCAAAATCACCTGCATTATTTGATTCTCAAAAACTAAAATGGATGAACAACCAGTATATGAAAAAGCAAGATTTAGATACGGTTGTAGAGTTAAGTTTACCGCATTTAGTGAAAGCTGGACGTGTGGGAGAAACTTTAAGTGAACAAGATCAAGATTGGATCCGTGGTGTAATTGCTTTATACCATGAACAAATGAGTTTTGGAGCTGAAATTGTAGAGCTTTCTGAAATGTTCTTCAAAGATCATGTTGATTATGAAGAAGAAGGACAAGAAGTATTAAAAGGTGAACAAGTACCAGAAGTACTTCGTGCATTTGCTGGTCAAGTAGAAGCACTAGAAGCGATGGAACCAACAGCAATTAAGGCGGCTATTAAAGCAGTTCAAAAGGAAACAGGTCATAAAGGTAAAAACTTATTTATGCCAATCCGTGTTGCAACTACTGGTCAAACACATGGTCCAGAGCTTCCGAATGCTATTGCACTTCTTGGAAAAGAAAAAGTTTTAAATCGTCTTCAAAAAGTAATTGGTTAACATTTTCTAGGTTTAGAAATATAATAAGTATACTTAAAACCTAATAAGGAAAAGCGACGAGAAGGAGAAGTAGAAAATCAGGCTTTTTACAGAGAGAACCACCTTTAGGCTGGAAGTGGTTTATAAGCGGATTTTTGAAATGCCCCTTCGAGTCTTCTGCTGAACAGTAAATTGTTTTGCGAAACGTCTTAGGGCGTAAAGTAAGCAGAAGCGGTGTACACCGTTATCAGAGATGAGTTTGAGGCTTTTTTAGCCTAAACAGAGTGGAACCGCGCTTATAAGGCGTCTCTGTCAATATGACAGAGGCGTCTTTTTTTATACCGTAAAACTGGGTATGAGTATAAATTTTATCTACGTGTATAAAGATTTAGGGAGATAAGTAGGGAGTTAGTTCATTCGAAAAAGCAGCCCATAAAGGGGAGGGAACGTCGATGTTTAAGAGGCTTCGGGAAGATATTGAAGTCGTTTTTGAACAGGATCCAGCGGCAAGAAGTTATTTCGAAGTCATTTTGACTTACTCTGGATTACATGCAGTTTGGGCCCATCGAATTGCACATGCTTTTTATAAAAAAAATTTCTTCTTTATTGCACGTTGGATCTCACAAGTTAGTCGTTTCTTTACTGGCATTGAGATTCATCCAGGAGCAACAATTGGTCGTCGTTTTTTCATAGACCATGGAATGGGGGTTGTAATTGGAGAAACGTGCGAAATTGGTGATAATGTAACGATCTATCAAGGGGTTACATTAGGTGGTACGGGTAAAGAAAAGGGAAAGAGGCACCCTACAATTCAGGATAATGTATTAATTGCAACAGGTGCTAAAGTACTAGGTTCTATTACAGTTGGAGAGAATTCTAAAATTGGAGCAGGTTCTGTCGTATTAAAAGAAGTCCCTGCACATTCTACAGTTGTAGGTATACCTGGCCGAGTCGTTATTCAAAATGGAGTAAAAATCGGTCAAGAATTAAATCATTCTGACCTTCCAGACCCAATTTTTGATAAGTTAAAGGTCATGGAAGTAGAACTTGATAAATTGAAAAAACAACTTGAAGTAAAGGTAGAAAGGAAGGATAAAAATGACTATTCACATTTATAATACGTTAACACGTCAAAAGGAAGAGTTTACTCCATTAGAAGAAAATAAGGTAAAGATGTATGTGTGTGGACCTACAGTTTATAACTATATTCACATTGGGAATGCAAGACCACCTATGGTATTTGATACGGTACGCCGTTATTTAGAATATAAAGGGTATGATGTGCAGTATGTGTCCAACTTTACTGACGTAGATGATAAATTAATTAAAGCAGCAAATGAATTAGGTGAAGATGTGCCGACAATTGCTGACCGTTTCGTTGAAGCGTACTTTGAGGATGTAACGGCACTAGGTTGCAAACACGCAACAGTTCATCCGCGTGTAACGGAAAATATGGATATCATTATTGAATTTATTCAAGAACTTGTGAATAAAGGATATGCATATGAATCAGAAGGTGATGTGTACTTTAGAACGAAGGAATTCGAAGGATACGGTAAATTATCGCATCAACCAATCGCAGACTTACGTCACGGTGCGCGTATTGAAGTAGGAGAAAAGAAACAAGACCCTCTTGATTTTGCTTTATGGAAAGATGCTAAAGAAGGAGAAATCTTCTGGGAAAGCCCTTGGGGGAAAGGTCGTCCAGGCTGGCATATTGAATGCTCGGCAATGGCACGTAAATACTTAGGAGATACAATCGATATTCATGCTGGTGGTCAAGACTTAGCATTTCCTCATCATGAGAATGAAATTGCGCAGTCTGAGGCGTTAACTGGAAAAACATTTGCACGTTACTGGATGCACAATGGATATATTAATATTAATAATGAGAAGATGTCTAAGTCATTGGGGAACTTTATTTTAGTTCACGATATCATTAAGCAATATAATCCGCAGTTAATTAGATTCTTTATGCTATCGGTACATTACCGTCATCCAATTAATTTCAGTGAAGAGTTATTACAAAGCACAAATAACGGACTGGAAAGAATTAAGACGGCTTACGGTAACTTAAAACACCGTATGGAGAGTAGTACTGATTTAACAGACCATAATGAGAAATGGTTAGCGGAACTGGAAAAATTCCAGACTGCATTTGAAGAAGCGATGAATGATGACTTCAACACTGCTAATGCAATCACTGAGTTATATAATGTGGCAAATCATGCGAATCAATATTTACTGGAAGAACATACGTCTACAGTGGTAATTGAAGCATACGTAAAACAACTTGAAACATTATTTGATATTTTAGGGTTAGAATTAGCGCAAGAAGAGTTGCTTGATGAAGAAATTGAGGCACTTATTCAAAAACGCATTGAAGCTCGTAAAAATCGTGATTTTGCATTATCAGATCAAATTCGCGATGACTTAAAAGACCGTAATATTATTTTAGAAGATACCGCTCAAGGTACAAGATGGAAAAGAGGATAAGAATGATTGATGCAAAGCAATTAAACAGCTTAGCGTTAGCATACATGGGTGATGCGGTATATGAACAATATATCCGCTATCACCTACTTCAAAAAGGGAAAGTTCGCCCTAATCAATTACATCGATTAGGGACGAGCTTTGTTTCAGCAAAAGCACAGGCGAAAGTTGTTTATCATTTATTAGAGACGGCGTTTTTGACAGAGGAAGAAGAGGCGGTATTAAGAAGAGGACGTAATGCAAATTCAGGTACAGTTCCAAAAAATACGGATGTACAAACATATCGACATAGTACAGCCTTTGAAGCGCTAATTGGTTATCATCATTTATTAAATAACCGTGAAAGATTAGACGAAATTGTATATAAGGCAATTGCAGTTTTAGAAGAAAAGGAAGGGGGCACATCATCATGAGTAGTGAATATATTATCGGACGTAACCCTGTAATTGAGGCGTTACGATCAGGGAGAGATATAAATAAAATTTGGATCGCAGAAGGTGCTGCCAAAGGACAAGTACAGATTGTACTAGCGTTAGCGAAAGAAAATAAGGTTATTTTACAACATGCACCAAAGAAAAAGTTAGATCAATTAGTTGAGGGTAATCATCAAGGTGTAATTGCTCAAGTAGCTGCATATCAGTATGCGGAGTTAGAAGAGTTATTCAAAGTGGCAGAAAAACGTAATGAAGATCCATTCTTCTTAATTTTAGATGAGATTGAAGATCCCCATAACCTAGGTTCTATTATGCGTACTGCTGATGCGACAGGAGCTCATGGAATTATTATTCCAAAGAGAAGGGCTGTGGGGCTTACAGCGTCAGTTGCGAAAGCATCAACAGGAGCGATTGAATACATTCCTGTTGCGCGCGTAACGAACTTATCCCGTACAATTGATGAATTAAAAGAACGTGGACTTTGGATTGCTGGTACAGATGCCAAAGGGAAAACGGATTACCGTAATTTAGATGGTAAAATGCCAATTGGGTTAGTAATTGGTAGTGAAGGAAAAGGTATGAGTCGTATTATTGGTGAAAAGTGTGATTTCCTAATCACTCTACCGATGGTTGGTAAAGTTACATCCTTAAATGCTTCCGTAGCCGCAAGTTTGTTAATGTATGAGGTATATCGTAAACGTCACGAAATTGGTAAATAAAAGATGAACGATATTTTAATCGTTGACGGTTACAACATTATCGGAGCTTGGGGAGATTTGAAGAAACTGCGGGATGTAGATTTACAATCATCAAGAGATGCACTTATTGATAAGATGGCGGATTATCAAGGTTATACAGGTACAAAAGTGATGATAGTCTTTGATGCCTATACAGTACATGGTATTGAAAAAAAGATGAAACAATCTCGTGTGGAAGTAATATTCACACGAAAGAATCAAACTGCAGACGAAAAGATAGAGCAACTTGCGATAGAGCTTAGAAATATAAATACACGAATATATGTTGCGACTTCTGATTACACGGAACAATGGGTTATATTTGCGCAAGGTGCCCTTCGGAAATCTGCGCGTGAATTAGAGTTGGAAGTACAGGCAATGGAGCAACAAGTAAGAAGGCGTACAAAAGACACGAAAGAACAGCAACCCGCCATGCGAAAGATATTTAGTAAAGATATTACAGAAAAATTAGAAAAATTAAGAAGAGGAGAGCGTTGAAGCATTGACGCTCTTTGTCTTTTTACTGTATAATATTGCTAAATAAATAGCGGTCGGAGGGATCAAGGTGGAAGCAGGCTTCGTAAGTGTAGGCGACGTTACATTTCGTGATTTAGAGGATGAGGCAATCGTTGAGTTAGTTCGAAAAGGTAATACTGACGCTCTAGAATATTTAATTCACAAATATAAGAACTTTGTTCGCGCGAAATCAAGATCTTACTTTTTAGTGGGTGCCGATCGAGAAGATATTGTTCAAGAAGGTATGATAGGATTGTTTAAAGCAATTCGTGATTATAAAGAGGACAAGCTGTCTTCATTCAAAGCATTTGCTGAACTGTGTATCACTCGACAAATTATTACCGCTATTAAAACGGCAACAAGGCAAAAACATATTCCCTTAAATTCGTATGTGTCTTTAGATAAGCCGATTTACGATGAGGAATCTGATCGAACATTATTGGATGTTATTTCTGAAGCGAAGGTAACTGATCCTGAAGAGATGATTATTAGCCAAGAAGAATATACAGACATAGAATCAAAAATATCAGAATTATTAAGCGATTTAGAAAGAAAAGTACTTTCTTTATATCTAGATGGGCGTTCTTATCAAGAGATTTCAGAACAGTTAAACAGACATGTGAAATCTATTGATAACGCTTTACAGCGGGTGAAGAGGAAATTGGAACGATATATGGAAATGCGAGAAAGTACAACTTTAAATTCATAACAAATAACAAGTGCAACAGGTGTAAAATAAATCACCTGTTTTCTTTTGTAGACAGTACAAAATGCATGTCATTGACATTGTCTTTTATTGTATGATACATTTTTAGGGACATAATGTTACAAGGTTGGTGTAACTAATGAGGAAAAAAGTTGTACTCTCATGTGAAGAGTGTAAAAATCGAAACTACTCTACTATGAAAGATACGAGCTCAATAGAGCGACTTGAAATAAAAAAGTTTTGTAAAACATGCAATCAGCATACAGTTCACAAGGAAACAAAATAAATAATTGAAATAATACACTGGAGGTCCCGCAGATGCGTTTAACGAACTTTTTCGGCGATGTAGGTCGCGAAATGAAAAAAGTAAGTTGGCCTAAAAAAGATGAATTACTCCGCTCAACAGCGACTGTTGTTGCTACAGTTGTGTTCTTTGCGATTTTCTTCGCAGTAGTTGATATGGGCATTTCTTCTTTAATTCGGTTAATTCTTGGTTAATTCTTGAATAAGAAGCACTTATCCATGATATAATGTTATTTATAAGAACTGTGTAAAAGCCCGGTGAACGGGTTTTTTCATTTGCGCAAAAAAATGTACGTCAGGGAGGGAAGGACGCTCGTCCTAAATGAATGGAAAAAAGTTGGTATGTTGTCCATACTTATTCTGGATATGAAAATAAAGTAAAAGCAAACCTAGAGAAGCGTGTAGAATCAATGGGTATGCAAGATAAAATTTTCCGTGTTGTTGTCCCGGAAGAAGTAGAAGTAGAAATGAAAAACGGAAAAGAAAAATTAATGAAAAGAAAAGTGTTCCCAGGTTATGTATTAGTAGAATTAATCATGACTGATGATTCTTGGTATGTTGTACGTAACACGCCGGGTGTAACTGGGTTCGTTGGTTCTTCTGGTTCTGGATCTAAACCATCACCTCTATTAGAAGAGGAAGTTGTTACCATTATGAAACATATGGGAATGGACAACGAAGTGGTTGATTTCGACTTTGAACTTCATGAGACAGTACGTGTAAATGAGGGGCCATTCGCAGATTATACAGGTGCTATTGAAGAAATTGATGTGGAGAAGAAAAAGGTTAGCGTACTTGTGGACATGTTTGGTCGCGAGACTCCAGTTGAACTTGACTTCCATCAAATTGAAAAATTATAAAATGAAACTTGAAATGAATTGTAAAAAGTGATAATATCTTTTAAGTCAGTACGTCTTCGTTATCGGAGACGTTTTTTGAAAGATTTTATCCTTACAGATAAAATATGACGTGGGAGGGCAAATCACTGTCCAATTGACCACATCACGGACTTAAGGAGGTGTGTCTCGTGGCTAAAAAGGTAATTAAAATGGTAAAGCTTCAAATTCCTGCAGGTAAAGCTAACCCAGCTCCACCAGTTGGTCCAGCATTAGGACAAGCAGGTGTTAACATCATGGGCTTCTGTAAAGAGTTTAACGCTCGTACAGCAGATCAAGCTGGTCTTATCATCCCTGTTGAAATTACGGTATTTGAGGACCGTTCATTCACTTTCATTACTAAAACTCCTCCTGCTGCTGTTCTTCTTAAGAAAGTAGCTGGTATTGAGTCTGGTTCTGGTGAACCAAACCGTAATAAAGTGGCAACTGTTAAGCGTGATAAAGTACGCGAAATCGCTGAAACTAAAATGCCTGACCTAAACGCTGCTAGCGTAGAAGCTGCAATGCGTATGGTTGAAGGTACTGCACGCAGTATGGGCATCGTTATCGAAGACTAATTCGATTTGTTTTTAAAAAAGGTTGCGGGTCTGGAATTCCAATTCGCAACCTTTATTATCGTAAATGATTATTGTTTTTAAATAAATGGATGGCGCTCATCCTCAGGTTATACCTGAAAACAGGCGTAAACGTGGGAGGTTATTCCGCTAAAACCACATTCGAGGAGGAAATAAAAATGGCTAAAAGAGGTAAAAAGTACGTAGAAGCTGCAAAGCTTGTTGATCGTGCATCTGCTTACTCTGCAACAGAAGCAGTAGAATTAGTAAAGAAAACAAACACAGCTAAATTTGATGCAACTGTAGAAGCTGCATTCCGTTTAGGTGTTGACCCTAAGAAAGCTGACCAACAAATCCGTGGTGCAGTTGTTCTTCCGCACGGTACTGGTAAAGTACAACGTGTATTAGTGTTCGCTAAAGGTGAAAAAGCTAAAGAAGCTGAAGCTGCTGGCGCTGACTTCGTAGGCGATACTGATTACATCGGTAAAATCCAACAAGGTTGGTTCGATTTCGATGTAGTAGTAGCAACTCCTGACATGATGGGTGAAGTTGGTAAACTTGGTCGCGTATTAGGACCTAAAGGTTTAATGCCAAACCCTAAAACTGGAACAGTTACTTTCGATGTAACTAAAGCTGTTAACGAAATCAAAGCTGGTAAAGTTGAATACCGCGTTGATAAAGCTGGTAACATCCATGTTCCAATCGGTAAAGTATCTTTCGAAGATGCTAAATTAGTAGAAAACTTCAAAACAATCGCTGACACTTTATTAAAAGTTAAGCCATCTGCTGCAAAAGGTACTTACATGAAGAATGTAACAGTTGCTTCTACAATGGGACCTGGCGTACGCGTAGACGTTTCTACATTAGCGTAAAAATTGGAAGTTGACTTCATAAAGAAGATTTAATATAATCATTTATGTTGTGAATTTAAATAGTGTACCGTAGACAGTAGGTGTCAATAGACTTAATTTCCTACCTAGGTGTTAATATACGAAACGGAATTTTTTTCTGTGACTATATGCCTCCATGTCTACAAGTTGGGCATGGAGGTTTTTAGTGCACTTTCGGTACATCTTCTATATAATCTACAGGAGGTGTAATAACATGAGCAAAGTAATCGAAACTAAACAACAAGTTGTAACTGAAATCGCGGACAAACTTCGTGCTAGTAAATCTACAATTGTTGTTGACTACCGTGGTTTAACAGTTTCTGAAGCAACAGAATTACGTAAGCAATTACGTGAAGCTGGCGTTGAGTTCAAAGTTTACAAAAACTCTCTAACTCGTCGTGCTGCAGAATCTGCTGAAATGGCTGAGTTAAACGAATTCTTAACAGGACCAAACGCAATCGCGTTCAGTAACGAGGATGTAGTTGCTCCTGCGAAAGTATTAAACGACTTCGCTACAAAACATGAAGCTTTAGAAATTAAAGCGGGCGTAATCGAAGGTAAACTTGTAACACTTGATGAGGTTAAAGCAATCGCTACTCTTCCATCACGTGAAGGCTTACTTTCTATGCTTCTTAGCGTTCTTCAAGCTCCAATCCGTAACCTTGCACTTGCTACTAAAGCAGTTGCAGAACAAAAGGAAGAGCAAGGCGCTTAATTTTTTAAAAGATAATTACTTGTTATCTATAAAACAATACAAACCTATTTAAGGGAGGATATTTACAATGACTAAAGAACAAATCATTGAAGCAGTTAAATCTATGACTGTATTAGAACTTAACGACTTAGTAAAAGCTATCGAGGAAGAATTCGGCGTAACTGCTGCTGCTCCTGTAGCTGTAGCTGGTGGCGCTGGTGAAGCTGCTGCTGAAAAAACTGAGTTTGACGTAGTACTTGCAAGTGCTGGCGCTCAAAAAATCAAAGTTATCAAAGCTGTACGTGAAATCACTGGTCTTGGCTTAAAAGAAGCTAAAGAATTAGTTGACAACACTCCAAAAGCAATCAAAGAAGGCGTTTCTAAAGAGGAAGCTGAAGAAATGAAAGCTAAACTTGAAGAAGTTGGCGCTGCTGTAGAAGTTAAGTAATTAACTTTTGATGCTTTAAAAAAAGCTCGCTCTCATGCGAGCTTTTTTTTTAACTGTAAAGAAAAGAGGTGGCCATATGGCAGACCATTATTTTTCTAACGACCCTTCTAGTAAAAGTGATCGTAAACGATGGGAATTTCCACTTCGTGGATCTCAATTTACTTTTTTATCTGACCATGGGGTATTTTCGAAAAACGAGGTGGACTTTGGTTCTCGTCTTTTAATTGAAGCGTTTCAAATGCCGGATATTAAAGGTAATATATTAGACGTAGGTTGTGGATACGGTCCTATTGGTTTGTCGTTAGCGAAAGAGTTTCAAGGTTGTGAAGTTCACATGGTGGATGTGAATGAAAGGGCGCTTGGGCTTGCGAAAGAAAATGCCGCTAATAACAGAATCGAGAATATACGTATTTTTCAAAGTAGCGTCTATGAAAATGTAGATGGCGAGTATGCTGCTATTCTATCTAACCCTCCAATTCGTGCGGGTAAAGATATCGTACATGAGATTTTAGAAAAAGCTGTGGAGTATTTAGTTCCAGGTGGAGAACTTTGGATTGTTATTCAAAAGAAGCAAGGTGCACCATCTGCGCTGAAAAAACTAGAAGAAGTATTTTCTGAAGTTGAGATTGTAGAAAAGAAAAAAGGATATTATATCATAAAATCAAAAAAACGTTGACGGTTATTTTTGGCTATGTTAACATTATACAATGCCAATATATGATTTTCTGCGTTGAGAAAGATGTATATTTTTGTTTCTCTTGGAAAAGATAGTAAAATCAGCAGATTATGAAACAGAATGATGGTTTTCTTATAGAAGCCATTTTTCTTTTTTGAGCAGGTAGAAAGACTCAACGTATTTATCTTTAAGAGAAAAAGACTACGCTAATAGCAGTAGTTGTATTTATTTGTGATTTTGCACAAATTTTTTTGTGCATTTATAATACTCATGATTTGAGGGGTGAAGCAGTTGACAGGTCAACTAGTTCAATACGGACGCCACCGCCAACGAAGAAGTTATGCCCGTATTAGTGAAGTATTAGAGTTACCAAATCTTATCGAAATTCAAACCTCTTCTTATCAGTGGTTTCTTGATGAGGGTTTGCGAGAAATGTTCCAAGACATTTCTCCGATTGAAGACTTTACGGGAAATCTATCGCTTGAATTTATCGACTACAGCTTAGGTGAACCTAAATACTCTGTAGACGAATGCAAAGAGCGTGATGTGACGTATGCAGCACCACTTCGTGTAAAAGTGCGTCTAATCAACAAGGAAACTGGTGAAGTAAAAGAACAAGATGTGTTCATGGGAGATTTCCCACTCATGACAGAGACTGGAACATTCGTAATTAACGGTGCAGAACGTGTTATCGTTTCCCAGTTAGTTCGCTCTCCAAGCGTATACTATAGTGGCAAAGTGGATAAAAACGGAAAACGTGGTTTTACTGCTACTGTAATTCCAAACCGCGGAGCTTGGTTAGAGTATGAGACAGATGCTAAGGATGTTGTATATGTGCGTATTGACCGTACGCGTAAACTTCCTGTAACTGTTTTGTTACGCGCATTAGGGTTTGGCTCTGATCAAGAAATCACCGAGCTTTTAGGTGATAACGAATACTTAAGCAACACATTAGAAAAAGACAACACAGATAGTACAGAAAAAGCATTGCTTGAAATTTATGAGCGTCTACGTCCTGGTGAACCACCAACAGTAGAAAATGCTAAGAGCTTACTTGTGTCTCGTTTCTTCGATCCAAAGCGCTACGATTTAGCAAATGTAGGTCGCTATAAGATCAACAAGAAGTTACACATTAAAAACAGATTGTTTAATCAACGTTTAGCTGAAACATTAGTGGATCCAGAAACTGGTGAAATTTTAGCGGCAGAAGGAACAATCTTAGATCGTCGTACACTTGATCGCATTTTACCTTACTTAGAGAAAAACATTGGATTCAAAACAGCGAAACCAATGGGTGGAGTGGTAGAAGGCGATGTTGAGCTGCAATCTATTAAGATTTATGCTCCTGAGTCGGAAGGCGAACGTGTAATTAATGTAATTGGTAATGCAAATATTACTCGTGATGTGAAACACATCACACCAGGTGATATCCTTGCTTCTATCAGTTACTTCTTCAACCTACTATACAAAGTAGGGGATACAGATGATATTGACCATTTAGGAAACCGTCGTCTGCGTTCTGTTGGAGAACTATTACAAAATCAATTCCGTATCGGTCTTTCTCGTATGGAACGTGTTGTTCGTGAGAGAATGTCGATCCAAGATACAAATGCAATTACACCACAGGCGCTAATTAATATTCGTCCTGTTATTGCATCTATTAAAGAGTTCTTCGGAAGTTCTCAGTTATCTCAGTTCATGGACCAAACAAATCCATTAGCAGAGTTAACTCACAAACGAAGACTATCTGCATTAGGACCTGGTGGTTTAACGCGTGAGCGCGCAGGCTTTGAAGTACGTGACGTTCATTACTCCCACTACGGTCGTATGTGTCCGATTGAAACACCAGAGGGACCAAACATCGGTTTGATTAACTCATTATCTTCGTTCGCGAAAGTAAATGAGTTTGGTTTCATTGAAACACCATATCGTCGTGTTGACCCAGAAACTGGTCTTGTAACAGGGCATGTTGATTATTTAACAGCAGATGAAGAAGATAACTATGTTGTAGCCCAAGCGAATATGAAATTATCTGATGAAGGTGAATTCCTAAGTGAAGATATCGTAGCTCGTTTCCGTGGTGAAAACATTGTCACAAATAGAGAACGCATCGACTACATGGATGTATCTCCAAAACAAGTAGTGTCGGCAGCGACAGCTTGTATTCCGTTCTTAGAAAACGATGACTCTAACCGCGCACTTATGGGAGCGAACATGCAACGTCAGGCGGTTCCGTTAATGAATCCGGAATCTCCGATTGTAGGTACAGGTATGGAGTACGTATCAGCAAAAGACTCAGGTGCTGCAGTAATCTGTAAACATCCTGGTGTTGTTGAGCGCGTAGAAGCACGTGAAGTTTGGGTACGTCGCTATGTAGAAGTTGACGGTCAAACAGTAAAAGGCGACTTAGATCGCTACAAAATGCAAAAATTCATTCGTTCTAACCAAGGAACTTGTTACAACCAACGTCCAATCGTAAGTGTTGGAAATGAAGTTGTAAAAGGTGAAATCCTTGCGGATGGTCCTTCTATGGAATTAGGTGAACTAGCACTTGGACGTAACGTGCTTGTTGGCTTCATGACTTGGGACGGTTATAACTACGAGGATGCGATCATCATGAGTGAGCGCCTTGTAAAAGATGATGTGTACACTTCTATTCATATTGAAGAATATGAATCAGAAGCTCGTGATACGAAGCTTGGACCAGAAGAAATTACACGTGACATTCCAAACGTTGGGGAAGACGCATTACGTAACCTTGACGAGCGCGGTATCATTCGCGTTGGTGCTGAAGTAAAAGATGGAGATTTACTTGTTGGTAAAGTAACACCTAAAGGTGTAACAGAATTAACAGCTGAAGAACGTCTATTACATGCTATCTTTGGAGAAAAAGCGCGTGAAGTACGTGATACATCACTACGTGTACCACACGGTGGTGGCGGTATTATCTTAGACGTAAAAGTATTCAACCGTGAAGATGGCGATGAATTGCCACCAGGCGTGAATCAACTTGTACGTGCATATATCGTTCAAAAACGTAAAATTTCTGAAGGTGACAAGATGGCCGGACGTCACGGTAACAAAGGTGTTATTTCTCGTATTTTACCAGAAGAAGATATGCCTTACTTACCAGACGGTACGCCAATCGATATCATGTTAAACCCATTAGGGGTACCATCTCGTATGAATATCGGTCAGGTATTAGAGCTTCATCTTGGTATGGCAGCAAGATACCTGGGCATTCACATTGCAACACCAGTATTCGATGGTGCTCGTGAGGAAGATGTTTGGGGCACAATTGAAGAAGCTGGTATGGCAAATGACGCGAAAACAATCCTGTATGACGGACGTACTGGTGAACCATTCGATAACCGCGTATCTGTTGGTGTCATGTATATGATCAAACTTGCGCACATGGTTGACGATAAACTTCATGCTCGTTCTACTGGACCATACTCACTTGTAACGCAGCAACCTCTTGGAGGTAAAGCTCAGTTCGGTGGACAGCGTTTCGGTGAGATGGAGGTTTGGGCACTTGAAGCTTACGGTGCTGCTTATACTCTTCAAGAAATCTTAACAGTGAAGTCTGATGATGTTGTTGGACGTGTTAAGACTTATGAAGCAATTGTTAAAGGCGAAAATGTTCCAGAACCAGGCGTTCCTGAATCATTCAAAGTATTGATTAAAGAGCTGCAAAGTTTAGGTATGGACGTTAAAATGATGTCTAGCGACGATACAGAAATTGAAATGCGTGATACAGAAGATGACGATGATCATCAATCAGCAGATAAATTGAATGTCGAAGTTGAGACAACTAAGGAATAATTGGGATAACCTGTAGACTAAAAGGGAGGTAGGCCCCTTGATAGATGTAAATAACTTTGAATATATGAAGATTGGACTTGCTTCACCTGACAAGATTCGTTCTTGGTCATACGGTGAAGTTAAGAAACCAGAAACTATTAACTATCGTACGTTAAAGCCTGAAAAAGATGGCTTGTTCTGTGAGCGTATTTTCGGACCACAAAAGGACTGGGAATGTCATTGCGGAAAATACAAACGTGTACGTTATAAAGGTGTAGTTTGTGATCGATGTGGCGTTGAAGTAACGCGTGCAAAAGTACGTCGTGAACGTATGGGTCATATTGAATTAGCTGCTCCTGTATCTCATATTTGGTATTTCAAAGGTATCCCGAGCCGCATGGGACTTGTCTTAGACATGTCCCCTCGCGCGCTTGAAGAAGTAATTTATTTCGCTTCTTATGTTGTAACAGAAAGTGGAGATACACCACTTGATAAGAAGCAATTACTTTCTGAAAAAGAATACCGTGCATATCGTGATCGATATGGTAGCACATTCCAAGCTGCTATGGGTGCAGAAGCGATTAAAAAGCTACTACAAGACATTGATTTAGATAAAGAAGTAGACTTCTTAAAAGAAGAATTAAAAACAGCACAAGGACAACGCCGTACTCGTGCTATTAAACGTCTAGAAGTATTAGAAGCATTCCGTAACTCTGGAAATGAACCATCTTGGATGATCTTAGATGTTCTACCAGTTATCCCACCAGAACTACGCCCAATGGTACAGTTAGATGGTGGACGTTTTGCTACTTCTGACTTAAACGACTTATATCGTCGTGTAATTAACCGTAACAACCGTTTAAAACGTCTATTGGACCTAGGTGCTCCAAGCATCATCGTTCAAAACGAAAAACGTATGTTACAAGAAGCTGTAGATGCATTAATTGATAATGGTCGTCGTGGCCGTCCAGTAACTGGACCGGGTAACCGTCCATTAAAATCATTATCTCACATGCTTAAAGGTAAACAAGGACGTTTCCGTCAAAACTTATTAGGTAAACGTGTTGACTACTCTGGCCGTTCTGTAATCGTTGTAGGACCGAACTTAAAGATGTACCAATGTGGATTACCGAAAGAAATGGCGCTTGAACTGTTCAAACCTTTTGTTATGAAAGAGTTAGTTGGAAAAGGGTTAGCACACAACATTAAGAGTGCGAAACGTAAAATTGAGCGTGTACACCCTGAAGTTTGGGACGTTTTAGAATCTGTGATTAAAGAACATCCAGTACTTCTAAACCGCGCACCAACACTTCACCGTCTTGGTATCCAGGCGTTTGAACCTACATTAGTAGAAGGTCGCGCAATTCGTCTTCACCCACTTGTATGTACTGCATACAACGCGGACTTTGACGGTGACCAAATGGCGGTTCACGTTCCGTTATCATCAGAGGCACAAGCAGAAGCTCGTATTCTTATGTTAGCGGCACAAAACATCTTGAATCCAAAAGACGGAAAACCAGTTGTTACTCCATCTCAGGATATGGTATTAGGTAACTACTACTTAACACTTGAGCGTGAAGGCGCAATCGGTGAAGGTATGGTCTTCAAAGATGCAAACGAAGCAATACTTGCATATCAAAATGGATATGTACATCTGCACACACGTGTTGCAGTTGCTGCAAGTTCAGTAAATAACGTAACGTTTACTGAAGAGCAAAAAGGTAAGCTTCTATTAACAACAGTTGGTAAATTAATATTTAACGAAATCTTACCAGAGTCGTTCCCTTATATTAATGAACCGACAAACTCAAACCTTGAAAAAGAAACACCAGCGGAATATTTCGTTGAAAAAGGTGCGAACATTAAAGAAATTATTGCTAGTCGCGAAGAAGTGGCGCCATTTAGCAAGAAGATCCTTGGTAACATCATTGCGGAAGTGTTCAAACGTTTCCAAATTACAGAAACGTCTCGCATGCTTGACCGTATGAAAAACTTAGGGTTCAAGTACTCTACAAAAGCTGGTATTACAGTTGGGGTATCTGACATTCTTGTATTAGGCGAAAAAGATGAAATTCTCCACGAAGCACAAGCAAAAGTAGATAATGTAATTAAACAATTCCGTCGCGGTTTAATCACGGAAGAAGAACGTTACGATCGCGTTATCTCTATTTGGAGTAATGCAAAAGATGTTATCCAAGGAAAACTGATGAAATCCTTGAATAAACGCAATCCAATCTTCATGATGAGTGACTCAGGTGCCCGTGGTAACGCATCTAACTTTACTCAGCTTGCTGGTATGCGTGGTCTGATGGCCAATCCATCTGGTCGTATCATCGAACTTCCAATCAAATCGAGTTTCCGTGAAGGTTTAACAGTACTTGAGTACTTCATCTCTACGCATGGTGCGCGTAAAGGTCTTGCCGATACAGCACTTAAAACTGCCGATTCTGGTTACTTAACACGTCGTCTTGTAGACGTTGCACAAGATGTAATTGTCCGTGAAGATGATTGTGGAACAGATCGTGGTCTATTAATTGGTGCGATTAAAGAGGGTAATGAAGTAATTGAGTCATTATATGATCGTCTTGTTGGACGTTTTGCAAGAAAAACTGTAAAACATCCTGAAACAGGTGAAGTATTAGTTAGTGAAAACCAATTAATTACTGAAGATATCGCTCATATCGTTGAAAATTCGGGTGTTGAAACTGTAAATATTCGTTCAGCGTTTACGTGTAACACTCGCCATGGTGTATGTAAGAAGTGTTACGGTCGTAACTTAGCAACTGGTACAGACGTAGAAGTAGGAGAAGCGGTAGGTATTATCGCAGCTCAATCTATCGGTGAGCCAGGTACACAGTTAACGATGCGTACATTCCATACAGGTGGGGTTGCCGGAGATGATATCACTCAAGGTTTACCTCGTATCCAAGAGATCTTCGAAGCTCGTAATCCGAAAGGTCAGGCAGTTATCAGTGAAATCGACGGTGTTATCGCAGCGATCAACGATGTTAAAGATCGCCAAGAAGTAGTTGTACAGGGTGAAGTTGAAGCTCGTACGTATGCTATTCCTTACGGTGCTCGTCTGAAAGTAACTCCAGGACAGCCAATTAGCCACGGTAAAGAGTTAACAGAAGGTTCTATTGATCCGAAAGAATTACTAAAAGTAACGGACATTACAGCAGTTCAAGAATACTTATTACGTGAAGTTCAAAAAGTATACCGTATGCAAGGGGTAGAAATTGGTGACAAACACGTAGAGGTAATGGTACGTCAAATGCTACGTAAAGTTCGTGTAAGTGATGCAGGTGAAACAGACGTATTACCAGGAACATTACTAGATATCCATCAGTTTACTGATGCGAATGCGAAGGTGTTACTGAAAGGTAAACAACCAGCGACAGCTAGACCTGTTCTACTTGGTATTACAAAAGCTTCACTTGAAACTGATTCATTCTTATCTGCAGCATCATTCCAAGAAACAACTCGTGTCTTAACTGATGCAGCAATTAAAGGTAAACGTGATGAGCTTCTAGGATTGAAAGAGAACGTTATTATCGGTAAACTTGTTCCTGCTGGAACAGGTATGAATCGTTATCGCAAAGTGGATCTTGTAAAAACAACACAAGATAACATGAATGTAGAAAACGATGAGATTTATGTGGAACAGTAAAATTTTCCGTCGTAAATTTTGTATAAAAACATCTAATCCTAGTTGACATTGTATGAGTCAAAATGTTACTATAATCAAGGTTGCTCCTGAACGATGCTTTGGAGGATATTTATATGTCTTATCAAAAAGTGTCAAATGCTGAAAATGTAGTCGTTGGTCATAAACGCACATTGGAAGCAATCAAAAATGGTATAGTTAAAGAAGTTGTTATTGCAGAAGATGCTGATGTGCGGTTAACCCATATTATCATTCGCACTGCTTTGCAACATAACATACCCATAACAAAGGTTGAATCAGTTCGTAAGCTTGGAAAAGTTTCGGGGATTCAAGTGGGAGCTTCAGCAATAGGAATAATAAGTTAAAACTGTTTTTGTGAGGAGAGAGCATTTGCTCTTCCTTGCAAAAACTTTGTTTTCAACTAATAATGAACCACCTGGATATGTGGTCATACAAACATGCGAAGGGAGGATAATCAAATGCCTACTATTAACCAATTAGTGAGAAATGGTCGTACTGATAAAGTATGGAAATCTAAATCACCTGCGTTAAACAAAGGATTTAACTCTTTAAAGAAAAAATCAACTGATATCTCTGCACCTCAAAAACGTGGTGTATGTACTCGTGTTGGTACAATGACTCCAAAGAAACCTAACTCAGCGTTACGTAAATACGCTCGTGTACGTTTAACAAACGGTATTGAAGTTACAGCTTACATCCCAGGTATCGGTCATAACTTACAAGAGCATAGCGTAGTATTAATTCGCGGTGGTCGAGTAAAGGATTTACCAGGGGTACGTTACCACATCGTTCGTGGAGCGCTTGATACAGCTGGTGTTGACAAACGTATGCAAGGACGTTCTAAATATGGTACTAAGCGACCAAAACCTGCTAAAAAATAATAAACTTATAATGAAAGGAGGAACTCAATATGCCTCGTAAAGGACCTGTTGCGAAACGTGACGTGTTACCAGATCCAATGTACAATTCTAAGCTAGTAACACGCCTTATCAACAAAATGATGGTTGACGGTAAAAAAGGTAAATCTCAAACAATTCTTTATAACGCTTTCGATATCGTTCGTGAACGTTCAGATAAAGAACCAATGGAAGTATTCGAGCAAGCTCTTAAGAACATCATGCCTGTTCTTGAAGTACGCGCTCGTCGTGTTGGTGGTGCTAACTACCAAGTTCCAGTTGAGGTTCGTCCAGAACGCCGTACAACTTTAGGTCTTCGCTGGTTAGTAAACTATGCTCGTCTTCGTGGTGAAAAAACTATGGAAGAGCGTCTAGCTTACGAAATCTTAGATGCAGCTAACAACGCTGGTGCATCTGTTAAGAAACGTGAAGACACTCATAAAATGGCAGAAGCTAACAAAGCATTTGCTCATTACCGTTGGTAGGATTCAACGTAAAATAAATGTATGCATAAACCGCTTTATTTGTCGCTTATGGAAGTGTGGAGAGGGAGAATGCCTCTCCCTTTCGTTGGGCGCTCGTTTTACATAATGAGGGTACTGGACACTGGCATATGTAACAATATAAAGTGGCTTTTTTGCTACTTAAAATAAAAAATCCAATCCATATATGGAAGGAGCAAGACACCAAATGACAAGAGAGTTCTCTTTAGAAAACACTCGTAATATTGGTATCATGGCTCACATCGATGCTGGTAAAACAACAGCAACTGAGCGTATTCTGTATTACACAGGACGTATTCATAAAATCGGTGAAACTCATGAAGGTGCATCTCAGATGGACTGGATGGAGCAAGAGCAAGAGCGTGGTATCACAATTACTTCTGCTGCAACTACAGCTCAATGGAAAGGTCACCGTGTAAACATCATTGACACTCCAGGACACGTAGACTTCACAGTAGAAGTAGAACGTTCTTTACGCGTACTTGATGGTGCGGTAGCAGTACTTGATGCACAATCTGGTGTAGAACCACAAACAGAAACTGTTTGGCGTCAGGCTACTACTTACGGTGTACCTCGTATCGTATTCGTTAACAAAATGGATAAGATCGGTGCAGATTTCTTATACTCTGTAGGAACAATCCACGATCGTTTACAAGCAAACGCACATCCAATTCAGTTACCAATCGGTGCTGAAGATGAGTTCAATGGTATCATTGACCTTGTTGAAGAGTGTGCTTACATGTACGGTAACGATTTAGGAACAGACATCGAGCGTGTCGAAATTCCTGAAGAGCACAAAGAACTAGCTGAAGAATACCGCGGAAAGCTTATTGAAGCGGTAGCTGAGCTTGATGAAGAAATGATGATGAAGTACCTAGAAGGTGAAGAAATCACTGTAGAAGAGCTTAAAGCTGGTATCCGTAAGGCTACAACTTCTGTAGAATTCTTCCCAGTAATCTGTGGTTCTGCATTCAAAAACAAAGGTGTTCAAATTCTGTTAGACGCAGTTATCGACTACCTACCATCTCCATTAGATGTACCTGCTATTAAAGGTACTCTTCCGGATACAGATGAAGAAATCGAACGTAAGTCTAGCGATGAAGAACCATTCGCAGCTTTAGCATTCAAAATCATGACTGACCCTTATGTTGGTAAGTTAACGTTCTTCCGTGTGTACTCTGGTGTGTTAAACTCTGGATCATACGTGAAAAACTCAACTAAAGGTAAGCGTGAGCGTGTAGGACGTATCCTACAAATGCACGCTAACAGCCGTGAAGAGATTTCAACAGTTTACGCTGGTGATATCGCTGCTGCTGTAGGTTTAAAAGATACTACTACTGGTGATACTCTTTGTGACGAGAAGAGCCTTGTTATCCTTGAGTCTATGGAATTCCCAGAGCCAGTTATCTCTGTAGCTATCGAACCAAAATCTAAAGCTGACCAAGATAAAATGGGTACAGCATTATCTAAGCTTTCTGAAGAAGATCCAACATTCCGTGCTCACACTGACCAAGAAACTGGCCAAACTATCATCGCTGGTATGGGTGAACTTCACCTTGATATCATCGTTGACCGTATGCGCCGTGAATTCAAAGTCGAAGCAAACGTTGGTGCTCCTCAGGTAGCATACCGTGAAACTTTCCGCGCTGCTGCGAAAGTTGAAGGTAAGTTTGCTCGTCAATCTGGTGGACGTGGACAATTCGGTCACGTTTGGATTGAGTTTGCACCTAACGAAGAAGGTAAAGGATTTGAATTCGAAAACAAAATCGTCGGCGGTGTAGTTCCACGTGAATACATCCCAGCTGTTGGAGCGGGTCTTGAAGACTCACTTAAAAATGGTGTACTAGCTGGTTATCCACTAGTTGACATTAAAGCAGCATTAGTTGACGGTTCTTACCATGATGTCGATTCATCTGAGATGGCGTTCAAAATCGCTGCATCAATGGCACTTAAAGCTGCGGTTTCTAAATGTAACCCAGTAATTCTTGAGCCAATGATGAAAGTTGAAGTTGTAATTCCTGAAGAGTACATGGGAGACATCATGGGTGACGTAACATCTCGTCGTGGACGTGTAGAAGGTATGGAAGCTCGCGGTAACGCACAAGTTGTTCGCGCTATGGTTCCACTTTCTGAAATGTTCGGTTATGCGACAGCATTACGTTCTAACACTCAAGGACGCGGAACATTCTCAATGACATTTGATCATTATGAAGAAGTACCGAAGTCTGTTTCAGAAGAAATTATTAAAAAAAATAAAGGCGAATAATTGATTTTTATCAATTGTTCGAGTATAACTACTTATGTAAGCTTAGAAAGTGGGACGTAAGTTTCGCTTTCTAGTCTAAATATAAAATAACCTATATAAACTAAGGAGGAATTTAGAATGGCTAAAGCTAAATTCGAACGTTCTAAACCCCATGTTAACATCGGTACAATCGGCCACGTTGACCATGGTAAAACTACATTAACTGCTGCGATCACTACAGTTCTTGCAAAAGCTGGTGGTGCTGAAGCACGCGGATACGATCAAATCGACGCTGCTCCAGAAGAAAGAGAGCGCGGAATCACAATCTCAACTGCACACGTTGAGTACGAAACTGAAACTCGTCACTATGCACACGTTGACTGCCCAGGTCACGCTGACTATGTTAAAAACATGATCACTGGTGCTGCTCAAATGGACGGCGGTATCTTAGTAGTATCTGCTGCTGATGGCCCAATGCCTCAAACACGTGAGCACATCCTTCTTTCTCGTCAAGTAGGTGTTCCTTACATCGTTGTATTCTTAAACAAATGCGACATGGTAGACGACGAAGAATTATTAGAATTAGTAGAAATGGAAGTTCGTGACCTATTATCTGAATACGGATTCCCAGGCGACGACATTCCTGTAATCAAAGGTTCTGCTCTTAAAGCTCTTCAAGGAGAAGCTGATTGGGAAGCAAAAATCATTGAATTAATGACTGAAGTTGATGCTTACATCCCAACTCCAGAACGTGAAACTGACAAACCATTCTTAATGCCTATCGAGGATGTATTCTCTATCACAGGTCGTGGTACAGTTGCAACTGGTCGTGTAGAGCGCGGAATCGTTAAAGTTGGTGACGTAGTAGAAATCATCGGTCTTGCTGAAGAGAATGCTTCTACAACTGTAACTGGTGTAGAAATGTTCCGTAAACTTCTTGACCAAGCTCAAGCTGGAGACAACATCGGTGCTCTTCTTCGTGGGGTTGCTCGTGAAGACATCCAACGTGGACAAGTTCTTGCTAAAACTGGCTCTGTAAAAGCACACGCTAAATTCAAAGCTGAAGTTTTCGTATTATCTAAAGAAGAAGGTGGACGTCACACTCCATTCTTCGCTAACTACCGTCCTCAGTTCTACTTCCGTACAACTGACGTAACTGGTATCATCCAATTACCAGAAGGTACTGAAATGGTAATGCCTGGTGACAACATCGAAATGACTATCGAACTTATCGCTCCAATCGCTATCGAAGAGGGAACTAAATTCTCTATTCGTGAAGGTGGACGTACAGTAGGTTACGGTGTAGTTGCTACTATCGTTGAGTAATCTTAGCTGATATAAAAAAACCTAAGGGATTTTCCCTTAGGTTTTTTGTTTGCGTTTATATAAAGAAGAAGAGTGTGTTTTTTTGTTTTGACGAGTTTCTTCTATAGTAATATAAAAACAACAAAAGATAATCCAGAAACTGTAAAACGAATTCTGTTAGATGAAAACTTGAAATTCTTTAAAGTGCCATGTATAATAGCAAAAGTAGAGAAAAGCAGATGCAAACAAAAAGATGCTTGCATCTAGACGAATAACATTGTATAATAGACAATGTTGGTCTTTGACTGCGATGAAGTGGAAGGTTGCTGACACACCCGGCCGCTTTGCCATGGCATGGTGTGGGGAAATTTCCATGGAGAAGGTCTATTTTAGAAATAGGCGAACGAAGGAGGGAAAATAATGGCAAAAGAAAAAATTCGTATCCGTTTAAAAGCTTATGATCACCGTATTCTTGATCAATCAGCTGAGAAAATTGTAGAAACAGCTAAGCGTTCTGGGGCAACAGTTTCTGGTCCGATCCCATTACCAACTGAGAAGACTATTTACACAATTCTTCGTGCTGTTCATAAGTACAAAGATTCTCGTGAGCAATTCGAAATGCGCACACACAAACGTTTAATCGATATCGTGAGTCCTACTCCACAAACAGTAGATTCATTAATGCGTTTAGACTTACCGTCTGGTGTAGATATCGAAATCAAACTATAAATTATATAACTTAAAAATGTAGGAGGTGTAACTCATGACCAAAGGAATCTTAGGAAGAAAGATCGGTATGACTCAAGTATTTGCTGAGAACGGTGAGTTAATCCCAGTAACAGTTATCGCTGCTAATCCAAACGTTGTTCTTCAAAAGAAAACAACTGAAACTGATGGCTACAATGCAATCCAGTTAGGATTTGAAGATAAACGTGAAAAGTTAACTAACAAACCTGAACAAGGCCACACTGCTAAAGCATCTACAACTCCTAAGCGCTTCATTCGCGAAATCCGCGATGCAGACGTGGACGGATTAGAGGTTGGTCAAGAGGTAAAAGTTGAAGTTTTCGCTGCAGGTGAAATCGTTGACGTAACAGGAATTTCTAAAGGTAAAGGTTTCCAAGGTGTTATCAAACGCCACGGACAATCTCGCGGACCTATGTCTCATGGTTCTCGCTATCACCGTCGTCCAGGTTCAATGGGCCCAGTTGCTCCGAACCGTGTATTCAAAGGCAAAAAACTTGCTGGACGTATGGGTGGAGACCAAGTTACTATCCAAAACTTAGAAATCGTTCAAGTTGACACTGAGCGCAACTTATTACTAGTAAAAGGTAACGTTCCAGGTGCTAAGAAATCTCTTGTAGTTGTTCAAGGCGCTGTGAAGGTTAGCAAATAATTCACAATAGGAAGGAGGAATTCCAATGCCAAAAGTTACTGTATATAACCAAACTGGTTCACAGGTTGGTGAAATCGAATTAGCTGAAGCTATTTTCGGTATCGAACCAAATGAAGCTGTACTTTTCGAAGCTGTAATGATGCAACGTGCATCTTTACGTCAAGGTACACACAAAGTAAAAACTCGCTCTGAAGTTCGCGGTGGTGGTCGTAAACCATGGCGTCAAAAAGGAACTGGACGTGCTCGTCAAGGGTCTATCCGCTCTCCTCAATGGCGTGGTGGTGGTACGGTATTCGGACCTACACCAAGAAGCTATGCGTACAAACTTCCTAAGAAAGTTCGTCGTTTAGCAATCAAATCTGCATTAGCTACTAAAGTAGTTGAGAACAACATTGTAGTTCTTGAAGACCTAGTGTTAAATGCACCAAAAACAAAAGACATGCTAGCAGTACTTAAAGGATTAACTGTTGAGAAGAAAGCTCTTATCGTAACTGCTGATGCAAACGAATCTGTAGAGTTATCTGCTCGCAATATCCCTGGAGTAACAGTAATCACTGCTGATGGCGTAAACGTTTTAGACGTGCTTCATCATGATAAGCTAATCATGACAAAAGCGGCAGTGGAAAAAGTAGAGGAGGTGCTTGCATAATGAGAGATCCTCGTGATATCATTAAGCGCCCAGTTATCACTGAACGTTCTATGGAAATGATGGCTGAAAAAAAATACACGTTCGATGTGGACGTTAAATCTAATAAAACAGAAGTTAAAGATGCTCTTGAAGCGATCTTTGGTGTTAAAGTAGAAAAAGTGAACATCATGAACTACAAGCCGAAAGCAAAACGCGTTGGTCGTCACGCTGGTTTTACTAGCCGTCGTCGTAAAGCAATCGTTAAGCTAACTGCTGACAGCAAAGAAATCGAAATCTTCCAAGGCGTTTAATTCTTACTAAAGAAGGAGGGAAATTGAGATGGGAATTAAAAAGTATAATCCAACTACTAACGGTCGTCGTAATATGACTACGAATGATTTCGCTGAAATCACGACTGACAGACCCGAAAAGTCATTACTTGCTCCTTTAAGCAAGAAGGCTGGTCGTAATAACCAAGGTAAAATTACTGTACGTCATCAAGGTGGCGGACATAAGCGTCAATACCGTATCATCGACTTTAAGCGTAACAAAGATGGAATTCCAGGACGCGTTGCTACGATCGAATACGATCCAAACCGCTCTGCGAATATCGCATTAATTAACTACGTTGACGGTGAAAAACGTTACATTCTTGCTCCTAAATCTTTAGAAGTAGGTATGGAAGTTATGTCTGGCCCAGAAGCTGACATCAAAATCGGTAACGCATTACCATTAATCAACATTCCAGTAGGTACTGTTGTTCATAACATCGAGCTTAAGCCTGGTCGTGGCGGACAATTAGTTCGTTCTGCTGGTACATCTGCTCAAGTACTTGGTAAAGAAGGTAAATACGTACTTGTACGTTTAACTTCTGGTGAAGTACGTCTTGTATTATCTGCTTGTCGCGCTTCAATCGGTCAAGTAGGTAACGAACAACACGAACTTATTAAAATCGGTAAAGCAGGTCGCTCTCGCTGGTTAGGTAAACGCCCAACAGTTCGTGGTTCTGTAATGAACCCGGTTGATCACCCACACGGTGGTGGTGAAGGACGTTCTCCAATCGGACGTAAGTCTCCAATGTCTCCATGGGGTAAACCAACTCTTGGATTCAAGACTCGTAAGAAAAACAAAGCGTCTGACAAATTCATCGTTCGTCGTCGTAAAAAATAATGGGATTGTAGTACGGTTCATTTCTAGAACCGTACGCCAATCACGAAGGGAGGCACCAAAATGGCTCGTAGCTTAAAAAAAGGACCATTTGTCGATGATCACTTAATGAGCAAAATGGAAAAATTAGTTGCATCTGAGCAAAAACAAGTTGTTAAAACTTGGTCTCGCCGTTCAACAATCTTCCCTCAGTTCATCGGACACACAATCGCTGTATATGATGGTCGTAAACACGTACCTGTGTACATCACTGAGGATATGGTTGGCCATAAGTTAGGTGAATTCGCACCAACTCGTACGTATAAAGGTCACCTTGCTGACGATAAGAAAACTAGAAGATAATGAGAGGAGGCACTTCAATGCAAGCTAAAGCAGTAGCGAGAACAGTTCGTATTGCTCCTCGTAAAGTTCGTTTAGTAGTAGACTTAATCCGAGGTAAGCAAGTGGGTGAAGCGATTGCTATCCTTAACCACACACCAAAAACTGCTTCTCCAGTTGTAGAAAAAGTTTTAAAATCTGCAATCGCAAATGCAGAGCACAATTATGAGATGGACATTAACAACCTAGTTGTTGAAAAAGTCTTCGTTGACGAAGGTCCAACGTTGAAACGTTTCCGTCCACGTGCAATGGGTCGTGCAAGCCAAATTAACAAACGCACAAGCCACATTACAGTTGTGGTATCAGAAAAGAAGGAGGGATAATCGATGGGTCAAAAGGTTAATCCAATTGGTCTTCGTGTCGGTGTTATCCGTGACTGGGAATCTCGTTGGTTCGCTGAGAAAGATTACGCTACATTATTACATGAAGACATCAAAATCCGTGAGTACATTAATGTACGCTTAAAAGATTCTGCTGTTGCTAAAGTAGAAATCGAACGTGCAGCAAATCGTGTAAATGTTACAATTCACACTGCAAAACCTGGTATGGTAATTGGTAAAGGTGGTACTGAAGTTGAAGCACTTCGTAAAGCTCTTAACCAATTAACAGGCAAGCGTGTACACATCAACATTTTAGAAGTTAAGAGAGCTGATCTTAACGCTAAATTAGTAGGCGAAAACATCGCTCGTCAATTAGAAAACCGTGTATCATTCCGTCGTGCACAAAAGCAAGTTATTCAACGTGCTATGCGTGCAGGTGCTAAAGGTATTAAAACACAGGTTTCTGGTCGTCTTGGCGGAGCTGATATCGCTCGTGCAGAATCTTACAGTGAAGGAACTGTTCCACTTCATACACTTCGCGCTGATATTGACTATGCAGCAGTTGAAGCTGATACAACATACGGTAAATTAGGCGTAAAAGTATGGATCTACCGTGGAGAAGTCCTTCCTACAAAAAAGAAAGCTTCTGAGGAAGGAGGAAAATAATATGTTAATGCCAAAACGCGTAAAATATCGTAGAGAGCATCGTGGTAAAATGCGTGGTCGTGCTAAAGGTGGAACTGAAGTTGCTTTCGGTGAATTCGGTTTACAAGCACAAGCTGCTTCATGGATTACAAACCGTCAAATCGAAGCTGCTCGTCGTGCAATGACTCGTTACATGAAACGTGGCGGTAAAGTATGGATTAAAATTTTCCCTTCTAAACCTTACACTGCAAAACCTCTAGAAGTACGTATGGGTTCCGGTAAAGGGGCACCAGAAGGCTGGGTAGCAGTAGTAAAACCTGGGAAAATTATGTTCGAAATCGCGGGTGTATCTGAAGAGGTAGCACGCGAAGCATTACGTCTTGCAGCTCACAAGTTACCTGTGAAATGTAAATTCGTAAAACGTGAAGAAAATGGTGGTGAATCTAATGAAAACTAATGATATTCGTGAATTAACCACTGCCGAAATCGAAACAAAAGTTAAAGCTTTAAAGGAAGAGTTGTTTAATCTTCGCTTCCAACTTGCTACAGGACAATTAGAGAATCCAACTCGCATTCGTGAAGTGCGTAAAGCAATTGCTCGTATGAAAACTGTAGTTCGTGAAAGAGAGATCGGAATTAATCGATAAATTGAGGGGAGGTTTGCATAGTGAGCGAACGTAACCAACGCAAAGTTTATACTGGTCGTGTAGTGTCTGACAAAATGGACAAAACGATTACAGTTTTAGTTGAAACTTACAAAACTCATTCCTTGTACGGAAAACGTGTTAAGTATTCTAAGAAGTACAAAGCCCATGATGAGCAAAACCAAGCGAAACTTGGCGATATCGTTAAAATCATGGAAACTCGCCCGCTTTCTGCTACTAAGCGTTTCCGTTTAGTTGAAATCGTTGAAGAAGCGGTTATTATCTAAATAGACGAATCGGAATTTTTAGTCCGAAGGGAGGTTTCATAACATGATCCAACAAGAATCTCGTTTGAAAGTTGCTGACAACTCTGGTGCACGTGAACTTTTAACAATTAAAGTATTAGGCGGCTCTGGTCGTAAATATGCTAACATTGGTGACATTATCGTTGCTACGGTAAAACAAGCAACACCAGGTGGCGTTGTTAAAAAAGGTGACGTTGTTAAAGCAGTAGTAGTACGTACGAAGAGCGGAGCTCGTCGTCCGGACGGTTCTTACATCAAATTTGATGAAAACGCAGCGGTTATCATTAAAGACGATAAGAGCCCACGTGGTACTCGTATCTTCGGACCAGTAGCTCGTGAATTACGTGATAGCAACTTCATGAAGATCGTTTCTTTAGCTCCAGAAGTTCTATAATTTAAGGTATTGCCTTGCTAAGGAGGTGCAGAATTAAGATGCATGTAAAAAAAGGTGATAAAGTACAGGTAATCACTGGTAAAGACAAAGGAAAACAAGGCGTTATCCTTGTGGCTTTCCCAAAGCAAAACCGTGTTATCGTTGAGGGTGTTAACATCGTTAAAAAACACTCTAAGCCATCTCAATTAAATCCACAAGGTGGAATTATTACTAAAGAAGCACCTATTCACGTTTCTAACGTTATGATTTTAGATCCGAAAACAGGTGAACCTACTCGCGTAGGCTTCAAAGTAGAAGATGGTAAAAAAGTTCGTATTGCAAAAAAATCTGGTGAATTATTAGATAAATAATTTTCTTAAGAAAGGAGGTCACTTCATTGAATCGCCTTAAAGAGAAGTTCCAAAAGGAAATTACTCCTGCTCTAGTGAGCAAGTTTAACTATAAATCTGTGATGGAAGTACCGAAAATCGAAAAGATCGTAATCAACACTGGTGTTGGTGACGCGGTATCTAACTCAAAAGCTTTAGACAATGCAGTAGAAGAATTAACACAAATCGCAGGTCAAAAACCTGTTGTAACTCGTGCTAAAAAATCAATCGCTGGTTTCCGTCTTCGTGAAGGTATGCCAATCGGTGCGAAAGTAACTTTACGCGGCGAGCAAATGTATGAGTTCTTCGACAAATTAGTATCGGTTTCTTTACCACGTGTACGTGATTTCCGTGGTGTTTCTAAGAAATCATTCGATGGTCGTGGGAACTACACATTAGGTGTTAAAGAGCAACTTATCTTCCCTGAGATTGATTATGATAAAGTAAGCAAAGTACGCGGTATGGACATCGTAATCGTTACTACAGCGAAAACTGATGAAGAAGCTCGTGAACTTTTAACACAATTCGGTATGCCATTCCAAAAATAATGGAAGCCAACGCTAAGTAGAGGAGGCGAAAACGTGGCTAAAAAATCTATGATAGCGAAACAAAAGCGTACTCCTAAGTTTAAAGTACAAGAGTATACACGTTGCGAACGCTGCGGTCGTCCGCATTCTGTATACCGCAAATTTAAACTTTGCCGTATTTGTTTCCGTGAACTTGCATATAAAGGTCAAATTCCTGGTGTTAAAAAAGCTAGTTGGTAAAACCCACAAATGGGAAGGAGGTAAAACACATGGTGATGACAGATCCAATTGCAGACATGCTTACTCGCATCCGTAATGCGAACATGGTACGTCATGAGAAATTAGAGGTTCCTGCTTCTAAAATCAAAAAAGAGATCGCTGAACTTTTAAAACGTGAAGGTTTCATTCGTGATGTAGAATACATCGAGGATAACAAACAAGGTATCCTTCGTATTTTCCTGAAATATGGTGCAAACAATGAACGTGTAATCACTGGATTAAAACGTATCAGTAAACCTGGCTTACGCGTTTACGCTAAAGCTGACGAAGTACCACGTGTACTTAACGGATTAGGTATCGCTCTTGTTTCTACATCTAAGGGAGTAATGACAGACAAAGACGCTCGTCAATTACAAACTGGTGGAGAAGTAGTAGCATACGTTTGGTAATATATATTTAAAACGAACGGAGGTGTGACCACATGTCTCGTATTGGTAAAAAGATTCTTGAAATCCCTGCAGGTGTTACTATTACAATTGCAGAAGACAATACTGTAACAGTAAAAGGCCCTAAAGGTGAATTAACTCGTAAATTCAATGCTGATATGTCTATCAAAATTGAAGAAAATACACTAACAGTTGAGCGTCCATCTGAACAGAAGGAACACCGTGCATTACACGGTACAACTCGTGCTTTAATCGGAAACATGGTTGAAGGTGTAACTGCAGGTTTCGCACGCGGACTTGAATTAGTCGGTGTTGGTTACCGTGCTCAAAAACAAGGAGATAAACTTGTTTTAAGCGTAGGTTATTCTCATCCAGTAGAAATGACTCCGGAAGCAGGACTTGAAGTTGAAGTACCTGCACCAACTAAAATCGTAATTAAAGGTATCGACAAGCAACGTGTTGGCGAATTTGCTGCTAACATCCGTGCTGTACGTGCTCCTGAGCCTTACAAAGGTAAAGGTATTCGTTACGAAGGCGAAGTTGTTCGTCGTAAAGAAGGTAAAACTGCTAAGTAAACCCGTTAGGTGAGAGAAAGGAGTGACAAGAAAATGATCACTAAAGCTGATAAAAATGCGACTCGTAAGAAAAGACATGCACGTGTACGTGCTAAACTTACTGGTACTGCAGAGCGTCCACGTTTAAACGTGTTCCGTTCTAACCAACATATTTACGCTCAAGTTATTGATGATGTGAATGGTGTAACGTTAGTAAGTGCATCTACTCTTGATAAAGACCTTGCTCTTAACGGTACTAGCAATACTGAAGCTGCTACGAAAGTTGGAGAATCAGTTGCTAAGCGTGCTGTAGAGAAAGGCGTTAAAGAAGTAGTATTTGATCGCGGTGGTTACTTATACCATGGCCGTGTTAAAGCTCTAGCTGAAGCTGCTCGTGAGGCTGGATTACAATTTTAATGGTCAAAGGAGGGAAAATTGATGCATCGCATTGACCCAAGTAAATTAGAACTTGAAGAACGTGTAGTTACGATAAATCGTGTCGCGAAAGTTGTTAAGGGTGGTCGTCGTTTCCGCTTTGCTGCACTAGTTGTAGTTGGCGATAAAAACGGTCATGTTGGATTCGGTACTGGTAAAGCACAAGAGGTACCAGACGCAATCCGCAAAGCTATCGAAGACGCTAAGAAAAACTTAATCGCTGTACCATTAGTTGGTACAACAATTCCACACACAATCAACGGTCACTTTGGAGCTGGTGAAGTATTCTTAAAACCTGCTGCTGAAGGTACTGGTGTTATTGCTGGTGGACCTGTTCGTGCGGTACTTGAATTAGCTGGTGTACAAGATATTCTTTCGAAATCTCTTGGTTCTAACACACCAATCAACATGATTCGCGCTACTGTGAACGGATTAAGCGAACTTAAGCGCGCTGAAGATGTTGCAAAATTACGCGGTAAATCTGTAGAAGAGCTACTAGGTTAAGGAGGGAAAACAAATGGCGAAAAAGTTAGAAATTACCCTCACTCGTAGTGTAATTGGTCGTCCACAAGATCAACGTGCGACGGTAGAAGCTTTAGGTCTTAAAAAGTTGAATTCAACTGTAGTTAAGGAAGAAACTCCTGCTATTCTTGGTATGATCAACAAAGTTTCTCACCTTTTAACTGTAAAAGAAGCTTAAGGATAACTCATTAATATAAGGAGGTGCCTGGGAATGAAACTTCATGAATTAAAACCTGCAGAAGGTTCTCGTAAAGTACGTAACCGTGTCGGTCGTGGTATCGGTTCTGGTAACGGTAAAACTGCTGGTAAAGGTCATAAAGGACAAAACGCACGTTCTGGTGGCGGTGTTCGTCTTGGCTTCGAAGGTGGTCAAACTCCATTATTCCGTCGTTTACCAAAACGCGGCTTCACAAACATTAACCGTAAAGAGTTTACTATTGTAAACTTATCAACGTTAAATCGTTTTGAAGATGGTACAGAAGTAACACCTGAATTATTGCTGGAAACTGGCGTTATCAGCAAGTTAAACGACGGTGTTAAAATTCTTGCAAGCGGAGCAGTAGAGAAAAAACTAACTGTTAAAGCGCACAAGTTCTCTTCAAGTGCTAAAGAAGCAATTGAAGCAGCTGGCGGATCAGTTGAGGTGATCTAATGTTTCGTACAATCTCCAACTTTATGCGCGTTGCTGAGATAAGACGTAAAATATTATTCACTTTAGCGATGTTAATCGTATTCAGGATTGGCACGTTTATCCCAGTGCCATTTACAAATGGAGACGTACTGAAAGCACAAGACCAATTAAATGCTTTAGGTATTCTAAATACATTTGGCGGTGGCGCCTTGAAAAACTTCTCCATCTTTGCGATGGGAATCATGCCGTATATTACAGCATCCATCATCGTGCAATTATTGCAGATGGATGTTGTTCCTAAATTTTCGGAATGGTCGAAGCAAGGTGAAATGGGCCGTCGTAAACTAACGCAATTCACGCGTTACTTTACAATTGTTCTTGCGTTTATTCAGGGGTTTGGTATGTCAATCGGTTTTAACGGTATGGTAGGTGGGCAATTAATTTTGAATCCTGGTTGGAGCACTTATTTATACATTGCTACGGTACTGACTGCTGGTACTGCATTTTTAATGTGGTTAGGCGAACAGATTACAGCTAAAGGTGTGGGTAATGGTATTTCCATCCTTATCTTTGGCGGTATTGCTGCAGCGATCCCAAGTGTTATATCTCAAGTGTATCAACAACAGTTTCAAAATATCGGAGATCAATTGTTCATGAGTATCGTTAAAGTTGCATTGATTTTACTAGCTGTGCTAGCAGTTATTGTTGGTGTTATTTTCATTCAACAAGCTGTTAGAAAGATCCCAATTCAATACGCGAAGCGTGTAACAGGAGGGAATGGGAATCATGCTGGAGCACAAAACACACATTTACCGCTTAAGGTAAATAGTGCGGGTGTTATTCCAGTCATTTTTGCTGTTTCATTCTTAATTACGCCTCCAACTATTGCACAGTTCTTCCCGAAACATGATGTATCGCAGTGGATTATTGCAAACTTTAACTATTCTCACCCAGTGGGAATGATCATATATGTTGCGCTCATTGTAGCCTTCACATATTTCTATGCGTTTGTTCAGGTTAATCCAGAGCAAATGTCAGAGAATCTAAACAAGCAAGGTGGATATGTTCCAGGTATTCGTCCGGGTAAGAATACAGAACAATATCTAACAAAAATCTTGTATCGTTTGACCTTTGTAGGATCAATTTTCCTAGCAGCGATTGCAATCTTACCAGTTATCTTTACGAAATTGGGAAATCTTCCTCCATCTGCACAGATTGGTGGAACGAGTATGTTAATCGTTGTCGGCGTTGCTTTAGAAACAATGAAGCAGCTAGAAAGCCAACTGGTAAAACGCCATTACAAAGGGTTTATCAAGCAGTGAGTAAGTGGGAAGAACCATCTTCCCTACATGCTCATGTACTGAGGGGGAACAAGGATGAACTTAATTTTAATGGGGCTTCCTGGTGCTGGTAAAGGTACACAAGCCGAACAGATTGTAGCCAAGTATAACATCCCTCACATTTCAACAGGAGATATGTTCCGTGCAGCTATGAAGGCTGAAACTGAAATGGGTCTACAAGCAAAATCTTTTATTGATAAAGGTGCACTTGTTCCAGATGAAGTTACAATCGGAATTGTTCGTGAACGTTTAAGTCAAGAAGACTGCGTAAGAGGTTTCTTACTAGACGGTTTCCCACGAACTGTTGCACAAGCATCAGCTCTTGAAGAGATTATGAAAGATCTTGGCAAAAAAATCGACTATGTTTTAAACATTAATGTGGATTCAGGGTTGTTATTAAAACGCCTTACAGGCCGTCGCATTTGTAAAGAGTGCGGTGCGACTTACCACTTAGAATTCAATCCACCAGCAACAGCTGATGTGTGCGATAAATGTGGTGGCGAATTATACCAACGCTCTGATGACAATGAAGAAACTGTAGCAAATCGTTTAGATGTGAATATTAAGCAAACAAAACCTTTGCTTGATTTCTACGACGAGCTTGGTTACTTAAAAAGCATTAATGGTGAGCAAGATATCAATAAAGTATTTGCTGATATCGATGTTCTCATCGGAGGCTTAGCGTAATGATCATCTGCAAAACTCCTCGCGAGATAGAAATCATGCGAGAAGCTGGCAGAATCGTTGCTTTAACTCATCAAGAGTTGAAACAGCACATTACTCCAGGAATTACAACGAAAGAGCTCGATCAAATAGCGGAAAAGACGATTCAAAAATATGGTGCTACGCCATCTTTTAAAGGATACAACGGATTTCCGGGGAGCATATGTGCTTCTGTAAATGAAGAGCTTGTACACGGAATTCCAGGAAAGCGCAAGCTCAAAGAGGGCGATATCATCAGTATCGATATTGGTGCGAAATACAATGGGTACCATGGAGATTCTGCATGGACGTATCCAGTTGGAAACATTTCTGAATCTGTTCAAAAGCTACTTGATGTCACAGAAAAATCGTTGTATCTTGGTCTAGAACAAGTAAAACCAGGCGAGAGATTATCAAATATCTCACATGCGGTTCAAACCCATGCTGAAGAGAATGGATTCTCGATCGTTAGGGAGTATGTTGGTCACGGAATCGGGCAAGACTTACATGAGGACCCTCAAATCCCGCACTATGGTCCACCAAATAGAGGCCCTAGATTAAAGCCGGGAATGGTCATCTGTGTTGAGCCGATGGTGAATCAAGGAAGACGATATGTAAAAACACTATCTGATGACTGGACAGTGGTAACGGTAGATGGTAAATGGTGTGCCCATTTTGAGCACACGATTGCTCTTACAGAAGCAGGATACGAAATCCTTACCACTTTATAAGTAGCTGGCTCTCCGGGATTTCAGAGCAGTGTAAAATGTTACTGATTTGAAGAAGGGAGAACTATTGAATGGCTAAAGATGATGTAATTGAAGTCGAAGGTACCGTTCTTGAAACGTTGCCAAATGCTATGTTCAAAGTAGAATTAGAGAATGGGCATGTCGTATTGGCTCACGTTTCTGGTAAAATCCGTATGAACTTCATTCGTATTTTACCAGGAGACAAAGTTACGGTAGAATTATCTCCGTACGATTTAAATCGTGGTCGTATTACGTACCGTTTTAAATAATATAGCACTCCGTAATCTTTAAGGAGGTTCGAGACATGAAAGTAAGACCGTCAGTTAAACCAATCTGCGAAAAATGTAAAGTTATTCGTAGACGTGGAAAAGTAATGGTTATTTGTGAAAACCCTAAACATAAACAAAAACAAGGTTAATCAGAAGGAGGTGCATTCAGAATGGCACGTATCGCAGGTGTAGATATTCCTCGAGACAAACGCGTTGTTATTTCTTTAACTTACGTATTCGGCATTGGTCGCACAACTGCTGAAAAAATTCTTACTGAAGCTGGTATTTCTTCAGAAACACGAGTTCGTGATTTAACGGAAGACGAATTAGGACGTATCCGTGATGTTATCGATCGTATTAAAGTTGAGGGAGACCTTCGTCGTGAAGTATCTCTTAACATTAAACGTCTAATGGAGATCGGTTCTTACCGTGGTCTTCGTCACCGTCGTGGTTTACCAGTTCGTGGTCAAAATTCTAAAAACAATGCTCGTACACGTAAAGGTCCACGTCGTACAGTAGCAAATAAAAAGAAATAATAAGTAAAGGAGGTTGAACTAACAATGGCACGTAAAACAAACACTCGTAAAAAACGTGTGAAAAAGAATATCGAAGCTGGTATAGCTCATATTCGTTCTACTTTCAACAACACAATCGTAACACTTACAGATACTCACGGTAACGCGCTTTCTTGGTCTAGTGCTGGTGCACTTGGTTTCCGTGGATCTCGTAAATCTACTCCATTCGCTGCGCAAATGGCTGCTGAAGCTGCTGCTAAAGTTGCAATGGAGCACGGTTTAAAAACTTTAGAGGTTACTGTTAAAGGTCCTGGTGCTGGTCGTGAAGCTGCAATTCGTGCTCTTCAAGCTGCAGGTCTAGAAGTAACAGCAATTAGAGATGTTACTCCAGTTCCTCATAATGGATGTCGTCCGCCAAAACGTCGTCGTGTGTAATTTTTCTGTATAGAATTTTCCCTTTTGTCTATAATGGATATGATGCATTATCGAGAAATTTCGTACAGAAACATCGCTTGTTGTGCACAATCGGGAACTGCCTAAGGGGGACTTTCGGTTAGACAGGGGTTATACCTTTGTTTAACCGGGGTTTCGACGTTTTGAAGGAGGGTTTAGTTAATGATTGAAATCGAAAAGCCGAAAATCGAAACGGTTGAACTTAACGAAGATGCTAAATATGGTAAATTCGTAATTGAACCGCTTGAGCGTGGATATGGTACTACTTTGGGTAACTCCTTACGTCGTATTCTTTTATCCTCACTCCCTGGTGCCGCTGTTACTGCTATCCAAATCGATGGCGTATTACATGAATTTTCAACAGTTGAGGGCGTAGTAGAAGACGTTACGACGATCATCTTAAACTTGAAAAAGTTAGCTCTTAAAATCTACTCTGAAGAAGAGAAGACGTTGGAAATTGATGTGCAGGGCGAAGGTATTGTCACAGCTGCTGATATTACTCACGATAGTGATGTAGAAATCTTAAATCCAGATTTACACATTGCAACGTTAGCAAAAGATGCGCATTTCCGCGTGCGTTTAACTGCAAAGCGTGGCCGTGGGTATACGCCAGCTGATGCAAATAAAAGCGAAGATCAACCAATAGGAGTAATTCCTATTGATTCTATTTATACTCCAGTATCACGTGTGACTTACCAAGTGGAAAAGACACGTGTCGGACAAGTGGCTAATTATGATAAGCTTACGCTTGATGTATGGACGGATGGAAGCATCGGGCCAAAAGAAGCTATCTCTTTAGGTGCCAAAATCTTAACTGAGCATTTAAATATCTTTGTTGGTTTAACTGATGAAGCACAAAATGCTGAGATTATGGTCGAGAAGGAAGAAGATCAAAAAGAGAAAGTTCTTGAGATGACTATCGAAGAACTAGACCTTTCTGTTCGTTCTTATAATTGCCTAAAACGTGCAGGAATTAATACTGTACAAGAGCTTGCGAACAAAACAGAAGAAGATATGATGAAAGTTCGTAACTTAGGACGTAAATCCTTAGAAGAAGTTAAACATAAACTTGAGGAATTAGGTTTAGGTTTACGTAAAGACGACTGAGGATTTAAACCCATGAACAAAGGAGGGAACTACGAATGGCATACAGAAAATTAGGCCGTACAAGTGCGCAACGTAAAGCTATGTTACGTGACTTAGCTACTGATTTAATTATCAACGAGCGCATCCAAACGACAGAAACTCGTGCAAAAGAACTTCGTTCTGTAGTGGAAAAAATGATCACTTTAGGTAAACGCGGAGATCTTCATGCTCGTCGTCAAGCAGCAGCTTTCATTCGCAATGAAGTAGCTAACGCTGAGACTGGTCAAGATGCACTTCAAAAATTATTCGCTGATGTAGCTCCACGCTATGCTGAGCGCCAAGGCGGATACACTCGTATTGCAAAAATTGGTCCACGTCGCGGAGACGCAGCACCAATGGTAATTATCGAGTTAGTATAATGATAATTAAAAGGGCAGGACAGTTCTTTTCAAGAAACTGGTCATGGCCCTTTTTTTTAAATATAAAAATAGGCGAGCTTGGCGAAGGAAAGGGTGCCTTCTATTGAAAAAAGAGAAACTTCGGATAGGAAATATATCATTTCAATATCCTGGGGCAGCCACGTATGCATTAAAAGATGTTTCATTTTCCTTATATGAGGGAGAATGGGTATCTATTATTGGACAAAACGGTTCAGGAAAGTCTACACTTGCAAAATTATTGAATGGTTTGTTTTTGCCGGAAGCAGGGACTATTACAGTAAATGATTCAATGGTTTTATCAGAGGAAACGGTATGGGATGTTCGAAAACAAATTGGAATGGTATTTCAAAATCCAGATAATCAATTTGTTGGAACAACAGTGCAAGATGATGTTGTATTTGGCTTAGAGAATATCGGAATGCCCAGAGAACAAATGATTGAAAGATTAGAACAGGCCTTACGACTTGTCCGTATGGAAGATTTTCTTAATGATGAGCCTCATTCCTTATCTGGTGGGCAAAAGCAGCGAGTGGCAATAGCAGGCGTTTTAGCACTTCAGCCATCTATTTTAATATTAGATGAAGCAACGTCAATGTTAGATCCTCAAGGAAGACGTGAAGTAGTAGAAACGGTTAGACAACTTGTTAATCAAAAAGGTATTACTGTGTTATCAATTACGCACGATTTAGAAGAAGCGGCACAGTCAGATCGTGTCATTATTTTAAATAAGGGAGAAATATTAGAGGAAGGGACTCCAGAGAAAATTTTCAAGTCCTCTCATATGCTCCAAGAAATTGGCTTAGATGTACCGTTTTCGGTGAAAATAGCAGAATTATTAAAAAGAAATGAAATTATTTTGCAAAATACGCATCTTACAATGGAAAGCTTGGTGAACGAACTTTGGAGATTACATTCCAAAAAGTAGAACATCGTTATCAATATAAAACTCCATTTGAAAGACGCGCGCTTTATGATGTAGACGTGTCGTTTCCAAGTGGGGGCTATTATGCCATTATCGGTCATACTGGTTCAGGTAAGTCGACGATGATTCAACATTTAAATGGTTTATTGCAGCCGACAAATGGTACAGTTCAAATTGGTGAACATTTGATTTCGGCAGGAAAGAAAGAAAAAAAGCTAAAGCCACTACGTAAAAAAGTAGGGGTTGTCTTTCAATTCCCAGAACATCAGTTGTTTGAAGAGACTGTGGAGAAAGATATTTGTTTCGGCCCTACTAATTTTGGGGTATCTGTAGAAGAAGCGAAGCAAAAGGCAAGAGAGGCAATTGAACTTGTAGGGTTAGAGCCAGAACTGTTAACACGTTCACCGTTTGAGTTAAGTGGCGGGCAAATGAGGCGTGTTGCGATAGCGGGTGTATTGGCGATGGAACCTGAAGTGCTTGTATTAGATGAACCTACAGCAGGTCTAGATCCAAAAGGGCAGAACGAACTTATGCAGATGTTTTATAAGTTGCATAAGGAGAAGGGGCTTACAGTTATCCTTGTAACGCATAATATGGAGGATGCCGCTCAGTATGCGGAGCAGATTGTAGTTATGCATAAAGGAACGGTCTTTTTGCAAGGAAGTGCAGAGGAAGTATTTTCACATGCTGATGAACTAGAGAAAATTGGTGTGGATCTTCCTATGTCATTAAAGTATAAACGTGCAATTGAAGAGAAGTTTGGTATTTCAATTCCAAAGGCTACCTTATCTTTAGAGGATCTTACTCATGAAGTTGTGCAGGTGTTACGAAAAGGTGGTCATGAATCATGCAGCAGTTGATTATTGGGAGATATATCCCGGGGAATTCACTTATTCATCAACTTGATCCACGTACGAAGCTGCTGATTGTCTTTTTATATGTATTTGTTGTTTTCTTAGCAAATAATGCGATTTCATATGGATTTTTATTTTTATATGCACTCATTGCTTTATTTTTTGCAAAAGTGCCGATTCGTTATGTACTTTCGGGCTTAAAACCAATTTTATGGATTTTTCTTTTTACATTTTTCCTGCATATTTTTACAAATAAAGAGGGGGATGTACTACTCCAGCTTGGTTGGTTTTCGATACATGAAAAAGGATTAGAGCAAGGGATATACATTTCTGTACGATTCTTCGTTATTATTTTAATGACGACATTATTAACGTTAACGACGACACCTATTGAAATTACAGATGGTTTGGAGACGTTATTAAAGCCGTTGAAGCGTATAAAGGTTCCTGTTCATGAAATCGCATTAATGATGTCAATTTCTCTTCGTTTTATTCCGACATTAATGGATGAAACTAGTAAAATAATGAAAGCACAAGCATCACGTGGTATTGATTTCGCTGGGGGACCGATAAAAGATAGAATGAAAGCTATTATCTCACTGCTTGTTCCTCTGTTTATCAGTGCTTTTAAGCGTGCAGAGGACTTAGCTATTGCGATGGAAGCTCGTGGATATCAAAGTGGTGAAGGACGTACTAAATTTAGGCAACTACGCTGGAAAACAAGCGATACAGTAACGATTGTAAGCTTATTTTGTTTAGCTTGTATTTTGGCATGGGTGCGATCGTAATGGAGAATAGAGAAATGGATAGAATAAAATGTACGGTTGCATATGATGGCATGCATTTTTGTGGTTATCAAATTCAGCCGAAGCATCGTACTGTTCAACAGGAGATAGAAAAAGCATTACAGAAATTGCATAAGGGAGAACTTGTTCGTGTTCAGGCATCTGGTAGAACAGATTCTACGGTTCATGCAAAAGGACAAGTCATACACTTTGATACTCCTTTGTCTCTTGAAGAGTGGCAATGGAGTAACGCTTTAAATACAATGTTGCCAGATGATATTGTTATTAGGCAAGTAGAGAAAAAAACAGAAGAATTTCATGCACGTTACGGTGTCGAGAGAAAAGAATATCGTTATCGTGTATTATTATCAAAGACTGCGGATGTATTCCGTAGAAATTACGTATATCAATATCCATATCCGCTCGAAATCAAAAAAATAAGAAAAGCAATTCCGTATTTTATTGGAACGCATGATTTCACTTCTTTTTGTTCGGCAAAAACTGACAAAAAAGATAAAGTGCGAACAATTTATGAAATCGAGTTAATTGAGCAAGACGATGAATTAATTTTTCGTTTTGTAGGTAATGGATTTTTATATAATATGGTCAGAATTATTGTTGGTACGTTACTTAACGTAGGGCAAGGAAAGCTTGATCCTGATAGCATTCCAGAGATTTTAGCGAAACAAAATCGTCAGTTTGCTGGAAAGATGGCTCCAGGTCATGGGCTTTACCTATGGGAGGTAAACTATAACAACTAATCCTGGTGTAACATTTGCTTGACATTAGAAACTCAAAAGTATATCATAACATATGGTATTGTTTCTAAAACCACGATTAGCCCCGGAAGGAAATCGTGTTTAAGATAAACAATAGATTTTTTCTATGGAAAAGATAACGAGGAGGGAAACACATGCGTACGACTTTTATGGCAAAAGCTAACGAAGTTGAGCGTAAATGGTATGTGGTTGATGCTGAAGGTCAAACTTTAGGTCGCCTATCTACTGAAGTAGCATCCATTTTACGTGGTAAAAACAAACCTACATTTACACCACACGTTGACACGGGTGATCATGTAATTATTATTAACGCTGAGAAAATTCATTTAACAGGTAATAAATTAAACGATAAAATTTACTACCGTCACACTAACCACCCAGGTGGACTTAAGCAAAGAACAGCTCTTGAAATGCGTACAAACTACCCTGTACAAATGTTAGAGCTTGCAATTAAAGGCATGCTTCCAAAAGGACGCTTAGGCCGTCAAGTTTCTAAGAAACTTAACGTGTATGCTGGAGCAGAGCATCCACACCAAGCACAAAAACCAGAAGTTTACGAACTTCGCGGATAATTAATTAAAGGAGGGCTTACTTTGGCACAGGTTCAATACTATGGCACTGGACGTCGTAAGAGTTCAGTAGCGCGCGTACGCCTAGTTCCAGGCGAAGGACGCGTTATCATTAACGGTCGTGATTTTGAAAACTATATCCCATTTGCTGCATTACGTGAAGTAGTGAAACAACCTCTAGTTGCAACAGAAACTTTAGGTAACTACGATGTACTTGTAAACGTAAATGGTGGTGGATACACTGGTCAAGCTGGTGCTATTCGTCACGGTATTTCTCGCGCTTTATTAAAAGCTGATCCAGAATACCGTCTAACACTAAAACGTGCAGGTCTATTAACTCGTGACGCACGTATGAAAGAGCGTAAAAAATACGGTCTTAAAGGCGCACGTCGTGCACCTCAGTTCTCAAAACGTTAATTTTTGCGAACTACAAACCCCAACCATTTTGGTTGGGGTTTTTTTATGTTTCATTCCTCTTTTGTAATTTTTATAGCTTGGAATATTTTAGTGCTACCGCCGCGCGTATGCTTCTTCTTTAGAAGTTTAGACTAATACGTATTAGGGAGGTTTATAAGTACTATGAATGTCATTGTCAGCTTACAAGAAAAACAAAAAGAAAAGCAGTTAAAATACGAGCGGAAGATGTTGCGGGAATTATCATTAAAAACATTACGTTCAAATATTCGTGATGCCTTTCAAATGCAAGAGCTTCATCGTCAGTATGAAGATTACTGTATTGAATTAGGGATAGAATCTTATTTATTAGGAGCGAGATATAGTAAATTTGGTTATTATGGTGAATCGTTTTTTGATGTGAAATATAGAGCTTTAGAAGAAGAACAACAATTAACTGAAACGCTATTTCAATTTTTAACGAGTATGACTATGCGAGAAATAAAGTTGAAAGATGAGGAATTACTTTTTGAATCTTGTCAGCAGTTTATAGGATTGTGGTGGCAAGAAGGGTATGAAAAAGGTGAAAGAAGATATCGATTAAAGCTTCATTAAGACAAGCATAAACTTTCCTCTTGTCCCATATAAGTAATTAGAGGGACTAGCTGGAGGAGGAAAGGTATGAAGAGAATTCGAATTATCTCTTTTGCACTCGCTGCGGTTGTATTGTTTTTTTTAGTCAAACAAGAATTTCAAATTACAAAATCGTGGCGAGCTTGGAATTTACCCTTATCAGGGAAAGTAATTGTATTAGATGCTGGTCATGGTGGACCAGATGGAGGGGCTGTTGGAGGAAAGGATATTATAGAAAAGGATATTACGCTTGAAATTACAAAAAAGGTACAAGACTATTTACAAGAACAAGGTGCACTAGTTATTTTAACGCGTGAGGGAGATTATGATTTAGCTAACAAAGATACAAAGTCATATAGTAGACGTAAAGCAGAGGATTTAAAAAAACGTGTAGAAATCATCAATAAACCTGATGTAGACTTTTTTGCAAGTATTCATTTAAATGCTTTAACTAGTAGTGGATCGAAGGGCGCACAAACGTTCTATTACCGCTCTTCAATTGAAAATGAACGTGCTGCAAAATTTATACAGGCTGAATTGAGAACAAGTTTAGAGAACACGAATCGTTCTGCTAAGACAATTTCGCATGTGTATTTATTAAAGTATTCTAAAACACCAGGTGCTTTAATTGAAGCCGGCTTTTTATCGAATGTGAACGAAAGGTATATGTTAAATTCGGAGAAATATCAGCAAAAGGTAGCGGCTGCAATATACCGGGGTATATTACGCTATTTCACGGAAAAAGGAAATCCTCCAGAATAAGGAGGATTTTTTTGAGTTTCTCTCGTTAACGAAGTTTTCGGAAAATATGTTATACTGGAAATGTAAACGCATTTATTTCAAGAATAAGCAGAGATAAATTCAATTAACATTACGTTATTTTTCATACAGGGGGCTGGGCTAATTATGGTAACGAAAGAACAAGTGGTTGAAGCGTTAGAAGGGATTGTAGATCCGTTTTTACATAAAACATTAAAAGAAACAAGTGCAATTAAAGAGGTAACAGTCAAGCCTGAGAAGGAACATGTGAGTGTCAAAATTGCAATCGTAAAAACTGGTACAGCGGAACAAATGCAGTTGCAGTCTGGAATTGTAAAGTTATTAAAAGAACTTGGAGCAGCAACAGTTGGACTTCGTTTTGCAGAATTTACAGAAGAGGAATTAGCTCAGTTTGCACCAGAACAAGAAGCAGAGCAAAGTGAATCTTTATTGTCACCAAATTCAAAAACGACATTCTTAGCAGTAGCGAGTGGAAAAGGTGGCGTGGGAAAATCAACCGTTTCCGTTAACCTTGCAGTTGCTTTAGCTCGTTTAGGAAAAAAAGTTGGTATTATTGATGCGGACATTTACGGTTTTAGTGTGCCAGACATGATGGGGATAGAAAAACGTCCCATCGTAAGAGGTGATAAGATAATTCCGGTGGAACGTTTAGGTGTAAAGGTAATCTCAATGGGCTTCTTTGTAGAGGATAATGCACCAGTTATTTGGAGAGGACCTATGCTTGGGAAAATGTTAAACCACTTCTTCACAGAAGTAGAATGGGGCGATTTAGATTATTTAGTATTAGATTTGCCACCAGGCACAGGTGATATTGCGTTAGATGTGCACTCAATGTTGCCATCTTGCAAAGAGATTATTGTAACGACGCCGCATCCAACAGCTGCGTTTGTAGCAGCGCGTGCTGGAGCGATGGCATTACGCACTGAACATAGTATTCTCGGTGTTGTTGAGAACATGGCATATTTTGAAAGTAAGGTAACTGGTGAGAAAGAATATGTATTTGGAAGAGGTGGGGGAGATAAGTTAGCTACCGAACTACAAACAAATGTTCTTGGGCGTATTCCACTGCAACAACCCGATTGGAATAAAGAAGACTTTGCTCCTTCGGTATATGAAGATACACATACAACCGGCATTATTTATAGTAAAATAGCTGAAACAGTAATTGATAAAACAGCTGTTACACAAAAATAAAGCGAAACTTTAATCAGTGGGGCTCATCTGTTACTGGCAACAACTAGTAAACCTTTCGCTTAACTAGAGGGCCATTTTGTCTGTTAATAGCAAGATAAAGTAATAACGAGTGGACAATTTATACATTGTCCACTCGTTATTATAGTTATTATTTTTACTGTTCTTCCTTCTTCTCGCCTTGAGAACCGCCGTCACCGCCTGCTTCTTTCTTATCAGATCCACCTTTTTCAGCCTTTTGTACACCTTTACTAATGATATCAATCATCTTGGCTTGGAAGAGTGGACTTTCAGTAGTTTCTGTTAGTACTTGTTGTAGATATTGACGGTATTCTTTACTCTTCATTGTTTGTAACATCATTTTTTCTACTTCAGGATTTTTCATAATTTCTATAACGCCTGCTTGGTATTCAGGGTCTTTTAATAAGGTTTTCATTAATTGGGTTTGTTCTTTCCCCATACTTTTAGCAAACTTTGATGAGAACTCAGGATCTTTAAAGAGCTTTTCCCAGAATTGTTGCCCTTTATCGGATACCATGGCATCTTCAATCGTTTTCTTTACTACTGTTTCATCTAGTATGAGTGCTTGTTTCATTTTTTCATCAGTTAATACATCTTGAATAGCTTTCTTACCTTGATCTGTTTTTAAAATATCAACAATCATTTTCTTTGTTTGATCGTAATCTAGTTCGGATTTCGTTTCTTTTCCTTGTGCGCATGCTACAAGTGCGATAAGTAGAAAAGAAGAAACGAAAATGAATAGTATCCGTTTCATAAGTTGGAACTCCTTTCAGCACAGTTCTCTCTTTTTAATATAAATATCTTTAAGGAATTTATACATGAACATGGCTAGCTTTTTGAAATTGTCATTGATACAATTTAATTAGAAATATAAGGATAATGGGGGATGTGTTGTGAATAGCCGCAAGTGGGTACGACTATTTTTAACGACGTTGTTTCTTGGTGGGATTAGCACAGTTATTATTGGTTTTGTTTTGGAGTGGGACAGGTACAATGAATTTTTTCAAAATTTCGACGTTAAGGAGATTTTAGCGGTATCTTTCTGGTTGATGGGTGTAGGATTTATTTTTAGCGTTATAAGTCAAATGGGATTCTTTGCATATTTAACAATCCATCGTTTTGGACTAGGGATGTTTCGCTCATCGTCTTTATGGAATGCAGTCCAGCTCTTTTTTATTGCATTCGTATTATTTGATTTTGTGTATTTAAGATCTGTACTTATTGCAAATGGAGAAATCTCATTGGGGAATAACATACTTGTTGCTGGAATTTTATTTGTGTTTGGAGCAATTGTTGCTTATGTAAAAAGTAAAGAAACAAATAAAAAAGCATTTGTGCCAGCTCTGTTCTTTATGGTTGTTGTAACGATTCTTGAATGGGTACCGGCGCTTCGGATTAATGATACAGATTGGTTATATTTAATGGTTATACCGCTATTGTTATGTAATGCATATCAATTACTTGTATTACATCGTTTAATCGGAAAAACGAGTAAATCTGCTTAATAGAGAGAGGTTTTATATATCAGCAGTTATATTACTGGAAATGGTGTGATTAAAAAAGCTCTACCACCTTTTTGAAAGGTAGTAGAGCTTTTTATACGTGAAGAGTAGTAGGGACGAAGCTATTTCACATCTTCACTTTTCGTACTTGTGTTGGAAATAAGTTGTGATACGGATATTTGCTCATATCCATCACTTTTTAATTTTTGCAGGAGCAGCGGTAAAGCTCTATTTGTTTGAAGGGCAGAATCGGATGCGTGTAATAAGACAATATCTCCACCTTTCAAATTATTAGAGACGGTGGAAACGATGTGATTTACACCTGGGTTTTTCCAATCGTTGGAATTATTACTCCAATGCACGACGGTGTATCCGAGTGATTCTGCAATTTTAAGGGTTACCTTGTTAAATTCGCCACTAGGTGGACGTAACAGCTTGACTTGTTTTACCCCAAGTTTTGTAAAAACATCTTGTGCTCGTAAAAGGTCTCGTCTTATTTCGTTCGTCTCTAGAGAAGTATAGGATGTGTAATTGTAACCCATACTACCAATTTCGTGTCCATCTTTCATGATGCGCTCTACAATATCGGGGTGTCTTTCGGCCCATGCAGCAGAAAGGAAGAAGGTTGCATTCTTAATTTGTCTTTCTTTAAGAGTATCAAGGATTGGAATTGCTTTTTTGTCTCCCCAACTAATATCAAACGTAAATGCAACTTGCTTTTTAGCGGTATCTCCTTTGTAAATTACTTTAGGACCTGTAGCAGTTGAAAAAGCAGATTCATGTGAATATGTTTTTAAAAAGAGTAGCCATGCTGTAAATAAGGAAAGTATCACTATTAAGCTAATGTGTTTAAAAGTTCTCTTACTCGTAATAAAAAAGAAAAACATAATATTACGCCCCTTTGTCCAATCCTTTTCAGTTACATATATGCTGTAAATATAAAAAAGAGAACAAAGGATTAATATCGTAAGTAGTGGATATAATGAATGATAGGATTGTAATAAGTGAAAATGAGCGAAACGTTTATTGTTACGTAAGGAATTATTGAGGTGATCATTTGCTTGGGCTGATGTTGACAAAAGAAGAGAGAAAAGAGATGGAATACATATTAAAGAGAGAGTTAGAGGAACTTTTATTTGATTTTGAAGATGAGCGTATTCATGAAGTTGTAAAAAAGGCGATGGAAGAAAGATATAAAATCATTTTTTGTTTATTTCGGAGAGTTGCTAACGCAGAGGAATGTATTCGTTATGTAAGAAAAAGAACTTTTTATTAAAAAGTGTTGACGTTAATAGTTTGTATATGGTAAATTAATAAACGTCGCTGATGCGGAAACGCAGAAAACGACAAAAAAGAAATTGAAAAACTTAGTTGACATCGAAAAACGAAGATGTTAACATAAGGAAGTCGCAAATGAGCGACCAAGTAGTTCTTTGAAAACTGAACGAAACAAACAACG
>NZ_JBPWBC010000020.1:0-60261 GCF_051776965.1 Bacillus cereus group sp. BceL220 | reverse complement strand
CTTAAAAAAACTTTAGGGGGAAAAGAAAATGATTAATGAAAAAAACCTTTTTGATTTAGATGTACAAGTAACAACAGCTACAGGCGATGTAGATCCACAAATTACAAGTATTTCAGCTTGTACGCCTGGTTGTGGAAACACAGGTTCATTCAATAGCTTCTGTTGCTAATTGAATGCCCAAAAAGAGGGAACACAGATGTGTCCCTCTTTTCTCCTATTACAATACTTGATTAGAACAGAAAGGAAGATTCAAAATGATTTCAGAAAAAAGGAAGCCTATCCATACATCAAATAAAACCGCATGTAATAATATATTTGAACCTCTACCATTTTTTATGATTAGATCCCCGTTTTTACCATTTAACGCGTTATATCAAATTAAGAATCAAGAAGTATTGATTAAAAAATTAAGAGAATATGCAGAAATGGATTACATTAAGGAAGCTATTGCCATTGCAAGTCCTTCATTGCTTGAATCTCTTAAACATATACATGGTGATTTAAGTAGTAGGAAAACACAACAAGTAATATCTTCTGTATTAAGATATATGTTAAGAATGACAACACGCCCAACACCTTTTGGAGCTTTTTCTGGGGTAGCATCCGGAGAGTTTAAGGAAAAATCTTTACTTGAAATGAGCCATTTTGAACAATTTAAGAAAAGAACTCGTCCTGATATGGAATGGTTATTGGGAGTGGTTTCATCACTTGAAAAAAATCCTAGTATTCTCCAATCTTTAATGGTTAGTAAAAATCATGCTGCTTATCGTGTCGGAAACCGCCTATATTTACCTTTTTCAACTGAATGTGGACAACTTCGCAAGAAGGATATGGAGAAAAAGGATAATATTTCAATTTTGTATAGTGAAGTTGTTAGGAAAGTTCTAGATTTAGCTGAAACACATATTAAAGTGAAAGAGCTTCTCCAAAAGTTGCAAAATGACTATCCAGGCACAGAAGTAAAGGTAATGGAAAACTTTATTCTCCAGTTGGTAGAACAAGAATACCTTATAACTGAACTAAGACCGCCACTTACATATGACTCTCCATTTGATTATGTGATTGACAAGTTAAAAATAAGAGTTGGTGAAAATCAAATATGGGAAGATTTACTGAAGGTAAAAGATTTAATACTTGTTTATGATCAATTACCGCTTGGGAAGGGGCTTTCTGTTTACAACAATCTTATCCTATTAATGAAGAGGATTTATGAAGTTACAACACCCCTTCAAGTCGATTTCGCTCTAAATACGCAAGATTTAGCCATTGGAAAAAACGTAGCAAATGATGTTAGTAAAGCAGCTCAGGTGTTATGGAGTATAGCTGATAGTGGAGTTGGATTCCCTCATCTCCAAAAATATCATATTGATTTTTTGGAGAAATATGGAACTACCAGGGAAGTTCCATTGGTAGAACTTTTAAGTGAGGAATTAGGGCTTGGAGCACCCGCGACATATAAAAACCCAAAAGGGAATAGGGATGGAGAAAATTTTACGCTGCCTTTAGATGAAGAACGTAATGTTCAATTATCATATATGCTTATTGAAGCTATTCATAATCAGCAAAAAGAAATTGAAATTACAGATGAAATAATTAGCAGAATTGGAATAGAAAAAGATACTCGATACGCTCCGGATTCATTTGAAGTATATGGAGAATTGTATGCTACTTCGCAAGAGGAATTAGACAATGGAAAGTACACGCTATGCCTAAGCCCAAATCCAGGGTCTCATGCAGCAGGAAGCACATTTGGTCGATTTCTAGATATCTTAGATCCAAATGTTAGACGTAAAATTCAGCAACAAGAAGTGGAGATTGACCATCAATTTAATAACGATATTGTTATGGTAGAGGGAAGTTTTCTTCCGGCAACTGGCCGTTCAGCGAATGTGGCAATTGGAAAAACTACAAGAGAAGTAACGGTAACTCTTGGAACAAATGGAGATGACGATACTTTGCAAATTCCAATTGATGACATTGTTGTTGGAGCATCATTAGAAAACTTTTATCTGAAATCTAAAAAATTAGGGAAAAGAATTAAAGTAGTAGCTGGTAATGTATTAAATTACCAAAGTGGCCCTAATATTTATCGCTTCATGAGAGAAGTTTCTCTAAATGATTTAGACCACTGGAGAATATTTAATTGGGGTAATATGACATCTTCACCTTATTATCCAAGGATTCGTTACAAAAATATCATTCTTTCTCCTGCAATTTGGAAGTTAAATAGAGAGACTATTGGCATGAAAAATAAACCTAAAAGTGATGATGAATTTTTAATCCTATTTGAAAAATGGAGAGAGAAATGGACGGTTCCACGCCATGTATATATGACGTATAGCGACAACAGGATTTTAATTGATCTTGAAAATATTCTTCACCTTCGAGAATTAAAGAATGAACTTTTTAAGCAGGGTAGATTACAGTTGAGAGAGTCATTACAGGACATCAATAAAAATTGTCTAAGCAGTCCGCTTGGTAGTCATGCAATGGAAGTTGTTTTTCCATTGAAAAAAATGAACGATGTCGCTAAAAGAAAAAGTATAGGAGCTGTTGAAGACGGGAAAAAAGAAATGGTTAGTGAGAAAATGATTTACCGTTTGCCTGGAAGTGAATGGCTATATGTTAAGCTTTATGTTCCACAAGCAAGAGAGAATGAATTTATTTCAAAATATATGACATCATTTTCTAATTATATTGTGCAAAGTGGTATGGCTCAATCATGGTTCTTTATGCGATATCGTGATCCGGATGCTCATATTCGTTTGCGTTTTTATGGAGATCCCGAGAAGTTGAATGCATCTGTTCTTACCTATTTAAGGGATTGGGCAAATAATTTAATGGACTCTGGATTTATCCACAAAATGACGGTTGATACGTATGAACGAGAAGTAGAACGATATGGTGGTCCGTATCTGATAGAATTGGCCGAGAATTTCTTCCATTACGATAGTAGGTCAGTAACAATGCTTCTTAATGTGATAGGACAACAAGCGGAACTGCCAGTACATGTATTAGCATCCTTAAACATAATTGAGATCATGGATAATTTTGGATTAACTTATGAACAACAATTGGAAACCATAGAAAGCAATACGGATAAATATGAATTCATTGATAAATTTAGACCAATGAGAAAATTATTAAGTAACATTGGAAATTCTGAAGGTGATTGGAGTAATTTACGTAATTACAATTCAGCAATTGGACAAGAAATTTATAAAAGTTTATTAGTTCGGAGAGAATCCTTAAAAGAATATGTTTCCAGCATTCAACAATATAAAAATGAAGACATGCTCTGGAATAAACAACAAACAATTATGGGAGCAATTATTCATATGCATTGTAATCGACTATTGGGAGCTAATCGAGAACTAGAGAAAAAAGCACTTGCCTTTACGCGGCATATCTTATCAAGCCAGCGATATTGGAGGAATCAGAATGAAACAGATACTCAATCACGTACCTGAAGATGAGAAACTATCATTTATAAATATTCTAAAGTCTTTTCATTATTGGCCTGGTTTATTTAAACTTTTATGGGAAACGCACAGAGGGTATTTCTTCTGTGTGCTTACCTTAAATTTTTTAAATGGATTATTACCTGCAGCATTGATTTTGACAATCCAATACCTCGTTAATACAGTACAGAACATCTACCAGAATGGGTATCAGGATGCTTATTTTACCCATGTTTTACCGTTTTTTATAGCTTTTGCACTAGTTACAATTTTAACGGGTGTTACAGGATCCGTTTTGGAAACATATAAACAGCTTTACCGAAATCTTCTTTCTAATAAAATCAATGTAAAATTAATAGAAAAAGCAAAAAGATTACCTTATTCCAGTTTTGAGAACCCAGAAATTTACAATAAACTTCAAAGAGCGCGCCAAGATTCCACATATAAACCATTTGCCATTTTTGAAGAACTTATGGGGATTATAAAAAGTGGAATAACTGTGATTTCTATTTCCGGTATCTTAATGATTTGGAATTGGCAGTTTACCCTAATTTTAATTTTGTTACCACTAATCTCTTCTTGGTCCATCATGAAAATTGGAAAAGAAATTTTTTTAATTAGTCATAAGCGTGCTGAAGAAACACGAAAACAATTTTACTACTACTATTTGCTAACAACAGACATCACAGTAAAAGAAGTGAAATTATTTGGATTAGGCAATTTGCTTCTCAAAAATTATTCGAATATCTTCAATCTATTTTATCAGCAAGATAGACATTTGCTTTTAAAAAAGATGAGGATTGACCTGTTTTTCCAATTAATTAGTGTTGCTTTTGTAATGTTTGTGCAGTTTATGGTGGTTATGGATGCTGTAACAGGGATTATTGCTATTGGAAGTCTTATCGCTTATTTTCAAGCTGTAAATACTACACAAAAAACATCTAATGAATTAATGTATATGATTTTTAATATGCATCAAAACAATCTTTATATGACTCAACTATTCTCATTTTTGGACATCCCTGAAGAAAGGGATGTTTCAAATAATAGAGACAATACTTATATAGAAAGTATCTCTTTTGAAGAAAAAGGTATTCGATTTATAAATGTCTCTTTTAAGTATCCCGGTCAAAAAGAATATATATTAAAAAAAGTGAATTTTCACATAAAACCAGGTGAAACATTGGCTCTTGTCGGATCTAATGGTTCGGGTAAATCTACAATTGTAAAGTTAATTACAAAACTTTATACGGACTTTGAAGGGATTATTCTATTAGATGGAAAATCCATTCATCAATACAGTACAAATGAATGGCAGGATAAGGTTAGTGCCATTTTCCAAGACTTTGTTAGATATGAACTAGATGTTAAAGATAATATTGGCTATGGTGATTATAAAAAAGCCGATCAAGTGATGGCTATACAAGCGGCTGCTAAAAAATCTGGAGCATTAAAGATGATTAATAATTTGCCTAACAAAATGGATACACAACTTGGTAAAACTTTTGCGAACGGAATACAGTTATCTGGAGGACAATGGCAAAGAATCGCCATTTCACGAGCATACATGAGGGATGCGGGCCTATATATTCTAGATGAACCTACTGCCGCATTAGATCCAGAAGCAGAAGAAGAGGTTTTTAGAGATTTTAAAGAAATTACAAAGAATTGTATGGGGCTTTTTATATCTCATCGGTATTCAACTGTAAGGCATGCTACAAAGATTATGGTCCTTGATAAAGGTAGAGTCGCGGAACTAGGTACTCATAATGAATTACTAAAAGTAAAAGGAATATACGCAAGACTATTTGAGTTGCAAGCTAAAAATTTTATAAATCATTCTAAAATTCAAGTGAAGGTGTAATTAGAGAGGAGAAAACTATGCGATTAACTACAGAAAAAAAATCATTTTGGTTACAGGGAATTAGTATTGAAAAAAGAAATAAAGCATTAAAGTTAGTTCGTGATATAGCAGAGCGATTAAAGGATCCGATGTATGTAGAAAAAATTGTTATGGAGCCTGATAATATACCAAACGGAGGAACACTTCATCCATGGGACCCCATTACTTTATCCCATGGTTATCCAGGAACTATTATGTTATTTGCAGAATTAGATCGACAGTTTCCAGAAGAGGGATGGGATCTTATTGCACATAGTCACTTGATAGAAATACAAAAGGCAATAGAAAAACAAGGTGTGAATAGTATTTCTATGTTTGGCGGTGTTTCTGGTATTGCGTATGCGACTTCATATGCTTCGCGTAACTATGAAAGATATCATATATTTTTGAAAAAGTTAAATGAATTTGTATTATCGCAGTTACATCTTGTATTGAACTATCAGAAAGAAGAGTGTGGTGTTCATCCATTTATGTACGATACAATTCAGGGCGCTACTGGAGTAGGTCGTTATTTGTTGCAAAATATTCAACTTGAATCAAATTCAGAAGCACTCAAAAAAATTCTCAATTGTTTTATTAATATGTCTAATGACATTGAAGTGAATGGTGAAGTTGTACCTGGTTGGTACGTACCGTACGCCAATCAGTTTTTGGAAACTGATAAGATACTATTTCCGGATGGGAATTTCAATTGTGGCCATGCTCATGGAATGCCTGGCCCGCTTTCCTTGATGGCGTTGGCTATTGAACAAGGAATTGAAGTCCCTGGGCAAAAGCAAGCGATTCGTAAAATGATAGATTGGTTAATAAGATGGCAAGATGAAGGTTCGTGGCCTGCCAGGCTTAGTTTTAAAGAAGTGGTCAATGACCAAGCATACCATGTGTATCCAAAGCGAAAAGGTTGGTGCTATGGAAATCCAGGAGTAGCAAGAGCTCTCTATTTGGCTGGGAGATCTTTGAAGGATCAGAAATCCATGAAAATAGCTTTAAGTTCTTATCAAGATACACTTTTGCAAAGTGAGGAGGAATGGGATTTAGCATCTCCAACATTTTGTCATGGAAGAGCGGGATTATTACAAATGTCTATTAGGATGGCAAAGGATGAAAATGGGGAGATATCGATGCAGTCCATTATAAAATTAATAGATTATGTAATGGATGCATATGATCCTCAAGCACCATTTGGTTTTAAAGACTTACAATCCAATGAGCAAACATCCAATGAGTTAAACAAGGTTGGACTATTGGAAGGTGTAAGTGGTGTACTTTTAACTTTATTAAGTCTAAGCGCAGTAGAGGAGCCATGGTGGGACGGAGTATTTTTAATTTCCTAATAAAAAATTGAGAGGATGTTACAGTATGGACCAAATGAAGCAATTGCTCAGTTCTAAGAAAATATTAGTAGGAGTAAGCGGATCTATTGCAGTAGCTGGGATTTTTCAATATTTAGCTATATTGAAAGCGAATTTTAGTGAAGTAAAGGTTATCATGACAAAAAGTGCAATAAAGCTTATCCCTGCAGAAACTGTGAAATTATATTGTAATGAGGTATTTGTTGATGAGGAACTTACTCTAAGTGGTAAACCAGGTCATGTGGAATTGGCTAGATGGGCAGACTTACTAATGGTACTACCGGCTACAGGAAATACTATTTCAAAAGTAGCTCATGGTTTAGCTGATGATTTATTAAGTACAGTCATTCTTGCTCATGATAAACCAGTTCTCTTTTTTCCTAATATGAACAAATTAATGTGGGAGAAAAAAGTAGTTCAGAATAATGTTAGTCTTTTAGGAGAATATGATCATATAGTGATTCCGCCTTTGAAAACAACGGCTTTTGAAATTGCGACTATGTCTTTGAAACCGAACTATGTTTTACCTAATAATCAAGAAGTATTGCATATACTCTTTAAGGAATTTGAGAAAAGAAAGTCAGTAACTGTACATGAAACAGTTGAAATGCACTAAAACTCACAAAAATGTGAGTTTTTTATTTTTTTCTTTCTTTTCTTTATTTTTTTTTTATATTTGTCTTCTATATTAGTCCATAAGGAGGGATTTTATATGAATAATGAAATAGTTTTAGAAGCAAATCACTTAACAAAAACAGTAGGTGGTAAGACAATAGTAAATGATTTTTCAACTAAAATATATAAAGGAGATATTTGTGGTTTTCTGGGGCCGAATGGGGCAGGAAAAACAACTGTTATGCGTATGTTTACAGGATTAATTCGCCCGACAAAAGGGGCCATAAAAATAAGTGGTCAAGATGTAAATCAAAATAGACAACAGGCTTTGATGAATATGGGGGCAATTATTGAATCACCAATATTCTTCCCATATATGACGGGTAGAAAAATGCTACAAAATTTAGCGAGATTATACCCTGCTCTTTCGCGAAAAGAACAATTGGAACAAGTAGAAGCAATACTATCTATTGTAAGGTTAACTGAGGATGCGGATGTGAAAATTAAAAATTATTCATTAGGAATGAGACAGCGACTTGGCATTGCACAAGCTCTTCTAGGTGATCCTGATGTTATTTTGTTAGATGAGCCAGCAAATGGCCTGGATCCTATGGGCATGAGAGAGTTAAGGGAATTAATTCTTGAACTTCGTGAAAAGAAAAATTTAACCTTTTTTATTTCAAGCCATTTACTAGATGAAATTCAGCAAATGTGTGACCGTCTTGTCATAATTAGAAATGGAAAACTTATTACGCAAGGAAGGAAAGATGAATTAATTACAGATCCAACAAAAAGGTTGGAAGATGTGTTTGTGGAGATGATGACATCATGAGGGGACTTTTTATTTCTGAATTCGAAAGGCTTTGGACGCAAAAAATAACTTGGTTAATCTTGCTTTTCTTACCTTTAATGGTAGTTGCGTCAGTGAAATATTACTTAAACTGGAATCAACATACTTCTCCTGGAAGACCAGATTACGTTACTGCTTTAAATTTTCCTATAATAAGTATTTCTGAGCATCTTGTGGTTTCGTTTAATATTATCGCTATAATACTGATTTCCACTGTTATAGCGTATGAAGTAGAAAATGGACAATTAAGAATGATTTTAATTCGTCCATTCTCTACCTCACAATTGTTTGTAGCTAAACTTGCTACTATATTAACTACCATGTTTCTATATTTAACTTTGTTTTGGATTTTTAATTCTATAGCGGGTTATTTATTCTTTCCAAAGGTAGATACATTAATAACATTTATAGATGAAACCAAGGTGTCTATTGCAGGGGCGATATTATATAACTTAAAGTATTTCTTCGCATGTTTCATTACTATGGTTTGTATTGTTTCTGTATTTACATTAATAGGGGCGTTAAGTAGAAGTACGATGATTACTCTTGGATCAGGAGTAGCCTTTATTTTCTTTGCTATTGCAATTCCACAGATTTTAGAATTCTCTAACCAAACGATAATTAGCGCTAATACTGTACTACACCTTATGTACATGTCAATCGTTAAAATTCAGCATACAGGTATAGCATTTATACTTTCAACAAGTAATAGTATAAACATTTATATTGTTATAGTGGAAGCGATTTATATTTTCCTATTTGGAATGTTCGCATACCTGTCATTTGTGAAAAGAGATTATTTTATTTGAAAACTAGGAGGGAGTTTAATTGAAAGCATTAGTTATAAGTGAATGGGAACGACTATGGAATCAGAAAAAAAGCAAATGGATGTTGGGGATTTTTACTGTCATTGTTTTTCTTCAGGCTTGGTTTTTAAAGTACTATGGAGTGGGGATTTATAATGATGGGCAACAAGTTCCACTAAATTCTTGGAATTTTTCATGGTTTTTATTAAAGGAATCTTCTTTCTTAATTACTTTGATTTTCATGCCTGTATGTTTCTTGAATAGCTTAAATGTAGAATACAACTCAGGAGCATATCGTCTATTTTTAATTAGGCCTTTTCAACGTATAACCTTTCTTATGTCAAAATGGTTTTCTCTTTCTATAATGGTGTTACTCTACTTATTTGTTGTTCTTTTTGTTGGCATAGTACTTGGGTTGGTGTTTTTTAAAGCCGATGATGCTTTTATGTTCTACGGCCAACAAAAGACCGCGATAGAAGCGATATTATATACAGTACAAGTATATGGATTGTTTTTTATTATTCAAATGTGTGGCTTAGCTCTTGCTAGTTTAATAAGTGTCATAATTTCAAATGCAGTTATTAGCTTTTTCCTTCTGATCGGAATCTACATCGGGTGCTTGTACATTAGTCAATTATCGTTCTTTTTATTATCTGTCCAGAGTATCTTCCATGCGCTCAGCACAGGAAGTAACACTTTATACGTTCTGATTCTAGGTATCATGATTATTAGTGTTAGCGTTTGTATAAGCATTTGGAATAAAAAAGAATTTACATGTTAATGCACAGGATAGAATGGAGGTATACCATGATTATGTTAGAAGCTAAAGGAATCGAAAAAGTTTACAAAACTAAATTCCGAGAATATCCAGTTTTAAATAATGTCAACTTAACTGTTCATGAAGGAGATTTTGTAGGAATTATGGGACCTTCAGGGAGTGGAAAGTCTACACTTTTAAATGTACTTTCCTCTCTTGATTTTCCTTCAAATGGAGATATTACAATTAAAGGACAAAATTTAACTAATATGGATGGTGATCAATTAAGCAATTATCGTCGTGAAAATATTGGTTTTATTTTTCAAAATTATAATTTGTTAGATCACTTAACAATTGAAGAAAATATTCTTCTACCCGCAGCTTTAAGAATGGGGAGTAAAAAAGGTGTCAGGGATAAACTCAATACATTAGGGAATGAACTAAATATTGAATCACTTTTGCCAAAGTATCCCTATGAAATCTCTGGGGGACAACAACAAAGAGCAGCTATTATCCGTTCATTAATTAATGATCCTTATCTGTTATTTGCTGATGAACCGACGGGAAATCTAGATTCAAAATCTGCTTATGATGTATTGAATATACTAAAAACATTGAATGAAACACATAAAACAACTATTTTAATGGTAACTCACGACTCTGTAGCTGCTAGTTTTTGCAACAGGGTCATATTTTTGAAAGATGGCAAGATTGTTCATGAGATGCAACGTTCCTATGAAGAAAAGCAATTCAGTTTCAATCAACGTATACTACTGTATATCTCTAAAGAAGTGGGGGAGAATGATGTCAATATTTTCACTCGCACTTAAAAATATAACTCGCAATTTTTCACTGTATATAGTGTATCTTGTAAGTAGTATTCTATCAGTTACAATTTTTTATATGTATGCAGCATTTCTTTCATATCCAAAAGTTTCTGGAATAGAGCAACTGTTAATTGCATGTGAATTCATTATCCTGCTATTTTCATGTTTTTTCATTTCCTATTCTTATGACCATTTTCTTACTGAACGGAAAAAGGAAATTGGTATTTGGAAAACGTTCGGAGCTTCTAAAAAACAATTATTTATTATCATTGTTTTAGAGAATACGATAATTGGAGCAATTTCTATCGTAATTGGAATTATACTTGGTATAGCACTATCAAAAAGCTTTTTTGAATTCATCGGGAAATCGCTCTTCTTAAGTGAGTCATTTTCCTATTTCTTCTCTCCAATTGCTACTTTTTTTACAGTTATTTTGTTTGGAGTTCTATTCTTTTTTGTTTCATTACGTAGTTATTATAAAATTGGACGCATTTCTGTTTTGGAGTTATTTCAAGAGACAAAAAAAACAAAAGATTTACCTAGGTTTTCTAAGAAGAAATTCATAATTTCCCTGTTAATTTTGGTTATTTCGTATGTTTTTATCCTTTATGCAACTTTACCTGTACTATTATTTTCTTTTTTGCCTTTATCTGCTCTTTTATTGTTAGGGACGTACCTTTTTTGTTCACACGGATTAGTAGGAACTGTATCGTATTTAATTAATAAAGAAAAAAAACATTTAAATGGCATTCGAATGCTAATATTTATAAGTCTAAGGAAAAAACTTTATTATAATGCTAAAATCATCTTTCTTGTTTCAATATTCTTATCAATGATAATGATATTAATCAGCTCTATATATTTATATTCGGAGTTGAATGATCAAAGAATGCGAAGTAGCCACCCACAGCCAGCTGTATTTATTGTTGATAAAAAACAAGAGAATACATTAGAATCTGATTTAGAAAAAAATTTCAAAGGAGAGGTTGAGGGATTTCATAAGAAAAAATGGGAAGGTGTATTACTGAAATCATCAAAGGAAGAAGGACAAACTCTTATACTACAAACAAATTCATTCTTTATAAAGAACTGGACAAAAACAAAAAAAGATAACCTGTTATTTAGTAAAAAAAATGCTAATATCGATAAGTTGAATATCCAAACAAATAAAGGGAATACAAAATTGATAGTAAAAAATGTAGTTGAAGGACATGCGATAAACCCGGTATCTGGGATAGATAATGTAGTTTTTGTACCAGCAGATATACTTAATGAATTAGAGAAGGGAATATTACCTACTCAACATGTTTCATTTTATACATTAGATTTCAAGGAAGATAATAAGAGTTATAGTGCACTAAAAACTTTATTTGAGGCACTCCCTTTAGAGATAAAGGAACAGTCCAGCGTTCGTCTTCTTCATTATGAAAATACAGTTCAATTAACTTCAGTTTTATGGATAATAGCATTATTTATTGGTTTTATCTTGCTAATTGCTTTATCCAGTCTTCTTTGGTTTAAGTTATACGAAGATATATCTAATGATAGAAAAATATTTCACGCTTTAAGAAAAATTGGTTTGAATTTCAATGAAATAAAAAAAACATTAAGAGTTCAAATTGCAATAATTTTCTTTGTACCAATTATTCTCGGGGGAATAAATCTATTCATAGCAATCTATGCCTTGCAAAATATATTGGGAGGATTTAAAATTTACTCAATAATATTAATATTTTTTATTTTCTTGGTATTCCAATTGGTATTTTGCTTCATTTCAAACCACGTTTATTATAAGAAGGTTGTTCATGAAAAGAATATTAATTAGTAAGAAAATATATTTCACAAAATAATAAGAGTTTTAAAATAAACTAGAGAGGAGTGTTTTTTTGAATGGAACGATTCTTGTTGTAGATGATGAGTCAGAAATTGTAGATGTACTCTCTGATATATTCTGTGATCGGGGTTATAAAGTTCTCAAGGCCTACAATGGAGAACAAGCTCTAAATCATTTGAAAACACAAGTTGATTTAGTCATTTTAGATATTATGATGCCAAAAATGGACGGTTTTGAATTTTGTAAGGTCGTTCGTGAACAAATAAAATGCCCGATTCTATTTTTGAGTGCTAAACATTCAGAAATAGATAAAGTGAAAGGCTTTACTTTAGGTGGAGATGATTATATTACAAAACCATTCCAAGTTAAGGAGCTCATCGCACGTGTGGAGGCCCACTTGAGGCGTGAGAAAAGAGAACGTGTAAACTTGCAAAATCAACGTTTCTTAGGAAACTTGACCATTAACTATTTACAGCATGATGTTTTTATTGATGGAGTAAAAATAGATGTAACGAGTAAAGAGTTTAAAATATTAGAGCTTTTAACGGTAAATTTAGGACAAATTTTTTCTAAGGAACAAATTTATGAGAAAATTTGGGGATTGGATGCAGTAGGAGATCTCAATACAATAATAGTGCATATTAATAACTTAAGAGCTAAATTAAGTTTGGGTATGTCAACTTACCATATTAAAACCGTATGGGGAGTTGGCTATAAGTTGGAGAAATGTTAATGTTAAAAAAATTATCGTTGAAAAACCAATTTATTCTAACATTTGCAGCTGTAATATTTTTAAGTATTGTCAGTACGGTTTGTACGTTAATTTTAATATACTCTTTTCTTTTTATTTATAATGAAAAATCTGTTTTACCTGCCAACCATTATGAAAAACAAGTGCCTAGCATTGAAAAATTTGTAGAAATGAATGGAGATAAAATAGTAGATTTATCCTATCAAAAAAAAATAGAGAAAGTGATTCCAATGCAAGGAATTACTTATCAAGTTATGAATACGAATGGAAATAGGTTATATGGTACATTGAGTGATGAATTATTGAAAAACGATAAAGAAGTGTATCATAAAATAAATACCTCTACTCAAAATGGTAAACTAATTACAAAATACATTCCAATTATGAGTAATGATCAACTAGTTGGTGTGCTTGCTGTACGATACATACTAGCTGCATCTATTGATTATTACATAGAATATGTTTTTATTATTGCTTTTCTTATTCCTTTTATATTTTTAACGCTTTATTCTTATCTATTAGCTAAACGTTTAGGAAAACAATTGAATAAACCTATTAAAGAAGTAATAATGGCCTCACAAAAAATTAAAAACAAAGATTTAGACTTTGAAATAAAATATGAAAGTGAAAATGAAATAGGTATATTAATTGATTCATTTAACAGTATGAAGGAAGAATTAAAAAATTCATTATATGTTCAATGGAAATTAGAACAGGAACGTCGGGATATGGTTGCTTCCATTGCACATGATTTGCGAACACCGCTAACTATTATTTTGTCTCATGTAGAAGTATTAATGGAGCCCATGCCAAATAATCAAAAACGACTTCATCACTACTTACAAACAATAAAGAATAATACCGAAAGAGTATTGCATTTAACCGAAGAGATGAGAAGAATTTCTGAAGTGGATAACCCTGATTTCACTCTTATGATTTGTAATATAGCTCCAGCTGAAATGATTCCAGAAATGCTTGAAGAGTTTAAGGAATTGGCAAAAAATGAAGATATCCAATTAACCTATACTTTACTTATTAAACCAGAAGAAAAAAATCTTAAGTTTGCACTTGATCCAAATCGCTTGCATCAAATTCTGACGAATATTATTTCTAATAGTATTCGCTTTACGCCAAAAAAAGGAAGGATTAATGTGCAAGTGGAGGTGAAAAAAGACGTTATGTCTTTTTCTATCTCGGATTCTGGAGTTGGATTTAATACTAAAGATATTCCATTTTTATTTAGTAAATTCTACCAAGGGGATCTTTCAAGGTCAAATCAACTACATCATGGACTAGGTTTGTATATTGTAGAAAAATTGGTTGAAAAACATGGTGGAGAAATTCATGCTGAAAATAATGAGATTCAAGGAGCTCGGATTTCATTCACGATACACGCTCTGTTTAGTAATAAAAAAAGGAACTATGAATTGTCATAGTTCCTTCTCCGTTATTTAATAGCATTATATACATCCAGCTGTCCGTACCCCCAAGAAGCTTTATCAGGTGCTATATCTTTCTTTATTCCATTTTTGTAAAGGTGTGAAATTGATCGATTTGGTTGATTTTTATAATTATAGTGATTGATAATTAGAGCTAGTGTAGCGGATACTTTCGGAACTGCCATCGATGTTCCAGCGGCAAATAAGTATCTTCCAGTATTAAAAGTTGTCAGTACTTCTTCTTGTCGGAAAAGACCAGTATTCCACCATACCTCTTCGCCATATTGTTGCCACAAACGATAATCTCCTCCTGGAGCAGATATGTCAATGAATCCTTCTCCGTAATTAGAGAATACAGAACGTTGTCCAGTTGGACCAGTAGACGATACTGTTACTACACCTGGTAATTCCCCAGGTGCTTCTATTCCTACACCAGTATATGTTTTACCCTCTTTTTCATATTTTTGTTTAAGAAAGTTATTTAGCTCCTGTTTATTAGCCACGTTTATAGAATCATTTCCTGCAGAAGCTACTACTATACTACCACGTTGATTGGCATATTCTATAGCACGTTTGTAACCTTCTACTTCTGCCCATCCATTGTCTACAAGTTTTCCATTTTCATAGACTTTTCCATTTACATAATAGGAACCAAGACTAAGGTTGATGACATCTACATCATCCTTAGCTGCTTCGATGATGGCATTAATGACCCAAGCTGCATCAGCTGATTTATTTCCAAATACACGATATGCTCTGATTCCCGTATTAGGAGCAACACCTTTTATTTCCCCATTTGCAGCAATAGATCCAGTAACGAGAGTTCCATGGCCGTTGATATCATTGATATTATTAATATCGCCTGTTTCTTCAGGTTCAGTACCTCTCAATCCTCCTTTTGGAACGAAATTTTTAGATCCGGGAATAAGGTTTTTTACTAAGTCAGGATGATCCACATCGACTCCCGAATCAATAATTCCAACAACCACATTATGAGAGCCAGTTTCCTTTTTATAACTTTCTCCATTATGAGTAAGTTCCTTCATGTCCCACTGCATATCCCATAAGGGAGGTAGGTTTGTATCTAAGGTTTTTGTTGAAAAATTAGATAAATTAGGTATCTTTATGGAATGAGAAATCTCTGGTGTTTCGACTTGCAAAGAAGGATTAACTGATTCGAATAAAGGAGATTTATTTGTAGACACTTGTGTATCTCCTTTGAATTGAATGAGTCCTATCTCCGGGACAGTGTAAGTAATTTCTCCATCCTTCTTTTTTATTTCGGTAATGCCTTGGTCTAATTTTGATGGGTCTTTTAATAAAACGGTGTAATATTGCTTAGGTTTTTCTTGAGCATGTCCTACATTTGAAAATAAAAAATACGTTAACACGGTTGCAATGACAGTGATTGCTTGTTTTTTCATAATTATCCCCTTACCTTTATAAATTGGAGGTGGAATTTGAAGATGGACCGCAAAATAAGTTTTGACAAATACCCCTATTGCCCATTTTGCTATCCCACCTAGATCCTATAAATAAGGTAACAAACCATTGGAAATTTCAAATCCGTAAATCCCGAACTTATAAGTGGTATATAGCGCAATATACTTCTTTATGTAAACACCCTGGAATTTCTACTCTAGATTTATTTCCAAAGAAATAATTCAGAAAATACAGAAAAATATCGTAATCATTTGTAGAAGTCTGTTATAATAAACGGAAAATGAAAACGTTTTAAAGGGGGACATAACCAATATGATGATGAATGTACCGCTAACAATTAGTTCTATGATGGAAAGAGCAGAGAAACTGTTTTCGAAGAAAGAAATTGTTTCACGGACGCATGATACAGTTACAACGTTAACGTATAAGCAGTTAGGGGAAAGGACGAGAAGACTTTCCAGTGCGTTGAAAAAGCTTGGAATTAAAGAAGGTGAACGTGTAGGAACATTAGCGTGGAACCATCATCGGCATGTGGAAGCGTATTTTGCTATTCCAGGTATTGCTTCTGTTTTGCACACAATTAACATTCGTTTATCTCCTCAACATATTTCATACATTATTCAGCACGCAGAAGACCGAATTCTACTTATAGATGAAGATCTCATACCGCTTGTTGAAAATATTCAATCACAATTATCAACTGTACAAGCTTACATTATTATGACTGATAAAGATGAACTCCCAAATACTACGCTGAAGCCTGTATATCATTATGAAAAGCTATTAGAAGAAGGCGATCCAACTTTCCAATTTGTAAAAGATATTGATGAAAATACACCTGCTGGTATGTGTTATACGTCAGCGACTACAGGAAATCCGAAAGGTGTTGTATATACGCATCGTAGTACTGTACTGCATTGCATGGCACTCGGTTTAGCGGATACAGCTGCTTTATCGGAAAGTGACGCGGCGATGGCAATTGTACCGATGTTCCATGTGAATGCTTGGGGACTTCCTTTCGCTGCTACTTGGTTTGGATCAAAACAAGTTCTTCCAGGACCGATGTTTACGCCGAAAATTTTATTAGAAATGATCCAATCTGAAAAAGTGACGTTAGCTGCCGGTGTGCCGACAATTTGGCTCGGTGTATTACAAGAGTTAGAAAATAATAGTTATGATTTATCTAGTATGACGAGAATACTATGTGGTGGTGCAGCCGCACCGAAAAGTGTTATTAAAGCATTTGAACAGAAACACAATGTTCCTTTCATCCATGCATATGGTATGACCGAAACAAGCCCACTCGTAACACTTGCACGTTTAAAAAGTTATGAAACAGAATTATCGTATGAAGAGCAATTAGAAATTAGATCAAAGCAAGGGTATCTTGTCCCTGGTGTAGAGATGAAAGTAGTCGGTACAAATGGTGAAGTGAAGTGGGACGGTACGGAGATGGGAGAACTATGTTTACGAGCACCTTGGATCGCTGAAAGCTATTATAACGATGATCGTACTGTCGAAGGTTTTCGCGATGGATGGTTATATACTGGTGATGTTGTCACAGTGGATGAGGAAGGTTGCGTGAAAATTGTTGACCGTACGAAGGATGTTATTAAAAGCGGGGGAGAATGGATTTCTTCGGTCGATCTTGAAAATGCTTTAATGGCACATGATGCTATATTTGAAGCGGCTGTCGTTGCAGTTCCTCACCCTCAGTGGCAAGAGCGACCAATTGCCTGCGTTGTTCAAAAGAAAAATAGTACGGTTACAAAAGAAGAAATATATGAGTTTTTAAAACCACAGTTTGCGAAGTGGTGGTTGCCAGACGATATTGTCTTTATGGAAGAAATACCGAAAACATCTGTTGGGAAGTTTTTAAAACAGGCGCTTCGGAAAGAACTGGAGCATTTGCATAGAGAGAAATAAGTGAACTTCTATTTGTAAACTTTAATACATTAATGGTTGACAAAAGAGGAGTGGAAAGATAATATAATTTTTGTGATATGTTACCTAAAATAAATTTTAAGTTTACAAATAGGAGAAGCAAATATGAATACAAAAAACTTAGTTTTTGTCGCTTTATTTAGTTCTATTATGGGAGTGTTAGGGTTAATACCTCCGATTGCTCTTTCTATTACACCAGTTCCAATTACATTGCAATCACTCGGTGTTATGCTTGCGGGTGGGTTGTTAGGATCACGTCTAGGTGCGTTAAGTCAGCTTATTTTCTTACTTATTGTAGGAGTTGGAGCACCATTGCTTGCTGGTGGACGCGGTGGCCTTGGTGTATTTGTTGGACCAAGTGCAGGATATTTACTTGGTTACATCATTGGGGCGTTTGTTATTGGTTATTTAATTGAGCGTTTACGTGAAGTTTCTATTATAAAAGTATTATGTATTAATATAATTGGTGGTATTTTCGTAGTTTATGTATTTGGTATTACTGTACAAGCGTTCTTAATGGATGTTTCTGTATGGGAGACAATGAAAGTGAGTGCTGTGTTTTTACCAGGGGATTGTATAAAAGCAATTATTGCGGCAGTTCTCGTAACAAAATTACATCGTTCATTGAAACATATTATTACGCCCGCTTTAAAGAATGGAAAATATACAAATGCGGGATGATAAAGGGAAGAAACACGTTAATTGCGTGTTTCTTTTTATTATTATTGTAAAGAAAGGACGTCTCATATGGGGATTACAAAAGAATATAAAAAGCATGCCTCTTTACAACCAAATAAAATAGCGATAAAGGAAAATGATAGAGTTTTAACATATAAAGAGTGGTTTGAATCAGTTTGTAAAGTAGCAAGCTGGTTAAATGAAAAAAAATCGAAGAATAAAACGATAGCAATCCTATTAGAAAATCGTATAGAGTTTTTACAACTATTTTCTGGTGCCGCTATGGCCGGGTGGGTGTGTGTTCCGTTAGATATAAAGTGGAAACAAGATGAGCTCAGAGAAAGAATTGAAATTAGTAATCCGGATATGATTGTGACAGAACGATATAAGGTGAATGATCTATTGGATGAAGAAGGAAGAGTAATTGAAATTGATGAGTGGAAAAGAATGATAGAGAAATATCTTCCTACATATTCCACTGTAGAAAGTGTACAACATGCTCCTTTTTATATGGGATTTACATCAGGATCAACAGGAACAGCAAAAGCATTTTTACGTGCACAACAATCGTGGGTTCATAGTTTTGATTGTAATGTACATGACTTTCATATGAAAAGGGAGGATTCGATTTTAATAGCTGGGACGCTCGTTCATTCTCTTTTCTTATACGGGGCAATAAGTGCATTATATGTAGGACAAACAGTGCACATTATGAGAAAGTTCTTTCCAAATCAAGTATTAGATAAGTTAGAAACTGAAAATATATCAGTTATGTATACAGTTCCGACAATGCTTGAATCTTTATATAAAGAAAGTAGATTAATAGAAAATAAAGTGAAAATTATTTCGTCAGGAGCGAAATGGGAAGCTGAAGCGAAAGAAAAAATAAAGAATATATTTCCTTATGCGAAAAGATATGAATTTTATGGTGCATCAGAGTTAAGTTTTGTAACAGCACTAGTCGATGCAGAAAGCGAAAGAAGGCCAAATTCAGTGGGAAAACCTTGTCATAATGTGCAAGTTCGAATATGTAATGAAGCAGGCGAAGAAGTACAAAAAGGTGAAATAGGAACTGTTTATGTGAAAAGTGATCAGTTTTTTATGGGATACATAATAGATGGGGTTTTAACACGGGAGTTGAATGCAGAAGGTTGGATGACAGTGCGAGATGTAGGCTATGAAGATGAAGAAGGCTTTATATATATTGTTGGTAGAGAGAAGAATATGATTTTATTTGGAGGAGTCAATATTTATCCAGAAGAAATAGAAAGTGTATTACATGAACACCCAGCTGTTGATGAAATAGTTGTAATTGGTGTGAAAGATAGTTACTGGGGTGAAAAGCCCGTCGCGATCGTAAAAGGAAGTGCTACGAAACAACAATTAAAGAGTTTTTGCTTACAGAGATTATCCTCTTTTAAAATACCGAAAGAATGGCATTTTGTAGATGGAATACCTTATACAAATAGTGGGAAAATCGCTCGTATGGAAGCAAAAAGTATGATTGAAAACCGGGAGAAAATATATGAATAGAGCAGTCATTGTAGAGGCGAAAAGAACACCTATTGGTAAGAAGAATGGGATGTTAAAAGAGTATGAAGTTCAGCAATTAACAACGCCGCTTCTTACGTTTTTAAGTAAAGGGATTGAGAGGGAAATAGATGATGTCATATTAGGTAATGTTGTTGGGCCAGGAGGGAATGTTGCGAGACTATCTGCTTTAGAGGCGGGACTTGGCTATCATATTCCTGGTGTAACGATTGATCGGCAATGTGGTGCTGGTTTAGAAGCAATTCGAACTGCGTGTCATCTCATTCAAGGCGGGGCAGGTAAGTGTTATATCGCCGGGGGAGTAGAGAGTACAAGTACGTCACCTTTTCAAAAAAGAGCACGATTTTCACCTGAAACAATTGGTGATCCTGACATGGGAGTAGCGGCTGAATATGTTGCGGAGCGTTATAATATAACGAGAGAAATGCAAGACGAGTATGCTTGTCTTAGTTATAAGCGGACACTGCAAGCGTTAGAAAAAGGATATATACATGATGAAATATTTTCTTTTAATGGATTATTAGATGAATCTATAAAGCCAGAAATGAATTATGAACGAATCATTAAAAGAACAAAGCCCGCATTTTTACAAAATGGAACAGTGACGGCAGGTAATTCATGTGGTGTAAATGATGGGGCATGTGCTGTTCTTGTAATGGAAGAGGGACAAGCCCGAAAGTTAGGTTATAAACCTGTCCTTCGTTTCGTTCGTAGTGCTGTAGTGGGAGTGGATCCCAAGCTTCCAGGGACTGGTCCGATATTTGCGGTGAACAAATTATTAAACGAAATGAATGTAAAAGTAGAGGACATCGATTATTTTGAAATAAATGAAGCATTCGCCTCAAAGGTTGTTGCTTGTGCAAAAGAGTTACAAATTCCGTACGAAAAAGTAAATGTAAATGGTGGAGCAATTGCGCTCGGTCATCCGTACGGTGCATCTGGTGCTATGCTTGTAACACGTTTGTTTTATCAGGCACAAAGAGAGTCTATGAAATATGGAATTGCTACATTAGGAATTGGAGGCGGGATAGGGATTGCGCTATTATTTGAGAAAGTAGAAGACTAGCAATCTTAACTAGTTTTCTACTTTTTGAGGAACATAAATATTGCTACCAGGCTTCGCTTTCATTTCGTTCCAAGCAGCAATCGCATCAGCTTTTGCTTTCCCTTTATTATTTGGATCTTCGAAAAAGTCACGAGTAAAGCGATTGTATTCAAATTGTGTACCGATAGTTGTTTTGTATGTAGGGTCTTTTTTTCGTTCGTTTTCTTCATGCCAAAAAGCTATCGCGTCTTCATATGTTTTTCCAACATTCTCTTTGAAAAATTTTTGAAGAGCTACTGTAAAGCGGAAGTTTGTTCCGATTTTTTCTTTGAAAAAAGCACGAACATCTTCGCTACAGCGGTGATTGTTAGTAATAATCGTTTGAAGAGAAAGGTCTTTATAGGATAGGGAAGCTTTACTCACCTTTTGAACAGAGCTGTTTTTTAATATTTTACCAGTAGTTAAATAATGTGAGATACGCTCGGTTATTTCGATCTTAGAGCCACTAGCTGGCAACCCATTCTCACGACAAAATGTTTGGAGTTCTGCTTTTAACCAATAATAGTTTTGGAAATCTTCAAGTGATATAGACTTTGTTAAAGGTGGACGCATGAATGTAACAACTACTTTCTTCCATAATTTTCTTCAATTATAAAACGTATGTTCTTTTTATGGAAGGGTTAATTTGTAAATATAATGGGAAGAGGAGATTGCATATGGAAAATGTAATGCAAGTTCGTGTTACAGGAATTTTAATTGAAGATGAAAAGGTATTGCTAGTAAAGCAAAAAGTTGCTAATCGAAATTGGTCTTTACCTGGAGGAAGAGCAGAGAATGGCGAAACGTTAGAGGAAGCAATGATTCGAGAAATGAGAGAAGAGACAGGGTTAGAAGTTAACATTCAGAAGCTACTCTATGTTTGTGATAAACCAGATGCTCGCCCGTCTTTATTACATATAACGTTTTTGCTTAAAAGGATTGAAGGTGAAATTATGCTACCTTCTAACGAGTTTGATCATAATCTAATTCATGATGTGCAAATGGTGCCGATTAAAGATTTAAGTCATTATGGTTTTTCGGAAACTTTTATCAATCTTATAAGTGAAGGTTTTGTAAATGCAGGGAGTTATCAAGGTTTGAAACAAAATATAGGTCTGTAAATATAGGGGAAGGATAGCCGTTCGCTATCCTTCATAACATGTTTTAAACTGCTGACTGTAAAGAAGAAACAAGCTGATTTAAAAATTCATCTCCGCTCATAATTGCTTTCCCGCCACCGCGAGCACTCTTCTTATTTCCGCCACCTTTTCCTTCGATTGTAGGAAGAGCGTCTTTTAAAAGAGCATTCATATCGAGTGATACTGATTTTCCGCAAGCGAGAATACATTGTAGTTTGTCATCATTTTCGATGACGAAATACGTAATTGCATGCTCTTGTTGTTCTGTAATAATAGCGGAAAGCTTTGCGATTTCTTGCATAGAACGATTTATAAATACTTTAGAAATAAGTATGTCAGCATGAATTTTTATAGGCTGTAGAAGTAGTTCATTTGCCTCTGCAAATAATAATTTTTCATTCATTGTTTGTATTGCTTTTTCGTTTTCTTTTTGAGAAGTAAGCAGTTGCGCCACTTTTGCTGGAATATCAGTTTCGCTACTGTTTAATTGTTTAGAAACATCTTTCATAATTTGTTGCTGTTGCCCCATTAATTTAAGTGTACGCCAACCAGCGATAAACGTTAAGCGTATACCACCTTTATTGCGCTCCCATCCTAGTACTTGAATAGGACCAACTTCACCAGTTCGTTTCGGATGCGTTCCACCACAGCCGTTGTAGTCAAAGTTTTCGATAATAACAACCCGTATATTTTCTGTCATAGTCGGTTCTTTACGAAGGGGCAACGTTTTCGCTTCTTCTAAGTTCATCCACTGGATGCGGATTGGATGGTTTTCAAAAACAATTTTGTTTGCAATTTGTATTGCTTTTTCAACCGTTTCTGCATGAAGATTTTCTGTTTCTAAATCAATTGTTACTGTTTCTTTACCAAGATGGAATCCAATTGTAGGCATGTTAAAATGGTCCCAAAAAGCAGCAGATAAAATGTGCTGAGCTGCATGTTGTTGCATATGATCAAAACGGCGCTCCCAATTGATTTTACCTTCTACGTCTTCTGTATGTAATTGTTCTGCAATGTAGTGACGAATTTCTCCGTTTATCTCTTCTACATTGATTACATTGATATCATTTAATGTACCAGTATCATATGGTTGTCCGCCACCTGTCGGATAAAATGCTGTTTCATTCAAAACAACGTATAAGTTACCGTCTTTATCATAATCTTGCTTTATAATTTTAGTAGTAAAGTCTTGCTTATAAGCGTCAGTGTAATATAATTTGTGCTCCAATTTTCTTTCTCCTCTCGCATTAACTAGTTTCATTGTAATGCAATTGAAATTAGTTTCCTAATATTTCAGAAGAAAGAAACTATTTTTAGAATTTTCTTGCTATAATAAGGGAAAGAAAATGCGGGGGTGGAATAAATATGTTATATGAAAACGGCGTAGATAAACTGCTTAGTTTAAGTAGAAATATTTCCGAATTATATCGAGAATTAAACGAAATGACCCGGATTTTAACGGATTGTAATCGAGAAAGTGTGAAGTTTGATCGATTATATGTAAAAGAGTTACTTTGGAAGAAAGAAGATGTAATAGAGAAATATGACCAGCTACTTGTACAACTTTGTATTAACGAATGCTTTGATCTAAAAAGTGTCATTACAGGGGAATATAAGTATACATATGAAGAAGTAGAAAACATAGTTTTACAATTTAATGAAAAGTATAATGTCGCAATCTTAATTAAAGATGTGTGTAAAGAATTACAGTTCACATATGGAATTGATATGGACATAACGAGAACAACTCGGGTATCAACAGCTCAAGTATAGAAAAAGGAAAAGAAAGCAGATCCTTTGCTTTCTTTTTTTTGTGAAAATAGAGAGAGTAGGTTTAACGATGAAGGGGAAGTTACAGCATATTCATCCGCTTGGAATGAGTATTATTTTAGGGACATTGTTTGCTAGGTTTGCAACTTCAATGAGTATCCCTTTTTTAGCGATTTATTTAACGACTGTTAAAGGTGTATCAGCTGGAATGACTGGTGCTATTATCGGAACGAGTGCACTTGTTGGTGTTTTTGCTAGTTTTATCGGAGGGAATTTATCAGATCGATTTGGCCGGAAAACGATTATGCTCTGGTCCATGATCGTTTGGATTTTTGTGTTTATAGGTTTTTCACTTGCGGATCATGTTTTAAGTTTCTTTTTATTAAACGCTTTAAATGGATTATGTAGGTCGTTTTTTGAGCCAACATCAAGAGCATTATTATCAGATTTAACAAAGCCTGAGTATCGGTTACTCGTCTATAACTTACGATACGGTGCAATAAATGTTGGAGTTGCAATTGGACCAATTGTTGGATTACAGATTGGAAGTGCAAAATCAACAATTCCTTTTTTAGTAGCAGCTGGGGTATATATTCTATATACAGCTATATTAGCGTTCCAATTTAAGAAGTATCCAATGGAAAAAAAGAAAGTGAGTACAGAAAAAACTGTTACAATGCTAAATGCAATACGTATATTGCGAAAAGATATAGTATTTTTAGTTGCTTTAGTCGGTATTATTTTGAGTAATTGCGGTTTTTCCCATTTAACGACGACAGTATCTCAATATTTTGCAAATGCACATATATTTGAGGATGGGGTGAAGCTATTCTCATATATGCTCGCTTTAAATGCAATTGTTGTAGTGATTATCCAATACCCTGTTATTCAAATGTGCAAAAAGTATACACCGTTAACATCAATTATGGTTGGGACTTTATTTGTGAGCGGGGGATTATTTGGCTTTGGAATAGTAGAATCTATGCTAGGTGCTGCCGTTTGTACAATTATTTTTACAATTGGAGAAGTCTTAATGTTTTCGATGACGGATGTATTTATTGATGATATTGCTGTTGCGCATCTAAAAGGAACATACTTCGGTGCGATGGGCTTTTCGGGAATTGGAGTAGTAATAGGTCCGTGGTTCGGAGGAGTACTTCTCGATTACTACGGGTACCAAAATGGGTTTGCGGTATTTTCAGCACTAGCTATATTTTCAACTGTGGCATTTCCTGTGCTTTTAGTTACAAAAGGTTTATCGAAAAAAAGATATGATAGAAATTCTAATATAGAAATGCATGCGAAATAACATAAGCCCCAGTAACCAACTGGGGCTTAGTTTGAATTATATTAACTCTTAATTTGAAAAAAGAACTTTTTTTTCATGCTTATCAGCAACTTCATTTTTGGAAATATGAATGGCTAAAAATCCGTTTTCTAAGCAGGCTAGCATCTTTTTATAAATGATAGTAGTAGGTAAAGGGATTGTTCGTTGTAAGGAAATGTTTTTATGAAGTATGCATATAGCTAGGCCTGTCTCTAACTTTTTAATGAGTACATTTTGTTCCGTGACATTTTGTACATCTGTTTCCAAAATATATTCTTCTTCGGTTTCGCAAAGATCGATGTGAATTTGATTTGGAAAGCTAAAGTTACTATAAGAATCGGAACAAAATTGATCCATCCATTCTTCGAAACCATCAACATGAAAAAGACAATTCTTCTTTTTCTTGCCCATGTAAGACACCCTCCGTAAAATATCAATTCATATCATGTTATGCATGAATGAATTAGGGGTGAAGAATAAATGGAAAAATATAAACATTGTATGTGGAAAAGATAGCTAGTGTGCACTTTTTGTTTTACATATCATGATGCGCATGATGTTTTTGGCGTGAATGGTTACGGTTTTTTACTTTATGAGATCCGCTTAATGGTTCAGGTTGTCCTTTTTTTTCTTTCGCTTCACGATTGTTTTTTCCCATTGTATATGACACCTCCTCTTTCTTTTTAGAATGAGAGAAGTTGACGATTTTATACGAGAATGTTTTTAGAAAAAAAGGTAAAGATAAAGGGGACTAACAATTATAGAAAGGGGATTATATAATGCCATATCATAAAGATAAGCAACAAGCCTTTCAAGCGGCACAGCAAGGAGTTACACAAGCAGAAAATGCATTTAATAATATTGTGAAAAATGACCCTAACTACGGTCATGATTTAAAAGAGTTACGCCAAGAGGTTCAGGAAGCATATGAACAAATTCAAAATGCACTAGAGGTAGCTTCAGAAACACAACGTCCACAACTTGAGCAATATGAAAATAATCTCCAAAATATAATGCGAAATGTAGATCAATTAGAAAAGTAAATGAGGTTGTTGTCTATTTGACAACCTTGCTGCTTTAGTGAACGTTATGCTAAAACAGAAAATTTTTCTATTAGTTTTTTCTTTGCTATGTGCAGTACATATATTTCAAGTGGAAAAAGTGGAAGCGAAAATGTTGCTCAGAAAAGAGTTAGAACCAACTGGTTATGTAACATGGGAAGTACCTAATAATGAAAAAATTATTGCAATTACATTTGATGATGGGCCAGATCCAACGTATACACCACAAGTTTTAGATTTATTACGTCAATATAAGGCGGAAGCGACATTTTTTATGATTGGATTTCGAGTTCAGCGTAATCCATATTTAGTGAAGCAAGTGTTAAAAGAGGGACATGAAATTGGAAATCATACGATGAATCATTTGTATGCAAGTAATTCGTCAGATGAAAAATTAGAAAATGATATTTTAGATGGAAAGAAATTTTTTGAAAAATGGGTGAAAGAACCTTTGCTATTCCGTCCTCCTGGCGGATATATTAACGATGCTGTATTTAAAACAGCGAAAGAGGCTGGCTATCAAACTGTTCTATGGTCGTGGCATCAAGACCCGCGTGATTGGGCAAATCCAGGGGTTGAATCCATTGTAAATCATGTAGTGAAAAATGCTAAAAGTGGCGATATTGTATTGTTACATGATGGAGGGAATGATCGTAGTCAAACGGTAGCAGCGCTAGCAAAAATTTTACCTGAGCTGAAAAAACAGGGCTATCGATTTGTAACGGTTTCGGAATTACTACGTTATAAACATTAGAAGAAATCCCAAAAGGAAAATAGACCTTTTGGGATTTTTCTTTACTGGTTCTTTTTACGTTTCTTATTATTTTGTCGCTCTGCTGGAGTTAAAGGCTCGTTTGCAAATTCTTCATTGTAACCAGTTCCTTGTCCTTGTGCAGATGCAGCATTCATTCCTGAAATAGTATGATTTGCTTTTCTTTTACCCATTTTATTTCACCTCTATAACATTTTTTGTATGTTGAATGATGAGCAGTTCATAGTATGTATGAACTGTAAGTAAACCGCTGATAGAGCACTTTACTTTATGATAATAGTATTCATAAGGAGCATGAAAGCTATTCAAATTTAGAAACATAAAGAAAACTTATGATAATCTATAAGTTTCTTATTATTTACTTATTTAGAAAGTTGTAATAAGATATTATCGTAAGGTATTGAAAAGTTTGTCTACATTTTATATTCAGACAACTTAGTCACGTTTAACAGGGGGGAAACATAATGGTCAAACATAATCCATTTCAATCACGTGCAACTTTTGAAGTAGATGGAAAAACGTATCATTATTATGATTTGAAAGCGCTTGAAAATGCAGGGGTTGGCAACGTATCTCAATTACCATATTCCGTGAAAGTTTTACTTGAATCAGTACTTCGTCAAGTAGACGGACGTGTAATCACAGAAGAGCATGTTACAAATTTAGCGAAATGGGGAACGAAAGATGTGCAAGATATCGATGTTCCATTTAAACCATCTCGTGTAATTTTACAAGATTTCACTGGTGTTCCAGCTGTTGTTGATTTGGCTTCGCTTCGTAAAGCAATGGCAGACATGGGTGGGGATCCTGACAAAATTAATCCTGAAATTACTGTAGACCTTGTAATTGACCACTCTGTACAGGTTGATAGAGCGGGTACGGCAGACGCGCTTGCATTCAACATGGACTTAGAGTTTAAACGTAATGAAGAACGTTATAAATTTTTAAGCTGGGCACAAAAATCATTTGATAACTACCGTGCAGTTCCACCAGCTACAGGCATTGTACACCAAGTAAACCTTGAATATTTAGCACCAGTTGTTCATGCTGTGAAAAATGCTGAAGGTGACTTAGTTGCATACCCAGATTCATTAGTTGGAACAGACTCACATACAACAATGATTAACGGTATCGGCGTTCTTGGATGGGGCGTTGGTGGTATTGAAGCAGAAGCAGGAATGCTTGGACAGCCTTCATACTTCCCAGTACCTGAAGTAATCGGTGTGAAATTAACTGGCACACTTCCAAGTGGTACTACAGCAACAGACGTTGCATTAAAAGTAACACAAGTATTACGTCAAAAAGGTGTAGTTGGTAAATTTGTTGAGTTCTTCGGTAATGGACTAAAGAGCATGCCTTTAGCTGACCGTGCAACAATTTCAAATATGGCACCAGAATACGGCGCAACTTGTGGATTCTTCCCAATCGATGATATTTCATTAGAATACTTACGTTTAACAGGTAGAGATGAAGAGCAAATTCGTATTGTTGAAGAATACTGTAAAGCGAACGGTTTATTCTATACAGCAGACAGTAAAGATCCAATCTACACTGATCTTGTTGAAATTGATTTAAATACAATCGAATCTAACCTTTCTGGACCGAAACGCCCACAAGATTTAATTCCACTTTCAGATATGAAAGATGCGTTCCAAAAAGCTGTTTTAGCACCAGTTGGAACACAAGGACTTGGATTTAATGAGCAAGAGTTCGATAAAGAAGTGAAGGTTACATTAGAAGATAAAGAAGTAACGATGAAAACAGGTGCAATTGCAATCGCTGCAATTACAAGCTGTACAAATACATCAAACCCATACGTATTAATCGGGGCAGGTCTAGTTGCGAAGAAAGCAATTGAAAAAGGACTTGTAGTACCTGAGTACGTAAAAACATCATTAGCACCAGGATCTAAAGTTGTTACTGAGTACTTAGATAAATCAGGTTTAACAACATATTTAGACCAATTAGGTTTCCAAACAGTTGGTTACGGCTGTACGACTTGTATCGGTAACTCTGGTCCATTAGCGCCAGAATTAGAAGAATCAATCGCAGCAAACGACTTACTAGTAACATCTGTTTTATCTGGTAACCGTAACTTTGAAGGTCGTATTCATCCTCTTGTAAAAGCAAACTACTTAGCATCACCACCACTTGTTGTGGCATATGCACTTGCAGGTACTGTTGATATTGACCTAAAAAATGATGAAATCGGTAAAGATGCAAATGGCAATGCTGTTTACTTCAACGATATTTGGCCATCAGCTAAAGAAATTGAAGATGTAGTTCAAAGTGTTGTTACATCTGAACTGTTCAAGAAAGAATATGCACAAGTATTTAACAGCAATGAGCGTTGGAATGAAATCCAAACTTCAAACGAAGCTTTATATACTTGGGATAATGATTCAACATACATTCAAAACCCACCATTCTTTGAAGGTTTATCTAAAGAGCCAGGTGAAGTTGAAACGTTATCAGGTTTACGCATAGTTGGTAAATTTGGTGATTCTGTAACGACAGACCACATTTCACCAGCAGGTTCAATTGGTAAGCACACACCAGCTGGACGCTACTTATTAGAAAACGGCGTACAACCAGTTGACTTTAACTCTTACGGTTCTCGTCGTGGTAACCATGAAGTTATGATGCGTGGTACATTTGCAAACATCCGTATTAAAAACCAAATCGCACCAGGAACAGAAGGTGGATATACAACATATTGGCCAACTGGTGAAGTAACATCAATCTATGATGCTGCTATGAAATATAAAGAAGATGGAACAGGTCTTCTAGTTGTTGCTGGTAAAGATTACGGTATGGGAAGTTCTCGTGACTGGGCTGCGAAAGGTACTAACTTATTAGGTATTAAAGCAGTAATCGCAGAAAGCTTCGAACGTATTCACCGCAGTAACTTAGTATTAATGGGTGTATTACCACTTCAATTTAAAGATGGCGAAAGTGCTGAAACGTTAGGTCTTGTTGGTAACGAGTCATTTGAAATTCAAATTGACAAAACAGTTAGACCGCGCGATCTTGTAAAAGTAGTTGCAACTGATTTAGATGGCAACGAAAAACAATTTGAAGTAGTAGCTCGTTTCGATAGTGAAGTAGAAATTGACTACTACCGTCACGGTGGTATTCTGCAAATGGTTCTTCGTGAGAAAATCGAAGAGTCAAAAGTGTCAAACTAAATAATTGAAATGAAAAATAAGGAAGCTAACAATAGTTAGCTTCCTTATTTTATGGAAAGGGATGAAACCATATGGTTTCATCCCTTTCTTTTTACTACGAAAAGTGGAGGGAACGTCATGAAAGAATATAAAAGAATATTGTGGCCGTTACGAAAAGAGAAAATATTAGTAATGGCAGCTGTATGTAGTGGGATAATTGCTGCCATTTTAAATTTATCACGCCCAATTTTCATGGGATTAATTGTAGACAATCTTATTCAAAGGGAGCTAAAAGGTGCGTATTTATATATAGCTTTGTTTGCGGGTATTCGCTTTTTAATGTGGACGAACAATCTTTTATTTGGTTATATAAGCTCAAAAGCCAGTCAACGTATATTACAAACGAAACGTATAGAATTATTGCGTCACTATTTCTCATTACCGTTTGAAGAGAGTGAGAAGATTAAGCAAGGGGAGTTAGAAACTTTGGTCGTATCTGATATTCCGAACTGGGTCAGATTATATGGTTCTATATTAATAGAGTATATACACGCTATTGCCCAATTTATTGGAGCTTTCATAGCACTACAACATATAGATATACAGTTTATATTGTGGGTAACTCCGTTTTTATTTTTCAGTGCAATTGTTCCAATACTGATGGGAGAAAAGGTAAGGGATATTGCAAGCATTGCTCAAAAAAATCAATCGAGTGTTGTAGAGATGGTGTCACAGTTTGTAAAGGGTATACAAGATTTACGTAGTGTACAAAAAGAAAAATGGGCCATTCGCTTATTTAAAGGAGTAACGGCACAATCTTATAAATCGGAAGTAAAGAAGACGATGATGCAACATTGCATTGGAGTAGTTGGAACAGTGATTGAAACAGGAGCATATATCGTTGTTCTCATTGTAGGCGCACAAAAAATAATGAAAGGGGAAATGGAAGTTGGTTCACTTGTTGCAGTGTTAGCTACAATTGAAATGCTCTTTTTCCCAGTCTGTTACGTGGGCGATTTATTAATGATGACACAAGTTGCAGTCGCTTCGGCAAATAGAGTTTTTTCCTTTTTAGATAAAAGAGTGGCAGATAGTAATGTAGAAAGAGCGATGGGGATGATAATAACAAATGTTTCATTTCAGGAGAGTGAAGAAGAGAAATGTAGAATTAATAATATTGATTTGCAAATTAATCCTGGTGAATTCGTTATCATTGTCGGAGAAAGTGGTGCAGGAAAAACAACACTTTTAAAATTAATGACAGGTTTGTATAAACCATCTAACGGTAGTGTTGTTTATTATGGTCAAAAGGCTCGAATGACTACAGTGTGGCAAGAACCTCGTTTCTTTCGGACGACAGTAAAAGAGAATATGTATTTCGGGGAAGAGGGTTTAGAAAATCAGTTAGAAAAAAATAGTGAACTTATAAATGCAACGCCGATTATTAGAGGGTTACCTGAAGGAAGTCAAACTGTGCTACATAAAAGCGGTGAAGAGTTTTCAGGAGGCGAAAGAAAACGTCTTGCATTATTACGAGCAATTGGTTCAAATCCGAATCTTATTATTTTAGATGAACCGACTGCGGGGTTAGATCCGAGTAATCAAGAAACTGTTTGGAATATGATTGAAGGACTAGGAAGAGATGTAACGAGAATTGTGGCAACACATGATGTAGAGAAAGTGATACTAGCGGATCGTGTTGTCATAATGAGAGAAGGAAGTATTGTTGCATGTGGAAGTCCTGAAGAATTAATAAATAGTCATTCATTTTGAAAGAGATGTGAATAAAGATAAGAGCAGTGACCTTATCTTTATTCAACATCATTTATTTGATATTGGATAGATTCTGAATGATTTAGATCTACGTTAAAAGTAGCAGTCATAAGGAAAGTTGCAATTCCAAGGATTAAGAAAAGGACGAATGAGACTAGAGAGATGTAAAGACAAATACGCCCTATGTTCTTTTTTTCAAGATCGTTACTAAAGAGTGAAATGATCCATGTAATAATACCGATTGGGTATAAAAGAAAACTAAGAATATATAATGTTATTTTTTCGAATGAATTCATAAAAAATCCCCCTTTTGTTGAAGTTTATATAAGTACGAAAGTAAAAAGGTGAATGGGCCCATAAGAAGATAAACAACACTTCATCTGTTTTTCTAATTATATGATAAAAAGGAAAAAATTACACTTTAAATAAGAATATTCTAATTATTTCGACTCTGAATATTTCCAAGCTTGTCCGTATAAGCTAAAATAAGGTATATAGTATTTTGATGAATGTGTTAAAAGAAGATAATACGTTAGGGTGATATAAAATGTGGCGGAAGCTTACGATTATTGTAGTGTTACTTTGTTTAGCGGGATACGCAGCTTATGAACAGTTTGGTAATAAAGAGCAGGCGGTAAAAGTGAAGCAAGAAAAAAGTGAAGCTGCGATGAAAGAGATTATCGCAAGGAATGGTATTGAAATAGGGAAGAGTGCGCCAGACTTCGAATTAACGAAGTTAGATGGAACGAATGTAAAGCTATCAGATTTAAAAGGAAAGAAAGTGATTTTAAACTTTTGGGCAACGTGGTGTGGACCTTGCCAACAAGAAATGCCGGATATGGAGGCTTTCTATAAAGAACATAAAGAAAACGTAGAAATTTTAGCAATCAACTATACGCCTTCAGAAAAAGGTGGGGGGGAAGAAAAGGTAAGCAATTTTGCTAAAGAAAAAGGAATTACTTTTCCTATTTTATTGGACAAGAACATTGATGTGACAACAGCGTATAAAGTAATTACGATTCCAACTTCGTATTTTATAGATACAAAAGGTGTCATTCAAGATAAGTTTATTGGGCCGATGACGCAAAAAGAGATGGAGAAAAGGGTTGCTAAATTAAAATAATGGTGAAAAGGTAGAGGTGGAGAGTTCCCATTTCTGCCTTTTCTTTTTCAAGTAGTAATAACTTCATGATATGATGTAAGAAATATAATCGTTTAGAGATAAAGGAGTGTATGGAGTGGGGAATGTATCCTTACCGTTAGATTATGTTGTAATTGATTTTGAAACAACAGGATTTAACCCTTATAATGATAAAATTATTCAAGTTGCAGCGGTGAAATATCGTAATCATGAACTGGTAGATCAATTTGTTTCATACGTGAATCCAGAGCGGCCAATTCCGGACCGAATAACGAGTTTAACCGGTATTACCAATTATCGTGTTTCAGATGCACCGACGATTGAAGAGGTATTACCTTTATTTTTAGCATTTTTACATACAAATGTTATTGTGGCCCATAATGCTTCTTTTGATATGCGCTTTTTGAAAAGTAATGTAAATATGCTAGGGCTACCTGAACCTAAAAATAAAGTAATTGATACTGTATTTTTAGCGAAGAAATACATGAAGCAGGCGCCTAATCATAAACTTGAAACGTTAAAGCGAATGCTTGGAATTCGTTTAAGCTCTCATAATGCATTTGACGATTGCATTACGTGTGCTGCTGTTTATCAAAAGTGTGCAGCTATTGAAGAAGAAGGACAGAGAAAAGTAAATAAGGTCTCACTTGATGAAATCGTAGTATACGAAGCGGTGAAAGAAATGCTTGCACGTAATAAACGTAATGTAGAATGGCTACGTTGTATGAATGTAGGAAGTTATTTAGATATAAAAGCTTTTTATCCAGTTATGAGAGTAAAGGTAAAAGGGCGAAAGAAATATATATTAACAGAGATATTAGAAGATGATGTGAAAGAAATATGTACAAGCTTAAAATGTGAACCAGCGTTAAAAAGTGAAGTTGGTAATACGAGAATTATGCTTAATAGCTTAGAGGATGTTATGAAATTAGAAAGTTATATTTTAGAACAGTATGATTTTGTGTTACAGGCGCTTCATGATTATAAAGAAAATGAAATGAATGCAGATGAAAAGTTGAAAGAGTATTTAAATATTATGGTATAAAAAACTCCGTGTACAATATATTGTACACGGAGTTTTTTTAGGAGTACTAAAACATAAAATTTTCTTACAAATCTGATTAAAGAGTTTTTCGTTTGCTCATACTATGTAATAAGAAAGCGAAGGAGAGAGGGTGAACAACATGAGAAGAAGTCGCCGTAAATCGTTTGAAGAACTTGTAAATGAAAATAAACAACAATTATTAAGCGATCGTGATGCAATTGATCGCATTGAAGAGCGCATCGAAAAACGTTATGAAATGAAACTTTTTAAGCAAGCTGAATAATTCTTAACGCTAGTACGATACTAGTGTTAAGGAGGCGATAGTAATGGGTAATCCGAAAAAAAATTCAAAAGACTTTGCACCAAATCATATTGGAACACAATCGAAAAAAGCTGGTGGAAATAAAGGAAAGCAAATGCAAGATCAAACAGGTAAACAACCGATTGTTGATAACGGTTAAAAAGGAGAATGTTATCATTCTTCTTTTTTGTGAGGAAATGAAAGATGAGTTTTTAGCAGTAATATGAAAAAAAGGGCTGACTTTTGTCAGCCCTTTTTCGTAATCGTGAAATTTTCAACGAGTAAACGCCAATTTTGCGGGAATGGTAAACCGATTTTCCAGTAACTAATACCACCTATACCTTGTTCTTTCATTAAATTGAATTTACTTTGAACAGACCGTGAATCTTCAAACCAAACTTCGTGTTGCACGCCGTTTTCATCAAAATAATTAAAATGAGGAGCTTGGGCTGTGAAATCATAACGAATAGGAACATTATATTTACGAGCTAGTGCAACAGCTGCGACAGAGCTAATTGCTTTTGCGGGTGGATTTCCTTGTTTAAATGGAAGCTTCCAATCAAACCCGTATAAATTTTGCCCCATCATAATTTTTTGTGGAGGCATTTGAGATTTTGCATATTGAAGTACTTCTTTCACTGGACCGATAGGAGAAATCGCCATCGGTGGACCGCCTTGCCATCCCCAGTCATATGTCATAATGACGACGAAATCAACAATTTGCCCTTGCGCTTTATAATCGTGAGCTTCGAAAAATTTTCCCTTTTGATTTGAACTTGTTTTCGGTACGAGAGTTGTGCTCAATGTGTACCCGCTAGGTAAGCGTGTTTTTACATTTCGTAAAAAGCGATTATACGCCTCGCGGTCTTCAGGTGCTACACTCTCGAAATCGAAATGAATGTCTCGCATGCCATATTTTTGAGCTGTTTGCAAAATGTTAGTAATAAATTTGTTTTGAATCGTTGCGTCGCGTAAAATAACTGATGTTAGATCGGCACTGAAATTACCATTTTCAATATTTGTAATAACGAGCATAGGGATTGTTTTACCTTGCGTTGCAATATTAGCAATTTTAGCTGTTTCAGTAGGTTCTTTTAATGTGCCATCTCTTTTTGCCTCAAAACTAAAATAGGCTAAGTATGTTAAAAATGGATTGATGGCGCGTGTCGCATTAACTAAACTCTCTTTAATCGGTATAGTTGAAGGTTGTAAATAAGCGATGGATTCTACAGCTCGTTTTGTGCCTTTTGGTACATATAATTGTTGTCCGACATGGAGAATAGATTTTAAAGATAAATTATTAACTTTAGCTAAACTAGCGAGGGGGACATTATATGTTTGAGAAATTCGATATAGGCTGTCACCAGGCTGTACATAATAATTATTTCCTTTCGTATTAACGATAAGTGCCTGACCAACAACGAGCGTTTCAGCTGGATTTAGTCCATTGTCTTTTACTATTTCGTCAGGTGTTGATCCATATTTTGATGCCAAGCTATATACGCTATCACCACTACGAACAGTTACAATTTGAATCATATGCTGGCTCCTTTCAGTAAAAGATTCACTGTTTTTATTTTATTTTTGATGTTACTGTATTATGATTAAATGTATGCAAGGTAGCAGAAGTGAAAGAAGGCGAATACATATGTTTGTAGCAGAACATGAAGTTGAAATCCGTTATGCGGAAACAGATCAAATGGGTGTTGTTTACCATTCAAACTACTTAGTGTGGCTTGAGTTAGGTCGCACGAAACTTATACAAGATTTAGGTTTTTCATATGTTGAAATGGAGAAAGAAGGAATTATTTCTCCTGTGTTAGATTTACAAATTTCATATCGTAAAGCGATGCGTTATGGAGAAAAGGCAATCGTAAAAACATGGGTAGATACTGTGAGCCCGCTTCGCGTTGTATATGGATATGAAATATATAATGGTGATGGTGATCTTTGTATTACTGCAAGTACGACGAATATTTGTGCGAAAAAAGAAGGATTCCGCCCTGTATCATTTAAAAAGTTATATCCTGAGTGGTATGCGAAATATGAGGAAATTAAGAAAAAATAAAAAAGCGTGGCAGAAGCCGCGCTTTTTTATTTTTCATAATTAAATTGTGGGAAGTCGTCACCTTCATTAAGTGTAACAGATAAATTATGTCCATCGAAGAACCATTCATCATCGCCTTCAATAAAGAAGTTAATACCTTCTTCTTGAATTTGAACAGCAGGGTGTGCAGGATCATCTTTACGAATACCTAAAGAAAGTCCTTTTTGCACAGTACTGCAACCACCGTATTGTACGAAAAAGCGTAGTGTTTCATTTGATTGTAAGTTTAATTCAGTTTTATACCATTGTGCTGCTTCTTTTGTTACGGAAAGATTCATGTATAGTTCCTCCAAGTTATGTTGCTTTTTCTTTAGTATAAAAAATAACGCAAAAAGACGCTATTAATATGCTTCACGTTTTCTTTTTGCGTTATGTGGGTTACGATCTTATTTTTGCTTTTTTGAAAAGTTTGCTTTTGGTTCAGTTTTATTTATAATTCGTCCGATATTTGCACGGTGTTTATAAATAACCATACCTGCTAATAAACACATCGCAATAATGAAGATTTTATCCCCGCTAACAATGGATGCAATAACAGCAACAACTGCTGTTACCATAGAAGAAAGTGATACGTATCTTGTTGTAAATAAAAGGGTGAAAAATACAACAGCCAATATTGCAAAAACAACTGGTGAATAGCATAATAGCACCCCAGCAGAAGTTGCAACTGCTTTACCACCACGGAATTTCGCGAAGATCGGGTAGACATGTCCAAGAACAGCCGCTAATCCGAACCATAGTGGGTGAATATCTAATCCGAAAATCATTGGTAGACTTGTTGCTAATGTCCCTTTTAAAATGTCAGCAATTGTAACGGTAAAACCTGCTTTTTTCCCTAATGTACGGAATGTGTTTGTTCCGCCTAGATTACCGCTCCCGTGCTCACGAATATCGATTCCGTAGCCAATTTTTCCAACAACTAGTGCAAATGGAATCGAGCCAAGTAAGTAGGCAACGATAAATAAAAGATATGTAGTAACCATAAGTTCAGTCTCCTTTATTCAAATGTGTTGATAAAGGGTAAAAAGAGTTTTTCCCGTATATTGTACCATACATTTGTAAAGAGCACATTTCTTTTTTGTAAATGAAAAATTCATTATTTCGTGAAAAAAATTTCACAGTAATGTTACATTTCTCGCAGAAACAGCAAGACTATATGTAGTAACATTTTAATCAAAAGACAACAACATATTGGTGGAGGGTTATAAATGTTACAAAATAATACACGTGGAGAAGAATTAATGAAAGTGTTCGAGACGATAGTCCACGGCAATGAACAAGATTTAATGCAAGAAAATGCAAATGTAGACGGCCGCTCTCCAATGGGTGTAATGGGAACGTTCGCATCTGAGAGTGCAAAATATTATGCTGTTGAGAATTTATTGTCAGATCAAGTGAAAAAAGCGATAAATGAAAATATATTATATCCACATGATTTAGATTTTTATGCGACAGGAACGACGACTTGTTCGCAAATTCCGTTAGCGCAAATGCTTGCTAACGGTTTTCATACTGGACATGGACATATGAGACAACCACAAGACATTAAAAGTGCATTGGCTCTTTCGTCTATTATTTTTCAAGCGAATCAAAATATGCAGCATGGCGGTCAATCGTTTGCACTCTTTGATATTGATTTAGCACCTTATGTACGAAAAACAATTGAGAGACATAAAAAACGATTACAATCATATCCGCTTACGAAAGAACAAATAGAAGAATTTGCATGGAAAGAAACGGAAAATGATACGTATCAAGCGTGTGAGGCTTTCGTTCATAATTCGAATAGTATGCATAGTAGGGGCGGAGGACAAGTACCGTTTATTTCTATTAATTACGGAACAGATACGTCAAAAGAAGGAAGAATGTTAATTAAACAACTATTAAAAGCGACACAAGCTGGACTTGGTAAAGGAGAGACACCAATTTTTCCGATTCAAATTTTCAAGATGAAAAAAGGTGTGAATTTTGAAGAAAGTGATCCGAATTACGATTTATTTGAATTAGCATTAGAGACAACTGCAGAGCGATTATTCCCTAACTTTTCATTTTTAGATGCTCCGTTTAATGCAGTGCATTATGATGGAAGACCAGAAAGTGAAGTATGTTACATGGGATGTCGTACCCGTGTTATGTCTAATATACATGGAGAAGAAACAGCGATTGGTAGAGGGAATTTATCATTTACGTCTATCAATTTAGTGAAATTAGCGTTAATTAGTGGTTCAAAAGAAGCATTTTTTGAAGCGCTAAACTACTATTTAGATTTAGGAATTAAGCAGTTATTAGAAAGATTTGCGTATCAATGTACGAAGCGAGCAAGAGATTTTCAGTTTTTATATTCACAAGGTGTATGGCGTGGTGGAGAAGCATTGCAGCCTGAAGACTCCGTAGCTTCGATTTTAAAACAAGGGACGTTAAGTGTTGGTTTTATCGGTCTTGCGGAATGTTTAGTAGCTTTAACAGGAAAGCATCATGGGGAAGATGAAGAATCATGGAAACTTGGGTATGAAATTATTTCCTTTATGAGAGATAGAATGGATAAAGCGACAGAAGAACATCAACTGAATTTCTCGATAATTGCAACTCCAGCAGAAGGATTATCAGGAAAGTTTGTGAAAAAAGATAGAGAAGAATTTGGCGTAATTAGCGGTATAACGAACCATAATTACTATACGAATTCATTCCATATTCCAGTTTATTATAACATTCAAGCGATAAATAAAATCCGTTTAGAAGGCCCGTTTCATGCTCTCTGTAATGGAGGACACATTACGTATATTGAACTAGACGGAGCAGCGATGCATAACAAAAAGGCATTAAAACAAATTGTACAAGCCATGGCAGAACATGGCGTTGGATACGGTTCAATTAATCATCCTGTTGACCGTTGTAAGTGCTGTAGTTATCACGGGGTTATTGGAAATGAATGTCCAAGTTGCGGGAATGAAGATGAGGCTAATATAGAAAGAATTCGCCGTATAACAGGCTATCTTGTAGGAGATATGTCGAAGTGGAATAGCGCGAAACGTAGTGAAGAGATAGATCGGGTGAAACATAAATGAAAGTGATGAATATTATTCATGATAGTGTAGTAGATGGAGAAGGATTGCGGACAGTCGTGTTTTTTGCGGGCTGTCCGCATCGTTGTGTCGGTTGCCATAATCCAAAATCGTGGAATATTTGCAACGGAACGGAAATGACAGTAGAAGAAATTGTGAAAGAGATTGCAAGTAATCCATTAACTGATGTAACATTTTCAGGTGGAGATCCATTTTTTCAAGCTGCTGAAGTGAAAAAGGTAGCAAAAATCGTGAAAGATTTGAAAAAAAACCTATGGATGTATACAGGTTATACGTTAGAAGAGATACAGAGTTCTCAAAATAATGATATGATAGAGTTGTTACATTATGGGGATGTTTTAGTCGATGGAAGGTTTGAAATTGAGAAAAAAGATTTAACACTTCCATTTCGCGGAAGCTCCAATCAACGTATTATTCGATTGAAAGAGTAAAAAGGCGGGATAGATTATATGAATAAAACAGTATTGCTTGTTGAAGATGAAAGAAGATTACGTGAAATTGTTAGTGATTATTTTCGTAATGAAGGCTTTGAAGTAATCGAAGCAGAAGATGGAAAAAAAGCGTTAGAGTTATTTGCAGAGCATGAAATTGATTTAATTATGTTAGATATTATGTTACCGGAAATAGATGGATGGTCTGTTTGTAGACGAATTAGAAAAGAATCAGCAGTACCAATTATTATGTTGACAGCGCGTTCTGATGAGGATGATACATTGCTAGGTTTCGAATTAGGTGCAGACGAGTATGTAACGAAACCATTTAGCCCGAAAGTGTTAGTAGCTCGTGCAAAGACGTTATTGAAACGTGCGGATGGTGCGGTAGGTATAGCGGAAGAAAATGCTATGTCTTTAGCTGGAATTGAAGTGAATCGTCTATCTAGAACTGTTTTAGTAGATGGAGAAGAAATTATATTGACACATAAAGAATTTGAACTTCTCGTTTATTTAATGGAGAACAAAGGAATCGTTTTATCACGTCAACATTTATTAGACCAGTTATGGGGATATGACTATTACGGTGATGACCGAACAGTTGATACTCATATTAAAAAACTTCGAAATAAGTTGGGAGATAAAGCGAAGCATATCGGTACTGTTATTCGAGTTGGTTATAAATTTGAAGAATAATCTAGAACGATTTGTGTAATTTAGCCTAGGGAAATGGCAATTTTATACTCTCTTTTGAAGGTAGAATGTACAAAAAATACTTTTCTTGTCTACAATGTTAGATAGGAGTATTTTTTTAATTGGATTTCACGATGAGTTCACAAGAAGGACACAAAACGTGACTATACTGAAAATACGAATTCACCAGAGAGGGGAAATAAAACATGGGATATTACGACGGACCAAATTTAAATGAAGAGCATAGTGAAACGAGAGAAGTGAGAAAATCAGGTAGTAAAAAAGGCTATTTCTTCACAGGTTTAGTGGGAGCTGTAGTCGGAGCGGTTTCGATTAGTTTTGCAGCACCATATATGCCATGGGCTCAAAATAATGGAGCACCAGTATCATCATTTAGTTCGGATTCAAAAGTAGAAGGTACTGTAGTTCCTGTTGTAAATAAAGCGAAAAATGAAACTGATTTACCTGGTATGATTGAAGGAGCGAAAGACGTTGTTGTAGGTGTTATTAATATGCAGCAAAGTGTTGATCCATTTGCAATGCAACCGACAGGTCAAGAACAACAAGCTGGTTCAGGATCAGGTGTTATTTATAAAAAAGCAGGAAATAAAGCATATATTGTAACAAACAACCACGTAGTAGATGGTGCAAATAAACTTGCTGTAAAACTAAGTGATGGTAAAAAGGTAGATGCAAAGTTAGTAGGGAAAGATCCTTGGTTAGATTTAGCTGTTGTTGAAATTGACGGCTCTAATGTGAATAAAGTTGCAACTTTAGGTGACTCAAGTAAAATCCGTGCAGGTGAAAAAGCAATTGCAATCGGTAACCCACTAGGATTTGATGGAAGTGTAACGGAAGGCATTATTAGTAGTAAAGAACGTGAAATTCCAGTTGATATTGATGGCGATAAACGACCAGATTGGCAAGCACAAGTTATTCAAACAGATGCAGCGATTAACCCCGGTAATAGTGGTGGTGCATTATTTAACCAAAATGGTGAAATAATTGGGATTAATTCAAGTAAAATTGCACAGCAAGAAGTTGAAGGAATTGGATTTGCTATTCCAATTAATATCGCAAAGCCAGTTATTGAATCACTTGAAAAAGACGGAGTAGTAAAACGTCCAGCTCTTGGAGTAGGTGTCGTTTCGTTAGAAGATGTGCAAGCTTATGCAGTCAATCAATTGAAAGTACCGAAAGAAGTAACGAATGGTGTTGTATTAGGTAAAATTTACCCAATATCACCGGCAGAAAAAGCTGGTTTAGAGCAATATGATATTGTAGTAGCATTAGATGATCAAAAAGTAGAAAACTCACTTCAATTCCGTAAATATTTATATGAAAAGAAAAAAGTAGGCGAGAAAGTAGAAGTTACATTCTACCGTAACGGTCAAAAAATGACGAAATCGGCTACTTTAGCAGATAATTCAGCTACAAAGAATCAATAATCGAAATAAAAGAAAGTCTCTTTCATATTGAAAGAGACTTTCTTTATCGGCTATACTAAAGGAATAGGAGGGATTAATTATGACAATTGAAAACCCAACTCGTACGGAAATTGGTGAAGTGTTAAAGAGAAGCAAAACAATTGCGGTTGTTGGATTATCAGATAAGCCAGAACGTACATCGTATATGGTTTCAAAAGCAATGCAAGATGCTGGATACCGTATTATTCCAGTTAATCCAACAGTAGATGAGGTGCTTGGAGAAAAGGCAGTTTCTTCACTAAAGGATATTAAGGAACACGTTGACATAGTAAATGTATTTCGTCGCTCAGAGTTTTTAATGGATGTTGCAAAAGAATTTGTAGAGATTGATGCAGATGTTTTTTGGGCACAATTAGGAGTACAAGATGAAGATACATATAAACTTTTAAAAGAAAAAGACTATACTGTAATAATGGATCGTTGTATTAAAGTAGAACATGCGATGACAAAATAGTATAGATTTAAAAGTAGAAAGATTGATTCAGCTCTCATTATAGATAAGTAGGGCCGATGAACGAGGTGTTCATCATGAGATTTTTTAAAGGCTGTTTTTGGGGATTGTTATTTGTAATCCCATTTTGGATCTTGATCATTTGGATCATAATAAAGGTTTGGAATGTGTAATCTTGGAATACATATCCATTTCTCGTTGACAAACGATTATTTTTCTGAAATAGTAGCCTAGAGGAATCCTTGTGAGAAAACAAGGATTTTTCTATTGAAGATGGTATATAAAAGAGATAAGATAACTTGCCAAAACTATAGTCGAGGCGTTATTCTATAATAGAAACATATGTTCTGATTTTGGATTAGGAAAGGGGCAAGGAGTTTGGCGAAGCATCAGTTCCAATATAATGAAGATGCGATTCAAGTGTTAGAAGGACTTGAAGCCGTTCGAAAACGCCCGGGTATGTATATCGGGAGTACGGATAGCCGTGGATTGCATCATTTAGTATATGAAATAGTAGATAACTCCGTTGACGAAGCGTTAGCGGGATTTGGCGACGAAATTTCAGTCGTAATACATAAAGATAATAGTATTAGCGTTATAGATAAAGGGCGAGGAATGCCTACGGGAATGCATAAACTTGGGAAACCTACACCTGAAGTTATTTTAACTGTACTTCATGCAGGTGGTAAGTTTGGTCAAGGTGGCTATAAAACGAGTGGTGGTTTACACGGTGTTGGGGCATCAGTTGTAAACGCTTTGTCAGAATGGTTAGTAGTAACAATTAAACGTGATGGTAACATTTATGAACAACGCTTTGAAAATGGTGGCGTTCCTGCAACGACGTTAGAGAAAATCGGGAAAACAAAAGAGTCTGGTACGACAATGCACTTCAAACCAGATACAACGATTTTCAGCACGACAAATTACAATTATGAAACATTATGTGAGAGATTACGTGAATCTGCATTCTTATTAAAAGGAATGAAAATCTCGATAAAAGACGAACGTAATGATTTAGAAGATATATTTCATTATGAAACAGGAATCGAAGCTTTCGTTTCATATTTAAACGAAGAAAAAGATTCAATTCACCCGGTTGTATATTTCACTGGTGAACAAAACGGGATTGAAGCAGAACTAGCATTCCAGTTTAATGATGGTTACTCAGAAAATATTCTTTCGTTTGTAAATAACGTACGTACAAAAGATGGTGGAACACACGAAGCTGGATTTAAAACAGCAATGACGCGTGTGTTCAATGAGTATGCTCGTAAAGTTTCATTATTAAAAGAAAAAGATAAAAATTTAGAAGGTACAGATATTCGTGAAGGTGTAGCGGCTATCGTTTCTGTACGTGTACCAGAAGAAGTACTTCAGTTTGAAGGACAAACGAAAGGGAAACTTGGTACAAGTGAAGCTCGTTCTTCTATTGATGCCATTGTATCAGAGCATTTAGCTTACTTTTTAGAGGAAAACCCGGATGTAGCTACACTTCTTGTGAGAAAGGCAGTTAAAGCAGCGCAAGCACGTGAGGCTGCTCGTAAAGCGAGAGAAGAAGCACGTAGTGGTAAGAAGAAGAAAAAATCAGAAGGTACGTTAAGCGGGAAGTTAACACCTGCACAATCACGTAATCCTCAGAAAAACGAATTGTATTTAGTAGAGGGTGACTCTGCTGGTGGTTCAGCGAAACAAGGACGAGACCGTCGTTTCCAGGCCGTATTACCATTACGTGGTAAAGTAATTAATACAGAGAAAGCAAAGCTTGCTGATATCTTTAAAAATGAAGAGATTAATACAATCATTTATGCGATTGGCGGCGGTGTAGGAAATGAATTTGATGTTGAAGATATTAACTACGATAAAGTTGTAATTATGACCGATGCCGATACGGATGGAGCTCATATTCAAGTATTGTTATTAACGTTCTTCTACAGATATATGAAGCCACTTATCGAAGCGGGTAAAGTGTTTATCGCACTCCCTCCTTTATACAAAGTAAGTAAAGGAAAAGGTAAGAGTGAAGTAATTGAATACGCTTGGTCAGATGAGGAATTAGACGGTGTAACGAAAAAAGTTGGAAAAGGCTATATGTTACAACGTTATAAAGGGCTTGGTGAAATGAATGCGGATCAATTATGGGAAACAACAATGAATCCTGAAACGCGTACATTAATTCGCGTGAAAATTGATGATGCAGCAAGAGCAGAGCGTCGCGTTACAACATTAATGGGCGATAAAGTAGAACCGCGCCGTAAATGGATTGAACGTAATGTACAGTTTGGTATGCAAGAAGAAGGAAATATTTTAGAAAATGAAATGATTATGGAGACGGAGGTGGAATAACATGCAAGCAGAGAAGTTTCATGACCTCCCGCTTGAAGACGTGTTAGGTGATCGCTTTGCACGTTATAGTAAATATATTATTCAAGATCGTGCACTTCCAGATGCACGTGATGGCTTAAAGCCAGTACAAAGACGTATTTTATATTCTATGTATGTAGAAGGTAATGTACATGATAAAGCGTTTCGTAAATCAGCTAAAACAGTAGGTAATGTTATCGGTAATTATCATCCACATGGAGATTCCTCTGTATATGAAGCAATGGTACGCTTAAGCCAAACTTGGAAAGTACGTAATGTTTTAGTTGAAATGCATGGTAATAACGGTAGTGTTGATGGGGACCCAGCGGCAGCAATGCGTTATACGGAAGCTCGTTTATCACCAATCGCATCTGAATTATTACGTGATCTTGATAAAGAAACAGTTGAATTCGTGTCAAACTTTGATGATACGAGTGAAGAACCAGTTGTATTACCAGCAGCGTTCCCGAATTTATTAGTGAACGGATCTACAGGGATTTCCGCTGGTTATGCAACAGAAATTCCTCCGCATCATCTTGGAGAAGTTATTGATGCTACAATGATGCGTATTGATAAGCCAAATAGTACTGTTGATGATTTATTAACAGTTATGAAAGGACCAGATTTCCCAACAGGCGGTATTATTCAAGGGATTGATGGTATTAAAAAGGCGTATGAAACAGGTAAAGGTAAAATTATTATTCGCGGAAAAGCAGAAGTTGAAACAGTGCGCGGTGGGAAACAACAAATTGTAATCACTGAAATTCCTTACGAAGTGAATAAGGCAAACCTTGTAAAGAAAATGGATGAATTACGTCTAGATAAAAAGTTAGATGGTATTGCTGAAGTGCGTGATGAGACAGATCGTACTGGTTTACGAATTGTTGTTGAATTAAAGAAAGAAGCAAACGCCGAAGGTATTTTAAATTATTTATATAAAAATACAGATTTACAAATTCCATATAACTTTAATATGGTAGCGATTAATAATCGTCGTCCAACACTTATGACATTACCAAAAATTTTGGATGCTTATATTGGACATCAAAAAGAGGTTATTACGAGACGTTCGCAATATGAATTAAGAAAAGCAGAAAATCGTCAACATATTGTAGAAGGTTTAAAGAAAGCATTATCGATTTTAGATCAAGTAATCGAGACAATTCGAGCTTCAAAAGATAAACGTAATGCGAAAGATAATTTAAGTGCAAAATTTGGCTTTACAGAAGCACAGGCGGAAGCAATTGTTTCCTTGCAATTATATCGCTTAACGAATACAGACATTACGGCGTTACAAGAAGAAGCAGATGAGCTTAATAAGAAAATTCTAGAGCTACAGTCAATTTTACAAAGTGAAAAAAGATTACTTCAAGTCATTAAAACTGATTTGAAGAGAGTTAAGAAAACATATAGTGATGATCGCCGTGCTATTATTGAAGAACAAATTGAAGAAATTAAAATAGACGTAGAAGTGATGATTCCACAAGAAGATGTCATCGTTACTGTAACGAAAGAAGGATATGTGAAACGTACTGGATGGCGCTCACATAATGCATCAAACGGCAAAGACTTCGGTATGAAAGAGGGTGACATCTTACTTGAACGATTCGATACGAATACGACTGAAACAGTTCTTTTATTCACAAGTAAAGGGAACTATATATATCTTCCAGTATACGAAATGCCAGATATTCGTTGGAAAGATTTAGGTCAGCACGTTGCAAATATCGTTTCACTCGACCGAGATGAAACGATCATTTGGGCAACGGTTGTACCGAACTTTGAGGAAGAAAAACGATTTATCGTATTTGTAACACGAAATGGTATGATAAAGAAAACAGAATTAAATCAATATAAAGTTCAGCGTTATTCAAGGGCATTCGTTGCTGTAAACTTGAAAAAAGATGATGAAGTTGTCGATATATTTGCGACAGATGGAACGAGTGATATCGTTCTTGCTACACATGGTGCATATGCACTTATTTTCCATGAAGATGAAGTAAGTCCAGTCGGTGTAAGAGCTGCTGGTGTGAAAGCAATTAATTTAAAAGAAGATGACTATGTCGCTTCTGGTAAACCGTTAAATGGTGATAAAGATCAACTTATTCTCGTAACGCAGCGTGGTGCTGTAAAACGTCTAAAAGCATCAGAAATTGAAAAATCAACGAGGGCGAAGCGAGGTCTTGTTATTTTCAAAGAGTTAAAACGTAATCCGTACCGCATTGTCGGTATTGAAATTGTTCGGGACGATGAATTAGTTTACATGAAGACAGAGAAAAACATTGTAGAAGAGATTGATCCGAAAGCGTATCGAAATAAAGACCGGTATAGTAATGGTAGCCTAGTGCTAGATGTAAATGATACTGGTGAAGTAGTAGAAACGTGGACGAAAAAACGACCGGAGTAAAAAAGCATCTTGCTATGAATAATAGCAAGATGCTTTTTTCTAGGCAATTTATTATGTAAATAATAATAATCTTGTTATAATAACTGAATGAAATCGTTCTCATAAAGTGAAACTTTAATCAATGGGGATTTTCTTCATCCTCACTGATTATTAGTTGAACTAATCGGGCTTTAACAAGCAGTTGATTCCTCACCTAATTCCTTAGCTTTCACTGAATTTTGGGTTAGGAATCTTACTGCCCGTTAAAGCGGCACAAATGGAGGGGCAACATGAAAAAAATAGGTGTAGGGATTGTAGGATTTGGTTTTTCTAGTACGACATTTCATATCCCACTATTACAAACAATAGAAGAATATGATATTCGAGCTGTATTATCCTCAAAAGAAGAGGTAGTAAAAGAAACATTACCAAACGCTAATGTTGTTAGTACAATTGATGAATTGGTGAAGCGAGCTGATGTTGACTTAGTTGTTATTACATCACCTAATACAACTCATTTTCCATATGTAAAAGAAGCAATTTTAAACGGTAAGCATGTTGTTGTAGAAAAACCATTTGTTGTTTCAATTGAAGAAGGGGAAGAGCTTATTACATTAGCAGAGCAGCATAATGTAATGTTAAGCGTATATCATAATCGTCGTTTTGATAATGATTTCTTAACAATTAAGAAATTGTTAGGAGAAAACAGAGTAGGGAATGTATACGCATATGAATCAAATTTTGATCGTTTCCGTCCACATGTACGTGATCGATGGAGAGAAAAAAATCTACCAGGTTCCGGTATATTATACGATTTAGGATCGCATTTAATTGACCAAGCGTTATCAATATTCGGGAAACCAGATGCGATAAGTGCAGATGTAATAAAACAACGACCAGGTGCAGAGGTGGATGATTATTTCCACATAGTACTGCATTACGGAGTTAAACGTGTCATTTTACGTAGCAGCAGTTATGTGAAAAAAGCTGGACCGCATTTTATAGTGCATGGAGAGAAAGGTTCTATCGTGAAGTACGGTATGGATTCGCAGGAAGAGCAATTAAAAAGTGGAATGAAGCCAGGCAATAACGGTTATGGGGTAGACGATGAAGAGAATTTTGCTACTTTAGAAACAGAAGAAAGCTTAGAGCGTATTCCAACAGAAGTCGGTTGTTATGACAATTATTATAAAGGTGTACGAGATAGTATATTAAATGGTGAGGAACTACCTGTAACAGCAAAAGAAGGTTTAGATGTTATTAAACTGATTCAATTAGCGATTGAAAGCAGTGAAAAGGGTAGAGTCATTTCTATAAAATAAAAAGACACGAATTTCGTGTCTTTTTTATTAGGAATATGTGAATATGATTAATTAATTAGTTTAGTCGTTTATCGTACATTAATTGGATTTGTATGCCATAAGGATCTTCAATAATACCATATGCTTCACTAAATATATTTTTTTCTAGCTGAGAGATTATTTTCACATGCTTATCGGAAATTAAATTATTATAAAACCTTTGTATTTCTTCTAAATTAGCGCTTTGAATGCAAAGTGACATGTTATTTCCAACGTTATAACGTTCATTAGTATTCATTGTATCTTCTGCTATCATTAGCTTTGTATTCCCAATTTGTAAAACAGAGTGAGCAATATGATCTTTATTTTCACTTGTAATTTTAAAAGAACTATCTCTTTTCGCCAGTTCTTCATACGTAACAATCATTAACTTTTTGGCTTCTAAATTACGTATATAAAAATTAATCGCCTCCTTTGCTTGCCCATTCATTGAAAGAAAAATAGCTATTTCTAATGTCATAAATATATAACTCCTTTATTAGTTGATAATTATAATATAGATTAAAAGGGTTTCAATACATGACACCTTTTTGGGAGGGAAATATGAAAAAAACGGAACGAATAAATGATATGCTTATTTTCTTAAAGAATAAAAGATATTTTAATTTAAAAGATTTAATGACTAGATATGATATTTCTAAAAGTACCGCGTTGCGAGATATTCAATCATTGGAAGAAATAGGTGTACCCATATATTCTGAACTGGGTAGAAATGGAAGTTATAAAATTATAGAAAATAATGTGTTATCACCAATTTATTTTAGTGTGGATGAAATGTATGCGTTATACTTTTCAATTCTTACGCTAAATGGATACAAGACAAAACCATTTAATGTAGAAAGTATTGCGCTTGAAAATAAATTTAAACATGTATTACCTGATAATGTGAGTAAAAATATTTCAATCATGGAACGAACGCTTTCCTTTGAAGTAACAAATCATAGTAATTTTAGTCCGTTCTTAAAAGAAATTTTACAGGGGATTTTTGCTGAGCGAGTTTATCATTTAACATATTTAAAAAAAGGTGAGGAGAAAGCATTGGTTGCCCAATTTATTCGAATAGAATCTAAATTTGGCCAGTGGTATGCTAAAATCTTTAATTTTGAGACAAATCATGTTCAAATAATTAGATGTGATAAAATTCTTTCTATTGTGGAAACAAGCAATGTTCATCCAAAAAATCTTGAAGAATTATTAAGTTATCTTACTACTTTTCACAGGAAGCCTGATGCAATTGATTTTAGCGTCATTGTTAATCAAAAAGGAAAAGACATTTTTGATAAAGAGAATTACCCTTCCATGAGGTTGCAAAAGGAAAATGAAAATTACATTATAACAGGCTATTTTAACAAGCAAGAATCTGATTTTATTTCAAATTATTTTCTGAATTTCGGTGAAACGATTATTTCGATTCAGCCTGTTATGCTAAAAGAGTTAATCTATAATAAGGTGTTATCTATAAAGCAGCATTTAACTTCTTTAAGATAAAGTTAGTTTTAGCTATTTATTTGATATGAGAAAGCCCTTGAGATTTAAATATCCAAAGGGCTTTTTGGTGATTGTATTTGTTTTTTAGAAACAATTATTTTTCTGGGACGGACAGTCCATAAAAGAACATCGTGACGATATCTTGTATATGTTTTTCGCGATTTCCTTCAAGAAGTTGTGCCCCAAAATCATCACCTAATTTAGTAAACATTTGAATGTAAAGTAACATCATTTCTTTAGTAAGGTGTGGATTAATTTCGTTTTTGCGCTGAGCTTGTTCTAATATTTCTAAATACCAGGGCAGGATTTTTTCATTTTGATAACTATAAATAAACTTACGGAGTTCTTCGTCCCTTTGCATCATTTGCAGTAACATATCAGGTTGAAATAACCCGCCAGTATTCATTTTTCTTACAATCATTTTTTGCATCATATCATGAAAAGGTAATTTTTCTTCTGCAAGCTCTTTATAATATTGAAATTCAGATATGATAAATTCTTGTATAAGCTCCCTAAATAACGCATCTTTACTTCCGAAATGATTATAAATTGTAACTTGAGAAACGTTTGCTTCTTTTGCGATATGTTCTATTTTCACTTCATTAAATCCACGTTCTGAAAATAATACGAATGCTGCTTCTTTAATGGCACGCTTTTTCTTTTCTTTTACTCTTTCAAAGCCGTTCAATGCAATCACCTCACTTAAAATATACAAGAAAAAATAATGGAAAACAATAATTTTGAAATATGGACTAATAAATATTTCAAAAAGTTGTTGCGAATATGGAAGATGAGGAGTACAATAATTTTGAAATATCACATATTCAATATTTCAAAAAATGAGGTGGAATTATGATTTCAGTTCAAGATGTCACAAAACAGTTTTCGAATGGAAAAGGTTTGTTTCATATTACATTTGATGTAAAAGAGGGAGAAGTATTTGGTTATTTAGGACCGAATGGTGCCGGAAAATCAACGACGATTCGTAATTTAATGGGATTTATAAAACCGACAGCTGGTAAAGCGACAATTTTTGGATTAGATTGTTGGAATGAAGCAGCGAAAATTCAAAGGGAAGTTGGTTATCTACCGGGTGAAATTTCTTTTATTGAAGGAATGAACGGATTAGAGTTTTTAAAATTAATGCAGGGAATGCGTGGATTAAAGGATACGAAAAGACGAGATGAACTGATAGAGCGTCTGCAATTTGATGTGAAAACACCGATTCGCAAAATGTCTAAAGGAATGAAGCAAAAAGTAGGGATAGTCGCTGCATTTATGCACGATCCAGAGGTGTTAATTTTAGATGAACCAACATCTGGACTTGATCCACTTATGCAACAAGTGTTTATAGATTTAATATTAGAGGAAAAGCAAAGAGGAAAAACAATCCTAATGTCATCACATATTTTTACTGAAATTGAGAGAACTTGTGACAGAGTAGCTATTATTAAAGATGGTCGACTCGTAACGGTTGAAAATATTCACGATTTACAAAGTATGAGAAGACAGGTGATAGATGTAACAGTATCAGCACAAGAAGAGATTGAGTCCCTTATAAAGTGTAATTTGCAATTTGAAGCGGTAAAAGGTAGAGAGGCATCTATCATTGTACAAGGAAACTATCAAACTGTTTTACAAACACTTTCAAACTATAATGTAACGGCACTTCAAACGAGAGCGATGGATTTAGAACATTTATTTATGCATTATTACGATAAGAAAGAAGGGGTAACGCATGAATAAGCAATTGTTTTTAGCTAGTTTGAAAGAAACACAAAAAAGTATTTTGAGTTATGCGTGTGGTGCGGCTTTATATTTGTGGTTATTAATTTGGATATTCCCGTCAATGGTATCAGCGAAAGGGCTAAATGAATTAATAGCTGCCATGCCTGATAGTGTGAAAAAAATCGTTGGTATGGAAAGTCCGATTCAAAACGTAATGGATTTTCTAGCGGGCGAATACTATAGTCTATTGTTTATTATCATTTTAACAATTTTTTGCGTAACAGTTGCGACACATTTAATTGCTCGTCATGTAGATAAAGGAGCAATGGCATACTTGCTAGCAACACCTGTATCTAGAGTGCAAATTGCTATTACACAAGCTACTGTTCTCATATTGGGACTTCTGATTATTGTATCTGTTACGTATGTAGCTGGGTTAGTAGGTGCAGAATGGTTTTTACAAGATAATAACTTAAATAAAGAATTATTTTTGAAGATAAATATAGTCGGAGGTCTCATATTTTTAGTCGTTAGTGCGTATTCATTTTTCTTTTCTTGCATATGTAATGACGAAAGAAAAGCACTAAGTTATTCAGCGAGTTTAACTATCCTATTTTTCGTATTGGATATGGTAGGGAAGTTAAGTGATAAGTTAGAATGGATGAAAAACCTATCATTATTCACGCTGTTTCGTCCGAAAGAAATTGCTGAAGGAGCGTATAATATATGGCCGGTAAGTATAGGGTTAATTGCCGGAGCACTTTGTATTTTCATAGTAGCAATTGTAGTGTTTAAGAAGAGGGATTTACCGTTATAAAGTAGAAAGTCCACTAGAAAGTGGGCTTTTTTTATTTGTAAATTAAAACTAGTATGTTTATCGCATAACACTTATAAAGGATATTTATCTTTTCAATTAAGAAAATATTCAAAAAAATGAACCTTTTTCTAGGTTCATACGTCTAATACATGTAAAGTTAAATTGGAAGTGATGAAGTGAGGATGAAACAGGAGGAGCAATTGTGAAAGTAATCCCTTTATATAAAATGATTATAAAAGAAGAAACGGATGTTTCTTTGGCGAAAAAAGGTAATCATGAAGCCTTTATAGCGCTTATGCATACAGAAAAAGTGAAGATGTATCGAATAGCAAAGGCGATGTTACGTGATGAGACAAATATAGAGGATGCGATACAGACAACAATTTTAAAGGCCTATGAAAATATAAAAAAATTAAAAAAAGAAGAATTTTTTCAAACTTGGTTAATTCGAATACTAATAAATGAGTGTAACAATATTATTAGAGCGTATAAAAATGTAATTGTGACAGAAGAGAATGATTACAATATGAGTGCGTGTGATCAGTATGAAGATATAGATTTGTGTAATGCGATTCAATCGTTACATGAAGAATTAAGAGCTGTTACGGTGCTTTATTATTATGAAGATATGAATCAAGAGAGTATAGCAAAGCTGTTAGAAATACCGAAAGGAACAGTGAAATCAAGATTGTCACGCGCGAGGGAACAACTACAAAAACGATTAAAGATGGAATAGGGGGTGTAAAGGATGGATAATGAAAAATTATTTGATGAGAAATTAAAAAAGAGAATAAAAGATGAAAATGTTATAGTACCTCCAGAGTTAAATGAAAAAATTAATGGCACGCTACATAATCTTAAGGTAAAAAAGAAGAGTTACAAAATTCATATGATGATAATTAGTGCAGCGGTTTGTATACTTTCAGTGGTATCTATGTCTGAGTTTTCTATACAAAGTTTTGCGCAAAATGGTGGAGTATTTGAATATGTAAAGAAAAAAGCGTTTTCTGATTTTGAAAATGAAGAAGAAATAAAATCGAATGTACATTATCCAGATAAAGAAAAGATTCATCAAAAAATGCTAGATTCTATTGATTATTTTAAAAATATTTCAGGACAATTTGAGGAATATTCTAGCTCATCAAGAATTGCTACAACATATAAGTATGCGATTGATACGGAGAAACAAAGAGGTATCTCTTCGAAAGAAGATAAACTAGCGAAAAAACGAACAATTATATATAACGAGGGCAAGAAAAAAGAGTTTGATAATGAGAAGTATACCTATAAAGAGACAAAATGGAACCCGAAAGAAAGAAACAATGAACTATTAAAATTAAATCCTACGGAAAGGTTATTGAAAAAAGCAGGTGAAAAAAAGCGATATGATGATGAATATATAGGGCTAGCTAAATATAGTATTCAATCAGAATTCGCAGATTTGTTAATTCGATATAAAGATTGGAATTATAAAGAAACGAAATATCTTGGATTAGATTGTTACAAAATTGAAGGAGTCATCAACATAGAGATGCCTGTTAGCACCTCTGAAGATTTAAGAGGGAAATTCGAAATGGTTGTGGAGAAAAATACAGGGATTATGTTGAAATTTCTTAGTTTTCAAGAAGGCTTGATTCAATATTCAGTTACGACTGAATGGATACAAATAGATAAGGGATTGAAAGAAAGTATGTTTCAAAAGGATAGCGCTAAATATGAAAGAATGAAAAACATATTGGATGAATAGAAACAGGAGGAGAGTAAATGGAGAATCATTCATCTTTAAGAGAAGAGAAAAATAAGCAAAAATATAAAAAGAAAACGATAATAAGTTTACTACTGGCGGTATTACTATTTGGTGGAATTGGCTATGGAGCCTATGTATATATGAAAACTTCTAGTCTCGTACAAAAATCTAATTTGAATTTAGCACGAGGTGAAAAATCCAATTTACGTGAGAAATCTGTAAAGCCAATTGCAAATCATGTTTCACTTTTAATTATGGGAATTGATGAAAATCAAGAACGACAAAAGGAATATAATGGTGCATTTCATACAGATGCATTATTGTTAGCGACTTTTAATAAAGACGATAAAACAGTGAAATTAACGAGCATACCGCGTGATACATATACATATGTTCCAGTTGAAAAGAAAAAAGATAAAATAACCCATGCATATGGAAGTGGTTTCGTTAAAAATGGTACAGATGGAGGACCGCAAGCTTCTGTGGAAGCGGTAGAAAAATTGTTACAGGTGCCCGTTGATTATTTTGTGAAATTTAATTTTGGTTCCTTTACTAAAATTGTTGATGGGTTAGATGGTATTGAAGTGGATGTCCCGGTTGAATTTACGGAGCAAAATAGTAAAGATGAACCTGATGCGATTCATTTGAAAAAAGGATTACAAAAATTAAATGGCGAAGAAGCACTTGCACTAGCAAGAACGCGCCATATTGATAGTGATGCAATGAGAGGACAGCGCCAACAACTTGTTATTGAAGCGATTTTAAGTAAATTAAAAAGTGTAGGATCGATTACGAAGCTAGAAAAAATAGTTGAGGCGGTTGATAGTGATTTTAAAACAAATTTAGTAATGGATGATATTTTATCTTTTTATAAATACGGTTTAAACGGTTCAGTTGAAAAAATACAATTAGCTGGTGATGATTTATACTTACCTAATGGCCCAAACGGGCAACGTGTATATTATTATAATCCTAATAAAAAAGATCTACAGAGTTTGAGTAATACTCTTAGAACACATCTAGGGTTAAGTGAAAAGCAAATTGAGGAGAATTAAAGCAGACGAAATGTCTGCTTTTTTATTTTTGTAGAAAAGAGGTTTGTTACGATATACATTATTTATTAACAATAATTTACAAGTTATTTTATAGTGAAGGGATATAAAGACTATTAAATCAATACATAGAATTCCATGAGGTATAGTGTTTCGAAAGGTTAAGTAATTTTTATGAATATTACTGTAAAAAAATAATTTTTTAAAAATTTTCAATAATAACACTTTACAAAACTCAAAAAATTAGTAGAATAATAGTTAATAAGAATCTTCTGATAAATATATAAAGAAAAACAGAATTATCAGAAAATTCTTAAATGAGAGCGTTAAGAATTAGGGAGGGTACAGAAAGTGAAAAAGAAAAAAATGAAAAAACTAACAGCGGTTGTAGTACCAGTTTTAGCAATGAGTATGGCATTAACAGCATGTTCTACATCAGGTGGAGATAAGAAGACAAGCACAAATTCTAGCTCTGGTGGAGATAGTAAATCAGAAGGAAAATTAGCAGCAAAACAAGTACTAAATCGTACTGAAACAAATGAGATTCCAACAATGGATACTTCTAAAAATACAGATACATTAGGTTCTCAAATTTTAGGGAACACAATGGAAGGTTTATATCGATTAGATAAAGATAACAAACCAATCCCAGCTGCTGCAGAATCAAGCACGAAGAGTGAGGATGGTAAAAAATATACATTTAAACTACGTAAAGATGCAAAATGGTCAAATGGTGATCCTGTAACAGCGAAAGATTTTGCATATGCATGGCAACGCTTATTAGATCCAAAAACAGCTGCTGAGTATGCATTTATTGCATTTCCAATTAAAAATGCGGAAGCGGTGAATAAAGGTGAAAAACCTGTAGCAGAGCTAGGAGTAAAAGCGGTAGATGACTATACGCTTGAAGTTGAGTTAGAACAAGCAGTACCATACTTCTTAAACTTAGTAGCGTTCCCATCGTACTATCCATTAAATGAGAAGTTCGTGAAGGAAAAAGGAGATAAATATGGTTTAGAGTCTGATACAACAGTATATAACGGACCGTTCGTTCTTACTGATTGGAAGCATGAGCAAGGTTGGAAATTAAAGAAAAACGACCAATATTGGGATAAAAAGACTGTAAAACTAGATGAAATTAACTATAGTGTAGTAAAAGAAGTAGCTACAAGAGTAAATTTATATGATACAAATGCAATTGATTTTGCACTTCTATCAGGTGAATTCGTTGATAAGTATAGAAATAATAAAGAAGAGTTTGGCACATATTCACAAGTAAGCACATACTTCTTACGTCTGAACCAAAAACGTGGCGGACAAGATACACCGTTAAAGAGCCAAAAATTACGTGAAGCAATCGCGCTTTCTATTGATAAGAAAAATCTATCAAATGTAATTTTAAATGATGGATCTAAACCTGCGGACTTCTTAGTACCAAAAGGATTAGCAACCGGACCGGATGGTAAAGATTTCCAAGAAACATTTAAAAATGGTATTAAGCCAGATGCGAAAAAAGCAGCAGCTGCATGGAATGAAGCGAAAAAAGAACTTGGAAAAGACCAAGTTACAATTGAGCTATTAAACTATGATACTGGTAATGCGAAAAAAGTTGGAGAATATGTAAAAGACCAGATCGAGAAAAACTTAAAAGGTGTAACGGTTAATATTAAACTTCAGCCATTCAAACAAAAGTTAAAATTAGAAACAGAGCAAGATTATGATTTATCATTTGCTGGTTGGGGACCTGACTACGCTGACCCAATGACATTCTTAGATATGTTCCAGTCTAATCATTCTCATAACCAAATGAGCTTCGCTGATTCTAAGTATGATGATATGATTAAAAAAGCTGGTGGAGAATTAATGGGTGACGCGAAGAAACGTTGGGAAGAGCTAGGAAAAGCTGAGAAATTACTTCTTGAGAAAGATGTAGCACTTGTACCTTTATACCAACGTGGTGATGCATATGTTCAAAAACCAAATGCAAAAGGCATCGTTCACCATAACATTAGCCCAGAGTATAGCTTCAAGTGGGCATATATGACTGAAAAAGATGGAAAATAATTTTTGAACAGTAATGTTATCTTTAAGTGGATGTATACAAGTTTCTTAGCTTATTTTGTAGTGAGAATCTCGTACAATAGAAGATAAATGATAGAGCATTCCAAAAGTAGACTATTTACTTTTGGAATGCTCTTTTTATTATGAGATTACATGTAAATAAATCGATAGATGTAAGGAAGAATTTGTATCATGACAATTGTAAAAAATACGTTTTACTATAATAAAAAAATAATTTTTAGAATATTTTAAAAATAACTTTACAAAAGCGGAAAAATTAGTAGAATATTAATTAATAAGAATTTTCTGATAACTAATTATTAGAAAGTCTATCAAAAATGGTTTCGTACATATAATTGGGGAGGGTACAAAAATGAAGAAAAAGATGAAAAAGTTCACGGCGGTTGTAGCGCCAGTTTTAGCAATGAGTATGGCGTTGACAGCGTGTTCTGGATCTGGTGGGGAGAAGAAATCAACTACGACGTCTAGTGGTGGTGGGGAAGAGAAAAAAGCTGAAATTAAATATGCAGCGAAACAAGTATTAAATCGTACAGAAAATCAAGAAATTCCGACGATGGATGTTTCAAAATCTACTGATACATTAGGTTCTCAAATTTTAGGGAACACAATGGAAGGTTTATATCGATTAGATAAAGATAATAAGCCAATCCCAGCTGTGGCAGAATCTAGTACGAAAAGCGAGGATGGCAAAAAATATACATTTAAACTACGTAAAGATGCAAAATGGTCAAACGGTGATCCTGTAACAGCGAAAGATTTCGTATACGGATGGCAGCGCTTACTCGATAAAAATACAGCTGCAGAATATGCGTTTATCGCTTTCTATATTAAAAATGCAGAAGCAATTAATAAAGGTGAAAAACCTCTAACAGATTTAGGAGCAAAAGCGGTAGATGATTATACACTAGAAGTAGAATTAGAAAAGCCAGTACCGTATTTCTTGAATTTAATGGCATTCCCATCGTACTATCCTTTAAATGAAAAGTTCGTAAAAGAAAAAGGAGATAAGTTCGGTTTAGAAGCAGATACAACGTTGTATAACGGACCGTTCGTTATGGCGTCATGGAAACATGAACAAGGATGGCAATTAAAGAAAAATGATCAGTATTGGGATAAAAAGACTGTGAAATTAGAAGAAATTAACTATAGTGTAGTAAAAGAAGTTGCGACGAAAGTAAACTTATATGATACAGGATCAATTGATTTTACACTATTATCAGGAGAATTCGTTGATAAATATAAATCGAACAAAGAGGAGTACGGTGAGTATTCAGAAGCAAGTACATTCTTCTTACGTTTAAATCAAAAGCGTAACGGACAAGATACACCGTTAAAGAGCAAAAAACTACGTGAAGCAATCGCATTATCAATTGATAAAAAAGGTTTAGCGAACGTTATTTTAAATAACGGTTCAAAAGCAACAGATCAATTAGTACCAAAAGGGCTTGCGACAGGGCCTGACGGTAAAGATTACCAAGATACATTTAAAAATGGTCTAAAATATGATCCGAAAAAAGGTGCAGCAGCTTGGGAAGCAGCGAAAAAAGAACTTGGAAAAGATCAAGTGACAATTGAACTACTAAGCTATGATGATGGAACTGCGAAAAAAATTGCTGACTATTTTAAAGATCAAATTGAGAAAAACTTAAAAGGTGTAACGGTTAACACGAAAATTCAGCCGTTCAAACAAAAACTGAAATTAGAGTCAGCGCAAGATTATGAAGTTTCATTTGCAGGTTGGAGCCCAGATTATTCGGATCCAATGACGTTTATTGATATGTTTGAATCGAAGAGCCCATATAACCAAATGAGTTATTCGAATCCAAAATATGATGAAATGGTAGCGAAAGCAGGTAATGAATTATTGTCTGATCCCAAGAAGCGTTGGGAAACGTTAGGAAAAGCAGAGAAATTGTTCCTTGAAGAAGATGCAGGATTAATTCCTTTATATCAAACAGGTAGAGCGTATGTAATGAAACCGAATGTTAAAGGAATTGTGAAACATAACATCAGTCCAGAATATAGCTTTAAGTGGGCTTATGTAACAGAAGGGAAATAATAAAAAAGAGCGTTTTAAAGGTAGATAATGAAGTGACCCCTAAAAGTTAGACACGGTTATTTCATTAGGCAGCTTGATAAAAGTGAGTCCGGTATTGTACTGGGCTCATTTTTAATTTTGCCTTAATCCGTTTCGTA
>NZ_JBPWBC010000019.1:0-67006 GCF_051776965.1 Bacillus cereus group sp. BceL220 | reverse complement strand
AAGCTAGTAAGATCCCTGAAAGATGATCAGGTTGATAGGTTCGAGGTGGAAGCATGGTGACATGTGGAGCTGACGAATACTAATAGATCGAGGACTTAACCATATAATATGTAGCAATGTTATCTAGTTTTGAAGGAATATATATTTAAAATTCCTTTTGACATTCTGAAAAGAATGTGTATAATGATAAAAGTCTGGTAATGATGGCAGAGAGGTCACACCCGTTCCCATACCGAACACGGAAGTTAAGCTCTCTAGCGCCGATGGTAGTTGGGACCTTGTCCCTGTGAGAGTAGGACGTTGCCAGGCTTGTATTATTCCGCAGTAGCTCAGCGGTAGAGCTATCGGCTGTTAACCGATCGGTCGTAGGTTCGATTCCTACCTGCGGAGCCATTATGCTTCCATAGCTCAGCTGGTAGAGTACTTCCATGGTAAGGAAGAGGTCACCGGTTCAAGCCCGGTTGGAAGCTTGGAAAAGTTTTTAAATTTTTGGCCCGTTGGTCAAGTGGTTAAGACACCGCCCTTTCACGGCGGTAACACGGGTTCGAATCCCGTACGGGTCACCACTTTTGGAGGATTAGCTCAGCTGGGAGAGCACCTGCCTTACAAGCAGGGGGTCGGCGGTTCGATCCCGTCATCCTCCACCATATATGTTTAAATGTCGGAGGGGTAGCGAAGTGGCTAAACGCGGCGGACTGTAAATCCGCTCCTTCGGGTTCGGCAGTTCGAATCTGCCCCCCTCCACCATTTTCTTAAAAATAACCTGAAAGGGTTTATTTTTTTGAGAAGATAACCATACTAGTAAATATTAATGGGCTATAGCCAAGCGGTAAGGCAACGGACTTTGACTCCGTCATGCGCTGGTTCGAATCCAGCTAGCCCAGCCATTTACGAGCCATTAGCTCAGTTGGTAGAGCATCTGACTTTTAATCAGAGGGTCGAAGGTTCGAATCCTTCATGGCTCACCATTTTCGCGGAAGTAGTTCAGTGGTAGAATACAACCTTGCCAAGGTTGGGGTCGCGGGTTCGAATCCCGTCTTCCGCTTTATTACTAAGGGGCCTTAGCTCAGCTGGGAGAGCGCCTGCCTTGCACGCAGGAGGTCAGCGGTTCGATCCCGCTAGGCTCCATCTAAATAGAAAAAGCTTACATCATATGATGTAAGCTTTTTTGTGTTTAAAAAGACAACTTTTATATTTATCGTTTAAAATGAAGAAAACGTAAAAATAAGGGATGGGGGATAATTGTGAAAGTTGTTATTGCATCTGATTCATATAAAGAAAGCCTAAAAGCTATAGAAGTATGTGAAGCTATTGAAAGAGGTTTTAGAGCAATTTTTCCTAATGCAAAGTATGTGAAAATACCAATTGGAGATGGAGGAGAAGGGACGGTTGAATCGCTTGTTGATGCTACAGGGGGGAGAATTATATCAATTAGTGTGACAGGACCGCTTAGAGAAAGTGTGCAAGCTTTTTATGGCGTGTCTAAAGATAAAAAGACAGCGTTTATTGAAATGGCAGCAGCATCAGGATTACAGCACGTTCCAGTTGAAAAGCGAAACCCACTTATTACAACGACAAAAGGAACAGGAGAACTTATATTACATGCGCTAAATCAAGGGGCGGAGTACATAATTTTAGGACTTGGAGGAAGTGCTACAAATGATGGTGGGGCAGGCATGTTAGCAGCTTTAGGAGTAAGATTTATAAATGATAAGGGTGAAGTAATAGATCCATCTGGAGGTACGTTACATTCGATTGTTGCTATTGATTTTTCACAAATGGATCCACGCTTAAAGGGGGTAAAGATAGAAGCGGCATGTGATGTGGATAATCCATTAGTCGGAATGCAGGGAGCATCTTTCGTATTTGGGAGACAAAAGGGTGCGAATGTAGAGATGATGAAAGAGCTAGATGAGAATTTAAAACATTATGCGAATATTCTTAAAAGATATGTATCTTCTGATGTATCTGAAATACCTGGTGCAGGGGCAGCAGGAGGAATGGGAGCGGCTGTTATTTCAGTGCTAAAGGGAGACTTGCGAAAGGGCATTGAAATTGTATTGGATTATACAAATTTCGATAAACATATAGAAGATGCAGATCTCATTATAACTGGTGAAGGTAGAATAGATGAACAAACTGCATATGGGAAGGCTCCTGTTGGTGTTGCGGGGCGTGCGAAACGTTTTTCTGTGCCTGTAATTGCTATTGGAGGGTCTGTATCATCTGATTATTCAGCCGTGTACGAGAAAGGAATAGATGCGGTATTTAGTATTACAACGAGACCGATGACACTAGAAGAAGCATATAGAGTAGCAGAAGAAAATATTGAAATGACAACGAAGAATATTGCAACAGTATGGAAAATAGCGTCAGAAAAACACTTCTAAATGTAGGGGTGTTTTTTTATTATTATTTAATAATAGTGATTGTGATTGTTTCATTAAGTTAACTTTATACATAGAATAGTCTTGAAATTTGATTTTCAACGTGAATATAAGTGAATAATTTGTATATCCATACAGAAAAATGTCGAGTTGAGTCAGACTATATAAAAGATTTAAAATATTTAGTGAAGGCACAGAAGGGGGATACTATCTATGAAAAAAGAAATCTCAGTTATTGGAGTTCCAATGGATTTAGGGCAGATGCGTCGTGGCGTTGATATGGGACCGAGCGCAATCCGTTATGCAGGGGTAATTGAAAGAATTGAAGAAATTGGATATGACGTTAAAGATATGGGAGATATATGTATAGAGAGAGAAAAAGAGATAGATGAAAATACAAAATTAAGAAACCTTACACAAGTTGCAACTGTATGTAATGAATTAGCAAGTAAGGTGGATCATATTATAGAAGAAGGTCGTTTTCCACTTGTATTAGGTGGTGACCATAGTATTGCTATCGGTACATTAGCTGGTGTAGCAAAACATTATAAAAACTTAGGTGTTATTTGGTATGATGCACACGGTGATTTAAATACAGAGGAAACTTCACCATCTGGAAATATTCACGGTATGTCACTTGCAGCAAGTTTAGGTTATGGACATTCTTCACTTGTAGATTTATATGGAGCATATCCGAAGGTGAAAAAAGAGAATGTCGTAATTATCGGTGCGCGTGCATTGGATGAAGGAGAAAAAGATTTCATTCGAAATGAAGGTATTAAAGTGTTCTCAATGCATGAAATTGATCGTATGGGGATGACGGCTGTTATGGAAGAAACAATCGCATATTTATCTCATACTGATGGTGTACACTTATCATTAGATTTAGATGGTCTTGATCCTCATGATGCACCAGGTGTTGGGACGCCTGTAATTGGTGGTCTATCTTATCGTGAAAGCCACTTGGCGATGGAAATGTTAGCAGAAGCGGATATTATCACATCTGCTGAATTTGTTGAGGTAAATACGATTTTAGATGAGAGAAATAGAACGGCAACAACAGCAGTTGCTTTAATGGGTTCTTTATTCGGTGAAAAACTAAAATAAATGTAAGAAAAGCAACTGAGAAGTTGCTTTTTTTATTTGAAAATAGGCGTATAATAATGATTTATATTATACTGTAAGATAAAAATGTTTGACATCTTACCAATTTGAGCTAAAGGGGGTTGTTTGTAATTGTCGTTTGTTTCATGTATGGTATAATTAACTAGTTGTTGGAAATACATACAGATAGAGCATAAAACAATATTTCAATATATGGATAGAATTGCTCGTAAGTAGGAGGAAGGGATAGCATGCCTTTTGAAGATACGACCATTTTGAAATATCTTAGTACGGCATTAGATATTGCCATTGTATGGTTTATTATATATAAGCTGATTCTCATAATCCGAGGGACGAAAGCTGTTCAACTTTTAAAAGGGATTACAGTTATCATTGTCGTTAAGATGATTAGTATTTTCCTTGAATTGCATACGTTATCTTGGCTAACTGAACAAGTATTAACATGGGGATTTTTAGCCGTTATTATTATCTTTCAGCCAGAATTGCGAAGAGCACTTGAGCAGCTAGGGCGCGGGAGTTTATTTTCGCGTGTTGGACCGCATGAGGATGATGAACCTGAAATGGTTGCAACAGCGATAGCAAAAGCAACCGAATATATGGGGAAACGTAGAATAGGTGCATTAATTACTTTGTCAAAAGAGACCGGTATGGGTGATTATGTGGAAACGGGTATTCCGCTGAATGCAAACGTATCATCGGAATTACTTATTAATATTTTTATTCCAAATACACCTCTTCATGACGGAGCGGTAATTATGCAAGGAAGTACAATTAAAGCAGCAGCATGCTATCTTCCATTATCAGAAAGTCCGTTTATTTCTAAAGAATTAGGAACTAGACATCGTGCTGCAATGGGAGTTAGTGAAGTTACTGATAGTATTACAGTAGTTGTGTCTGAAGAAACTGGTCAAATTTCTTTAACGAAAAATGGTAAGTTGCATCGTGATTTGAAGACAGAACAGCTGAAGGATATGTTATTAGCTGAATTTAGTGGGAACGAAAAAACGACTTCTTCGTCTTTATGGAATTGGAGGAGAAAGCGTCATGGATAAGTTAATGGAGAATCATTGGTTTTTAAAAGGGATCTCATTACTATTGGCGTGTATGCTTTTTATGTCAGCGACGTTAACTGAGAAAAATACGACATCAGGTATATTACCTTTTGCAAATGATACGAAAGAAACATTAACTAATTATGAGATTAATCTTAAGTATGATGAGGAGAAATATATTGTAAGTGGTATTCCAGCAGAGGGCGTTAAGGTGAAGTTAGAAGGCCCAAAAGCATCAGTTGCTACAGCAAAAGCAAAAAAACAATTTGACATACCAATTGATTTGCGAGATAGTCCAAAAGGAACTTATGAGATTTCTTTAAAAACGAACGGGCTTCCAGACGATGTGAAAGGAACAGTTCAGCCATCAACAATTAAAGTTACTCTTCATGAAAAGGCGAGAAAATATGTTCATGTAGATTTGAAATTATCAAATGAGGATCAAATGCCAGCGGGGGCTACTCTCGAAAAATCAAGCATTAAACCGGATACTGTTGAGGTAGTTGGGACGAAAGAAGAAATTGAAAGCATTTCATCTGCCAAAGCGTATGTTGATTTAAAAGGTGTTAATAAAACTGTTACAAAAACGCCCGAAGTTACATTATACAATAAAGAAGGAAAACGTTTAAATGTAAGAACAAGTCCATCTAAAATTAGTGTAACGTTGAATGTGGCAACGCAAACTACAGCCAATAATACTGAAAAAACTGTTCCTGTAACGTATACGAAGAAGGGGAGTTTAGCAGAAGGATTGGCAGTTACAAATATCAGTGTCGAGCCGAGAGAAGTAACGATAGCTGGTCCAAAAGATATTTTGGATAATATACAATCGCTAGAGGGGGTCGAAGTAGATCTTAGTCAATTGACAGAGTCTACAACATTCGATGCCTCTGTTTTATTACCCAAGGGTGTAACCAGTGCAAAACCGAATCAAGTGAAGGTTTCAGTGGGAGTGCAAAAAACAAAACAAACGAAAACAAAAACGATTGATGGCATCCCAATCCAAAAAAATGGACTTTCTAAAGATGTTACGGCTCAGCTAATTTCGCCGCAAGATGGAAAGATAAGTGTTGATATTTCAGGAGAAGCAAGTATAGTAGATAAAATAACAGCTGCCCAAATAACAGCGGTAATTAATTTGCAAAATGTATCTTCAGGGACGAAAGATATTTCTATTCAAGTGAGTGGTCCTGGTAATATTTCAATAGAGCCAAAACAAAAAAGTGCTAAAGTTACTATTGTAAAGAAAGAAAAACCAGATAAAGAAGTACAGGGTAACGGTCAACAACCGGATTCAAACACCAATCAAGAAAATCAAAATGAGAAGCCAAAAAATCCTGAATCCAATCAAGAAAAAGAAACGGAACAGGAAAATAATCAAAATCAAGATAAAGATAAAGATAAAGAAAATAGTCAAGAACCAACGGTAGATAACCATAATCAAAAAGAGCAAGAAAAAGGAGCGAATCATAATGGGTAAATATTTTGGTACAGATGGAGTACGTGGAGTTGCAAATAAGGAGTTAACACCTGAATTAGCTTTCAAAATTGGGCGTTTTGGTGGTTATGTATTAACAAAAGATACAGATCGTCCAAAAGTAATTATCGGTCGTGATACACGTGTATCTGGCCATATGTTAGAAGGAGCTTTAGTAGCAGGTCTATTATCAACTGGAGCAGAAGTAATGCGCCTTGGCGTTATTTCTACACCGGGTGTTGCTTATTTAACAAAAGCACTAGATGCACAAGCAGGTGTTATGATTTCTGCATCTCATAATCCAGTACAAGATAACGGTATTAAATTCTTTGGTTCAGACGGCTTTAAATTAACAGATGAGCAAGAAGCTGAGATTGAAGCTTTATTAGACAAAGAAGTTGATGAACTACCACGTCCGACAGGTACTAATCTGGGACAAGTGAGCGATTACTTTGAAGGTGGACAAAAATATTTACAGTACATTAAACAAACTGTTGAAGAAGATTTCTCTGGCCTACATATCGCTTTAGATTGTGCACATGGTGCAACTTCTTCTCTAGCTCCATACTTATTTGCAGACCTAGAAGCTGATATTTCAACAATGGGAACTTCTCCAAACGGTATGAATATTAACGAGGGTGTAGGATCTACACATCCAGAAGGCTTAGCTGAATTGGTAAAAGAAAAAGGTGCGGATATCGGACTTGCTTTTGATGGCGATGGCGATCGTTTAATTGCTGTAGACGAAAAAGGAAACATCGTTGACGGTGATCAAATTATGTTTATTTGTGCGAAGTACATGAAAGAAACTGGTCAATTAAAACATAATACAGTTGTTTCAACTGTTATGAGTAACTTAGGTTTCTACAAAGCACTTGAAGCAAACAATATTACAAGTGATAAAACAGCAGTTGGTGACCGCTATGTAATGGAAGAGATGAAACGCGGTGGTTACAACTTAGGTGGAGAACAATCAGGCCATATTATCTTACTTGATTACATTACAACTGGTGACGGAATGTTAAGTGCACTTCAACTTGTAAACATCATGAAAATGACGAAAAAACCATTATCTGAGCTTGCAGGAGAAATGACGAAATTCCCACAATTGCTAGTAAACGTTCGTGTAACAGATAAAAAATTAGCATTAGAAAATGAAAAAATTAAAGAAATTATTCGTGTTGTAGAGGAAGAAATGAACGGTGATGGCCGTATTCTTGTTCGTCCATCTGGAACAGAGCCACTTATTCGTGTAATGGCAGAAGCACCAACACAAGAAGTTTGTGATGCATATGTACATCGCATTGTAGAAGTTGTGAAAGCCGAAGTTGGCGCTGAGTAATTAGCTGAATTTATATGAAAAAGGAGCACAAAAAGTGCTCCTTTTTCATATGTTTTATAGACGATGAAAAAAATTTCATTGACGGTTTATCCATGTTTGTTATAAGATGGTCTTGTTCTTTTTCTCAAAGGAAATATTGTAAATTATAAAAGCGCCAGAACTACAAATAGTGTAGTTGACGAGGTGGGGTTTATCGAGATTTCGGCGGATGACTCCCGGTTGTTCATCACAACCGCAAACTTTTACTTAAATCATTAAGGTGACTTAGTGGACAAAGGTGAAAGTGTGATGAGAGAAGAGGAACGGATGAAAACTAGCTGTATAAGTATATACGGACTTAAACCCAATCGAGAGGAAGGTGAAAGCCGTTACAAGCTTACAGGGCTAGCAATATGTAATCCGTTTTTTTAGTATAAATAAAAATGGTATCGGACTATGTCGTTACATGTTCGCAGAGCAGTGTAAGCATTTGTAACGGCGACTAAACATGTGTGGAATCGTAGGATTTATTGGAGAGCAAGATGCAAAGGAAATTTTATTAAAAGGTTTAGAAAAGCTAGAATATCGTGGATATGATTCAGCAGGTATTGCAGTACAAGCAGAGAACGGTGTTGTTGTATACAAAGAAAAAGGCCGTATCGCAAAACTTCGTGAAATCGTAGATGAGAACGTAGCAGCAAGCGTAGGTATCGGACACACACGCTGGGCTACACACGGTGTTCCAAGTAAAGTAAACGCGCATCCGCATCAAAGTACATCAAAACGCTTTACACTAGTTCATAACGGTGTAATTGAAAACTATGAATTAGTGAAAAAGGAATATTTACAAGATGTAACGTTCGTAAGTGAAACAGATACAGAGATTATCGTACAGCTTATGGAACAACAAGTGAGCACAGGATTAAGTGTAGAAGAAGCGTTCCGTAATACGCTATCTCTTTTACATGGCTCTTATGCAATCGGATTACTTGATGCTGAAAATCCAAACATGATTTATGTTGCTAAAAACAAAAGCCCGCTATTAGTAGGTGTTGGTGACAACTTTAATGTTGTGGCGAGCGACGCTATGGCGATGTTACAAGTTACAGATCAATTTATTGAGTTAATGGATAAAGAAATCGTAATCGTAACGAAAGAAAGTATTACAATTAAAAATTTACAAGGTGAAACGATTGAACGTGCACCGTTTACAGCGGAATTAGATGCAAGTGATATTGAAAAAGGAACATACCCTCATTTCATGCTTAAAGAAATCGATGAGCAACCACTTGTAATCCGTAATATAATTCAAAAGTATCAAGATGAAAATGGCGAGATTGAATTAAATCAAGACATTCGCAATGCGATTTTAGATAGCGATCGTATTTACATCATTGCATGTGGAACGAGCTATCATGCAGGTCTTGTTGGAAAACAATTTATCGAGAAGTTTGCAAAAATGCCAGTTGAAGTGCATGTAGCAAGTGAATTCTCTTATAACATGCCATTATTAACAGAAAGACCATTCTTCATTTACATTTCACAAAGTGGTGAAACAGCTGATAGCCGTGCAGTACTTGTACAAACGAATGAAATGGGTCATAAAGCATTAACGATTACAAACGTACCTGGTTCTACGCTTTCTCGTGAAGCTGATTATACACTTCCGTTATACGCTGGACCAGAAATTGCAGTTGCATCAACGAAAGCTTACACAGCACAGCTTGCAGTACTTTCAATTTTAGCAGCTGATATTGCTAAAGCAAAAGGTGAAGTTCTTGATTTCGATTTAACACACGAACTAGGACTTGTAGCAAATGCAATGATAGAACTTTGTGATCAAAAAGAAGAAATGGACGCATTAGCAAAACAATTTTTAGCGACAACGCGTAACTGTTTCTTCATCGGACGTAGCGTAGACTTCTACGTAGGATTAGAAGGTGCGTTAAAACTAAAAGAAATCTCTTACATCCAAGCAGAAGGATTCGCTGGAGGAGAGTTAAAACACGGTACAATCGCTTTAATCGAAAATGGTACACCAGTTATCGCACTTGCTACACAAGAGCACGTAAACCTTGGAATTCGCGGCAACGTGAAAGAGGTAGTAGCACGCGGAGCTAACCCATGTATCATCTCAATGAAAGGCTTAGAAATGGAAGGAGACAGCTTTGTATTACCAGCTGTACACGAAGCACTAGCACCGCTAGTAGCAGTTATTCCATTACAACTTATTTCATACTACGCAGCACTTCACCGCGAGTGTGACGTTGATAAGCCACGTAACTTAGCTAAGTCTGTTACTGTTGAGTAGGAGATTGGTAGGTTAATAAATATAGTTGTAGTTTTAAAATAAATTTACAAATTTGCACCCCTTTAGATATTTTATCTAAAGGGGTGTTTTTGTGTCGAAAAATAACATCTAGACTTGGTAAGTGGATAGAACCCTATAGATTAAAGTTTTACCTTATCGAATTCACTTTTATTTATCTGAATTTCCCATTATTATTTTAAGTATTCATGAACAATTTCTTTGATTACGACAAAAAGAGACGAGAGATTTATGGACATTTCAGGGGGGATATTGATGAAAACGATTAAAAAAACATATCTAAGTATAGAAGAGATTATTTCATTACCAACCTTATCAAGTACAAACATAAGTGATGATGGTAAAAACGTAGCATTTGTAAAGAAGACGGCTGATTGGAAAGACAATACATATAGGAATCATGTATGGATATATGAAAAAGATAAGAAGCAGAGTTACCCATTATCAAATGGGGATATAGATAGTACACACCCATTATGGTCTCCAGATGCTAAGTGTATCGCATATCTTAGTCCAGTTGGTGATGGGAAAAATCAGATATTTGTTAAGTCGCTAGATGGTTATAGCGAGGTTCAAATTACTGATGAGAAGGAAGGAATTAGTACATTCAAATGGGATCCTGCTGGTAAAGGTTTTTATTATGTTGCACAGTCAAAAGAATGTGAGGAAATAAAGAAACGTAAGGAATTATATGGAGATTTCCATCATGTAAGTAAGGAACACCAGAATAATTGTTTATATTACATTGAAATAGAAAAGGTGATACAAAGTGATACAGATGAACACGAGAACAGAGTTGTTTATCGATTAACTGATGGTAAGGATTTTCATATCCATGAATTTGATATTTCAAATGATGGTAAAAAGGTTGTATTTATGGCGACAACAAGCTCAAATATGGCAGATTATATAAATGGAGATCTATACATACTCCATATTAAAGCTGGAGAGCTACAAAAGCTGAATGTGGATAAATTGTTGGGAGGGAGTGTTTGCTTTTCTCCAGAGGGCAGCAAAATTTGTTACTCAGCAAGCATAAGAGAGAGGGATTACTATAGAAACTATATACAAGATAGTACGTTAGAGATATATGATATTCATAATGGAGAGCTAATTCAACCTTTAACAGATTTTGATAGTACGGTTATGCCATTACAGTGGACAGCTAAAGGGATTTTAATTAGATGGCAGAATAAAACGAATTATCTTATTGGGTTGCTAGCTGAAGATGGAACTGTGGAAATACTAAGCGAAAAAGTAGATGGCTTTATAATGGATGCTTCTATAACAAAGGATGGCAAATATATATCCTACAATAAGGCAATAACAAATGAAACCTTTGAAATCTATTTAGACGATAAAAAAATAACGGATGAAAATAGCTTTTTCAAAGGGAAACTTAGAAGTAACAGGGAAATCATCTCATGGAAAAGTAGCGATGGTCTTGAAATAGAAGGTGTTTTATCAACGCCAGTAGAGTTTGATACTAATAAAAAATATCCTTTATTAGTAGTAATTCACGGCGGTCCGGCTTGGGCGTCTTTTCCGATATTTTCAGACTGCTTCAATGAGAAATATCCGATTGAACAGTTTATTGAAAAAGGCTTTATCGTTTTAGAACCAAATTACAGAGGAAGTTCAGGTTATGGTAATGAATTTTTAAAAGCTAACTATAGAAAACAGGGGATTGCTGACTACGATGATGTTATATCTGGAGTGGATGAACTAGTAGAAAAAGGGATGGTAGACAAGGATAGAGTAGGAGTTATGGGATGGAGCAACGGTGGATATGTATCAGCTTTCTGTTCTACATTTAGTAGTCGATTTAAAGCTATTTCAGTTGGCGGTGGAATCACTAACTGGAGTACCCATTATGTAAATACAGATATACCTTACTTTATTAGAATGTATTTAGGAAATACTCCATGGAATGATCCAGAGATATATACGAAGACATCACCTATGACGTATATTGAATCAGCTTGTACGCCTACCTTAATTCAGCATGGAGAAAAGGATGCAAGAATTCCAATTACAAATGCATATGATCTATATCAAGGATTAATGGATATGGAAGTGGATACAGAATTAATTATATTTAAAGGAATGGCATATAGTCCTAATCAGCCGGGAATGAATGTAGCTATTATGAAGCAGAATTTGATGTGGTTTTCACACTATATTCTTGGAGAAAGTATGGAGGGTTTTAGAACTTTATAATGGATGTTTGTACAAGACATAAGGCTGAAACGGTCTTCATCTTGAGATGATTTATTATAAAATATATACTTAAACTAATATCTGTACACACATCAGGGAGGACTAATATGACAGGAAATAAAAATGACTTACAAGTAGAAAAACGTCAAGAGTTATTGAAAGTATTGCAAGCTCGTTTTGAGAAAAATATGAACCGCCATGAAGGGCTTGAATGGGCTAAGGTTGAAGCTAAGATAGAAGCTGATGCTGAAAAATTATGGTCACTTAACGAAATGGAAGTAACTGGCGGTGAGCCGGATGTTGTCGGTTATGATGAAGAAAAGGACGAATATACTTTCTATGATTGTTCAAAGGAGAGTCCTAAAGGCCGCAGAAGTCTTTGTTATGATCTTGAAGCGTTAGAATCAAGAAAAAAACATAAACCAGAAAATAATGTTATTGATGTTGCAAATGCTATGGGCATTGAACTATTAACGGAAGAACAATATCGGGAATTGCAACAACTTGGGGATTTTGACATGAAATCATCAAGTTGGGTACAAACACCTTCAGATATTCGAGAACTCGGTGGTGCTCTATTTTGCGATTATCGCTTCGGACATGTTTTCGTGTACCACAATGGAGCAGATTCCTATTACGCTGCCAGAGGTTTTCGTGGCTCGTTAAAAGTTTAAATTAGGATAAATAAGAAAAAGAGCCTATACTCAGGCTCTTTTTCTTATTTATATTTTAAAAGTAAACTGTTACTACGCAGTTTTACTTAATTTATATGTTCCGTGGTTATTTTTACGGAAAAGTTTAGGGAAAACATAGCCATCTAATCCAATACGTCCAGCGTTTTGCCCTGCAACTAAAATGAACATAGTTAAAATAAGCAGATTTGGGTTTACACTAACAGTTCCGCTTAATAAAAATGAAAGATTCATTATAATTCCGAAAAATGCAGCTGTTTTTGTTAATCCGCCTAAAATTAAACCTAGACCTACTAAAATTTCTCCCCATTGAACTAAAAAGCTAAATAGGTCTGCGTTTGGAAGAACAAAATGTTGAAGAAAATCTGCCCACCAACTTTGTACTGCAGGGTGGTCACCTGATGCTTGAGCAATAGCGCCCTTTAGAAAACCACTTGCGTCAAAAGATTGTCCGAAGACTTTGCCTATCCCAGCAGCGAGCCATGCATATCCTATGTAAAATCGTAAAAATAATAATATGAAAGCAGCACGTTTATCAGTTCTTAAAAAATTGATAATCATTGAAATCCCTCCAATATTGTATTTACAAGTTTATTATATATCCATTGTGAAAAGATTCACAATGGATAAAGTGTGAACAAAAATGGTGTTTTTATAAAATGAAAAAGGCATATAACAATCATATGTTATATGCCTTTTCTAATATATACTTAGTAACTTATTTAGGTAATGTAAATTTAGCTTTTTTACCTTGTGAAATATCTTTAGCTTCTTTATTTCTCATAGGTCCTAACTCAATCTCAAAGCTTTTGTCTTTCCAAATCTTTTCATACTGCTCTTGATCTAAAATATATACTTGTAGTAACTCTCCAGATGTTCCAGTTTTAACTGCAGCATTATAGTCATAATTTAATAGCATACCTTCATTAATCGTATATTGTGTACCATCATTCACTCTTAATGTAGAGCTTATAGGAGACAGTGAAACGTCTTGAGCATCTTTGTTATCAAGCTTGAATTTTACTGTTAACAGAACAAGACCGTTTTTAAAATTTGCAAAGCGTGGAGCTTCGACGGAATTTGGTGTGAATTGAGTGAATTGGTATCCGTCTAATGTAACATTAACAGCGCCTAATTCTTGGTTGTTATTAATACTTGATTTCTCTTTTAACATTTTTTTATCGCCCATGTTATTAGCTGTAGCTTTATCTTGGTAGAAAGTATTATCTGTTGCAACTTTTTCAGCACCCTGTTTGTTTAAACTTAATGAAAAGCTTCCAGGATTTCCGATTGGAGCATCAAATTTTCCTTTATTAGCTTGTGCAGTTGGGACTGTGACTGAGACTGTTGAGAGACTTGAAATTTTCGCTAGATCATCTTTTCCGAATGGATAAGCGATATAACCAGAAATAGTTTCTCCTGCTTTTACTAAGTAATTATTCGTTGGAGCAAGTTTAGTTGGGAGCTGATCTTCTTTTGGAATTAAATCTTTATAGTTACTATATGCTTTCTGCGCGCCAGTAAATGACATGTCCAATGCTGGCATATAATAAATATCTTTAGCTGAACTATTTTTTACGCTGTAGTTCACAAGAATAACTCCGCCTTCTGTTTGACGATTAAACGGAATATCGAAGTTTGTATGGAATCCATTTAATTCAACTAATGTGTAACTATTCATTGATACTGAAACATCTTCAGCTTTATAGACTTGTGGTTCTTTATTTTCAAAAAGAACTTTTGTTTTACCACCTGTTTCTTTTTCCATATAGGAAATCAGCTTAGAGTAGTCGCTTGATCCAGTAGCTGTATTTTCAGGATTTTTATCTTCAGTTTTTTTATCTTCGGATTTTTTTTCAGTAGGTTTACTTTCTTTCGTTGTATCTGTTTTTTCCGTTTTGCTTTCTTTTGTTGCATTCTCTTTTTGTTCTTTATTTGTCGTATCGCTTTGAACACAGCCGGTTATTACAAAAGCTGCTACGATTACTGCAGAAAATAAAGAAAGTAATTTTTTTGACATGTTTCTTCCCCCTATTTGTTTAAAACTAAACTCTCACATTAGCCCCACGTTTTATTATAAGAAGGTTAGTCAATATTTACCAGTATTTTTCTGATTATTTCCATTATTTATTATATTATAATATAATAAATTCGATAGAAGTTTGGAATGGAATATTGGTTTTTATTTTTTTATCATTTGAAATAGTACATCATATTGGTATGATAGAAACAGAGATATATGGAAAGGAGACAAGGACTCGATATGTGGATGAACCTGTAATGATTAGAAATTGGATAGATGAATTTTTCTCTCATAAGTGAGGGTTTATTTAGCTATTTGTAAATCATGCAAGGAATGCATAGTTGGCTTGTACATCCCTTTTGTAAGGACAGAGGTCTAGGTGGGGAAATTTATATCTCTTATATAAAATATGCGTCCTTTAAACTTGGAGGAGTATATGATGAACCAATTAAAAAATAAAGTAGCAGTTGTTACAGGCGTAAGTCGTCTAGACGGTATAGGAGCAGCGATTTGTAAAGAATTAGCTGAGGCAGGATACGATATATTTTTTACGTATTGGACGGATTATGATAAAGAGATGCCTTGGGGCGTTGATAAAAATGAACAAATACAATTAAAAGAAGAGCTATTACAAAAAGGTGTTAGAGTATTGAGCATGGAGTTAGATTTAACTCGGAATGATGCACCGAAAGAGCTTTTAAATAAAGTTACTGAACAATTAGGGTACCCTCATATATTAATTAATAATGCAGCATATTCTACGAATAATGATTTCTCTACGTTGACTGCTGAAGAATTAGATAAGCATTATATGGTTAATATTCGTGCGACTACATTGCTCAGTAGTCAATTTGCCCGAGGATTTGATAAGAAATCTGGTGGTAGAATTGTTAATATGACTTCGGGGCAATTTCAAGGTCCTATGGCAGGAGAACTAGCTTATGCGACAACGAAGGGAGCTATTGATGCTCTTACTAGTACGTTGTCAGCAGAAGTAGCTCAATTAGGAATAACAGTGAATGCAATTAATCCAGGACCAACCGATACAGGATGGATGACTGAAGAGATAAAACAAGGGTTAAAGCCGATGTTTCCTTTTGGCAGAATTGGTGAGCCAAAGGATGCAGCTAGACTCATTAAATTTTTAGTAAGTGAAGAAGCTGAGTGGATTACGGGGCAAGTTATTCATTCAGAAGGCGGATTTAAAAGATAAAAAGAAGGTATCTCACCCTGGTGAGATACCTTCTTTTTTAATCTTTCTTCAGTCTTCGTGCAACCCCATTACCTAAAGACTGTAATCCTTGAACGAGGATAATTAGAATAAAGACGGTTGCATACATTACTTCAGGTTCATAGCGTAAATGTCCGAAGCGATATGCTAAGTCCCCTAGCCCGCCAGCACCTACAAGACCAGCCATTGCTGTTGCGCCGATTAAGCCAATCGTTGCAATTGTTAATCCAAGTACAAGGGAGGGACGAGCTTCTTTAACCATGACGTGCCAAATGATTTTTATAGTAGAGACTCCCATCGCTTGATAGGCCTCAATAACCCCTCGATCTACTTCTAGTAAGGCTGTTTCCATTAAACGTGCGATATAGGGAGCTGTGAAGACGACAAGTGGTACGATAACACCTTGCACGCCAATGGATGTTCCCATTAGAAACTTTGTAAAAGGTAAGATGAAGAATAATAGAATGATAAATGGAAGAGAGCGAATGATATTAATAATTGTATTAAGAATAGGATAGATGATTTTATTTTCACGCTGCCCACCAGGTCTCGTTAAAACAAGTGTGACGCCAAGTGGCAGTGCAATAAGGATTGAGATGAGTAATGAAATAGATGTCATTTGAAAGGTTTGAATTGTGGCTTCCCATATGACTTTACCCCATTCATCCAAAAAGGACTTGTTTCCCATAATCTGTTCTACCTCCTTCTACAATGATTCCTTGCTCTTGTAAAAATGATAAAGCACGGTGGATTTCATTTTGTTCTCCTTGCATATGAACGACTAGTTTCCCATATGCTTCATGTTTTAACTGCGTAATATTACCGGATAAAATATTCGGATACACTTGGAAACGTTTTGTGGCAACAGCTAAGGCAGGTTCACCTGAAGTAGTACCAATAAATGAAAGTGTTACAATTTCTCCAGTATTCTGTAGTTCTTTCTGTACCTCTTCTGGAATTTTAGCTGCAAAGGCGCTATTTACAAATTTCTTCGTTGTTACATGTTGTGGGTTTGTGAAAATATCTTTCACAGTCCCGCTTTCGACTACAGATCCATGTTCCATAACGGCAACGCGGTCGCATATACGTTGGATAACGTTCATTTCGTGTGTAATGAGTAAAATCGTAATTCCAATTTCTTTGTTAATCTTTAATAACAAATCAAGAATAGAATCAGTTGTTTCTGGATCTAAAGCGCTCGTTGCTTCGTCACTTAATAACACTTCAGGCTCATGTGATAGTGCACGTGCAATTGCAACGCGCTGTTTTTGACCGCCAGAAAGTTCACTTGGATAAGCATCTTTTCGATTGAAAAGATCGACAATGCGTAAATATTTTTCTACCCTTTTTTTAATTTCCACTTTTGGAATACCAGCAAGGCGTAAAGGTAATGCAATGTTTTCATAGATGCTAACAGTTTTAAGTAAATTGAATCCTTGAAAGATCATTCCGATTTTTTGTCTCGCTTTTGCTAGTTCTTTTGTCGATAACGTTGTTAAGTCTTGTTCGTTTACAATGATATTTCCTGTCGTTGGTTTTTCTAATAAATTTACACATCGAATCAATGTACTTTTACCAGCGCCACTATACCCAATGATTCCAAATACCTCGCCTTTTTCTACTTTAAGGGAAGTAGACTTAAGAGCCTCAACATACCCTTTTTTTGTTGTAAATACTTTGGATATGTTTTTTAATTCAATCATTATCGTCAGCTCCTACCAAGATGGTAAAACTGAACCATCAAATTTTTTCTCGATAAACTCTTTTACTTCTTTAGATTGATAAGCTTTCTTTAATTTATTTACAACGGCATCATCTTTATTTTCAGTACGAACAACAACCCAGTTCACATATGGTGAATCTTTTCCTTCGCGGAAAATAGAATCTTTCGCCGGACTTAATTTTGCACCTAATGCAAAGTTTGTGTTAATTGCAGCTGCTTTCACTTCACTTAGTTGCGTTGGTAATTGAGATGCCTCTAATTCGACAATCTTTAATTTTTTTGGATTTTCAATTACATCTTTTGCAGTCGCTTTTTCTGTAGCCTTTGGATCAACTTTTAAAACCCCTGCTTTTTCAAATAATTTTAAAGCTCGAAGTTCATTCGTTGGGTCATTTGGTACAGCAATTGCATCGCCGTCTTTTAAGTCTTTTACATCTTTTATATCTTTAGAATATACGCCCATAGGGAATGTTACTGTTGAAAATACTTCAGCTAATTTCATATTGCGTTCAGCTTTAAATACATCTAAATACGATTTTGTTTGGTAGCTATTTACATCAAGGCTTTTTTCATCTAAAGATACGTTTGGCGCTACATAATCATTAAATACTTTTATATCAATTTCGAGGCCATCTTTTGCGGCAACTTCTTTTACCTTTTCAAAAATTTGTTCATGCGGCCCACCTGTTACACCGACAGTAATCTTTTTCTCGTCTAATGCTTTTACCTCTTTATCTGAACTCGCGCTACATGCGCCTAATAATAATACTGCTCCGCTTACAATGCTTAATAATACCTTTTTCATCTATAAATCCCCCTTCATATACGTTCCAAAATAAAAAGCACCTCCCAAAAATAAGAGAGGTGCCGAATAGACGAAATAGATTCCTCTCTTATCTTCCAAAACGAAAACTCGTTTTGCAGGAATTAGCACCTTAGCTTATACGTCATAAGCTCGGTTGCCGGGCATCATCGGGCCAGTCCCTCCGCCACTCTTGATAAGAGTATGTGTATGTAGTTTTGAATATGGTACTAATAGTAAATCGTACAGAAAGAATTGTCAATGATATTTTCAGAATATATTTTATTTTAAGGTAATCGAAATATTTCCTTTCTTATGGCCCATTTCTACATACGTATGGGCTTCTACAACTTCTTCTAATCGGTAAGTTCTATCAATGACAGGTTTTAGCTTTTCTGTTTCAGCTAGTTGTTTTAGTAGGTTCATATCTTCTTTACTGACCTTTGCCATCATTCCGTTCACAGATACATATTTTCCATTAGGCATTAATGCATCTGTACAAAGAGACTTATTATATTTTCCAACTGCGTCAAATATAATATCGTAGTGATCGCCCCGCTTAGTAAAATCTTCTTTCATATAATCAATTACGTTGTCTGCACCTAAAGCTGTTACTAAATCGAAATTCGAACTACTACAAATGGCTGTGACAGTCGCCCCGAAGTATTTAGCAAGTTGTACGGCAGCTGTCCCTACTGACCCAGAGGCGCCGTATATAAGTACTTGTTGCCCTTTTTTTATCTGTCCTTTTCTAAGGAAGTGCAATGCTGAAGTTCCGCCAAAAGGAATAACGGCAGCTTCTTCATAGGTCACATTGGTAGGTTTTAATGCTATTAATCCACTTTCATGCACGCATGTGTATTCGGCATAACCACCAAGATTTAGTTCTGTTAATGCAAAAACTGGATCACCTTTTTTAAATTGTGTTACATCTGATCCAATGTCTTCGATTTCACCGGACAACTCTACGCCAAGTATAGGTTTTCTCGGTTTTCTGAAACCTAATATGATCCGCATAGGAATCCAAAATAAGAGGGGGCTATTAAAGCCACGTATTCTACAATCTCCAGTCGATACACTTGTTGCGTGAATTTTAACTAATACTTCATTTTTTTTAGGTTTAGGCTTTTCTACATTTTGAAGCTGGAGAACATTAGGTGGTCCATACTTTGTGCAAATAATCGCTTTCATAATGACCTCCTGAAATGAGTTGTTATTATTTACATCATATTTAAACTTTTTCTCAAACATGTTGTTATATAGGAAATAAATTTAAAGATAAATATTACGAATTATATAGATTTAATAGGAAAAGAGATGATATTATTTTGGGGAAGGAGGGGACGTTATGAAAAAACTTATTTTAATTTCAAGTTTAGTACTTGCAGTCGGTCTAGGAGTAGGGTGTAGTAATGAGAAAACAAAAAAGACTGATGAACCGAAAAAAGAAGCTGTGCAGAAAGAAAAGGAATTAACAGCGAAGGATGTTTTCAATAAAGCGAATGAAGCTTTTAAAAACGAAGAAAATGTAACGATGACATATGATGTGGGAATAAAGGCTGAAGGAACAGAGATGAATGTAATAAAGGCCAAAATGCAACTAGAGCCGAAGAAAAAAAATTCTCGTTCTGAAATGAATGTTTCTGGTACAGAGGTTGTTGTTTATGATGTGGGTGGCAAAATTGCTGGTCAGTTGAAAAATCCTAATACGGGTGAAGTTATGTCTGTACCAGAGGAACAATTAAATGCTAACGGAATGAACGCGACTCAAGGAATGGTAGATAATTTAGAGATTCCATCGGAAATTTTAAATAAAGTGAAGATGGAGAAAAGTGGAGATAATTATAAGCTGAAGTTTGCATTAAAAGGGCAAGAGACAGAGAGTATGCTAGCTAGTATGGATGAAAAGCAGAAAAAAATGCTACAAGGCCAAAATGCAAAGATAGAAGAAATAGATGGGGAATATATTATTACAAAAGATTTTAAATATGAATCAGCAAAGATAGATATGGTTATGAGTAGCAATGGTGAGGATAAAGCGCACATTATTACGGATGCGAAGTTTACATCGTATGATAAATTTGATCCAATACAATTGCCAGCAGCAAAGTAATCACTGTCAAGAGAGGTACCTGAAAGAACGGGTATCTCTTTTTGTTGCTAATAAGGAGAGTGTCCTTTGAAAAAAAGAAAGATAGTAGTGGTCATTGTCGCATATACGGTTTTGCTTGCAACGTCTGTACATACGTATAAAAAACAAATTGATCATCCTATTATGAGTGATGTAGGTAAATTGCTTCCGACAAAAATAAAACGTGTTGAAAGTGCTACGGAAGAGCACTCGTTAATAAAATTAGTGCGAGATGCAAAAGTTTCAGGAGAGAAAATTTCCATTGCAGGCATGCAACATAGCCAAGGAGGACAGACATATTATCCGAATGGCACGATGCTTGATATGAAAGGATATAATAAAATATTAGAATTCGATCCAGAGAAGAAGCGTATTACAGTTCAAAGTGGTGTCACGTGGAATGATATTCAGAAGAAAATAAATCCATATGGCCTTGCGGTACAGGTCATGCAGTCTCAAAATATTTTTACTGTTGGTGGTTCATTAAGTGTAAATGTACATGGGCGTGATATTCGTCATGAGGCACTAATTGATACAGTAGAGTCATTCAGATTGTTAATGGCAGATGGCACGGTACGTAATGTAAGTAGAGAAGAAAATGCAGAGTTATTTCCATATGTCATTGGTGGTTACGGTTTATTTGGAGTTATTTTAGATGTGACGCTGAAGTTAACAGAAGATGAATTATATGAAATGCACACGAGAATGATAGATTATAAAGAATACGCATCTTATTTCAAAGAGAAAGTGAAAAGAGATGAGAATGTTCGTATGCACTTAGCGCGTATTTCTGTTGCTCCAAATTCATTTTTAAAAGAGATGTATGTGACGGATTATACTTTGGCACAAAATCAAAATATGAGAGAAGAGTACAGTGAATTAAAGGAAGAAAATATTATAGCTGCACCTAAATTTTTACTTGGGTTATCACGTTATAGTGATTGGGGAAAGAATACATTTTGGGATATACAAAGAGGTTATTTTGAACGTACAGATGGAAAGTATGAGACGCGTAATAATGTTATGAGATCAGATAGTGCTTTTATGGAATATGAAAATCAAAATAGGACCGAAGTGTTACAAGAATACTTTGTGCCTATAGATGCTTTCACGAAGTATATAGATGATTTACGTAACGCATTAAATGAAGAAGAGTTTAATTTACTCAACATTACGATTCGTTACGTGGAAAAGAATGAAAATGCAGTTTTGTCCTATGCGAAAGATGATATGTTTGCGCTGGTTCTTTTGATTAACCAGGGACGCTCAGAGAGTGAGATAAAGAAAACAGAGGATGTCATTCGGAAGATGATTGATGTTACTTTAAAGCATAACGGTAGTTACTATTTGCCGTACTATTCTTATCCAACGAAAGAGCAGTTAAAAAGGGCATATCCTCATATTGAAGAATTTCTCAAGAAAAAGAAGGAAGTAGATTCAGAAGAGAGATTTGTTAATTTATTTTATAGGGAGTATACGAAATGACATATAGAAGATTTGTGGCTTCGCAAAGTATTATCATGATGGCAGGAAGTATGGTATTTCCTTTTTATATATTATTACTTCGAAACGTTGGAAATAGCTTCTCGCAATTTGGCTGGGCGTATGGCTTATTTGCTTTAACATCAGCACTTGTATATCCACTAGTGGGAAAGGTATCTGATCAAGTAGGTGATAAAAAATTATTAATCATATACGCTTGGTCCATGGCAATCTTAATGCTTTGCTTTCCGATTGCCACGGAAGTATGGCATGTGTATATTCTTCAAATTGTAATGGGAGTTTTAGGTGCTGTGCAGCGTAATACTGAGAAGACTTCATTAGCACGAAAGGTTGCGCAGGAAAAGGCTGGTTATGAGATTGGAAAATACCATGTGTGGACATCCATTGGCGGAGCAGTAGCGGTTATTGCCACGGGATATTTAGTAGATTTCTTTACGATTGGTACAATTTTTTATATTGCATCTATTCTATATGTAGTGAGCGGGATTGTATTAAGTAGTAAAAAAATATAACTATTCCTATTTTCACCTTAATACCCTTTATTTGTTATACTAAAAGGGAATACAAAAGAAAAGGGGACAGTGCCTTTGATGAAATTTGTAGTTTTAGCTATTCTTACTTTGTTTTTGATTCCATGGACAAGAAGTAGTAGTAAGCTTCGAGCAGTGGATAAGAAGGGAGATAAGAAGGTTGTAAAGGGTAAGAAATCATCTATTTTAGTTATTCCTGTTTTATTTTGGATAGGTATTGCAATCTATGAATACTTTTGGCTAATTGATGATCGAGTAGACTCGATTCTTACTCATTATTCTGTTGCAGTAGCAATTTTAATTGGGCTTGTTTTATTTTCACAAGATCAAATAGGGAAATTAGAAGGTACATTAAAAGGACTTCTAATGTTTATTTTACTCGCAAGTTACGGCTACTTTGGATATTTGCACGATATAGTAATCTCGCAAAAGAAATATGATTCTGTTGTTAAGATAGAGAAAGATATTTCAGAGCCATTTACTGAAAATGACCAGCCGTTTACAGTGCCGCCAAAGACAGCGGAGAATAAGATGAAAAAAGTATTTGGTGATATTCCGAAAGTAGCTTATTTTGAGCTAGGAGAATTAACGCCACAAATGGTAAACGGCGAAGCTTTATATGTAGCGCCGATTGAAGTTTCAGGATTTTTTAAAGCGCGTAAAGCTGAGATAATTCCAGGGTATGTAACGATGTCAGGTACGAATCCTGATGCGGAAGCGAAACTGCACCTCGGTTATAAAATGAAATATGTGCCAAGCATGTTTTTTGGTAATAATTTAGAGCGTGTGGTAAGGCAAGCAGAACCAAATTTAATCTTTAAAGGAAAACCTAAATTTGAGGTTGATGATAAAGGAAAACCATATTATACAATGACGTATGGTGAATTTATTTCAGGAAGATCTGGATTTGAGGTAGAAGGTGTTGTCGTAGTAGATGCACAAACAGGAGAAGTGAAAAGATATGATAAAGGAAAGGCACCTAAATTTGTTGATGGTGTATTAAATCATGAGACTGCATCTACGTTAAATACGTACTTTGGCAAATATATTCACGGATTTTGGAATACGAAATTCTCACAAACAGATATGAAAATTCCGACTGAGTGGGGAACGAAAGAAGGCGTGACCCCGATCTTTGGTAAAGATGGAACACTGTATTATTTTACAGACTTTACTTCTCCAAAAGAAGGAGTAGATTCAGCCCTAGGCTATTCATTAGTAGATGCACGCACAGGCAAGCTATATTACTATAATGGAAAAGAAGTGAAGGGGATTATGGATGGTTCAGCAGCTACAGAAGTAGTGGATAATTCCTTTAAGAGAGAGAAATGGCATGGGACAATGCCTGTCATTTATAACGTATACGGAAAACCAGCTTGGATTATTCCGGTTGTTGATGACGGAGGCCTAGTACGTGCACATACAGTTGTATATGCTGCTAATGCAAAAATATTTGCGACAGGTTCGACGCAGAAAGAAGCGCTTGAGAATTATAAAAACGTAATGAGCGGTAATGGTGATACCTTTAGACCAACCTCAACAGGAAAAGAAGCGCAAAAAGAAGGTATTGTACAACGTGTATATAAAGAGAAATCAGGTGAAAATACAATCGTGTACGTACTTTTAGAGAATGAACAAAAGGTATTTATGATACCAGTGAAGAAATTCCCGTATGCTATGTTTACAGAAGTGGGAGATCCAATTCAAATTACATATTTAGATACGGGAGAGACGATGGCCTCGGTATCCAAATTTACGAATAGTAATGTGAAAAAGTAAAGCGATAGAATCTCTATCGCTTTTTTTTTACGTTATGAAAGAGGAAAATGCGCTGTACTTGACGTATGTTTATGATGTAACTATAATTGTTACGATTCAGTGTGTATAGGAAAGGGTGAATGGAAAAAGTGAATGAAGTTAATCACGAAATATATAAACCTGTAAAGATGAACAGGTTATGGATGATTCTTGTATTAGGAACACTTACGGCGATTGGACCATTATCTATTGATATGTATTTGCCTTCGTTACCAAAGTTAACGGATGATTTACAAACAGGTGCATCCCTAGCGCAGCTTACATTGACAGCTTGTTTACTTGGGTTATCAGTAGGACAATTATTTGTCGGTTCAATTAGTGACATTTATGGAAGGCGCAAACCTCTTATTATTGCTCTTATTATTTATGTTGCTTCTTCTTTACTTTGTGCTATTGCGCCATCTATTTGGACTTTAGTGTTATTGCGCTTCTTACAAGGAGCTTCAGGATCAGCGGGGATTGTTATATCACGTGCAATGGTACGTGATATGTACTCAGGTTCTGAAATGACGAAGTTTTTCTCACTGCTTATGTTAGTAAACGGAGCAGCACCTATTTTGGCACCGATTATTGGGGGGCAATTATTACAGTTTACAACGTGGCGCGGTGTTTTCATCGTTCTTGGAGCAATTAGCGTATTCATGTTAATCTCAGCTACTTTTGTATTGCGTGAAACATTACCTCCTGAAGAAAGAGAAACGGGTGGTTTGTCAGGGACTTTGGCGACGTACGGAAAATTGTTAAAGGACCGTCTGTTTATGGGATATGCATTGTCACAAGGATTAGTAACAGCGGCGATGTTTGCATACATTTCGGGCTCACCATTTGTGTTGCAGAACATATACGGAGCATCACCACAGCAATTTAGTTTGTTCTTTGCAATTAACGGTATTGGTATTATTATTGCCAGTCAGGTTACTGGTCGCTTAGCGGGTAAAGTTAGTGAGAAGAAATTATTTGTCTCTGGCATTATTATTGCAGCTGTTGGTGGTCTATCTTTACTACTGACAATCTTACTAGGAATAGGTTTAATTGGTGTTTTATGCTCGTTATTCCTTGTTGTATCAAGTGTCGGTGTTGTATCAACAACTGGATTCTCGTTAGCGATGAGAAATCAGAAGCAAGCTGCAGGAACAGCGTCAGCATTATTAGGTTTATTACAGTTCATTTCAGGAGCACTTGTTGCTCCGCTAGTAGGTATTGGTGGAAGTAATACAGCATTACCGATGGGTGTTGTTATTGCGCTTTGTGAAATTGGTGCTGTATTATGTTATCTATTTATGGCTAGAAGAAGTGAGAAGCAGTTTGAAATGCAGCAAAAACAAAACCTAGAGGCTTAACAAAAAAGAACTGATTCAAAGGAAATATTTGAATCAGTTCTTTTTTTCATTTCTTTGAAATACCCCATACATATTATTCATGATCGTATCATATAAAACAGCAAGTTTATCCCACACCCAGCGATTACTATCGACTTCTTTTTCTCCGCAGTCGATAATATCAGTATGATCGGTAATTTTATACGCTTTTTTAACGATAATAGGAGCAATCTTCGGTATACGTGGGATTTCTTTTAAGATATCTGCAAAGTTTCCAATGTAGACATGACCGATGATTTCGATTGTTAATGATTTATCCGATATATTTAGCACAGTATGAAATTGATTTGTATGTTGTTGTTTTAAATATTGGGCTAACTTAAATGGAGCATGCTTCTTTTTTAATACACGGCGAAGGCTCTCTGTATTTTCAATATGAAGTGATTTTTCGCGAATAAGGACACGAATATCTTCTTCCATAAAACGCATTGTGTTGTACATAGATGATTCTCCTTAAAAACTTACATATGCTTGCTTTATGCATATGTAAGTCTAGCATGGTTTGTTCTTTATGTGTGCTTACATTTTTGTAAGGTGATGTAGTAAAGCGTTGCAAAACTTAATTGCATAAAGTGACGATACTGTGACAAAAATGTTGGTATGTATATTAAGGTATCGTCTTAAGTGTAAAAAGTAGGATGTTCTCGGTATAATAACAAGTGGAGATAAAAGAAACTATAATGAGTAGTAGCTGTAGATAAAAGGAGAAGAAGAGATGAAGAAGGTTTTGGGTATTGCTGTAATGGGAAGTATGATCCTTCTAGCAGGATGTAATGGAAATAAAGATACGAAAGAACCGAAAGAAAAGGTAGAGCAATCTACTGAACAAACAGAAGAGATGAAAGAATACCGTGCAGTACATGAAAAATACGATATGAAAATGAATAAAGAAATTAATAACGCACTGCAGCTATTTGAAGTGGCAAAGGAAAAGGGCGGTAAGGAAATAACGAAGGCTACATATAAAGAAGATGTGAAAAAGGTAACAACGAGCATGTTAGAAGATATTGATAATATACGTAAAGAAATTCATGTTCCGAAGTCGAAAGAGCAAGAACATGAGGTATATGTTGGTTTCTTAAATGAATCGGAACAAGCGATGAAAAAATTACAGAAGTTAGCTAAAGAAGAAGATTCATCGTTGATTCGTGATATAGAAATTAATTTCGCAACAGCATCGACATACTATAAACGTTTTCAAGCAGAAACGAAAAAATAACCTTGCCTGTGCAAGGTTATTTTTTCTTCTTGCCATCTCCGTCTTCATCCTCAGATACTAATATTTTCTGTTCTTCGTGAAATTCGGAAATAGTTTGCCCGGTAATATTATCGAAAGGAGTATAAAAAGAAGTAATACGTTTCTTTTTAATAAAGAGTTTATAGGAGCCGATGATGAAAAGTATAACGATTGTTAAGGGTAATCCTATAGTAGCAAGAAGTAAGGGGTCCATCTTATAACTCCTTTAACATCATTTCTTTTTATTATAAGCCGAAAACTGTAATTTCGATAAATGAATTAAAAACTGATTTTTCTAAATTTATCCAATTTGATTGACTTTTCAATTTTTCAGAATTATAATTCGAAATATACAATTTGAACCAAATAATAATATAGCAATTTACTTATCCAGAGAGGTAGAGGGACTGGCCCTATGACACCTCAGCAGCGGGTTCTGTAATAGGAACACCGTGCTAATTCCAGCAAGCAAGTCTTGAAAGATAAGTGATGGGCCTTTGTTTGTTAAGCCTTGATCTTATTTTTTAAGATCAAGGCTTTTTGTATTCTAAAAAGAGAAAAGGGAGTAATGGAAAAAGTACATTCATAAAACAAAGTAAATTCATGTGTTTAGGGGGTTATTGAAGTGTATGTAATTAAAAAATTATCGGTTATGGTGTTCACACTATGGGTTATTACGACAGTGACATTTCTAATTATGCATATTATTCCGGGAGATCCATTTTCATCAGATGCAAAAATCTTTCCTGAAGAAGTGATCCAAAACATGAGAGCGAAGTATCACCTTGATGAACCGTTATGGAATCAATATGTTGCTTATTTAGACGGTGTAGTTCATTTTGATTTTGGTGAATCTGTTCAATCAACCGGGCAAGGTGTATCAGAAATTATAACAACTGGCTTTGGTCCATCAGCAATTATTGGTCTACAAGCACTTGTTATTTCATTGTTAGTAGGAATTGCGGCAGGGACATTTGCTGCTCTATATCATGGGAGAGTAATTGACTATAGTGTGAGTTTGCTCGCAATTTTAGGTATTTCTATTCCAAGTTTTATTTTAGCACCACTATTTATACAAGTATTCGCTATCCAATTTGAGTTTTTACCAGTAGCCTCTTGGGGAACATTCGAACATACGGTATTGCCATCCTTTGCATTAGCGTTAGGGCCAATCGCAGTTATTACAAGGTTTGTTCGTTCTAATATGATCGAAGTACTGCAGAGTGATTATATTAAGCTAGCAAGAGCAAAAGGTATACCAATTAAGAAGATTATTATAAGACACGCTCTTCGAAATGCGATTGTTCCAGTACTTACATTTGTTGGACCGTTAATGGCTGGACTCTTAACAGGGACTTTCGTTATTGAAAAAATCTTTTCAATTCCTGGCCTAGGAAAATATTTTGTAGATAGTATTTTTAACCGAGACTATCCGGTGATTATGGGAACAACGATTTTCTATAGTGCATTATTAATTGCTTGTATTTTCATTACAGATATTATTCATCGCATTGTTGATCCGCGTATTCGTTCTATTACATAAGGAGGGGGGATATTTAAATGGGGGCTTATGAGATTAATGAACAGTTATTAACGAAAGAAGAGAAAAAAGAATTAACGATAAATAAAGATCAGCAAAAGATTAGCAGAAAGAAAGAAGTGTTTCGTAAGTTTATATCGAATCCAATCGCAGTTTTAGGAACAGTGACGTTATTGCTAATTATTGTTTTCTCGCTTATTGGCGAAAGTTTAACTTCATTTACTGCGAGTGAACAAGTAAAAGAGGCAACAAATTTACCGCCGAGTAGTGAACATTGGTTTGGAACAGATGATCTAGGGAGAGATATTTGGGCACGTACTTGGGCTGGTGGGAAGATTTCACTAACAGTTGGATTAGTAGCAGCTGCCCTCGATATAGGTCTTGGTGTACTGATTGGTGGATTTAGTGGATATGTGAGAGGGCGTAATCGCCTTGGAACGTTAATTGATGAGTGGATTATAAGAGGAATCGAAGTGTTATACGGTATCCCATATTTATTAATTGTTATTTTACTATTAATTGTTATGAAACCAGGTCTTTTTACCATTATCATCGCCCTTGCATTAACAGGATGGATTGGTATGGCACGTCTCGTTAGGGCGCAAGTTTTATCTTTAAAACAACGAGAGTTTGTTATTGCAGCAGAGCGATTAGGTACATCACATATGAAAATTATATATGGGCATTTAATTCCGAATTTAACAGGGATTATTATCGTGAATTTATCATTTACAATTCCAGCAGCTATTTTTTCAGAATCATTTTTAAGCTTTATAGGACTTGGAGTACAATCACCAGCGGCAAGTTGGGGGACGATGACGAATGATGCACTCGGGACATTATTGAGCGGAGAATGGTGGCAGCTATTTTTCCCGGCAATCATGATTGCACTCATTATGTTCGCATTTAATGCAATTGGTGATGGTTTGCAAGATGCGATTGATCCAAAAATCGTCAAACGGAATCGAAAGGAGAAAAAACATGGCACAAATCTTATCTTTAGAAAACGTAACGTTAGCCGTTGAAAAAGAGAATAGTAAACAAGCAATTGTGAAGCATGTTTCCTTTTCTATTAACGAAGGTGAAATAGTTGCACTTGTAGGAGAAAGTGGTTCGGGAAAAAGTGTCACAGCACAATCCATTATCGGCTTGAATCAAGAATCAATTCATATCGATGATGGGAATATAGCTTTCCAAGCAAAGGAATTAACGAATTTACAAGAGTCAGAATGGAATCAAATTCGCGGAAAAGATATTTCCTTTATATTTCAAGATCCGCTTTCATCTTTAAACCCAACGATGAAGGTAGGCAAACAAATTACAGAAGTAGTTTTGCAACATGGGAAAAAATCGAAAAGAGAAGCGAAGGAAATTGCGATTAACTTGTTAACAGGTTTAGGGATACATGAAGCAGAGAAACGCTTTGAACAGTACCCACATCAATTAAGCGGAGGTATGAGGCAGCGTATTTGTTTAGCAATTGCGTTTGCTTGTCACCCGAAGCTTGTAATTGCAGACGAGCCGACAACAGCGTTAGATGTAACGATTCAGAAACAAATTATGGGGCTATTAAAAGAAAGAAAAGAAAAACAAAATACGAGTATTTTATTAATTACACATGATTTGGCACTTGTACGTGAAGTAGCTGATCGAGTAGTTGTTATGTATGGGGGACGTGTCGTTGAAAAAGGAACGATACAGGAGGTAATAGGTTCTCCTAAACATCCATATACGAAAAGTTTATTACAAGCAATTCCGAATATGGATGATTCCGAAAAGGTATTACGTGCTATAGAAGGAACGACACCTTCCATTGAAACATTAAATAGCTTTGGTTGTCCTTTTGTAAATCGTTGTCCAGTAGCGATAAAAGAATGTATTCATCGTTTTCCAGAGAGAACCACATATTCTAAGGAGCATAGTTCACATTGTTGGCAACATGTTCTAGAGCATAATAAAGCGAAATCAAAAGAGAAGGTGAATGCCTCATGACGACAGATTTAATTACTATAAAGCAAGTAACGAAAACGTATGGAAGTAAAAGTAAAGAAATCACAGCGTTAAAAGACATATCACTTTCTATTCCGAAAGGAACAACACTTGGCATTATTGGTGAAAGTGGTTCAGGAAAAACAACACTTGGAAAGCTCATAGCAGGGATTGAGAGTCCAACGTCTGGTGAAATTGATTATAACGGTCAAGTCGTTCACAAGCTAAAATCAGCTCATAGGCGAGATTTTTTACAGAAAGTACAGTTCATTTTTCAAGATTCCACAGCAGCATTAAATCCGCGCTGGAAAGTACGCGATAGCGTAACGGAAGGTTATATTTCATTCGGTATAGGTGATAAAGGATTAAAGGATAAAGTAGCAGGTGATGCGCTAGAACGTGTGGGATTAGATAGACGATATATCGATCGCTATCCACACGAATTTAGCGGAGGACAACGTCAACGAATTGCTATTGCAAGAGCGTTATTGTGTGAGCCAGAAGTATTGATTCTTGATGAACCAATTTCAGCATTAGATGTTTCATTGCAAATTCAAATTGTACATCTGCTGCAAAAAATTCAAAAGGAACAAGGCTATACATATTTATTTATCGCACATGATTTGCCGATGGTTCACTATTTATGTGAAAAAGTGGCTGTCTTATATAAAGGAGAACTTGTTGAATTTGGAAATACGGACGAAGTGTTCCGTAATCCACAACATTCTTATACAAAAACATTGTTAGCATCAACACCAAAAATTTCGGGTTAAAGGAGAATGTAGGATGAAGAAGTTTTTACTGTTTATCATTATGACTGTTTTAGCGATTACTTCGGTCGCTTGCGGTAAGAAAGAGACGCAAAAGGCGAGTGCTGGTAAGGGAGAAGGCGATCGATTAGTAACGAATATTAGTAGTGATCCATACACACTTGATTCTGCTATTGCAACAGATAGCACGTCAGGTTATATCATTGGGCAGTTGTTTTCAAGTTTATATACGCAAGATAGTGATGGGAAATATCAAAATGAATTAGCAGAGAAAGAAGAAGTAAATGCTGATGGAACTGAATATACAATCCATTTGAAGAAAGATATTAAATGGTCAGATGGTTCTCCTATTACGGCAAATGATTTTGAATTTGCATGGAAGCGATTATTAAATCCGAAAACGGGTTCTATGAATGCGACAGAAATGTATTTCATTAAAGGGGCAGAGGCATATAATACTGGAAAAGGTGAAGAGGGACAAGTTGGTATTCAAGTCGTTGATCCTCAAACATTAAAGGTAACTCTTGAACATCCAGTTGCTTCTATTAAACAGAAATTAGCAAGCTCATTATTTATTCCATTAGCTAAAAAGTCGATTGGTGATAATAATAAATTAAAAACAGATCCAAAAGAGTTAATTACGAATGGACCATTCAAGTTAAAAGAGTGGAAGCATAACCAGGCTATTACAGTACAAAAAAATAAAGAATACTACGATAAAAAGGTAACATTAAAAGAAATTGAGTTTCGTATTATTCCAGACTCTAAAACAGCGTATCAATTATTTAAATCAAAAGAATTAGATTTACTAAGTGGTTTACCACAAGAGATGATTGAAAAAGAAAAAGGAAATAAAGAATATAAGCGTGTTGCAGGATTCTCATCTTATATTTATTCGTTTAACGTAGAAAAAGAGCCGTTTACAAATGCGAAAGTACGTAAAGCATTTTCATTAGCGGTTGATCGTAAATTTATCGTTGAAAAACTGTATAAAAATAATGCGCAAGAAGCATATGCATTCGTTCCAGAAGGAGCAAAAACACAAAGTGGTCGTGATTTCCGTAAAGAGAAAGGTGATTACGTTAAATTTGATCCATCAGAAGCGAAAAAATTATTAGAAGAAGGTATGAAAGAACAAGGGTGGTCTACATTACCTGAAGTAACATTAAAATTCACTACAGATACACAACATAAAAAAGTAGCAGAAGCAATGCAAGAAATGTTTAAGAAAAATCTTGGCGTAGATATTAAATTAGAAAATAAAGAGTGGAAGAGTTACATCGACACATACAAGCAAAGTGATTTCCAATTAGCTTATATGGGATGGGGCGGCTCTTTATTAGATCCAATTACTAAACTAGATTTATATGCAGGTGATGGTCCGAATAACTATGCAAAATGGCATAATAAAGAATTTGACGCTTTAGTAAAAGAAGCAAAAGTTGAACAAAACGAAGATAAGCGTTTTGACTTATTGCATAAAGCGGAAGATATTATGTTTACAGATTCACCATTAATCCCAATTATTTTCCCAAGTGCTTCATATTTACAAAAACCATCAGTATCTGGTGTTCAGTTCATTATCGGTTCTAGTCCAGAACTAAGATACGCAAAAATTAAAAAATAAAGAAGTAGGCAATTGCCTACTTCTTTATTTTATTTCTCTTTTATATTCTTTTTTCGTTCCATCAGAGAAGACAACTTCTAAATCGAATTTTTGGTAGTCTTTATCAAGTTTGAACACGTTCACTACTTGATCGATTACTTCTTGGTCAGCAGTATCTTTATCAAATTTTAATTCTTGTAGAAGTGGGCTTAATTTTGTAATAGCCTCGTCACCTGTAAACTTTGCATTTGTTTTATGGTCTTCAAGCTTTGCTTCCATTTTCTTATCAGCGGCTACATTTTTATAATCAGCTTCGTAGTCTTTCTTCGTATCTTGATAGTCTGCATCTAAACTAAATTCATTAAAGTTTAGTTTTAAATCTGCAGGAGCCTCATTTTTTGCTTCTTCAGTCGTCTTTTTATTAGAAGTTGTGTCTTCTTTTGCAGGGGCTTTACATCCTGTTAATGCAGGTACTAGCATAAGAGCTAATAAAACTGATAGTAGAATTCTCATTATAAATTCCTCCTTATGTAAATTCGTTCTATACAAGTTTTTCCCAAAAACATGTAATTATGTATGTGTTGAAAATAAATTATTATCCTGCAGTCACAAGGGCTCATCCGCAATTTAAATCAAAAATGATTTGTATGTATATGGTAAATTGAAGTTGTGAGGGAGGTACTGAAATGCTTTCTAAAACGTATCAAACCATTTCAAGTAACATATGCAGCAAATGGCTATTATACAATAATATTCGGAGGAGTTAGTTTAGAGAGAAATATTATTTCATTATTAGTTATTGTATTGGTTACACAATTAGTAGCAGTGAAGACTTTAGCTATAAAAGGTATCCTCAATTGGATACCTTTTTATTAGCTCTTATTATTTGGCAACTTCTGTCCACTTGTAGTTAAATTCACCGCCGAAGTCAGTCGTTACAAGTCCTTTAATGAAAGAGCGTTGTAAGTAAGAACGACCTTGTTGGTATAAAGGAGCGACAGCGCCGTCTTGTAATAGAATTTTTTCAGCTTGCTTCATTGCTTCAAAGCGTGCTTTTTCATCGCCAGCTAAATCTGTTTTCACTTTATGAATTAGCTCATCGTACTCTTTGTTAGAGTATTTATCGAAGTTATAAGCACTATCTGTTGTAAATAAATCTAAGAATGTAATTGGATCAGCGAAATCAGGGCCCCAGCCGTCAATACCAATTTCATAGTCACCACTTAATAGTAGTTTCAACTGTTGTTTACGTGGTTGTGGTTTTAAATTCACTGTTAATCCATCTAGGTTTTTTTCTAATTCACCTTTTAAATATTCACCAGTCTTTTTAGCTAAAGCATTGTCACTTGTTAATAGTTCGATTGTTACTTTGTCAGTACCAAGTTCTTGTTTTGCTTTTTTCCAGTTTTCTTTCGCTGTTTTTACATCATCCTTGACTAGATTTCCATTTTCTTTACGGAAGTCATTGCCTTCTGGACTCTTTGCAAATTTCGCAGGAACCATTCCTTCAGCTGGAATAGCACCGTTATTTAAAATTGTTTCTACGTAAGCCTTTTTATTCATTGCGCCGTTAATAGCAAGGCGTGCATGTTGATTTTTTAATGTTTCATTTTTCTGATTTAGTCGTAAGAATTGAATGCCGACTTCAGCGCGTTCCTTGAAGTTTGGATCGCTCTTATATTTATCAACAAACTCTGCAGTTAAAGCAACGCGATCAATTTGTCCTGAATCATATAAGTTCACTTCTGTAGACTTATCTTTAACGACATTGAAGTTGATTTCTTCTAATTTTACCGTTTTAGCATCCCAATAGTTAGGGTTTTTCTTCAATTGGAAACTTTGTTCGTGTTTCCAGTTATCTAATGTGAAAGCACCGTTGTAAATTAAATGATTTGTTTCTAAACCGTATTTATCGCCCTGAGACTTTAAGTACTCTTCATTAATTGGCAAGAATGTTGAGAATGTCGTTAAGCTTAAGAAGTAAGGAACAGGACGGTCTAGTTGTACTTCTAACGTTTTGTCATCAACAGCTTTGACCCCTAGTTGATCAATTGGTAATTGTTTTTGGTTTATTTGTTTCGCATTCTGTACATCGAAGAATAAGAATGCGTATTCAGCTGCTGTATCAGGATTTACGGCACGTTGCCAAGCAAAGACGAAGTCCTTTGCTGTAACAGGAGTACCGTTTGACCATTTTGAATCACGCAGATGGAATGTATATTTTGTTTTATCGGGACTAATGTCAACCGACTCAGCAACACCAGGAATCGGTTTATTATCTTCTCCCATTGCATATAAGCCTTCAAAAACATTGCGCATTACATTCATGGATTCCCCATCCGTTGCTTTTGCAACATCCATTGTTGGAATTTCTGAAGCGAATGATAAGTTAATTGCTTGTTTATCAGGTACTTTATCGTTTGCTTTCGCTCCGCCTGCATTATCTTTATTTCCCCCGCAAGCAGTTAGTAATAGACTTGCCCCTAAAACAGATGCAACAACAGGTACAACTTTTTTCTTCATTGTTCGTTCCTCCCTAAATGTGTTGTTCGTAACGTCATAATGTCCATGTCTTGAAGTGGCTATAGAAGGAGATGGAACCTATTATAAATATTTGTTTATAGGTAATCAGGTGTTCTATATGTATATACATGTTGAGCTATAATCTATCGTTATATGTTTCAACTTAGTAGACATTATATTTTGATGGTGAAATATTTTGTTTCTTTGATTATTTAGAATATTAACACTGGAAAGAACTATATGTCAATAATAAAAATAGAATGTTAATTTCTTGGAATAATATATTAAAAAAGTAGATTCTCTTGTGTGAGAGAACCTACTTTTAATATATTTTGCTAAAAAAACAATTGGTGTGGGCTAATAATAAGTGGGGATGAAGAACCCCCACTTATTACGGTTTTACTTTATTTTTCAATTTTTGCCCACTTGAAGTTTAATTGACCCGCAAAGTCTACTTGCACAATTCCTTTCACATAAGAACGTTCTAAATAAGATTCGCCTTTTTGGTAAAGAGGAGCGATAACAGAGTCTTTAAATAATATTTTCTCGGATTCTAGTAATGCTTCCCAGCGAGCTTTTTCATCACCAGCTAAAGTTGTTTTCACTTTTGCTATTGTTTCATCGAATTCCTTATTAGAGTAATGATCTAAGTTATAAGGGTTATTCGTTGTAAATAGCTCAAGGAATGTAATTGGATCCGCAAAGTCAGGGCTCCAGCCGTCAATTCCGATTTCGTAGTCACCTTTTAATAAAAGCGAAACTTGTTGCTTACGCGGTTGCGGTTTTATATTTACTGTTAATCCATCTAGATTCTTTTCTAGTTGCCCTTTTAAGAATTCACCAGTTTTCTTATCAAGGTCAGCATCACTCGTTAATAATTCTAATGTTATCTTTTCAGAACCAAGCTCTTGTTTAGCTTTTTTCCATAATTCTTGTGCAGATTTTGTATCAACTTTTGTTAAATCGCCGTTTGCAGTACGGAAGTCTTTTCCTTCAGGTCCTTTTGCAAAGTTTTTTGGAACGAGACCAAATGTTGGTGTAGAGCCATCATTTAATAACGTATTTACAAAGGATTTTCTATCAATTGTTTGATCGATTGCTTGGCGTGCAGAAACGTTTTGAAGTACTTTGTTTTGTTGATTCATGCGTAAAAATTGTACGCCTACATTTGGACGTTCTTTAAAGTTAGCATCTTTTTTATATTTATCAACGAAGTCAGATGTTAGTTTTATACGATCTAATTGTTTTGACTCGAATAAATTTACTTCTGTTGATTTTTCTTTTACGACGTTAAAATTGATTTCTTCTAGTTTGACAGTATCTTTATCCCAATAGGTAGGGTTCTTCTTAAATTTAAAGCTTTGTTCGTGCTTCCAATCGCTTAGTGTAAAAGCTCCATTGTACAAGATTGTATTATCTTCTAAAGCGTACTTATCACCTTGTGCTTTAAAGAATTCCTCGTTAATTGGTAGAAATGTTGGGAACGCTGTTAAGCTAATAAAATACGGAACAGGACGCTCCAATTCTACCTCAAACGTATGGTCATCAACTGCTTTTACACCAAGTTGGTCGGCTGGAAGTTCTTTGTTGTTAATTTTTGTTGCATTTTTAATATCAAAGAATAGAAATGCATATTCAGAGGCTGTTGCTGGATCTACGGCTCTCTGCCAAGCGAACACAAAATCTTTCGCTGTAACAGGAGTGCCATTTGACCATTTTGAATCTCGCAAATGGAATGTGTATTTTGTTTTATCGCCACTTACTTCATGAGATTTTGCAACGCCAGGGAAAGGTTTGTTACCTTCACCAAGATTATACAAACCTTCAAATACGTTTCTCATTACTTGACCAGAATCAGTATCTGTAGCACGGGCCGTATCCATTGTTCGTATTTCAGTAGGTGAAGATAAATTTAAAACCTGTTTGCTAGGTGCCTCGTCTTTTGCATTTGCTCCGCTTGCTTCGTTTTTATAACTACCGCAACCAGTTAATAAAATACTTACTCCTACAACTGATGCAATACCGGGTACAAACTTCTTTTTCATTTGATTTTCCTCCTAAATAATTAAGTTTGGATGATGATGAGGGAAATGAAAAATAAAAAATCCCTCTTTTCATATTGAGAAAGAGGGATTTTTACGTACAAGTTATGCACCCGTATATAAACGAAGTCCCTCATTCTATCTTTCAAGCATAAAGCTTGCAGGAAGTGGCACAGTATTCAAAATGAACCTGCTGCCGAGGTTTCAAAGGGCCAGTCCCTCCACCTCTCTTGATACAATGAGTAAACGAATAAATTTTATTAATTTTTGTGTTTCTTTGATAATTCAAAATCTTACACCTTGAATAATGAAGTGTCAACCAAATGGAATATAGTTTAAATTTTCAGTTTTCTTAAACGAAAAAACCACTGCATATGGCAGTGGTTTTTCTACTAGAAGTTAAAGTTATCTGGATCTGGACCAACGCGACGATCTTCATTTAAAGCTTGAATTGCTTTCATATCATCAGCACTTAATTCAAAGTCGAAGATGTTTGCATTTTCAATAATGCGATGTTCTTTAATTGATTTAGGGATTGTTACAACTTCGTTTTGTAAATCCCAGCGTAAAATAATTTGCGCAGTTGATTTATTATATTTTGTCGCAATTTCTTGTAACGTTGGATTATCTAGTAGTTGTCCTTGCATTAATGGTGACCAAGCTTCAAGCTGGATATTATGTTCTTTACAGAATGCATGTAGCTCTTCTTGTGCTAAACGTGGGTGATATTCTACTTGGTTGACCATTGGCTTAATTTCAGCAATTTCAAATACGTCTTGTAAGTGGTGAATGTGGAAATTACTCACACCGATAGCGCGAACACGGCCATCTTTATAAAGTTTTTCTAATGCTTTCCATGATTCAGTATATTTCCCTTTTACAGGCCAATGTACTAAATATAAATCTAAATATTCTAGACCTAATTTCTCTAATGTAGTTTCAAATGCTTGAAGTGTTGTTTCATATCCTTGATCGCTATTCCATACTTTTGAGGTAATAAATAATTCTTCACGTGAAACACCGGATTCACGAATCGCTTGTCCAACGCCTTCTTCATTTTGATAGATTGCTGCAGTATCGATGCTGCGGTAGCCATTTTTAATTGCTGCTTTTACAGAATCAATTACTTCTGAACCATCTTCTACTTTAAAAACACCTAAACCAAACCAAGGCATTTTTACACCGTTATGTAATGTTGTATAATCTTTTAAACTTGTTAAAATCATATTATTTCCCCCTAGCTTTTTTGTTTGTTGCTTCTACTGCTTTTTGAATTGCCTCTGAAAAATTATATTCGTATAAAGTTTTGAGACCCTCAGCTGTGGAACCACCTGGCGTTGTTACTTGTTCGCGGAGGTTAGCTGGATTTTGCGTTTGCTCGAGCATAGAAGCAGAGCCAGAAATCATTTGAATGACAAGATGTTTTGCGGTTTCTTCATCGACTCCATAACTTTTTGTTGCTTCAATTAAGCTTTCAGCAAAGTAATAAAGGAAGGCTGGTGCACTTCCAGTAACTGCAGTAAGCTGATGAACTTCTTCCTCAGTACAAAGTTGCGAAGTACCAATACCTCTTAAAAGCAGTTGCAGGGTTTCTTGATGCATCTCGGTTACTGATTGTCCTATTGTATATAAGGAGATAGACTTTCCAATTTCAGCAGCTGTATTAGGCATAATCCAAGCAACAGGTGTGCCTTTTGGGAGTCTAGCTTCTAAATAAGATGGTCCAATGCCAGCTGCTACTGTTACGACAAGTTGATTTGATATTAACGGAGATAGCTCAGCTAATAATTCTTCATGAGCAGAAGGTGGCATTGCTAAAACAACCGTATCGACAGATGTAATATGCTGCTTCCAATCCGTTGTAATAGACACATTATATCGCCTTTGTAATTGTTCTAACTTTTCTACGTTGCTTCGGTTAGAGATGATAATTTCTTCGATGTATTCTTTGCTTGTTTTAAGTAATCCGGAAAATATAGCTTCTGCCATACGACCAGCACCAATAAATAAAATTCGATGTTTGTTAGGCATATCCTTTATTCCTTTCTAGTAGAGATATGTTATAAAAACGATATCATCTTTAAGAGAATTTTGTAAAAAGAAAAGACTTACCGTAGATGGAATGGATAATGAGAAGGAGGAAATTCATGGTAAAGGAAAGGGCTATTCCTTATACTGGTGATAGGGAATTTATTACACATCTGGGGAGAGATAAATATGGTTAGAAGTCCACTTTTTTTACTTGTTTCTAGTATTATTTGTGTATTAGTTGGATTGTATATTCAATCGAGTTATATTGAAATTTTCGCATCAATTATGGGGATCATTAATGTTTGGTTATTAGCGAGAGAAAAAGTATCCAACTTTTTATTTGGCATGATTACTGTTGCGGTATTTTTATACATTTTTATTACACAAGGTTTATATGCAATGGCAGTATTAGCCGCTTTTCAATTTATATTTAATGTATATGGTTGGTATTATTGGATTGCACGAAGTGGGGAGGGAGAGGTAAAAGCAACGGTTCGTTTAGATTTGAAAGGGTGGACCTTTTATATAAGTTTTATTTTAGTTGCTTGGATTGGTTGGGGTTATTATCAAGTCCGTTATTTAGAGTCAACAAGTCCATATTTAGACGCTTTAAATGCCGTATTGGGACTAGTGGCTCAATTTATGTTAAGTCGAAAAATATTAGAAAACTGGCATTTATGGATTTTATATAACGTAGTTAGCATTGTAATTTATATTTCTACTGGTTTATACGTCATGCTAATATTAGCTATTATTAATCTCTTTATATGTGTAGCTGGTTTGCTAGAGTGGAAGGGCAATTATAAGGGGCAAGAACATACAAATAATTATATCTAGAAAATAATTAGAATTAAAAACCCCTGAAGTACATATGCTTCAGGGGTTTACTAATAGAATATAAGATTATGCTTTTGTCATACCAAGTAATACAGCGCCGCCAATAATTAAAACACTACCGAGTGCAATAAAGATCAATTGACGTTTTGTTTTCTTTTCACCTAAGAATACAATCGCACCGAATGTTGAGATAACGATTCCAGTTTGAGATAATGGGAAGCTTGTTGCTACTCCAACACGTGGTAATGAAAGAAGTAAGAATAAGTTTCCAGTTCCCCATAGTAAACCAGACAAAGCATTACGGATTGCATATTTGTTAAATGGTTTATGTTTAGACGTCAGTACAACCGCACCAACAAACATACCAACTGCTTGTGGTAAAATAGCAGACCAACCATCGATATTATACCAACGAATAATAATTACATATACAAGATAGCCGAAAGTAGAAACAATTAAAGTAAGAAGTCCTTTTTTCAATTGTCCAGGTGGCTGAGCATTTTCTTTATCATCTAATGATGTGAATACAACACCAACTACGATTAATAGGATTGCAATCGTTCCCAGAATGATCGTTGTAGTAGTAGTCCACTCACGGAAAGCGATAACCCCAAAGATAGAAGTTGCAACAAGTTGCATACCAGTAGAAATCGTTACAGTAGTTGAAACACCTAGTTTTTCAACTGTTTTTAATTGGTTTACTTGTCCTAAAGCCCAGAATAAACCTGAAATAAAACCAACAATTAAGATTGTCATTGTTAAAGCTGGTTGAGTAAATACATACATAATTGTTGCGAAGAATAGAGCACCGATTGTCATACCTACCGTTTGGCTATATGCACCACCGCCCATTTTTACGCTAACTAATAAGATGTTTCCCCATGCAATTGCAGGAAGAAGCGCTAATAAAATGTCCATTACAAGACTCCCTTCGGTTTGCTATACCAATATAGTTACATATCGTTCTAACGATCGGTAATGCCCCACTAATAGAGTAGAAGATTACCGATCGCTAAAACAGGATGAAGAATTCACGATATAAATGCGTTTTCATTTCTTCATTTTTTGAAACACCTCCATATAATAACAGGAAATTGCCTATTTTAGAAAGTGAATTCAAATAAAATGTATATTTTAATAAGAGGTAAAATTCAGTTATTTCCCGGTGGTATATTTTATTTCCTAAGAAATAAAGAAGCAGCTTCGAAAAAAGCTGCTTTAAGAGTTAGTAATTCTTTTATTAATAAGTTGAATACATAGTAGAAATACGAGTGACATACCGATAGTAATAACTACAAGTGTCCAGGCGAGTTGCATATTACTTGCGTCAATGGCCATGTAAATTGCAGTCGGGATTGTCTGTGTTTTACCAGGGATATTCCCGGCAAACATGAGTGTAGCACCAAACTCACCGAGCGCGCGGACAAAGCTCAAAATCATCCCGCTTAGTAATGCAGGAAATGCGAGCGGAAGTGTAACGTGCAGAAAAACTTGATATTCACTTGCGCCAAGGTCACGAGCACTTTCTTCAATTTGTACATTTGCGATAGAAAATCCCGTTTTCGCTGATTGGTACATAAGCGGAAATGCAACAACTGTAGAAGCGATGATCGCAGCGGTAGATGTGAACGTAATAGACTGCTGAAATAATGATTCAACCCACCTTCCGATCGGGCTGTTGTTTCCAAAGATGATAATGAGAAAGAAGCCGATAACAGTTGGTGGAAGTACCATTGGTAATAAAAATATGGTTTCTAATAGTACTTTATATCGCCATGAGGAGCGAGCTAGTGCTCGCCCGACAATCGTCCCTAAAATTGTAACGAGAATAGTGGCACACGCAGCTACTCTTAAAGATAGAAAGACAGGCGATATAATAGCATCAATGCTCATAGTAATTACGACAGGACTGTAAATCCATATCTCTTAAAGATAGATTGTGCATCTTTTGACTGCAAATACTCATAAAATGAAGTCGCCTCTTTCTTATGTTTAGATTCCTTTATAACACCTAAAGGATAGTGGATTGGCTCATGAGAAATAGCTGCTGCTGTTTCACCAATTTTTACTTTATTTGAAATGAGAGCATCTGTTTTGTATACGATACCAGCATCGACATTTCCTGTTTCTACATATGTTAACACTTGGCGAACATCTTTTGTAAATACGACTTTATTTTGAACATCATTCCAAAGGTTTTCTTGTGTTAGAGAGGCCTTTGCATATTTGCCAGCAGGTACAGATTCAGGTGTACCAAGTGCGATTTTTTTGATTTTCTCATCTTTTAAATCTTGAAATTTTGTAAGAGAACTTTCTTTAGGGATGACTAGAACTAGTTCATTTCCAAGAAGATTTTTCCCTTCTTTTTCATTAATGAATCCTTTTTTTACAAGGATTTGGAATTTATCTTCTGCAGCAGAGAAGAATAAATCAGCAGGTGCACCTTGTTCAATTTGTTGTTGAAGTGCTCCAGAAGCACCGAAGTTAAAAGAAAGTTTAATATTGGGTTCTTTTTCTTTATATTGTTTTTCAATTTCTTTTAATGCATCTTGTAAGCTTGCAGCAGCTGAGATAGTAAGCTCAACTGCTTTTCCTTCTTTAGCAGTTGATTTCTCTTTCTTATCTCCGTTTGTACATGCAACACTAAATATAAGAAGAAAAGAAAGTATAAGTGCCCCAATCGAACGTAATGTAAATTTATTCATAAAAAAATCCCCTTTCGTTTTGACACATCTAATTATAACTAAATATAACTAAATATAACTAGTTATAATTGAATATAATTTGAACATATGTCTATTTTTAAAAAATAGGAGAAATATTCTTTTCTTTGTTACAATGAAAGGAGAAAGTGAGGAATCGTCTATGGATCATCATTCCTACACAACGGAAGAAGTAGCAAAGCGATTAAAAGTATCAAAATTAACTGTATACGACTTAATTAAAAAAGGAGAACTTCCTTCTTATAGAGTTGGTAGACAGATGCGCATTGATGCAGCAGATTTAGATCAATATATAAAACAAATGAAAACAGGAAAGGTACAAGTTACTCCTGTAAAAAACGATGGTAGTAGTATCTTGAACACGTGTATTATTAGTGGTCAAGAACTAACGTTAGATATGTTAGCTAAACGTATAGAAAATCGTTTGCCAAGTTCTAATGTTTTAAGGGCGTATCAAGGTAGCTTAACAAGTTTAGTGAAAATGTATCAAGGAGAAGGAAGTATCGTTAGTTTGCATTTGTTTGATGGTGAAACGGGTACATATAATGTTCCTTATGTAAAACGCATTTTAGTAGGCCAGCCATGTATTATGATTAATTTATTGTCCAGAAATGTAGGATTTTATGTCCAAAAAGGAAATCCGAAGAAAATAAAGACATGGGCCGACATATCCAGATCCACTATAAAGTTTATAAATCGAGAAAAGGGTTCTGGTATTAGAGTGTTAGTGGATGAACAATTACGAATCCAAAAATTAAATAAAGCTGATATTAGTGGATATGAATGGGAAGAATCGAATCATCTGGGTGTTGCCACGCAAGTTGCAAATGGAAAAGCTGATGTAGGAGTAGGTTCAGAAAAGTTTTCGCAAATTGTAAATGTGGACTTTATTCCAATCATGAAAGAACAGTATGATTTAGTAATTTTGAAGAATAAAGAAAATGAAGAGCTGATTGAAGTCGTGAAAGACATTCTGCAATCGGAAGAATTTCATAATGAATTAAATGCGATTGGCGGATATGATATTACGAAAACAGGTCAAATTATATATGAAACAAACTAAAAAGCTGCTTGTCTATAAGACGAGCAGCTTTTTCTATATAAAGGGGTTTGGGGAAACAAAGTGTTAAACAAGACCTTGAGCAAGTGTGTAAATGAAAGCCGTAAGAAGAGTAGCTCCACTTGCAAGTCCGATGAAGTCTGATTTGTTGAAAGTAATGTTGTTCATTATAATCTCTCCTTATTTGTTTAATGTAGTTGCAACAGCTTTTGCATCGACAAGTGCGGATAGCACCATGCCCATTGTATTTAAAAATTTATTTGATTTCATATTGTTCATCATGCGTATCCGCTCCTTTTCGAATTGTTGTTGCCCTGCTTATGTCTTAATTATAGGAAATATGTCCACTTGCAACTATCGAATTAGCTTACGAAAGACTTACACTTTTGTAAGAAAAAAAGACATTCATGTAAGAATGTCTTTCACAGCATATTGATATGATGATGTTCTTCAATTGTTTTTAAAAAACTACGCATTGAATTCGTCATATAGCTATCTTTACGGCGTATGAAAACCGTTGAAATACTGCCGTATTTTTGAGGGATTGCATGACAATGTACCTTACCTGCTTTAGAAAGATGATGGACAGCAGACTGTGGTACGAGTGTAATTCCGAGGCCGAGTGCAACGCTGTTTAATATTGTCTCTAATATATTGAATTCCATAATTCTTTTTGGTAGCAAACCTTCGTCTTTCAGCCATCGTTCTAGTTTGGAACGGTATCCGCATCCTTGGTTAAAAACGAGTAGAGGCGTTGTTGTAAATTCTTCTATATGAAAAGCTTTATTTTGTGTTACAAGCACTAATTTTTCTGTACTAACATCGTATTGTTCGATTAGTGGATGTTTAATAGGACCTGATATAAAGGCACCATCTAATTGATGATCAAGTACTTCTCTAATTAATTCTTCTGTTAGACCCGCTTGTAATGATAAATCGACATTCGGATAGCTTTTATAGTAAGAAGATAGAATGGTAGGTAATGTACTTACTGTTTCTACTGTACCGATTTTTAATATACCGGAGGGTGTTTCACTATCTAAAAATACTTGTTTTAGTTCGTCGACATCTTGCAAAATTTTATTAACATAAACGAGCATTTTTCTTCCTTCAGCTGTTAAAGTCATTCCTCGTTTATGGCGGTAAAAGAGTGGGGTTTTTAATTCGTTTTCTAATTGTTTAATACGTGCAGTTACATTTGATTGTACATAATTTAATTCCTTTGCTGCGTTACTTACACTACCCTGGTCGGCAACGCTTTTAAAGATTTGTAAGTCTCTTAATTCCATTTTGTAATCCCCCTTGATGTTAACTATCATTATAAATGATAGTTAACATCATTTTGAATCATTTTACGTGATATATTTTTTCTTTTACAATTCTCTTTGTGCAAATAGAAAGAAACGGGGGATTGCGGTGAGAAGAGGTCAAATGATAATAGGGGCTTTAGCGTGTTTAATTGCGAGTATGTCATGGGGAGCGATGTTTCCAGTTGCTGATCATGCGCTAGAATACATAGATCCATTTTATTTTTCGCTTATTCGTTATGGAGCAGTGGCGATAATGCTGATTGTATTGTTGTTAATGAAAGAAGGAAAACAGGCATTTCGTTTAGAGGGAAGAGGAAAGTTACTCGTCTTTTTTGGAACGATGGCATTTACAGTATATAATGTCCTCATATTTTTAGGGCAAATGTTAATGGGTAAGTCGGGTGTAATGGTAGCTTCCATTATGGAATCACTTATGCCGATGATTTCTATTTGTATTTTATGGGGATATAAGCATATAAAACCGAAGAAGTATATGATAACGAGTATGGTTATTGCTTTTGTAGGAGCTGTGTTTGTTATTGCAAAAGGTGACGTGAGTTTCTTTGTAACATTGAAAGATAATATGTTCTCATTAGCATTTATATTTATTGGTGTTGTAGGCTGGGTTATTTATACGATGGGTGGTCAAACGTGTAGTGATTGGTCAACATTACGTTATTCTACGTTGACGTGTGTATTCGGTACGACTGTTACAGGAATTATAACGGTAATTATTACGTCGCTTGGATATATTTCAGTTCCGAGTATGGGAACGATTTCTATTGTGAAATATGATTTGTTATTTATGATGACATTGCCAGGTATTGTAGCGCTACTTGCTTGGAACTATGGTGTGAAAATTTTATCATCCATTAATGGGATTTTATTTATTAATTTTGTACCAATTACGACTTTAGCTATTATGATGATGCAAGGGTATCAAATCACAATGTTTGATATTATAGGGACTGTACTTGTTATTGCAGCGCTTATTCGCAATAACGTTTGTCAGAGAAAAGAAGAAAATATAAATAAGAGAGTTTTACAAGAAGAACAATTACGTCAAGCTGTTTAATAGGCAAATGGAGGATTTCACATGTTAGAAAGTTTATTGTTTTTCTTTGCCGTCGGAGTTGCCTGTGAGCTTGCAGCAATTAATCGAAATGGTCGTAAAAAGATAAAACAACAAGCTGAGCTGATACAGCTTTTAAAAGAATTGAAAGAAAGAAAAAATTAAAAAGACGACCGGGCATAGACGGTCGTCTTTTTCTATATAAAGGGGAAAGGGGACACAAAGTTATACAAGCGTAGCAGCGTAAATGAAAGCAGTAAGAAGAAGAGAGCCGCTAGCTAATCCTAAAAAATCTAATTTGTTAAAAGTAATGTTATTCATAATACATTCTCCTTACTTGTTTAATGCAGAAGCAACAGCTTTTGCATCGAAAAGAGCCGATAATACCATGCCCATTGTATTTAAGAAATTGTTCGTTTTCATTTTGTTCATCATATTGATCCACTCCTTTTCGAATAATTGTTGCCCTGTTTCTGACTTAATTGTATGAAATATAGTAAGAAGTAACTATCGAATTAGCTTACAAGAAAATTACACTTTTGTAAGAATTGAAATTTAACAATTCATCCTTAATTTTATTACCAACTCCTAAAACTTAGTGTTATAATTATTGTAAGAATATGATTATACTTCGGATGTTTAGAAAGGAACGAAATAAATGTATAAACCAATTACATTTTTGTTGAAATATATATTTAAAACAGCTGGGAAAGTAGAAGTACAAGGAAGAGAAAAGCTACCAGAAGGTGGACCGTATGTTGTTGCATGTACACATACAAGTTTTATGGATGTATTAATGTTAGCTACAGGGATGTATCCAACTCAAATTCATTACATGGCCAAAAAAGAATTATTTGAAGGGAAATTCAAAAATTGGTTCTTTAAAAATGTAAATGCATTCCCTGTAGATCGTGCGAATCCAGGACCAAGTACACTTAAAATTCCATCACGTTTATTAAAAGAAGGAAAGGTAGTAGGGATTTTTCCGAGTGGAACAAGATCAGCGGAAGATGTTTCATTAAAAGCGGGTGCTGTGACAATTGCGATGCGTTCTAATGTTCCGTTAGTACCAGCAGCTTATGTTGGTCCATCAAGTGTAAAAGAATTAATAAAGGGGAAAAAGGCACAATTGATTTTTGGAGATCCAATTCAAATTGAGGCTGGAGAACAAATAGATCGAAAAACCGCTATGAAAATGATGACAGATCAATTAAATGAGAAGTTTGAGGAGTTAAAAGAAGCTTTGCAATCAAATCAAAAATAAGAAAAGACGACCGGGCATAGACGGTCGTCTTTTCTATTACTATTTATAATAAAGGGGAAAGGGGACACAAAGTTATACAAGCGTAGCGGCGTAAATAAAAGCAGTAAGAAGAAGCGAGCCACTAGCTAGTCCTAAAAAATCTAATTTGTTAAAAGTGATGTTATTCATAATATATTCTCCTTACTTGTTTAATGTAGAAGCAACGGCTTTTGCGTCGATAAGAGCGGAAAATACCATGCCCATTGTATGTAAGAAATTGTTCGTTTTCATTTTGTTCATCATATTAATCCGCTCCTTTTCGAATAGTTGTTACCCTGTTTCTGACTCAATTGTATGAAATGTTGTGGAAAGTAACTATCGAATTAGCTTACAGAAAAATTACACTTTTGTAAGAGAAACGAATGAAGGTGTAATGATAAGAAGATTTGACATATGTTCATGAGATTCATTAAGTTAAAGGTAGAGGTGAGTGTATGGCTAATATTAAAGATATTGCAAAGATGGCGGGAGTTTCAGTTACGACTGTTTCGAGAGTGTTGAATGATCACCCATATGTAAGTGAAGAAAAAAGAAAAGCGGTTATAGAGATAGTTGAGAAATTGAATTACTCGCAAAACGCAAATGCTGTTCATTTATCAAAAGGAAAAACGAATATTGTTGGTGTGATTTTACCGTATATTAATCATCCGTGTTTTGATGCGATGGTGAGCGGAATGATGGAGACTGCGTTAGCGCATAATTACAGGGTGCTACTTTGCCAAACGAATTATAATAAAAAAGAAGAAATGAAAAGTTTACATATGTTAAAAACAAAACAATTGGATGGTCTTATTATTTGTTCACGTGCAAATGATTGGGAAACGATAGAACCGTATGCTTCTTACGGCGCAATAATTGCTTGTGAAGACAATGATATTTCAAACATCTCAAGTGTATATACGAATCATTCAGCGGCCTTTCAATTAGGAATGGATTATTTGATTGAGAAAGGTTATAAAAAAATTGGTTATTGCACGGGAAGGAAATTAGGGCCAAGTAGCCAAAAACGTTTTGATGTTTATAAACAGCAATTGCAATCTATAGACGAAGAGGTTAATGAAGAATGGATTTTTACAGAATGTTTTACACTAGAAGATGGTGTAAAAGTGGCTCATAAGTTAAAAGAGATGCAGGATCTTCCTGAAGCATTAATAGTAGCAGGTGATGAAGTTGCGATTGGGGTTATGACAGAGGTTGAAAAATTAGGGATTCAAGTTCCTGAGGATTTAGCGATTATTGGCTTTGATAATCAACCTATCTCGCAAGTGTTACAATTGACAACTATTGATCAAAATTTAAAGGAGATAGGGAAAACTGCTTTTGAAATGTTGCATAGAAAAGTGAATGACGAGAGTTCTGAACAAGAAAAGCTGGAAATTCCATACGAACTTGTGGAACGCTCTACAGTTTAATCGTAATCCGTTATGTGTATAATCGCATAACGGATTATTTTTTTGAAATATCTTTGACAGGAAACGCGTTTCATACTTTATAAAGGAGTTAAACCGGTCTGTAATAATCCATGGATTCTTTTCAAGTGTTAATGCAGTGAATAGAATTTGGAGGAATATGCATGAATGAACTTTTATCGAGTATGAAAAAGTATGTAGATGATGATGAAAAGATTCTGGCTTTTGTGGTAGGGATATTTGAGAAGGATAATTTTATATTATCGTATCAACATGGGGTTTTTGTTGCCACTACTAGACGTCTCCTTTTTTACGGGAAATTTCCGTACTATTCTTCAACATTTAAAGAGTATTCATATTTGCATATAGATAGCATAGATTTTCATCCGTATTTTGAATTTACTTGTAGTCATGAAACCATTCGCGCTAAGTATATTCAGAAAGGGAATGTGGAGCGATTTGTCCGTGCAGTTAGAGCAAATATGAATAATTAATCAACCCTCTGTTTAAACATAATATTTCAATTTTTAAGAGGGAAAATGCGGAATAAAAACCACTTCTAAACCTCTAGGAGATAGTGATACAATGTCAAATGGGGGGAGGGTATGAACTATGGTTAATCAACGTATAAAGGAAATAACACTAATTACAATTGGTTCATTATTATTCGCAATTGGTATTAATTACTTTGCAATTCCAAACCGTTTATCGGAAGGTGGAATTATTGGTTTAACGGTTGTTACGTACTACTTATTTGATTGGTCACCAGGAATTGTGAACTTTGCTATAAATGCAATTTTACTAGCTGTTGGTTATAAATTTTTTGATAAGAAAACAATGATTTATACAATTTTAGGGATTGTAGAAACATCTTTGTTTTTATACGTTACAGAACATATTGAGTATCATGTAAATAGTGATACATTATTAGCAGCTTTATTTGCTGGTTTATTTGTGGGTATTGGATTAGGCTGTATGTTCAAAGCCGGAGGTACATCGGGAGGATCAGCAATTTTAGCTCAGTTAGCAAATCAATATTTAGGTTGGAGTGTAGGGAAAGGCGTACTAATTATTGATATTGTTGTAATTGCTGGTTCTGTATTTATAATAGGGCAAGAAAAGGCGATGTATACACTTGTGGCTGTGTTCATTGGAGCGAAGGTGATTGATTTCATTGTAGAAGGAATGGACACAAAAACGGCTGTTACGATTATTTCGAATCAACCAGATTTAATTCGTGAAGCTATTACGAAAAATATGACACGCGGTGTTACTGTATTAGAAGGGCGCGGCGGATATACTGGTAAAAATAAAGAAGTTTTATATGTTGTTATTAATAAACAAGAGCTTGTTAAGTTAAAACAAGTTATTAGCCGGGTAGATGAAGATGCTTTCGTTGTTATACATGATGTACGTGATGTACTTGGCGGTGGCTTTAAAGCAAGCTAAAAGGTGAACGAGTAAATTCGTTCACCTTTTTTAATTCTTACAAAAATGTAAGTGTAATGTAATGAGATTCAATAGTAGATTTTATTCCCCCTTTTTAAAATGGATGTATATATATCCTGCAGAGGAGGAATGTTTATTATGAAGAAAAAAATGATCACTACTATAATAGCGATGATAGTGATAGTAGTAATGTTACTGCCTACGAAACTTGGACCGGTTATCGATAAATATAATCCACTGTATAAGACGAAAGAATATTATACGGTTGTGAATACAATTGGTCAGCATATCGGTGATGAGTGGTATGAATATGAATTTATTGCATTCGATGAACGTGGTAGAGAGCAGAAAATAAAGAAAACGGTTAAGCATATGTTAAAGAGAGATGAAGCATTAAAGGTTTTTGCAAAAGGGCGTTACGGTGAGTCCATTGAAGAGATTGAGGTTGCAAATATTCCTATAAATGCGAAGAGTAAACTTTTAACGGTGAGATAGCGAAATATACCCCCAGCTATTTTTTGTCGAAAATAAAAATACTGGGTAAGGGTATTTTTAAGGTTAACAAAAAAGCCTTAGTCCATATAGACTAAGGCTTTTTTGTTATATAAAGGGGAAGGGGGTACATTGTAGTAGCATGGGTGAAAGCTATAAGAAGAGTAGCTACTAGCAATGTAATTTGGTTATGTGATTGTTCTTCTTATTTGGCTTACTTTCTAACTTTATTGTACGAAATATAAGTAAGGAGAACTATCGAATTACATTACACATAACTTACAAACATGTAAGCCTTCTGTAATGTAATTCGATAGTTAAAAGATAGTAATTTTCATATAGTGTAACTAGAAAGTCTCAATGTATTACTTTCTGTTTGTAATGAAGAATGAAAAACCAACTAATTTTTAATAATCCTCATCTGAATAAAGATGGGGATCTTTTTTAAACCTTACAACATTGTAAGGTTTACGTAAGTTAATTCGATAGTAAATTTGTCATATTTTTTGCATAATAGATACAGATAGAAAAATAATTAGGGATCTAGTAAGAAGGGAGAAAAATGGGATGCGTAAAGAAGAAGTAGTGAAGTTACCAATTAAAGATTTCTGTAGCTACTTTACTGTTGCCGTAGTGTGTATTGGATTATTTGATATCATAACAAACTTAATTGTTAAATAATATAGATGCTAAAACAAGAAAGGAAGTCCTTTCTTGTTTTTTTTATGGGGGCATAAAGATGAAATGGATTGATAGTCATATACATGTTGATCAATATAAGGATGAAGAGAAGAGCAGATTACTAAAAGAGGTGGAAAATAGTAAGGAAATAAAGGGGCTTATTGCGGTATCTATGAATTATCAATCTTGTAAGGAAACGTTATCTTTAGCGAAGAAGTATCCCTTTATATATCCAGCGATAGGGTTTCATCCAGAGCAACAGATTCATAAAGAAGAGTGTGAACAGATTTATCAACTTATTGAACAGAACGCAGAGGAAATTGTTGGGATTGGTGAAGTAGGTTTGCCCTATTATTTGAGAAAAGAAGATGAAAGAATTGCTGCAGATCCATACATAGCTGTATTGAAAAAATTTATAGAACTAGCTAGTAAGTATAATTTGCCGATTGTATTACACGCAGTTTATGAAGATGCTGACATTGTATGTGATTTGCTAGAGAAATATAAAGTTTCACGTGCACACTTCCATTGGTTTAAAGGAAGCGATGAAACAATGAAACGGATGATGAGAAATGGTTATTATATTTCGATTACACCGGATGTTTTACATAAGGAGAAGATTAGAAAAATCATTTCGTATTATCCGCTTGAATATATGATGGTAGAAACAGATGGACCGTGGGAATTTCAAGAGGGTGTTATAACGCATCCAAGAATGATTCGAGAGGTATTAAAGGAAATTAGTTCTATAAAAAACATATCCATTGATAAGGTCGCAGAAACAATATATGAAAATACAAGTCGATTTTATTTGAAAGGATAGGAGAATTATAGTTTTAATCATGTAACGGAAAAAGTAAAAGTTGAATTTATTTAGTAAAATGCCACGGTTTGATATAGGACAAAAAACCACCAAGCGTTCCGCTCGGTGGTTTTGTATTAGGATTCTAATTTTTTCGCACGTTTTAATAATAAAAGAAAGACAATGATAACGAACCCTAGTATAAGGAAGAAGCCATATTGCTTTATATAATCAATTATGTCATTCGCACTGGTTGGTTTTTCAACGTGAATGCCGTCTTTATTCGTCGTAATATGAATATCTTTCATTTTTACTTCATTCTTTTCCTTTTGTAAATCAATCCATTCTATATTTGGAATACTTTCTAGATCCTTTAATACTTCTTTTAATGGTTTCACACCTAAGTAAGGATGATAGAATGCTCCAATAATCCCATCGGATAATTTAGAAACAGATAGAGCACGTTCTTTCATTTTAGCAATAGTTTGTGGCTTATCTTCTTCAATAAATCCGACTGTTTCAGGCAATAGTTTCATTCCATGTAAAAATGACGGAGTACTTGTATAATATGGTGAGTGCATGGATTTCCAAGTTGTATCATTTAACTGTAGTTGTCCTACATAAGTTGAAAAGTATCTTGATAATATTTCATATCCTTTTTGAGACATCGTGTAATGAGGTGCTTCAAAGGCAACAGGATATAGTTTAGCAGCTACAAGTTCTTGAATTCCTTTTTCGATATGATCTTTCGTATATTTTTCCTCAAACTCTTCCCCTTTTTTTACATATTGGTTATATGCCTCTATATTTGGAAAGTCATCTTTTGTCTTCGGTTTTTCATGCTTCGGTTGGCGAATTGGTTGATCTGTTTTTACATCCCAAAATTCAAAGCCCTCACCTGTTTCACTGTCATAAAATTGGTGAGTATAACCATGCATAATAATTGCTGCACCATCATCTTGCATAGAGCGTAAAAGATCAACTAGTTCTGGTTTATCTTCTAAATGTATTATTTTTCCTGTATCTGGATCTTTATATACCGGAATAACAGTAATCATGTAAGGCATCTTTTTCTCTTTTAGTAATTCAGCAATTTCTTTCAATTGATTTATATCTGCTGCTGGGTGAACATCTTCAAGACGTAAATAAGCTTCAACTTTATTCGTCGTTGGTTTTTGGCCGAAATAAGAAAATAACATTTCACCGACGTAATGAGACATCCAGTCAAAGAGATTAGGTGTTGCAACATAATAAGATGTTTCATGCTGAACGATTAGTGGATTAGTGTTATTTGAGCTTAAAGCGTTAGCAATCACAGTTCCATTCGTATCAAATGATTGAATTAATCGTTCCTCTTCTAAGGTATTTTTTAGCTTCTTGTCTGGATATTCAATTTTGTTAACTCGTATATCGTCACTCTTCAATGTAATGAAAGAAAAACGGTTAGATAATTGTTCAACATTTTGTCCTAATACTAATACAGGGCCGGAGAAGTTTTCTAGAAATTGTTTCGTTTCATTAGAAAACGCTTCTTTTGTTTCACCGATATAAACAATATGTGTATAGGAGGATACGTTATTAATTGAAGTTGCTTCTTTTAAGTTTTTTACGGTTATATCATTTGTAAAATGTCCTAATTGAGTATTAAGGATTTGGACATTATTTGAAACTTTATCGTCTTGTGTACTATACAAAACAAGTACTTTTGGTTTTGATGATGTTTGTGCAGAGGTGTAGGTAGGGATGAGTAGTAAAATGCTGAACAAGAGTGTTAGGCATTTTTTCATTTTGTATGCTCCTATTCTATATATAGAGTTCAGTTTACAATTATATACAATAAATACGTTATAGTCTATGAAAGTTACATTTTTGCACGTATTTACCAGCTGTTTTTTTACAAAATCGGTCTAAAGCATGATGATAATATGTATAGTTATTTGCTATGATAAAAGAGTAATAGAATGTAGGTAATTGTAAAGGGAAGGCTGAAAGGGGACAAATTTCAGCGGAGAAAGAGGTAGAGGTAGTGAAGAAATTCTTTGTAGGATTTTTAGTTGTTCTTGGAGTATATTTATATTTCCAAGGAAAGTCTGAAGGAATGGATAAGCTAGTGAATGGAACAAGTTATGTTGATTCAGAAGAAGCAAAACAGGTGAAACAAATCATTATAGAGGAAGCGAAGAAAGTAAATCTTCCAGAATGGATACCTCTTGCAATTGCTGAGCATGAAAGTCGATTAAATCCAAGGAGTGTTGGAGATAATGGAACTTCATTCGGATTGTTTCAACTACACCGCGGCGGCGGGCTTGCACCAGAACATTTAACTGATGATGAGCTAAAAGATCCACGTACAAATGCACAAATTGCAATGCCGCATTTGATGAAAGGATATAAGCGCGGGGTGCAAAAAGGTTTGACTGATTTTGCATTACTGAAATATATAGCGAATACATCTGGATGGCCAGGGAATTTAGGGCCGGAGTGGACGGATAATAACATGAAGTATAACATCGGATTAGAAGATGTGTACTATCGAAATAAAGGTGTAATAAAAGAGTAGGTTTTCTATACCTACTCTGTTTTTTTATGAATAATTTCATCCTTTTCTTTCGTGAAATACTGCGTGAGTTGTATTTTCACCTCTTCTAGTTTTGTAGAAACTTGCGGTATTTTATATCCTACATACAATGGTGAAACGACAAATCTAGGTACAACTTTACAAATGATTTTTCCATTTAAGTAATAGAAGAATAAGTTATAACTACTGCATCCTTTATGGAAATCTGTCAGTATGTAACGTACAGTTTGCTGAATGTAATTTGCCATTTCAGCTATATATGAAATATTATCAATGATTATATTGAATTCAGTGAAGCCAATAATGGGACGCTCTGAAATATTAAGCTCAATGCATTCATTTTTTTGAACAATTAACCCTTGGAAATTTTCTTCTTCAATATTTTCAAGATAATCTACATATTTCATTCCGATAATTTGCATGTGTGCATGATGCAAACTTCCACCTGAAAATGGACCGTGATTTTTATATAAAATCACAGATGCGAACTCTTCGTTCTTCTGTAAGTGTAACCAATGTTGAATAGAAAATTGCATTAATTTTCTCATATGTTCTTCTGTATATGTTGCGATATGATCTTCGCAATTATCGGTTTCGATTAACACTGTTTGAAATGTATCTTGTAATGTAGGAAATTTATTTTTTAACCAAATAATAGAACCATCAGTTGCTAAAATATCCGTTAATTGTTCTTTATCGCAAAATGGACATGCAGCGCTTCTATTCCGAATACTTTCTGGTTTTTGTTTACCAATATCGTTTAAAAAATATAGTTGTTGTGTATCCATTTGTATATATGCCCCTTTAAAATATGTGTAAAAATCCCGCTTAATACATTCGGGAAAAGGAGAAGGAAATCCTCTAAAGGAATAGGGGAAAAATAAAAGACAAGATATCCTCATTACGATAGGGTACCTTGTCTTTTATTTTTTCTCTAATAGCGTGTATGGATAATATAGAACATTTTCATTATTTTTCTTTTTTCTATTTTTTATTGTGTATAAAGTAATTGCTGTGCTTGCAATGATAATAATGGCTTTCTTCATATTCATATACCCCTTTTTATTGTTGGTTTAATTCTTGGCTAACTGCTTTTGCATCGACTAAAGCGTGTAAAATCATTTTCACCATGTTCATCATATTTCTTCACTCCTTTTTATAGTTCATTTAGTTCTTTTACAACTGCTTGTCCGTTCACTAATACCTCAAAGATTGCTTTTACGATTTCTTTCATCATGTTTGTTTCCTCCTTTTGTTTGTCTCTCTTGTTTACATCTTTATTGTATAGGGAGGCATCTTTTCGTACTATCGCTTTCCATTACGTGAACATAACAGTTTTGTAAGATTTGATGTCACTTATTGAAATGTTTAGTCTATCTTCATTATTTTCAGAAAAATGACTATTCAAACATGAAATTGGAAAGTATAATAAAGAAGTAAGTATTAAATTCCGTACGAAAGGGGTGAATGAGATGAAACGTTCTTTAGCTGCACGTGCCAAATTTTTAGATTTTATCTATTTTTGTCGTGCGATTTTTCATGATGTAGTTGTTAACGGGATACGTATGCCCTTTTTTAACAATTGCATAGTGACTATTGAACGATAGAAATCTCTTCACCCATTTTTAATAAACGTGTGAAAAGGGAGCTATTTGGCTTCCTTTTTCTATGCCGAAAACCATGGGGAATGTTTCTTTCTCATGGTTTTTTATATTGAAAGGAGTACGGAAAATGACTATTTGTAGTGTGAATAATGTAACGAAATCTTTTGGTGGAAACACTATATTTGAAAATATATCGCTTGAAATAAAGAATGGTGAACGTGTTGGATTAGTTGGTCGTAACGGTAGTGGGAAGACAACAATCTTTGGGCTTCTAACGGGAATGGAGAGTTTGAATGCAGGAGCCATTCATATGAAGAAAGGTACACGTATTGGTCATGTCGCACAAATTCTGAAGTTTGATGAGGCTATGACTGTATATGATGTATTGAGTTCTGCTTTTAAAGTAGAAAAGGAATTAGAAAAAGAAATGCATGCTTTAGAAAAAAATATGGCGGTGGAACAGGAACAATCTGCTTTGGAAAAGCTAATGGAGAGGTACGGAGTCATTCAAGAAAAATTTGCGTTTCTTGGTGGTTATGAAATAGAAGCAAATATAATGAAGGTAGCAAATGGCTTACAAGTGACAGACTTATTTTCAAGAGTATTTACAGAATTAAGTGGAGGAGAACAGACGAAAGTAAGCCTTGCATATATGCTATTGCAGAAACCAGATTTACTTCTATTAGATGAACCAACAAATCATTTAGATTTATTTGCAGTTGAATGGTTAGAGCAATTTTTAAAAGAATACACTGGAACAGTTATGGTTATTTCACATGATCGCTATTTCCTTGATGAAGTTGTAACGAAAATTTTTGATTTGGAAGATGGAGAGATTCACGTGTACCATACGAATTATTCTCAGTTCGTTGAGGAGAAGGAAGAAAGATTACTTCAAGAGTTTCAAGCTTATCAGGAGCAACAAAAGAAAATAAAGAAAATGAAAGAAGCAATTAAGCGTCTACGTGAATGGGCAAATCAAGCGAACCCTCCGAATGAAGGATTGCATAAAAGAGCGAGAAATATGGAACGTGCGTTAGAACGTATAGAGAAATTAAAGAGGCCAATTTTAGAACGAAAACAGATGGGTCTTCAGTTTGAAGGGCAAGAGAGAAGCGGGAAAGATGTTGTTGTAATGAAAGAAGTGAGTAAAGGTTTTGCTGGCCGACCTTTATTTGAACAAGCGAATTTACATGTTCGTTTTCAAGAGCGTGCGGCTATCGTTGGTCGTAATGGTACAGGAAAGACTACATTATTAAAACTACTATTAAAAGAAATAAATCCAGACGTTGGTGAAATTCGAATTGGTAGTAGTGTCAAGATTGGTTATTTATCACAGCATACGTATGGAAATGTGAAGAGTAATGTATTGGAAGCGTTTAGAGAGTATGTAGCTGTAACAGAAGGAGAAGCAAGACATATATTGGCTAAGTTTTTATTTTATGGTCCAGCAGTATTTAAGAAAGTAACGCAACTGAGCGGTGGAGAAAAAATGAGGTTAAGACTTGCGCAACTTATGTATCAAGACATCAATTTTCTAATTCTAGATGAGCCGACAAACCATCTTGATATTGAATCAAGGGAAGTTTTAGAGGAAGCCCTTGAGCAATATAATGGAACAATCCTAGCTGTTTCACATGATCGTTCTTTTTTAAATAAGTTATTTGAAAAGACGTACTGGATTGATGAATGTAAATTATTTGAGTTTGCAGGAAACTATGCATGGGCTCGTCAAAAATGGGAAGAAAAGCTTGAGAAGCAAGTAATAAAGCAAAAACGCCAAGGGAGAAAGAGTGTTGAAATGGTTCCAGTAAAAGAGAAAAAAGCTAGGAATCTTGAAGAGATTGAAAATGAGTTAATGCATGTAGAAGAAGATATATATGCAATAGAATGTGAAATGGAACATGTAGCTGATGTTGAAAGACTTGAAAAATTATATGAGGAAAAAACGATGAAAGAGTTGTTACGAGCGAAGTTATATAGTGAGTTAGAGAATATTGTGGAGTAAAGAGTAGAAAGCCACTTCCTTTCAGTTTTGTTGGAGGAAGTGGCTTTTTCATAATGATATTTTGCTTTAAAGATTAAATGAAGCGATGTGTTTCACGTGAAACAGTAACTTAGATAAATCCGTGTTCCTCAATTTGCATAGCTTGTGAAGCGTATGAAATGATAAGGTGAAAAATAAATGTCATTAGTGGCCTTTCAATAGGAGTAATCACAAAAACAAAGGCTAATTATTTCCCGAGAGATAAAGTGAAACTTTAATCAGTGGGGGGGTTACTGCCCGGCAAATAGCGGGATAAATATGTGTAACAGAGACTAGTGATTGAAAACGAAAAGAGAGCAAAGTTACAGCTTTACGCGCTGAACTCTGCTCTCTTTCTGCGTGGCATCTTCTCTTGTTGAAATTATAATAGCGATCCCGAGCATGATAAAAAAAGCTAAAAAGAGGACGAACTTTGGGAAGAACGGGAATAGTAATAGCGCCCCGACTATCATAATTGTTAATAATACGTAGTGCAGGACGTATTGGAATAGGTTGTCCATATTTTCGCCCCCTTTTTGGTAATTGGTTATTAGTATTCTATGTTTCATGCTGAAGAAATAGAAGTAGATTTTTAAGTTTTTAATACGAATTATAGCTGAGTTTTCTTAAAGTATAAGAATAGAGTGATAATTTTGGAAAAATTCTCAAAATATTTATTTAGAAAGAATTGACAAAATATACTGAACGATATAAGCTAATAACCATAAAGTCTACCGGAAAGGTCGGAATAAGATTGTTACCCCTCAAAAACATCTATTTTTTTCTGATTAAAACCGACTTTTCCGATTGGCTATAAATGTGCTGTGGGAGGCATACATAAGCTAATAAGTTCAAAGGGTATAACTATTAAACAGTTAGGGTGGGGACAATGAAGAAAAAGACAAAAAAATGGGCTGGTGTATTTTCAGTATTACTTAGTAGTTCGCTTGTGTTATCTGCTTGTGGGGGACAGGAGGATACGGCTTCTACAGAACCAGTAAAAAAGCAGGATTTAAAAGATTCTAAGATTGAATCAATTCCAGCTACAGATAAAAAGAAAAGTCCAGAGAAAGCAAATCAACGAAAAGATACTTTCATTACAGCCATTTCTAAGCCAGGGGGAGTTTTCCTTCCGTATTTCCAAGATAATGGTTGGGATGGAAATGTAACGTCGGTTATTTTTGCTTCATTAGTAACAACAGACAAACAAAGTAAACCTGTTCCGGATCTTGCAGAAAAATGGGATATTTCTGCTGACCAGTTAACATATACATTCCATTTACGTAAAAATTTAAAATTTAGTGATGGGTCGCCTCTAACAGCGGATGATGTAGCATTTACATTAACACTACTTCATGATAAAGCGTATGAAGGTGGATTGGATATTGCTCAGTATGCTGTTAAAGGTGGGAAAGAATATAAAGAAGGAAAAGCAACTTCTATTGAAGGAATCCAAGTTGTTGATCCACAGACAATTAAAATTACAACTGAAAAAGTTAATTCACAGGCGCTAACGAATTTAGGTGGCCCAGTGCTATCAAAAGCTTATTATGGAAAAGATTATAAACAAAATACAAGTTTAGACTATTTAAAAGCATTATATGGGCAACCAATTGCAGCGGGTCCATATAAATTTGAAAAATATGTTCCAGGTCAAGAAGTCCGCTTTGTTGCTAACGAAAATTATTATGCAGGTAAACCAAAAATTAAAAACTTTATTTACAAAATCACATCAGGTGATACTGGATTCCAATTATTCCAAACAGGTGAACTGGACTATAGTGGATTTAGAGCGAACCCTGAAAATATAGACCAATTAAAAGGATTGGAGTTTGCAAATATTAATCTTGAATCATCAAGTGATATTGCTTATATCTATGTAAATAATAAGAAGTCGTATTTGAAAGATAAAAAGGTACGCCAAGCACTTACTTATGGATTAGACCGTAAGAAGTATGTGGATACAGCTTTACAAGGCTATGGCTCTGTCGCTAACGTACCAATTGCTCCAGTTTCATGGGCATATACAGAAGAAGGTATTAATAAATATCCGCACGACGTAGAAAAGGCTAAAAAATTATTGGATGAGGCTGGTTGGAAAGTAGGTTCTGACGGGGTTCGTGAAAAAGATGGTCAAAAATTAAAATTAACATACTACGCATCAAATACAGGTAAAACAAATGATATCTTTATTCCAATTGCAAAAGAAAGTTACAAAGAAATTGGTGTTGAATTAAATCCAGAGTTGATGGACTTTAATACGATGCTTTCAAAAGTAGGAAAAGGTGACTACGATTTAGCGGCAGTTTCAACACCAGGAATTAGTGATCCAAGTGAAGTTGTAAGTGAGTACTTATCAACTAATCCAAAAAGTGATACGGGTTATAATAATCCGAAAGTAGATGATTTGATTGTAAAAGGTATAGGAACGACAGATATTGAAAAACGTAAAGCGATTTATAAAGAGCTGTATAAAGAGTTAAGTGATGATCCACCAGTTATTTTATTAAACTATCGTAAACTACTTTATGCTCATAATGCACGTATAAAAGGAATTGATCCAGAAAAGTACGATAGCATCAGTTCCAACTTACCAGTGTTATCTATTGAACAATAAGGGTTGACCTAAATAATAGAAGACGTTTTTTCACACAGCAATGGAATGGTAGCTGTTTTGAAAAAATGTTCTTCTATTTTTAAGTAAATAGGATTGGGGAGACAAAAGGTGAAAACATATATCATTCGTAGGTTTCTACAAATGATTCCTACATTGTTTGGTACGTCTATTATTATCTTTTTCTTATTTGCACTCTTACCGGGTGATTATATCGATTCAAATCCAAAATTAACACCAGAGAGAGCTCAAGAATTAAGAGAGTTGTACGGTTTAAATAAACCGATTATTGAAAGGTATTTTCATTGGCTAGTGAATGCTTTGCATGGTGATTTTGGATTTTCTTTACAGTACCAAGAACCGGTAACTTCATTACTTAATAAATTCATTTGGAATACATTTATTGTTGCTGCTGCAGCTTTATTTTTCACTTGGATTATTGCTCTTATTATTGGGGTTATTTCTGCAACAAAGCAGCATTCTTGGTTTGATAGATTGGTAACAATCGGTGTCTTTGCAGCAATGTCATTTCCATCATTCTTTATCGGACTATTTTTAATTAAATTATTAGCAGTTGATTTAAAGTTATTACCTATTGGTGGCATGATTGATATTGGGAGTAACTCAACAGGGATAGCATACATATTAGAAGTATTACGTCATATGATTCTACCTGTATTTATTTTAACGCTTCTTGGTGTAGGATCGTTAACACGCTATTTTAGAACGGGCATGTTGGATGTTATTAGGCAAGATTATATTCGTACTGCTCGTGCAAAAGGTTTAAAAGAAAGAACCGTTATTTATAAACATGCATTGAAAAATGCAATTTTGCCAGCAATTACATTACTCGCTTTTGAATTACCGGGTTTATTTTCAGGAGCCATTATTATTGAACAGATTTTTAATTGGCCAGGGATTGGGAGTATTCAATTAGAAGCATTAAACTTTCGTGATTATACGGTATTAATGGCCTTTACAATGTTTCTTTCTTGTTTAACAATTATGGCTAATTTCTTAGCTGATATTGTCTATGCGTTTGTTGATCCAAGAATTCGATTGAAGTAAGGGGGGAAAGATATGGAGACTATTACACCTATAATAGAGAAAAAGAAAGAACGGAAAAAGAGAAATGAATCATCACCATGGCGCCAAGCGTATAAAAAAATCAAGAAAAATAAGATGGCACTGTGTGGCTTATACGTTTTAATATTTATGTTTTTATTTAGTTTTATTGGTCCAATCTTTTCACCGTATGCTGATGGGAAAGTACAAGTAACACAAATTAATAAACCACCCAGCCTGTCACATTGGCTTGGGACAGACCAGTTGGGACGGGATATTTTAACTAGACTTATGCAAGCAGGGCGTATTTCATTAACAATCGGTTTAGCGTCGATGCTACTATCCGTTATACTAGGAGCTCTATTAGGAGCAATTGCTGGTTTTTATCGAGGAGTTGTAGATCATTTAATTATGCGTGTTGCAGATGTGTTAATGTCCATTCCAGGATTACCACTACTTATTATAATGGGAGCAATTTTATCAGAATGGAAATTACCATCGGAGTACCGTTTATATGTTGTAATGATTATTTTAAGTTTAGTAGGATGGCCAGGACTTGCCCGTCTTGTGAGGGGACAAATTTTAACATTGCGGGAGCAAGCCTTTATGCAAGCGGCAGATGTATTAGGATTAAAAGATTCTCGGAAAATCATTCATCATCTAATTCCTAACGTCTTTCCGTTACTTATTGTTGTAGCAACTCTAGGTGTGGCTGGATCTATTTTAAGTGAGTCCGCACTAAGTTACTTAGGTCTCGGCGTCGTCCCACCTACGCCATCATGGGGGAACATGATTAGCGCAGCTAACTCATTAATTGATTTCCAAAAGCGTCCGTGGTTATGGATTCCGCCTGGCTTTGCAATCTTTATAACAGTTGTATCAATTAATTTACTTGGTGATGCACTTCGTGATGCGTTAGATCCAAAGATGAGACGGTAGGTGAGAAGGTATGAGTAGAGCGGTAGTAGAGCTAAAAGACTTACAAACACACTTTCAAACGGAGGAAGGGACAGTGAAGGCTGTAAACCATGTTAGCTTTGCTGTTCGAGAAGGTGAAACGGTTTGTGTAGTAGGAGAATCAGGTTGCGGGAAGAGTGTAACGGCTTTATCTATTATGGGGCTTATTGCTGAATCTGGCAGTGTAGTAGGTGGAGACATTTTATATGAAGGAAAAAGTCTTTTAGGAATGAAAGAGAAAGAACTTCGTAGTTTACGAGGCAATGATATTGCGATGATTTTCCAAGAACCGATGACATCGCTAAATCCGGTCTTCACTGTAGGTGAGCAAATTGTAGAAACGCTAAGGGAGCATGAATTACTTAGTAAAAATGAAGCGTATAAGAAAGCAATTGAGTTAATTCGTAAAGTTGGCATAGCCCGTGCTAATGAAATTGTTCATTCTTATCCGCATGAATTGAGCGGCGGGATGTTACAACGTATTATGATTGCTGTTGCGCTTAGTTGTAATCCTAAGTTATTAATTGCAGATGAACCAACAACAGCTCTTGATGTTACGATTCAAGCTCAAATATTGGATTTACTAAGACAAGTGAAAGAAGAATTTAAAACGTCGATCTTATTAATTACACATGATTTAGGTGTCGTAGCAGAAATGGCTGATTACGTTGTCGTTATGTATGGCGGGAAAGTTATTGAAGAAGCTCCAGTACGAGAGATATTCCAAAATCCAAAACACCCTTATACGAAAGGATTGTTGAAATCAAAACCAGTAATGGGAAAACGAATAGATAAACTATATTCTATTCCAGGGCAAGTTCCGAATTTAGTTGGTTTAGGTGAGTTTTGCTACTTTAGTGGGCGTTGTGAGCATTGTATGGAAATATGTGAAAAAGAAGCCCCAAATCTAAATGTAAATGATGAAAATCATAAAGTAGCTTGCTGGTTATATGAGGAGCGTGCGGAACAATGAGTGAACCATTATTAGAGGTGAAAAACCTAAAGACATATTTTCCAATTAAAGGTGGCATATTTAGTAGAACGATCGGGCATGTAAAAGCAGTTGATGGAGTAAGTTTTACTATTAATAAAGGTGAAGTGTTTGGTCTCGTTGGCGAATCAGGGAGCGGAAAAACAACGATAGGAAAAACAATTTTACGTCTCGTTCAAAAAACGGAGGGGGAAGTGAAGTTTAAAGGGAAAGATGTTCATTCTTTATCCAAGGATGAATTGAGAAAACATCGCCCTAATATGCAGCTCGTTTTCCAAGATCCATTTAGCTCATTAAATCCGAGAATGAGAATTGGTGAAGCGCTTGGAGAGCCGATGTTGGCCCACGGATTAGCGACGAAAGAAAATGTTCGTGAAAAGGTAATTGAAGTATTGGAGTTATGTGGCTTAGCTCCTTATCATATTGACCGGTATCCCCATGAGTTTTCTGGTGGACAACGTCAGCGTATCGTAATAGCAAGGGCTATGGTATTAAATCCAGAATTCATTGTAGCTGATGAACCTGTGGCGGCACTAGATGTATCTATCCAAGCACAAATTATTAATTTATTTAGTGAGTTACAGGAGAAAAAGGGATTATCTTATTTATTCATTTCACATGATTTGAGTGTAGTAGAACATTTATGTACGAAAATCGGAATTATGTATTTAGGTACAATTGTGGAGACGGCGCCGCGTGATGAGTTATTTACCAATCCGCTACATCCGTATACAAAAGCATTGTTATCAGCTGTTCCAATACCGGATCCAACAGTGAAGCGAGAGCGAATTATACTAGAAGGGGATATTCCAAGTCCAGCAAGTCCACCTTCGGGTTGTCGTTTTCATACACGTTGCCCGTTTGCAACAGATGTTTGTAAAAAAACAATACCAGAATTTCGTAATGTTGGTGATAATCATTTTGTTTCTTGTCATCATGTATAAAAAAAGGACTCTTTCAATTTGAAAGAGTCCTTTTTTTATTTACTAGATGAAGTTTGTTTCAATACAAATTGCTCGATTGCATGAGCAACACCATGTTCATTGTTTGTTAGTGTTACAACATCACATAGTTTTTTTACATCTTCTTCAGCGTTGCCCATTGCAACAGATAAGCCTGCTACTTCTAGCATTGGTACATCATTAAAATTATCACCAATAGCAACTGTATCTTCAATAGGGATATTAAAATGAGCTGCCATCTGCTGTAGCCCGTTTCCTTTATGTCCATTCTTATCCATAATTTCTAAGTTAGTAGGAGCTGATGCTGTAACCATAATATCAGCGTCTTCTTGTAACACGCTTAATAGCTGTGCGCGATGCGCTGCATTAAATGTTGAAATGAAGAATTTAGATATTTCTAGTTCTTGGTTATTTACAACATCTTCTATTTTTTTGAAATCAGTAATTAGGTTTGATTTTTTTTGCTTTTCTGTAATTCGTTCAAGCTCCTCTAATGTAACATCGAGCGCATGCTTATTTTCTTCGAACGCTTGCATCACTTGATCTTGCCATGTATATGGAGAATAAACGCCTTTATTCGTATATAGCTTATATGGGAAACCTTCAGATTCTAGTAATTTTGCAAGTTTGTACACTTTGTCGTTTTGTATACAACGAGAGTTAATTACTTTTCCATCCACATAAACAATAGCCCCATTGCTTGCTCCGACTGGAAGAGATAATTTATATTCTTCCAATAGCTTTAAAGCATCCTCTTTCGCACGACCAGAACAAATCATTACAATATGACCAGCTTCTTGTGCAGTTTGGATTGCTTGTAGGTTTTCTTTGGAGATTTCAAGATTAGATGATAGTAGTGTACCATCCATATCTAATGCGATTAATTTCAAAATGACCACCTCTTTGTTTTTATTATACATAGTTATATAGAGGAAACATATAAACTTATCTTGGAAAGACGGTATTTTATCTCATATTAAAAGTAAGTAAAGATTAGATAGGTTTAGTGTCACTAAATAAACTGTTTGTAACAAAAATAGAGAGGAGGATGACTATATTTCACTTTATGACTGTAATATTACACGAATGTTACAAACGTGAGTTTAGTGAAAATCGCATTAAATAAAGGTTTTCAGGGATTATTATAAAAAAACGTAAAAAAAGTGTAATAAATTTCACGTTATTATATTGCAACGTAACAATAGTTATGTTACATTAATGTTACAAACGTTACGTTATCAAATTTAATGTAACGTTAACATAAAAACTATGAAATAAACATTTCTTAGAAATTACATATAGATAACTTATGAAAAGGGAGGATAAATGATATGAAAGAGCAAGTATTACAAGTAACAAAAGGTGACTTCGTAGGATCAGCAAGTGGAGCGGTAGTATTAACAGCATTAATCGTATTTCTATCAAGCGTATTAGTATAATAGAAACTTTGTAACAAAAGAAAAAGAAGGGAGAATGAAAGATATGAAAGAGCAAGTATTACAAGTAACAAAAGGTGACTTCGTAGGATCAGCAAGTGGAGCGGTAGTATTAACAGCATTAATCGTATTTCTATCAAGCGTATTAGTATAA